>JBNLAV010000001.1:0-1573 GCA_050302315.1 Desulfobacteraceae bacterium
GGGGCATGTTCTGTTGGTAGACACCCCGGGTATCCACAATCAACCGGGCATGCTGTGCGATCAATGCATAGTCAAACGCATCATGGTCTGTCGCCAGCAGAACCGCATCGTAGGAGGCCAGACTGTCAGCGGTCAATTCAACGCTGCGTTTTTCCAATGTGTACTTACGCATCCTGGGCAGTACGGGGACATGCGGATCGGCATAGTCCACATCCGCACCCTTATTCTGCAACAGAACGATAAGCTCGACAGCCGGAGATTCACGCATGTCGTCCAGATTCTTATTGTAGGCTGCGCCCAGCACCAGGATGCGGGCACCGCGCATCGCCTTGCCGTGGCTGGTGAGCGCATCCATGGTCTGGGCCACCACCCACGCCGGCATGGCCGTGTGCACCTCCCCGGCCAGTTCGATGAACTTGGCGTTGATGCCGTACTCTTTTGCTTTCCAGGTGAGATAAAACGGGTCGATGGGAATGCAGTGTCCACCCAGGCCGGGGCCGGGATAGTACGGGGTGAAACCGAACGGTTTGGTGGCAGCGGCACGGATCACCTCATGGATATCAATACCCATGCGGTCGCAGACGATCTTCATCTCGTTGACCAGACCGATATTCACGGCGCGGTGGATGTTTTCCAGCAGTTTCGCCATCTCGGCGGTTTTGCAGCAACTGACCGGCACCACCGTATCAATGGCGGCACCGTAGAGTGCCACTGCCACCTGCAGGCAATGTTCCGTGACGCCACCCACCACTTTTGGAATGGTGCGGGTCTCGAAATGGGGATTGGCGGGATCCTCACGCTCCGGCGAATAGGCAACAAAAATATCGCCACCCACGGTGAAGCCCCTCGATTCGATCCGCGGGACGATCTCCTCGTCGGTCGTGCCAGGATAGGTGGTGCTCTCCAGCGACACGAGTTGTCCCGGGCGCAGTGCCGGCAACAGGGATTCCAGCGTTCCGATCACGTAACTGAGGTCCGGTTCACGGTGACGGGTCAGCGGCGTGGGTACGCAGAGGATTAGGGCATCGGCCTGGGATGCCCGCCCAAAATCGGTGGTTGCCTCAAATCCGGTGGATTGTATTGACTGAATTCTTTCCGCCGGTATGTGCTTGATGTAGGTCTCACCGCGGCGGAGCTTGTCTACTTTGACGGGATCGATATCGATCCCAAGCACCTTGAACCCGGCTTCGCAGTAGCGCAGCACCAGCGGCAACCCGACGTATCCCAGGCCGACGATGCCGATCACGGCGGTGCGTTGTTCTATCCGTTTGATTGCTGACTGTGCGTTGGTCATTGCGCGCTGCCACCCTGACAAAGAGAAGCGGGCCACTCACTGGCCCGCCCGATATCGTTGAGTGCTAGAGACCTGTCATCCTAAAACGGAATGTCGTCGTCGAAATCCCCTTCCGGTCCGGAGGGGGGCGGCGGAAAGCCATCGCTGCCGCCACTCGAGCCACCGGAACCACCTCCGAAGTTGCCGCCACCGCCGCTGCCGCCCCGACCGTCGAGCATCTGCATTTCACCGGCGACGATCTCGGTGGTGTAGCGGTCCTGGCCATTCTTGTCCTGCCAC
>JBNLAV010000002.1:0-2806 GCA_050302315.1 Desulfobacteraceae bacterium
GGTCTCCTGGGAGCAGCTCACAGAGAAGAAATACTGGTGCTACAACACGGCCGAGGACTGGGAAAACGATCCCCCCGGCTTCCGTAATTTCTACAACGATCCGGAGAAATTCCCCCTGGCCACGCCCACGGGCAAGCTGGAGTTTTACTCCGAAGCGCTGGCCAAAGCCTATCCGGATGACAAGGAACGGCCGCCGATCCCCAAGTGGATCGAAAAGAGCCACATCCATGATGAGCGGCTCTCCAGCCACCGGGCCAAGATGTTCCCCCTGTTGATGATGTCCAACCACGGCCGCTGGCGGGTGCACGCCCAGTGCGACGATATCACCTGGACCCGGGAGGCGCCCACCTGCAAGATCCTGGGCCCGGACGGCTATAATTACGAGCCCATCTGGCTGCACACTTCGGAGGCCGAGAAGCGCGGCATCAAACAGGGCGATATCATAAAGATATTCAACGAACGCGGCATCGTTCTGGGCGGCGCCTATGTCACCGAACGCGTCCGGCCGGGGGTGTGCTACATGGATCACGGCGCTCGGCACGATCCCATCAAGACCGGCGAGATCGAGCGCGGCGGCGCCATCAACACCATCACCCCCGAAGGGATTACATCGGAAAACTGCGTGGGGCAGATCGGCGGCGGTTATCTGGTGGAAGTGGCCAGGGTCACGGGTGAAGAGTGGGACCAGTGGCAGCGGGATTATCCCGAAGCATTTGAACGCAAGTACGATCCGGCCGCCGGCCTGCGGGTGGATGCCTGGATCGAGAGAGGTGACCAATAATGAAAGTATTTGCCATCGATCTGTCGGTCTGCAACGGCTGCTACTGCTGCCAGATTGCCTGCAAGGACGAGCATGTGGCCAATGACTGGAGCCCGTATGCCAAGCCCCAGCCCGATACGGGGCAGTTCTGGATCGGGTTGACGGAACAAGTGCGCGGCCAGGTGCCCAAAGTCAAAGTCTCCTATATTCCCAAAATGTGCCATCACTGCGATGACGCACCGTGCATCGAGCAGTGCGACGTGGATGCGATTTACAAGCGCGACGACGGCATGGTGGTGATCGATCCGGACAAGTGCACGGGTTGCAAGCTGTGCGCGGACACCTGCCCGCACGAGTCCATCTTTTTCAACGACAACCTCAACATCGCCCAGAAGTGCACCTCCTGCGCACATCTTCGCGACAACGACCCGGAAGAGTGGCCGGTGCCGCGGTGTGTGGACCAGTGTCCCACCGACGCGCTGCGATTCGGTGAAGAAGAGGAATTCGCCGATTTTATAAAGGAGGCCGAGCTGCTGAATCCGGGCGCCAACACCAAGTCCCGGGTGTACTACCAGCACCTGCCCAAAAAGTTCGTGGCCGGTACGCTGTACGATCCCAAGGAAAAAGAGGTGATCATCGGCGCCGACTGCACGCTTGAGGACAACAAGAGCGGGGAGAAATTCACTGCGGTCACGGACAACTTCGGTGATTTCTGGTTTCGCGGTCTCAAAGACGACCGCACCTTTACCCTGACCGTCAGCAAAGGCAAGAAGCGCAAGACGGTCAAGAATATCGTCACCACCATCGACTTGAGCCTGGGGGATATTCCCATGGGTTAATATCAACCATCACGACGGTTTGACACGAACTGGGGGGTTACGTGTTCATCCAATAAAAGGCAGGCAGGCAGGAGGTTAAAGAGAGGGTTTCAGAATTAGTGATCTCAAGGGTGCTTCAGCACCACCATCCATGTGAGGAGGCTACGCTATGAATCATCGTAAATTGTTTTCATCCCTTGCCATCGCCGTGGCGCTAGTATTTGTCCTCGGCGCAACTTCGGTCAGTGCCGAAAATTTGAACCTGGCCAATTTCTTCCCGGCTTCTCACTTTATGAACACCAAGCTGATCAAACAATGGGTCGATGAAGTGGGCAAGGCAACCGGCGGAAAAGTGAAAGTTACCAGCTTTCCCGGACAAACATTGCTCAAAGCACCGGAGACTTACGACGGGGTCGTCAGCGGTACGGCGGACATCGGCGTCGGCGCATTTGCTTACACCCGTGGCCGTTTCCCCGTGATGGAAGCTTTCGAGCTGCCGGGCATCTATTTCGGCAGCTGCACTGCAACGAATATGACCGCATGGGACGGCTACAAAAAGTTCAACCCCAAAGAGCTTCAAGATGTGAAGGTATTGTGGTTCTACTCCGTAGGGCCCGGCATTCTGTTCACAAAAAAACAGGTCGAATCCCTGGCCGACCTCAAAGGCATGCGCATCCGCGCCACCGGGCTGACGGCCAAATCCATCCAAGCGCTCGGCGCCACGCCGGTGGCCATGCCCATGCCGGATGTGTATGAAGCATTGAGCAAAGGCGTGGTGGGCGGCAATGTCGCACCGCCCGAGGTGCTCAAAGGATGGAAACAGGCCGACGTTACCGACTATATCGCAATCGTACCGCCGGTCTATAACGGTGTTCATTACTGCGTGATGAACCTGGACAAATGGAACGCGCTGCCGGCGGATACCCGCAAAGCCATCGATGCTGTAAATGAAAAATTCATCCTCACGGCCGGTCAGATTTGGGACAGCGAGATGAAAGCCAACGGCATCGACTACGGCCTGGAAAAGGGTATGAAAATGACCCGATGGAGCGAAGCGGACAATCAAAAAGCAATGAAACTCATGCAGCCCATCCTGGATGACTATGTGGTCCGCATGAACAAAAAAGGATTGCCGGGAAAAGAAATCCTGGACTTTGTAGAGATGAAAGCCGGAGAGTATTCAAAGAAATACAAGTCGGCTTACTAAAACCCCTGTGTCGCATAAAAA
>JBNLAV010000003.1:0-19298 GCA_050302315.1 Desulfobacteraceae bacterium
AACCGGAATCGCATGCATCAACGCATCCCTGTTATCGTGCGTCGCCTCGAGCAGATGAACTTCCGGCCTTAAACCCGGGTGGCAGCATCCACCCTTTGTTGCGGGCCAAGGCGGATGCAGCCCAGATATGACCCCGGTTTCCCGGCGAGCGATGCGCAGGCGTGCCGGCGGATCCGGCAGCGTCCCGATGATCGGCCACATGCCTATACCTGCAATTATACATCGGATGGCAAACTTTGAAAACCAAAGAGAAGGCCTAGTACAAAAACGGTTTCCGCAAGCGATCTTGTCTTTATTCGGGCAGTCTTCTTTCTTCTTGTAATAATTTTTTTGAACCTTTCCAATTCTTCCGGATACCCAATGTCAAAATCAATCAGCAATTATGACTCAGCCTAAGGAGGAACTAAATGAAACCGCACCCAAGACTAACCGCCGCAGCATTCGCAGTCTGCTTCCTGCTTTGCTCCGCTTTTACTTCTTTCGCAGACAGCAAGACGGTCACTGATATGAAAAATGTGCCCGTCAGCAAAAAGCACCGATCCAGGAAAGCACTGCCCGATCTTGTCGTATCGATCGACGCAACGGCCGCATTGACTGCCGGAGACAAGATCCCTTCCTGCAAGGTTACGATCAAAAATATCGGTAAACGGACAGCCAGAGGAACCCAGTCCGCCGGCAACGATGGGTATATGGTCGACATGACCCTCTCATCAGACGGCAATATCCCGATGGTCCTGGCAAATTACTCGCCCGGTTTCCATGAAGATGTGCTGCTTCAGGGCGGCCGCATCAGCAACACGCCGGACTTGAAGCCGGGCCAGTCCAGGACTTTCAGTCTGTCAGGCGTTCTGTCCATACCTGCCGATACACCGGGCGGCGCATACTGCATCGGCGGCTTTGTCGACTCGGCGAAGAAAATAGGAGAATCCAATGAACGGAACAACACGACCTGTAGAAGGGTAAAGATCGCAGCCAGGCCGCAGGCAAGACCTTTTCAGGTTATCTCTCCAGGCATGTCTCAGGATTTCCAGATCGCCGGCAATCACATCAGGATAAAGGTCCTTTTTAACAAACCCGTCAAAAGAGCCACCCTTTCGCCGAGGTCGAACTTTCGCGTGCAAACGGAAAAAGATCCCAATGCGGCCGGCGCCATTACCTGGGTAGACAGCCGCACCCTGATTTGGACCTCCACCAAAGCAATCGGTGATCTTCTGACCTTTGATCCGGATGGATTTTTCAAGCTGATCATTCTCGACTCTGTCAAAGACACCGGCGACACGCGTCTGGATGGCGACAAAAACGGCGTTGAGGGAGGAAATTTCACCAACAACTTTACCCTATTGGGTTGATTCATTCAGAATGCAGAAAGGCAGGCGATACCGCCCCGGGATTCATAAAGGCCAGTGATCCCGGGGCGGTATGGGTCTGGCCCTTTTTGCGTGGAAGTGATTTAGGCGCGATGGTAGATGGGGCGTTGGTGATCGAACTGCATTATTTCGTTGCCACATGGACTTTGCCTATGATATCCGCGTTAGAACTTATCCTAAATGCAATCTTAGCAAATACAGAAATCGCTACCCGTCGGGGTAGTGCATTCAATGCTGCGTGACGCACGCTTTACTTTGAGTTGCACCCTATGGTGCAGAATATGTTGAATTCTTTCTGAATATGGAGATCCTGGAGTGGAAATCGTGAAGATCAAGACGCCGGTGATGGTATTTTTGTCTGTGTTTTCGCTGATGCTCCTATGCCCATTGGCTGCGGTACCGACGGCATGGGCACAGACGGAACAGTTGATTCCCCTTTCCGAGACCGTTACCGGGGAGATCGCTGCACCCCGAGAGACAGCATCGGGTGTGCAAAAGGTGCGGAAACCCACGCGCTTGATTCGTATCGGCGAAACCCAATTCGATCCCCTCTATCGAATACCGCCCCAATCTGCGGCGCTGGCTCGCATTCAAAGCTATGCCCCTGGGCAAACCGGATATTACATTGTTCAATTCGACGGTCCCATACAAGCGGATTGGAAAGATGATCTGCGGCGAAACGGCGCCGAGATTTTGGATTACCTGCCGGATTATGCCTTTGTCGTTCGTGTGGCGGCGCAACAACGGCCGGTCCTGCAGTCCATGCCCCACTTGCGGTGGATCGGTATTTTCCAACCGGGCTTCAGAATATCGAAAACTGCGATGGGCAGGCTTCACAGCCGGGGAAGCGGGGCGGCCGTGGAAACGGTCACCCTGAGGGTGAACCTGTTTTCCGGAGTGGATGCGGATGCCATCGAGGCGCGCGTTGCCGATATTGGCGGATCGGTCAAGGGGCGCACGCGCACAAAGCTGAAAACCGCGCTGGCGGTGGAAATCCCGACGGATCGTATCGACCGTTTGCCGGCCATCGACGGCGTGAGATGGGTTGAACCTACCCCTACCTGGAAATTGTATAACGATGTCTCCACCGATATCATGCGCGTGCGCGCCCCCCGCGACACCCACGGCCTTTACGGCGCCGGGCAAACGATCGGGGTGGCCGATACCGGTTTAGACCTGGGCTACACCTCCCCGGCCAATCTGCACGATGATTTTGAAAACGGCAGCGGCGGCTCCAGGGTGAGCCAGATCATCGATCGCGTGCCGGCCGATGAAATCGGCGTGGATACCAGCGACGTGAACGGTCATGGCACCCATGTCGCCGGTTCGGTGCTGGGCAACGGTCAAATGTCGGGCAGCAACCCGGCCGCCGATTCATTCCCGGCTACAGCCCACGCCGGAACGGCCCCCAAAGCCAACCTGGTTTTCCAGGCCGTGGAGGATAACGACAGCGGGGACTTGTCCGGACTCCCCATGGACCTCAATACTTTGTTTGCCGAGGCCGATGCCGCCGGCGCCCATTTGCATTCCAACAGCTGGGGGGCCAACGGGGGCAGCGCATACACGGCATACTCTCAGGATGTGGACGAGTATATCTGGAGCAACCCCGATTTTTTAATTTTGTTCGCTGCGGGTAACGATGGAACCGACCTGGATGCCGATGGGATTATCGATCTTTACGGCATTGCCTCTCCCGGCACCGCCAAGAATTGTCTCACCATCGGCGCGAGCGAAGGCGACCGTCCGGGAGGGGCCGGGCTGGATGTGCTGTGGGGTACCGCCGATCCCTACACCTATCCCTCCAATCCCATCCGCGGCGATCACGTATCAGACAATGACCGCGGCATGGCGGCGTTCAGTTCCCGGGGGCCCAGCCTGGACGGCCGGTATAAACCTGATCTTGTCGCTCCCGGGACCAACATATTGTCCACCCGCACCGGTGCGCTTTCGTCCGGCTCACCCGTTGGATGGGGGAATTTCAATGACCATTATGCGTGGTACGGCGGCACCAGCATGGCCACGCCTTTGGCGGCCGGCACCGCCGCGCTGATGCGAGAGTATCTGATCACCCGGGAAGGATTTGCATCCCCGTCGGCTGCATTGATCAAGGCGGCCCTGATCAACAGCGCCGAGGATATTTCACCTGGCCAATACGGCACCGGTGCAACGCAGGAGATTCCGGACGATCCCGTACCCAATAATGTGGAAGGATGGGGACGGATCAGTCTCAGTGACGGCGTTTTTCCGGCGGCACCCTTTGATATTCTTTACTACGATCAGGCGAGCGGACTGAACACAGGCGAAAGCCATGCCTATACGTTCACGGTCAACGATTCCAGCGCGCCGATCAAAATCAATCTGACCTGGACCGATTATCCGGGTTCCCCTTCCGCCCAGGGAGGACTAGTCAATGACCTGGATTTGGATTTGACCAGTCCCTCGTCTGCTATCTTCTATCCAGACAACGCCCTGCAAGCGTCGCCGATCAATACCCAGGCGTATGACACGGCCGATATCGTTGTGGCGGGAGCTGACAACTATGCGGTGCGGTTCACCCCTTCCAGTTATCCGGCTTACCTCGACAGCACCACTTTCTGGTATTACAACATCGGTACCGCTGCGAATGCCGATGTGGTGGTCTACGGCGACGATGGATCCGGGCTCCCGGACACCAGCGACGAACGCTACAGAAAAACGCTGACATATGTTCCGACCGGTTTCATCACCATCCCGTTGAACCTGACGGTCTCCAGCGGGGAGATTCACATCGCCATTGAACGGGCGGCTGACGGCAATTTCGGCATGGGACTGGAAAACAGCAATCCCTCGGGGCGGACATCGGTCAGCGCCACGTCGCCGGGCGCCCCATGGTCGACGAGCGCCTATACCGCTTTGATCCGCGCCAATATTCGGTACAGTCCTGATTTTTCGACCCAATACGACCGGGTGAACAACACCGTCGGCATTACCGTCGACACCCCCGAGACCGGGATCTATACCATCAGGGTCGCCGGCCAGAATGTTCCCTTCGGCCCCCAGGACTATGCGCTGGTGGTCAGCGGAGACATTACGCCCCTCGTGTCGGGCACCCTGGCGTTCAGTTCATCGGCCTACAGCGTCGATGAGAGCCCGATGAATGCCGTTATCACCGTACGGCGAAGCGGCGGCAGCGACGGTGCCGCGTCCGTTGCATACAGTTCCAGCAATGGTACGGCTGTGGCCGGCAGCGACTATACATCGGTGAGCGGCACCCTCAGCTGGCCGGATGGAGACAACACCGACAGAACCTTCACAGTTCCCATCCTGGAGGATTCCGATGCGGAACCGGCCGAAACGATCAATCTCTCTCTCTCCGCTGCAGCGGGTGCGCCATTGGGCGCCATCGCCAGCGCCGTCCTGACCATCAATGCCAGTGATAACCCGGGCACTGTGAACTTCAGTTCACCAGACTATGCGGTGGATGAAGCGGCGGGGACCGTAACCATCACGGTGCGGCGGACCGGCGGCAGCACTGGCCCCGCCTCCGTGGATTTCGCTACAGCGGATGGCACGGCAATCGCCGGAGATGACTACACCGCCGCCGGGGGTACGTTGACCTGGGCAGACGGCGACGCTGCAGATAAGACCTTTACCGTACCAGTTCTGGATGATGATGCGTCAGAGCCCGATGAAACCATCCAACTCTTGCTCAGCAACGCCATCGGTGCTTCGCTGGGCGGCACCGGCAGCGCGGTGTTGACCATATCCGCCAGTGACGCCATATCCGGTGCCGGCGGCGGAGCAACCGGCCCGGCGACCACCGGCAGCGGCGGTGGCGGTGGCGGCGGATGCTTTATCAAAGCTTTGGGAAGATAAGGTTGCAGGAGGTGTCCGCCGGTTTCAATTTACTTTAAATGCACCGCTTTTCATTATCCCCTGGGAAGAATGTTTTTGTTCAGCCGGAACATGTTCTCCGGGTCCCACTTTGTTTTCGCCTCAACCAGACGGTCGTAGTTTTCACCGTAAGCCGCCTGGATCCGGTCATCACCTTCCTCCTCCGTTAAAAAATTGATATAGGTTCCGCCTGTGGAAAATTGACGCATATCCTGCCAGGCGGTTCGCGCCCATTGTATATTGCGTTCATCTTCCTCGACCTTTTCCCATGATGCTGCGATGTTGACCACCCACCTGGATTCCCTGTTGCCCACCGCGGAGTGATCTTCCGGGTACTGATTCAGGGCGCCGTCGACGGGAAAGAGCAGGATTGCCGAGTGAGGGGAGACGGTGTTGCCGGCATGCCGGATTGTCTTGGAAAGAAGCGCCGGTTCGAGACCGGGCAGATATTCGGATTTCCAGTAGTAGCGCCGGCCTTTGGGCTGGGTGGCATCAAGGAGGCTCTGTTGTGAGACATAGGGCCGCCGCTGGATAATGTCGCCTACCGGGGAACCGAAAGCCTTGATCGGAGCCACAAGTTTTTCACCCCGTTCGATGGTTCCCGTATGGCAAACGAAGATCGCGATGATGGGTTGGCCATGCACCTCTTTTGGCAGCCAGGGGGCCGGTGGGGCAATACGCTGTACGGCCACGCAAACCAATTCCGGGTGCGCATCCGCGGTGATGGTGCGGAACATATCCAGTACTTCTCCGGCATCCTCGGCCCGCCAGGCAATGGCGCCGGCAATGATATCCGGCCCGACCGGGTGCAGCTTATATTCAAACCGCGTCGCCACACCGAAATTTCCGCCGCCTCCGCGCAGCGCCCAGAACAGGTCGGCGTTTTCCGTCTCACTGGCATACATGACGTTCCCATTGGGGGTGACCAGCTCCACAGAATTAAGATTGTCGCTGGTCCAACCATAGCGTCGGGTCAGGTAGCCGAATCCGCCGCCGAGGGTCAGCCCGGCAATCCCGGTGTTGGATACGAACCCAAGAACCGCCGCAAGTCCGTGGATCTGAGTTTCACGATCAACATCACCCAGCAGGCAGCCGGCCTGGGCAAAGGCGACGCTGTTGTTTTTATCCACCCACACGCCGCGCATCAGCGACATGTCGAGCATCAACGCGCCGTCACCCACAGCCAGGCCGGATATATTATGGCCCCCGCCCTTAATCGACAAAGGAAGGTTTCGCTCGCGGGCGAAGTTGACGCAGGCCACCACATCGGCAACCCCGAGACAGCGCACGATGAGCGACGGCCGGCGGTCAATCATGGCGTTCCAGATTGAACGTGAATCATCATAACCGGGTGTCCCCGGCTCCAGTATCGGACCACGAACGGCGGCAGCCAAATTCGATATATCAATTGAATCAACCATGTCATCCTCCTGTTCCTGCTTTAGCTTGCAAAACGGCCTGACGCTTAACCGCTATATTCTATGGAAAATTTATCCGGTTCGAGGGCTTGGGAAAACAGGAATGCGCGGCAATAGTGCTGCTCGCTCGCCGGAAATCGAATTTCTGTGTGAACGGGAACAATAAGGAAAAGCGAATGGTGATCGCCGCGAATAGGTTGGAGCGATCCGGACAAATAAATCAAAATATGAGACCTTAACAAGGGTTGTCAACGTGGGGCGAAAAGCCGGTCATTATGCCCTCAACAAAAGCACGGCCGGTTTGGGAGGGAGACAACCCGTCTGCCGCCCATCGATTATGGGGCTTAATCGTATGGTCAGATTTGATCCGGAGGAAACCCGTCTGGTATGGGGGCTAATGATCGATGTCCAATGCCTGCAGCTTGCGATAAAGGGTCTTGCGTCCGATGCCGAGAATTTCTGCCGCCTTGGCCCGCCGCCCATTGACAAGATTGAGGACTTTGAGAATGTGGTCGCGTTCGATTTCGCTTAATGTGGGAAATGGTGCATCTGAATGTTTTTCACCAACGGTGCCGACCAGTTCCAGGGGAAGCGTATGTTCCACAATCAGATTGTTGTCCGTCAGAATCAAACCGCGTTCCAGGACATTTCTGAGCTCTCTCACATTTCCGGGCCAATCATAGGAAAGCAGGCAGTTCATGGCACGCGGTGCGATCCGCGGGAGGTCTTCTCCTGTCGCCAGTTGTCCCAAAAAATACTCCACCAGAGCGGGGATATCTTCTTTGCGGTGTTTCAGCGACGGCAGCGGGATATTGAAAACATTCAGACGGTGGTACAGCGCCTCGCTGAATCGGCCGGCGTCCACTTCTTTCTGCAGATCTCTATTGGTCGCGAAGATCAAGCGAACATCCACTTTTTGCTCGTCTTTGTCTCCCACACGCCGAAAGGTTTGCGTCTCCAATACTTTCAGCAAGGCGCCTTGAACGCCGAGCGGCAGCTCTCCGATCTCGTCCAGAAAGAGCGTACCCTTATTGGCGTAGGTCAGCAAACCATCGCGGGATTGATCCGCGCCGGTAAAGGCGCCTTTGCGGTGTCCGAACAGTTCGCTGCGGACCAGGTCCTTTTGCAGCGTGGCGCAGTTCTTGGTCACCAGCGCCATTTCACTGCGGGAACTCAATTCGTGAATCGAGCGTGCGACAACGGTTTTCCCGGTTCCGCTTTCACCGGTCAAAAGAACGGGGACTTGGGTGGGAGCGACTTTGCGGACCAGATAGCACACCTGCTGCATTTTTTCAGAGTGCCCGATCAGCTTGATGGGGCGTTGTTCGGACTGCCTGTGGCGCAGCAGACGATTTTCACGCTGCAATGATGCCCGCTGAAAGGCCTTTTCGATGACCAATTCGAGGCGATCGAGATCAAACGGTTTGGTGATGTAGTCATAGGCGCCCATCTTCATCGCCTGGACGGCGTTGTCCACATCGCCGAACCCGGTAATGATCACCACCTGCACTTCAGGAGCCAGATCCTGGAACCGGGTCAACACGTCGATGCCATCGCCATCGGGCAGGCGCATATCCAGCATGACGACATCGAAAAAATTCCCTTTGAAGGCCTTCAATGCCTCCTGAGCGCTGCCGACGGTCATAATGCGCCGACGCTCCGAGCCCAGCTCTTTTTCCGCAAGACGGCGGATGGAGGCTTCATCATCGACGACGAGAATATGGATCTTTTCAAATGACGGTGTCATGAGGTGGTTGCCGTATCCTGTATCTGAGGCAGTGTAACGGTAAAAGCGGCACCTTGTCCCGGTGTACTGTCCACCGAGATGTCGCCGCCGTGGGACTGGATGATATGGTAGCATGTGGAAAGTCCGATGCCGATTCCCTGCCCGACGGGTTTGGTGGTAAAAAACGGTTCGAATAACTTCTTCATATGATCCGCCTCGATCCCGCGGCCGTTATCGATGACTTGCAGTATGTTGTAGCCCCCATCTTTCCGCCGGGTTTGCAAGAGAATCTCCCCCTGCTGTTCCTCCACGGCGTCCAGCGCATTGAGGATCAGATTAAGGATAACCTGCTCCAGTTCGGCCGGGTTGCCTTTGATCGCCGGCAGATCCGGTTCCAGCGACTGTTTGATCAAGCCGGGCGGAAGGTGTTTCACCTTGTGGTGTAACAGCCGCAGCACATTATGAACAATGGGGTTCAAATCGACCCTTGAAAAATCAGGCGTCTTGCGCGGGCTGAAGGTCAGCAGGCTCTGGACGATATCGCGGCAGCGCAGGCATTCGTTGTGAATAATATCCAGATACTCGATAAAATCTTCCTGAAGACCGGTATCTTTCAAGTACTCCTCCAGCCTGGGCAAACGCCGCCGCAGTCCCTGGGTAAATCCGCTGATGGCCGCCAGAGGATTGTTGATTTCGTGCGCAACGCCGGATGCCAGCAACCCGATGGTGGCCATTTTCTCCGCGTGATAGTATTTTTCCTGGTACTCTTTTTCGAGGGTCACATCGCGCTTTACGAGAATGATATCGCCGGGCCGGCCTTCTGTGTTCCGCAGGGGTGACGCCGTAATCGCAAAATGCCGGTTGCGGCCATTGACGGTTATGATGGCGTTTTGGCCGCAGACGCGATTGCGTTGAAATGCCTCTCGCAAAGGGCATTGCCTGCAAGGTTCGCTGCGTTGCCTGAAAACCTCGTAGCATAAAGCATTCACCGGGTCCGCCGCTTCGTATATTTCGTAGAAGCTGTGGTTGATGGTTTGAATGCGATAATCAGGCGAGACGACCGCCACAATATCGGTGATGCCGTCAAGAATGGCCTGGACCTGTCGCCGCTTGTGCTCCAATTCGAGGTTTGAATTCTGCAGTTCACCGATCTTGGTTTGGACTTCTTTGAAAAAACCGAGTTTGGTGTGACCCAGGCCGATGAGATCTTCTACTTTGGGCTTCATGACCGTCACCAGGATGCTTCGCATACTTGAAGCATGGCTTCCCAGGTCGCTTCCCGGGGATTGGTTATCAAACAGGCGTCCTGCGTCGCCATCCGGCAGATCTGCGGCAAGGCGTCGGCATCCATGACGATGTCGCGCAATGCGGTGGTGATGTTAAGCTCCCGGAAAAAGTTTTTCAGTTTTTCGATGGCCGCAAGGGCAGTCTGCTCATCGTCGTCGAGGCGCCGGCCAAGCACAATTTCCCCAATATCGGCCATCTTGGCAGTACACGCCGGCAGGTTATACCGCATGACATTGGGCAATAGGACAGGGTGGACCAACCCATGCGCCAGGTCCAGCTTGCCGCCCAAGGAGTGGGCCAGGGCATGATCGAGCCCCAGGCTGGCATTGCTGAAGGCCATGGCCGCGAAGGTGCCTGCCGTACTCAATTTTTCAAGGTCTTCCAGCGATCGGCTTTCAATGGCCCTGGGCAGGTATTCGATGATCAGGTCAATGGCTTTGAGCGACTGTATTTCGGTAAATGCGTATGCAATCCGCGAGACATAAGCCTCGATGGCGTGGGCCATGGCATCTATTGCGGAAACTACAATCAACTCCTTGGGTTTGGTGGTCAACAACTCCGGATCGATGATGGAAATATTGGGCACCAGCGTTCGGCTGATGATGGACATTTTGACTTGGCGCCGGGTATCGGTAATGATGGCGAACTGGGAGATATCGGCGCCGCTGCCGGCCGTTGAAGGCATAAAAACCATCGGCGGCAAAGGGCGTTGAATCTGATTGGCCCCCTCGTAGTCCTTGATGCTGCCGCCGTTGCTGGCGACGATGGCGATTCCCTTGGCGGCGTCCATGGGGCTCCCGCCGCCCAGGGCCATGACCACATCGCATCTGTCTTCACGATAGAGCGCCGCCCCTATCTCTACCTGGTAGTCCCGGGGATTGGCCTCCACCTCATTGAAATAAGTCCAGTTCAGTTTTTCTTCGTTTAAGATGTCAAAAACCTTCTCGACCCAACCGGCCTGCTCCAGGCCGGGGTCGCTGACCAGAAGGACCCTTTCCGCACCCAACCGCCTGGCGCACAAGGCCGCATATTTCAGACTGCCTCTGCCGCATAGGATTTCAGGCACTGAGAATTTGCGAACATCCATAAGCGTTCCTGCCTCGATAGGTATTAAGGGCGCTTAACGGGGCACTGTGACCCGTCGGCCCGGTCCGGAGCGGGTCAGGATGACCCGCCATGAACCGCCGGTTTGCCGCCCCCCAACATCGTCCAAGGGCGCAACTGCGGCGGTTCAATATTTTTTTGTGAAAATTTACCGATTGTTTTTAAACAGTTAAGCATCTGATCAGCTCCACGACCCTGCCCGGCGGCAACAAATGGTCCGTTAATTGCCATTAAAGCAAGGCAAATGCCACCAAACGCATAAGATAATCATTACGAGGAGGTCATCATGGCAGCACAAGAGCAAGTATTCGGATTTTTCATTCCCACCGTCACGCTGATGGGCGTTGGCGCTTACAAAGAGATCGGCAAACAGATCAGAACGTTGGGCGGCAGCAAGCCTTTTATCTGTACGGATAAGGGGATTGTCGCGTCCGGCATTCTGGATCAGGTGGTCGACGTCATCCGTCGTGATTGCGAGGTCGAACCCGTGGTCTACGACAAAACGCAACCCAATCCGACTGACAACAATGTACATGAAGGATTGGAAGCTTACAAGGCCAATGGCTGCGACCTGATCGTCTCCCTGGGCGGGGGCAGCGCCCACGACTGCGGCAAAGGCATTGGAATCGTGGCCACCAACGGCGGCAATATTCGTGATTATGAAGGCGTGGATCAATCCGGCAAGGCCATGCCGCCCTTTATTGCGGTCAATACAACCGCCGGTACGGCCAGCGAGATGACGCGCTTTTGCATCATCACCGATACCAGCCGGAAGGTAAAAATGGCCATCGTCGATTGGCGTGTCACGCCCAACGTGGCCATCGACGATCCTCTGCTGATGGTCGGAATGCCGCCTTCCCTCACCGCCGCAACCGGCATGGATGCCTTGACGCATGCCATCGAAGCCTATGTATCCATCATCGCCACACCGGTCACCGATGCCTGCGCGTTGAAAGCCATCGAACTGATCGCCGCCAACCTGCGTTCTGCCGTGGCCAACGGCAAGGATATGGAGGCACGCGACAAAATGTGCTACGCCCAGTACCTGGCGGGCATGGCCTTTAACAATGCCAGCCTGGGACACGTCCACGCCATGGCCCATCAACTGGGCGGTTTCTACGACCTGCCGCACGGTGTCTGCAACGCGATTCTTCTTCCCCATGTGGAGCGCTTCAACATGATCGCCAAAATGGATCGCTTCGTCGATATCGCCATCGCCATGGGCGAAAATGTGGAAGGGCTGTCGGTACGGGCAGCCGCGGAGAAAGCGCTGGAGGCCATTAAAACGCTGTCGATCGACATCGGCATTCCGGCGGGCCTCAGCGAAATGGGGGTCAAGGAGGAAGATCTGAAAACGATGGCGGAAAACGCACAGAAAGATGCCTGCGGCCTCACCAATCCCCGGTGCCCGGATCTGAACGACGTGATCCAGATTTATAAGAACGCGCTGTAGCATCCGGGTTCGATCAGACGGTAAGATCCGGGGCGGAGCGGGCTTGTGTCGCCCCGGGTCGGTCAACGCCGGCAAGAAGCATACTGGCCGAAGTAAAAACCGTCCGGTAGACGAAAAAAGATATCGCTTTGTCGCGCAAAAGAGAATCTTCTTATCGCATCGAGTTTTACGAACCGTGCCGCGCCCTGGCCAGGTATGGGGACACAGGCGGCGCCGGGCCTACCCCTTCAACCCGTATTGCGACCACGGCCTGCTGCCGCCGGAACCAAAAGCCACCCGCAAAGCGGGTGGCTTGTTTTTTGAAACACCGCGTGCGTTGCAGGCGAATAAACCGACACAGAAGCACGCCGTGCCGCATCATAGAAGGAGAGGGGAACGCTGCTTCAGGTGATCGCTCATCAAATCAATATCAGACAACATTCCCGATCAAGAATCGCTGGATGCTGGCGCTGCAAAGATAGGCCGTATCATGAGAGCATTGGGCGCAACGGTGGCATTCAGCGGTCATAGCGTCAAGATCATCGTATTCGACGCGTTCATACTCCTCAATTGTTGCACCGCAGTCGGAGCAACACAGCGCACGATTGCCATTACTTTTTTTCATAATCATTTCCTTTCCCCAAGACGTAAGCGCGTGACGCTTTTTTTGAATGATGCCTGCTGCTGCGGACCGGATGGGGAAAGCTTGCTGTGTCGTTCAGGTGAGTTGGGAGAATTCGAACGAATTGGCGGCGCGACTGATGAGCCTTCGTTTTGGCAGCCTGGCGATCCCTTCTTTCTTTTTATGGATCTCGGGACCCATGACTTTCCGCCCCCCGATTACTCGGGGTTTGGCTTTTTCACAGGCTCCATTTTCATTAAATTATGCTGGACTGTCAAGTTCAATCTGCCGTCGCCATGCGGCAGGCCGTCAAAAAGGGGGTAACAGAAACCTGGCGGTGAAATACGCTTTACCGGGTGATGATGCCGCTCATGCGGATAAACGTTTTGAATCGGTTTTACCAAGCGCCGCCTCTTCGAAAAAGGCCCCCGACATAAGTTCCATTTTGAGCAGCAGGCTTTCCTGGTCTTCTTGATATTCCTCTTTAATCTTCAAGATCTCATCCTGGACGGAAAAGAACGCATCCACCACATCCGGGTCAAAGTGTCTGCCGCTATCTTCGGAAATGATCTGATACGATTTTTCAACGGGAAAAGGATCTTTGTAGGGCCGTCTTGACGTCAGGGCATCGAAAACGTCCGCCAGGGCCACAATGCGGCCGGCAAGCGGTATCTGGCGACCTTTTAACCCGTTGGGATAACCGGAGCCGTCCCATTTCTCATGATGCGTCAGCGCGATGACCTTTCCCATGCGGACAAATCCGATGGTTGATCCTTTCAGAATTTTGGCCCCGATGACGGTGTGTTTTTTCATCACATCCCACTCATTCGCATCCAGCTTTCCGGGTTTGAGCAAAATCTTGTCGGGTATGCCGATCTTTCCGATATCATGCATCGGGGAGGCATAGCGGATGGCCTCAACCGTCTTGCTTTTCAAGCCCATTTTTTCCGCAATGAGCGCCGAATAATGGCTCATTCGCTTGATGTGGGCGCCGGTTTCGTTATCTCTGTATTCCGAGGCTGCGGTGAGTTTGAAGATGGCATCCAGCGATGCATCTCTAAGGTGTTCCAGGGCATGGTTCAACTGGTTTGTTCTGATCGCGACCTCTGTTTCAAGGTTTTTCTGATAGGTTTTCATCCGGTCGCGTAATTGCTTGATCTTTAAATGTGAGCGTACCCTGGCAACGATTTCGGCATGGCTGGCGCTTTTCGAAATATAATCGTCCACCCCCATGTCAAGCGCCCTGATGTGGTTGTCGGCGGAGTCCAGGCCGGTGAACAAGATAACCGGTATATTGCTGGTTTCGGGATTCTCTTTGACCCTGCCGGCGACCTCAAACCCGTCCATCCCCGGCATCTTGATGTCCATCAGAATCAAATCGGGCGAAGCTGATGAGATTTTGTCCAATGCCGTCTGCCCGTCAGGTGCGGAAACCGCATTGTAGCCTCGTCGGTCTAAAACCTGGGTCATCATTTTTCGACCCAGTTGGTCGTCATCCACTATCAATATTGTTGGCATCGTCTTACTCCCAATGGGATATGCTGTATTTCACCTGCAGCTTAATCTTTGCGCATGAATTAGAGAAACAAGGATACCGCTCAGGAGCGTGTGGGTTGCAAAGCGCCCGACGATTCAAGCATATCCGACCCTTTGAACGAACTATCGACAAATATCACGATAACTTAAATATTTTGTGAACATTTGCCGGTTGACATTCATGTGACCCTGAGAATTTATGACCAAATTGGTATGCTTGGCCATCTATCCCCGCCTCGGAGCAGATCTGGTGCGTGCTTTCAACGATCGGAAACTTGGGGGATGTGCGCCCGAATCTTGTGCGACTCACGACATGGGCATCAAAAAGGCTTTGGCCTGTTGAAGGAAATGAAAGCAGTCCGTTTCCAACTCGCTTGCTTTCATTCGCAATTCGATTCCGCCGGGCGTCAAATCAACGGGTTTGCGGAACCGTCTACCCATCCTTTTTAAGACCAGATCGATGGTGTCCAGCTCCGCGTAGCTTGACAGCCAATCCAGGTCGATCATCCGCCGGGCCACCGGCTGCATCTTTTTCGGCAAGGCCGCCATCTGGTCTTCCAGCACCGAGTAGACCCGCCGGGTAAATTGATTCAACGGAACAGGGTGCAGCTGATCCCAGTTTTTGGCCAGGAAGTGGTCGTAGAAGATGTCGATCAGCAGGGGCCGGATGAGCCTGAGGTCGGGATCGAGCCGCTGCCAACTGGTTTGGAAGTGCACATTGTCTTGGGCAAAGCGGTCGACGGTCCGGTGCTGTTGAATCCCCCGCTCGATGTCGGGAGGATACTTGCCCTGGAGTCGTCCTTTGACGAAATCGCCCATCAGGTTGCCCAGGCGTACCAGGTCATCATCGTCCGAGAGATACAGGTGGGCCAGGTAGTTCATGCCAATTCGCTTATCAAAAAAAAAATGTATCGGAAAGTTTAAATGTGATGGGTTTTATTTCAAACCGGGTGCCATGCGCCCGGTTGCAGCCGCAATGATAGAAGCTCTGCGTGGTTTTGTTTTCCCGGCCTGTGGCCTTACGGAGTTTTGCGCGATGCCTTTGTATGAACCCGCTTTATCCTGATCTTTGGAATCTTGCATCTTCCCAATATCGTGTGGTAATTTGGATACAAACCGGCACCCGGTGAACCGCCGTCCCTTGCTGCTGCGCCAGATGCATCCCATCAATGGCAGCGCCGGCCGCGGCCTATTGAGATATTCCCGTGGTCGGCAAACAGCTTAAGGCTGTATCGCGCTGAAATCGAACCGGACAGGCAGCGGCATGTCGACGGCAATCCTGCATCAGGGTGGAAAGAGGGGAGACCATGAGTAGAAAAACAGCGGCCGCCATTGCAGCTCTTTGTATCTGCGTTTTTCTCTTATTGGCCGGGTGCGGCACGGCCCCCCAGCCTTTGCCCACCTCACCCGGGGAAAAAATGGCTGCTGATATGATCGAGTCCTTGGACGCTGCCATCGCAACCGCAGAGACCGCCCCCCAAATGGAGAAGAGCTTGCAGGGCGCTTCATCATACACCACGACCTACACCTGGCAGAAGCAGTGGATCAGCAAAGAAGAGCTTGAGCGCAAGATCGGTGTCCTGAAAGAATGGAAACCAAAGCTCATGGACCAACGTAGGCGTCTGTCGGCGAAACTCATCGAACACCAGCGCAGACACCGCGATGAAGGTATACGAAAAGAATTCGCGGAGATTTTAATGCAATCGTTTCAGCTTTATGAGGACTATCAGGCTGAGTTGAACGGAGCCCGATGAAGGGATTTTAGAATTTTTGCAATTCCGATATGACTGACCCCCAATTGCATTTGTGCAGAGTGGACCACCATAAAAGCAAGTTCTTCGTTCAATCTTACATACTTCTCTATCGTATCATGGGCTGGGGATCGATCACCGAACAGCAGTTAGACAAAATCGAGACGGTGAAGATTTTGTCTACCGGCTCAACCGTATGCGCACTGAAACCCTGACACCACGTTATCACTGGGAACTTATCGCCGAACCATTTTCGTCTGCTTCTCACGCCAGGTGCCGTCCGATTTCTATAACCTATCTCAAAAGAAGGATTTTGCTCCAAGATTGCTGCTGTGCAGCACGCATCGCATCGAATCATCGGCCGATTGCCAAAAAGGAACGGCGTTGTTACGAAAAATGCATTTTTTCCAAAAAACCGTGCACAAAATTTCCAGCGCCGCAAAGTCCAGCGATAACAATATGTTAGTCCGCTCTCCGTAGAGTATTGTTACCCCAACTGAAAGCAAAAGAGTACAAAGCCGATTTGCAGCACCAATTCATACTATTGCGATATGATATGTATTCAAGCCGTTAGTCGTCTCGATACTATCTGGCACAGATATTGAATCCTTGGAACGTGAAGACTGGAAATGACCAAGCCTGACACGAGGCTTTTAATCCTGATGCTGAAAAGGAGAAAATGATGCTTAGTACGAGACCGCCTCCGCTATACCATTTTATCCGGTAACAATTTATTCTGTGGGGAGAATTATGCATGGAAAGGTCACCTGCCCACCAGAAGAAGAGGATGAAGATCCGGGGATTGAGTTTTCCTGTGGCCGGGAAAAACAAGGGTGCGAAAGTGGTTCGATCGTTACCGTTGTAATCGCATCGCAGGCCGGACATAACATCCTGTTCAAAATTTACTAGAAGCCATCTCAAAAAGCTGATTTTGGTCATAGATGCCGCCCGGGCCGGGTTCCAAACTTCAGACATGCTGTCGTATTTCGAGAATTTGGAAGCCGGACCCAACACCCGAATTGCGTCAAAAGACTTTTTTGAGATAGCTTCTATTCAACCCATTACGCTATTGCCGGCATATCAGTATAATGAATTACAAATGCGGAATCATGTAGAAAAACAGATCTGCCCCAAGGAGAATATCGTGAGAAAATTCGTCTGCTATTCTTTATTCACTTTCATATCCGTAATGCTTTCCTTTAATATAGCATTTGCCCATAAGGAGTACGTTGATCTTTTCAACAGCTACTACGGAACCTCAGGTACCGATAAAGGCACTACACTGGGAAGCTGCATCACGTGCCACAACCAGATAGATGGAAAGGGAGGATATAATCCTTACGGTATAGACTGGAAGAACCACAATGATGACTTTGCATCAATTGAATGGCTGGACTCGGACAATGACGGATTCTACAACATTGAAGAGATCAATGCCAATGCATTCCCCGGTGATCCAAACAGTATTCCCGGTACTTCAAACCAGGCCCCCGTGTCCGATGCAGGTTCGGATCAGACGCTTCTGCCAGGAGATACCGCTACTCTTAACGGCAGCGGTTCCAGTGATGCGGACGGTGATCTCCTGAGCTTCGGCTGGGCTTTCACCTCCATGCCTTCGGGCAGCACTGCCACCCTGTCCGATGCCACAGCCGTGCAGCCCACCTTTGTGGTGGATCTGCCGGGCACCTATGTCGTCGAGCTCATCGTGAACGATGGCACGGTGGACAGCGCCCCGGACACGGTCACCATTGCAACGGCCAACTCCGCACCGGTTTCCAATGCCGGAGCTGACCAGACCGTGCTCGTGGGCGATACGGCAACCCTGAACGCAAGCGGATCAAGCGATGCGGACGGCGATGCCCTCACTTACAGCTGGGCTTTCACCTCCAAGCCTTCGGGCAGCACCGCCGCCTTGTCGGACGCCGCAGCCGTGCAGCCCACCTTTGTGGTGGACCTGCCGGGCACCTATGTCGTCGAACTCGTCGTAAACGACGGCACAGTGAACAGCGCCCCGGATACCGTCACCATAACCACGGCCAACTCCGCACCGGTTTCCAATGCCGGAGCTGACCAGACCGTGCTCGTGGGTGATACGGCAACCCTGAACGCAAGCGGATCGAGCGATGCGGACGGTGATGGCCTTACTTACAGCTGGGCTTTTACCTCCATGCCTTCAGGCAGTGCAGCCGCCCTGTCCGACGCCGCAGCCGTGCAGCCCACCTTTGTGGTGGACCTGCCGGGTACCTATGTCGCCGCGCTCGTTGTGAACGACGGCACGGTGGACAGCGCCCCGGATACGGTGACCATAACCACGGCCAACTCCGCACCGGTTTCCAATGCCGGCGCTGATCAGACCGCGCTCGTGGGTGATACGGCAACCCTGAACGCAAGCGGGTCGAGCGATGCGGACGGCGATGCCCTCACCTACAGTTGGGCTTTTACTTCCATGCCTTCAGGCAGCGCAGCCGCCCTGTCCGATGCCGCAGCCGTGCAGCCCACCTTTGTGGGGGACCTGCCGGGCACCTATGTCGCCGCGCTCGTCGTGAACGACGGTAAAGTGGACAGCGCCCCGGATACGGTCACCATTACAACGGCTAATTCCGCACCGGTTTCCAATGCCGGGCCTGACCAGACCGTGCTCGTGGGCGATACGGCAACCCTGAACGCAAGCGGATCAAGCGATGCGGACGGTGATGGCCTCATTTACAGCTGGGCGTTCACCTCCAGGCCTTCGGGCAGCACCGCCGCCTTGTCCGACGCCGCAGCCGTGCAGCCCACCTTTGTGGTGGACCTGCCGGGCACCTATGTTGTAGCGCTCGTCGTGAACGACGGCAAAGTGGACAGCGCCCCGGATACGGTCACCATTGCTACGGAGAACAGCATGCCGGTGGCAAACGCGGGTCCGGACCAGACCGTTCTTCCCGGAGCTACAGCGACTTTAGACGCAAGCGGGTCGAGCGATGCGGACGGTGATGGCCTCACTTACAGCTGGGCGTTCACCTCCAGGCCTTCGGGCAGCACCGCCGCCTTGTCCGACGCCGCAGCCGTGCAGCCCTTCTTTGTGGTGGACCTGCCGGGCACCTATGTTGTGGCGCTCGTCGTGAACGACGGCAAAGTGGACAGCGCGCCGGAGACCGTCACCATAACTACGGCCAACTCCGCACCGGTTTCCAATGCCGGAG
>JBNLAV010000004.1:0-11331 GCA_050302315.1 Desulfobacteraceae bacterium
ACCCATGGCGATCTGCTGGTCGGGATGGGCGACGATGCCGCTGTCATTCGCACGGCCCCGGAGCCGGCGCCCTATCTACTGGCCACAACCGACATCCTCGTCGAAGATCGCCACTTCCGGCAACAGTATGCCCAGCCCGAACAAATCGGCATCAAAGCGGCCGAGTCCAACATCAGCGATATCGCCGCCATGGGCGGCAGGCCGACGTGGATGTTTATCTCGCTGGTGCTCATCCCGGAGATGGATGTCGATTGGGTGAGGCGTCTTTATGAGGGTATCGGACATTCGTGCCGTCGGCACGGAGCCGTCGTGGCCGGAGGCGACACAACCCGCGGCGCGGTCAACACCATCAACATTTCCCTGCTGGGTGAGGTTGCGCCCGATCACTTGTGCCTGCGCAGCCACGCCAAACCAGGCGATCGTCTGATGGTCACCGGCACCCTGGGCGCTTCCGCCGCCGCGCTTTGCCTTCTCGAAAAAGGGGAATCACCGTGCCGCTATTTGCTGGATAAGCACGTATCGCCGACGTGCCGGCTGGACGCAGCGGCCGCCATCGCACCGCTGGCCAATGCCATGATCGATATCAGTGACGGCCTGGGATCTGAGGTCCACCACATCTGCGACCGGAGCCAGGTGGGGGCCGAAATTTACGCCGATGCCATCCCGCTGCACGAGACGGTTCGCGCTGCGGGCAAGACCCTGCAGATGGCGCCGGTCGATTTTGCCATTGGCGGCGGCGAGGACTATGAGCTGTTATTCTCAATCCCGGAAGAGAAGATGACGGCCCTGGGAAAGACCGGAATCACCTGCTACAAGGTCGGGAAAATCCTCTCCGACGAAAACGTTCGCGTCTGCCTGACCGCCGGAGACCGGCATCCGCTTGCCGCCGGATTCAACCATTTCAGTTAGAATAGGTTGGCGTGCAGGAAGGTTGAGACACCGCTTTCAGGCCTCGAGAATGGGAAACTGCCGCCGTTTAGCAGTTTCCCTGTTGGTCGGACGGCATCAAGGTCATCATGATCTGAGCGCGCTGATCGATCTCCTGGTTAAGATCGTCCCAGAAAGGCGGCGAGTCAATCCACCGCTGAAACTGCTCCCGATCGATCGCCTCGAGTACGCGGCGCAATGCGTCATCCGGGCAGGTATCGATGCCGGCCAGAACCTGCTGCATGAAACGCTGCCATACCGCCGGATCGTTCAGCCGATCATTGTCGAAATCATTGCTGGAAATGATAATGTCGGCCATCAGATGAATCATCGCCGTTCTGGCATTCATTAACGGTTCCTGCCTTGCCGGCTTTGCGGTTTTTGCCGCCGGCTGGTCCGTTGAGGCGCCCTTCTCCGGCGTCGGTTCCGATTCCCGCTTCGGGGCTTGCCGGAATGCGATCGCTGACGCTCATCCGGCTTTTCTTTTTTCCTCGGCGGTGGCGGCGGCAGTGGTGCCAGCCACTCTTCTTCAGGATAGTTGCACGGCAACGGGGTCCCCAGCAGTTCTTCTATGGCCGGTATGTAGAAGCTGTCGTCTTCATCTGCAAAACTGATGGAAGTACCGACGGCCCCCGCCCTTCCCGTTCGACCGATGCGATGAACATAATCTTCAGGATCCCGTGGCAAGGTGTAATTGATCACATGGTCCATGCCCTCGATGTGGATCCCGCGCCCAGCAACATCGGTGGCCACCAGGACGCGCAAATTTCCGGCCTTGAATCTTTCGAGGGTGCGGATGCGGGTCTGTTGCCGGATATCACCGGAAAGAATGGCGCAGTTGATGCCGTAACGACTCAGAAGGTCTGCCAGACGACGGGTTTCATCCTTGCGGTTGCAGAAGACGATTACCCGCTCCAGATTCTTCTGGGTCACGATATTATACAGCAGTGCCAGCTTCTCCTCGTTGGTCACGATATAGACCAGCTGTTCAACCGTATCGACGGCAACCTGCTCCGGTTCGATCTCCACAGTGACCGGATTGCGGGTCCACTGTTCGGAAAGACGGTTCACCTCAGGGGTCAATGTGGCACTGAAGAGCAGGGTCTGGCGTTTGGATTTGTGGGGTGTGCTGTAGATGATTTTGCGGACATCGGGAATGAATCCCATATCGAGCATGCGGTCCGCCTCATCGATGATCACGATTTCGACCTCCCGCAGATCGATGTCTTTACTGCGTTTGAAGTCCAGAAGCCGTCCAGGGGTGGCCACCACGATATCCGTTTTCCCGCGGCCGAGCATGCGCCGCTGTTTTTCGTAGTCCATTCCGCCGAAGACGTTGACCACCTTGAAATGCGTATACTTGGCCAGTTCCCTGGCTTCCTCTCCGATCTGCATCACCAGCTCCCGGGTGGGGGCCAGTATCAACACCCGCGGCAGTCCCGATTTGCGCTTGGCCGATGCCGGTTTGCGCAGCATATGGGTAATCACCGCGATGAGGAACGCGGCCGTCTTGCCGGTGCCGGTCTGGGCCCTTCCGGTGGCGTCTTTTCCCTGCAAGGTGCTGGGCAGAATTTCCGCCTGGATGGGGGTGCAATATTGGAAACCGAGGTCGGCTACGGCATGCATCAGGGGTTTGGGAAGATTCAGGTCATGGAAGCGGGTCTTGCCTTCGGCTGGAGGCACGTCGAAATCTTCCAGGCGCCAATTCTTCTCCTGTTCTTGCGAATCCGGTTGTCTGCCGGGCCGCTTTTTAGATCTTCTCCCGTCTTTGTGACTCTTGTCCTTTTGGGTAGGCGCTTTGTTATGCGTAACGGATTGAGCCTCTTGCTCGCTCCGGGAGGCTGTTCTTCCGCCGGCAAGTTCTTTGGATTTGGTTTTAGTGGGTTTGCTGCTGCGTTTGACTTTATTCCAGATGTTTTTTAACGGTCCTATCAAATCGATTCTCTTTCTCTCTCACGATATGGATCGGGATTTCTCCCGGGATAAATAAGGTATAAACAAGTGTCGGATCTCCTCCAGGGACTCTTCAATGGCCGCGGGCATGGATTTGGCGAACATGTCCAGCAGAATAATCGCGTTGACCATGGAATCATGACTGCAGGCAGCGCGCAATCTATTGGCGAACGCCAGATTAACGATCTGAATATTCTGATAGATTTCGGCCAAACCGGTGAACAGGATATCCGGCGATTCACCATTCTGCAGTTTAAAGTACTGGGCCAGCAGATAGGTGGACGTTGCCCGCCAGATGGTCTCAGCCGTGCTGGCAAAAGGGAGGTGAAAACGCGCCATGGGCTTAAAAAAGGATGTCAACGGGCATCCGCTGGTGGCCATCAGGAGCCCCATGATCGAACATACACCGCGCTGAACGCTGGTGGTGCTGGACACGGTACGGTTTGCCGATGTCACCACCACAGTCGCCCGGTCATGGGAGAGCAGGTCGGCAAACCGTTCAACGATACAGACCATGTTCTCCGCCGCCGGACATTTGGGAACGGTATCTGTCGAGAGCGGACAGTTTCCGCATTGATGGAAGTCTAAACGGACCCAGTCCGGTATCTTGCCAACCGGCTTGCAATGGCTCTCCAATGTATCCGGATCCAACAGGATGTCGAAGATCTCCTGCTGCTTATCTTCCATTATAAATTGATATGATATTTTTAGTTTCGTCATAGATGGGTATCGGGTCTAGTCTCCGAATCGATTGATGAAGATCGGCTCCAGACCGCTCAAGCTGTAATCGATCTCCATGGACAGAAACTGCGACAGCGAATGGAGGGTGATGATGGCGTTTTTATCCGCATCTTCGCTGCTGACACCATTGATGCGCTTGAGGAGTCCTTCGTTCACCAGCTGAACTTTGGCGTAGTGCTTCTCCAGCGTCGAAAAATCAAATTTCATATCGGATTGATCTTTGTGTTTAAAGTATTGGGCCAGCAGATACATGGATGCCGTCCGTACGGTGGTCTCCTCGATGGTCGAAAATGGCAAATGAAATCGGGCCATGGGTTTCAGAAATTCCATGATGGGACACTCGCTGGTGGCCATGATGACGCCGAATATGGCCGACAAGCCCTCCATCACCGAGGTTTTCTTCACATATATGCGTTCCTGGGTTTCACACATGACGGTGCAGTCATTGTAGGAGAACACGTCTTTGAAGTTGTCCACCAGTTCCATGATGTTGACCGCAATGGGGCATTGCGGATGGGCATCCGGCGTCAAGGGGCAGCATTGGCATTGATCGCACTCCAGGCGCGTCCATTCGGCCGGTGTCCGGTCGTCGTCCTCGCGAATCAGACTCAGGGTGTCCGGCGCCAACAGGATTTCATATTCTTTGGTATTTCCGTCAGTAAATTTAAACTGATAGTTAAACCGAAAAGGGTTTCGCCTCATATCGGGTCACCTCGTTCGCTGCGCTTGTCCATCCTTTCCAACTCATCATCCATATCCGCTGTTCGTTTTCACCCAATACCATGCACTGGCAATCAAAAAATAGGATCCTGCAATTTCACTCAGGACGAACGACAAATAGTACCACAGGCGGTTCAATAAACCAAATCCGATCAAAGGACCGACTGCCGTGAAGAGCAGAAAAAACAGGGAATAGAAGGTATAATAGTAGCCCTGCCGGATGACCAGGTCGGTCAAGAAAAACATACTTATATTTACTATTATCAATAAGTTATTCAGCCGGGACAGGTGGGCCCAATGGCTCTCGGCATGGGAGGCGAATCGTTTTTCGACCTGGTGGTAGCGAATCGAAGTCATGCCCCAAAACTCCCTCCCGGAGTTGGTCTGGTCGGTTTCAGCCGCGCTGCTGACGCTCCCGCTTAAGGGTGCGCATCAACTTTCCAACCGTCTCTTTCAGCTCCATGTTCTGCTCTTTCAGTTCCTTGAGTCGTTTTTTATAGGCCTGCCTTACGGCATCGATCTCCTGGTCGACGCCTTGCTTTTTCTGATCGTATTCCGAACGCAACTGTTTTTCCATCTGTTCGCAAGCCTTTTTCTTGCGTTCATAGGTTTCTTCGGCTTTGGCCAGGGCTTCATCGGCGCGACGGTATTTTTGCGACGCCACAATTTGACTGCGGTATCCCCACGCCGTAAAGACCGCTATGATGAGGCCCAGCAGGCTCACCCATTTTAAATACATCCCCAATTCCAGCCCTTCCTGAAATTTTTTTCCAATGGGCAGATCGGCCAGAATGGAGAAGATCACCAATACCATCAGCAACGTCATCAGGACTATCTTGAGCGGTTTTCCCACGGTGCCTCCTCAACGGCTCACGTTCAGCGCAATCGCATGGTTCCGGTTCTGTACGTTATGGCATCTTCAACAATATAAGGTGTTCGGCGC
This sequence comes from Desulfobacteraceae bacterium, assembly GCA_050302315.1. Taxonomy (GTDB): domain Bacteria; phylum Desulfobacterota; class Desulfobacteria; order Desulfobacterales; family Desulfosarcinaceae; genus JARRKU01. The sequence goes on from JBNLAV010000004.1 coordinate 5,285, forward strand.
CTTCATTTCGGCTCAGCCGTACCGGATGGCGTCCACAGGATTCATTTTCGAAGCCTGACGCGCCGGGTACAGTGATGCCGCCGCGCATATGGCCATGGTCCCCGCTATGATGGCGCCCAGATCGGCCAGATTCAACTCCACAGGCAGGGTGGTCAGGAAATAGACATCCCCCGGCAGTTCGATAAATGGATAGCGGGCGAGAATCCAACAGACCGTGAGGCCTGCAAGGACACCGAGTGTGATGCCCATGCCGCCGATGACCAGCCCTTTTCCGAGAAAGATCCGCCTCAAGCGGTGCCCGGTAGCCCCCATGGTCATCATGATGGCGATATCTTTGGTTTTTTCCTTAACCATCATGATCAACGCACTGGCCACATTAAAGGCTGCAACAACGATGATGAGCGTCAGGATGACATACATCATCAGCTTTTGAAGGGTCAGCATGGAAAACAGGTTTCGATGCATCTGTTTCCAATGGTTGGCCCAGAACTGGATTCCCAAATGTGAAGCGATATCCTCGGTGACCGCTTCCACATGATCCGGATCCACCACCCTGACTTCGAAACCGGTGACACGGTCTCCGATCCCCACCATGCGTTGCAGCGGCCGCATGTGGACATACGCGATACTTCCGTCGTACTGGTGCATGCCGGTATCGAACAGTCCAACGACTTTCATCCGGTGCATTCTCGGCAGTTGGCGAATATTGGTCTGACGCCCCCCAACCACCATCAGCATAGCGCCGTCGCCTACCTTCAGATTTAACTTTTCGGCAAGCACCGTGCCCAATACGATACCGGTTTCGAGGGCGTCCTCTCCGGAGGCCAGCAATTGCGGCAAGGATGTTCCCCCTAAAGTCTTCAGATGGATAGCGGTACGCTCCGGGTCGATCCCCCTGAGCACCAGCCCGGAAACCCCGCCCGCCGACCGGAGCATGCCCTGCCCGTATACGAAAGGCGTGACGTTGCTGACGCCATCGACCTCGGCAATCCTGTTCAGCACCGCCTTGTGGTCTTCGATCCAGCCGCTGTACTGCATGACCAGCATGTGGGCCTCGACCCCAAGGATCCGTTTTTTAAGTTCCGCCTGGAATCCGGTCATGACGGCAATCACCACCACCAGGACCATCACCCCCACCGCGACCCCCAGGGTGGCCAGGACCGTTATCAATGAGATCAACTTGCGCTGATGCTTCACCTTCAGGTAACGCTTGATGACAAAGGATTCAAAAGACATGGTACCTCGTTTTCTCCTGCGGGCCCCGCCATGGCCGCCATCATTTCCGACGGTTCATTTTCAATCACCCGGCGCCCTCGGAGGGTATGGGCCCGGAGTTGAATTCGGGATATCCAAAGCGTTGGCCGCCCTTCTGAAGAAGCCCGGTTCTCCGACGTCGCCCACCACCGCGTAGGCATAACCGGACGCTCGCATCTCCTGTGCCGCGGCCAGCAGAAGCGCCCGTCCAATGCCTTTGGAACGATGGCCGCCATCAATGCCGATGGGACCGATGAAGTTCCGCCAGGTCACATCAAGGCAGCAGAATCCGAATATGGCGTCGTCTTTCACCGCAACGTAGCAGCCCACGGGTTGGCGGCCAAAGGCGACGGCACATTCTTCGGCCCACAGCGCATTGAATTGCCGTCGAACCCAGTCAACCACTTTGCGCCGCTCATAGGCCATTGCCCTTCTGATCCGGAGGTTCCCCGGACGGATCGATCCGTCGAGTGCATCGCCATCCGGCAGATCATATAGTTTTATCAACATATCCATGTTGCTTTGGCCCCGGATGCATCAGATACACGGCTGCAAACTGCGCAACGGTAGCGAACGTAGCATACGCTATTAACAGCAAGTATATAAGTTCACAAGGAAATATTAAACCACGCCGTTTTATCCCATAAACCCAAACTTGCTTTTTATGCGCGTCTGCAAATTCGTAATCGTACGCGTGCTCGTAATCGAATTGGCGGTGCCACCCGCGTCGAAGGGAGGATTTGAAACCATTTCCAAACCGACGCCTCGTTAATTTTTGCCCGATTACGATTACGCGTACGAGAACGAGTAGTAAAAAAGCCCGCGAATGCTTGTCATCGGGATGATATCACGACTGTCTCATTAGAGTTCAGAATACTCTTATAATGCTTTGTTATCTATTCCTATATGGACGATTAAAGGGGGATCAGCTTGAAATCCAGCTTGCATGGATGATACGGGGTGGCACCGGCGACCAGTTGCCGGCAGCACCCGTGCATTTCATCTTCCGGAGGTCGGAGGCCCGGGTCGCCAAATTCCTTGACCCGTGTTGGCCCGGCGTTATATATCACAACAAGTATAGCGTTACACATAACTTCATATTCTCCAAGGGGATTCCATGACCACTCTTGCGAACCGCAGAAAAACCGACCGCCAGCGTCAAAAGCGATGGCGGGATCGTCAGCAGCGCATGGGAAAGAAACAGGTCTCTGCGATGATTTCGCTCAAGGCGCAGCTCATCCTCAATCGAGAGAAGAAGCGCACCGGAAAGACCAACTCGGAAATCATCGAAAGCGCCATCCTCAGGCTGGCCGGTCATTGATCTCCCGGTTCATTTTGCCGGATACATACCCTTCGAGATCCAGGCATACAAACTGGTATCCGATGGACCGGAATCGGCGGATAAGGTCCCGACGGACCGTATCGTCCACCAGAACCCCCTTTTCATCCATGTCGATCTCTATGCGGGCCAGATTACCGTGATGTCTGACCCGGCAATGCTTTACCCCGGTCGCCATCACCAGCGCCTCGGCTTTTTCGACCTGTTGCAGCACTTCCGGCGCCAGCGTCACACCGTAGGGAAACCGGGATGCCAGACATGCCATAGCCGGACGGTCCCAGTTGGGCAGCCCCATTTTCCTGGCCAATCGCCGAATATCGTCTTTGTTCAAGCCGGCCTCTATGAGCGGCGCCGTGACGCCCAACTCCTCGGCCGCCCTGAACCCGGGCCGGAAGTCGGACAGATCATCCAGATTGGCGCCGTGGGCGAGAAATTTAATCCCATACTCATCTGCCACTTCCCGCATTTTGCTGAAAAGAATCTTTTTACAATGGTAACATCTATCGCGGCTGTTGGCGGTGAAGGCGGCATCCTCCATCTCGTGGGTTGGGAACACGAGATGACGCACGCCAAGCGCATTGGCCATCTCAATGGCATGATCGAGCTCCTTCGGCGGATGGGTGGGCGATTTCGCCGTCATGGCGACGACGCGCTCGCCCAGCACCTGCAGGGCGGCAGCCGCCAGCAGGGTGCTGTCCACGCCACCGGAAAAACCGACGGCGAGGGATTGTTTTTTTCGCAGCACATCGAACAGCTTGTTTTGTTTGTGGTCAATTGAATCCTGGTCATGGGTCATGGTTATCGTCCTTTCCAGGGTTACCGGCCGTCTTTGAACCGGGACGTTGGGGTTGCAGCGACATGAGTCTTTATGATAGCGTGCATGTGGCGTGAGACGCTCTGCGCATTGAGTTGTGACGACCTCGATTCTTCCAATTGCCGCTCCCCTGATTGTTGATACGTAACCGCGTTGATGCCTATTCCGCCTGCCTCTACAGGAAAAAAGGGTTTACAAAGACGGACCGATCTTTTATAGGTACTGTCTTTTGTGGCTCTCCGAAATATAGAACAATTCATGTGCAGTTTCAAAGGGGATGATTAAATGGGCAAGAAAAGCTTGATCAAGTCTACGACCAAGAAAAAGGCGGATGCGAAAATAGAAGAAGAAAAAACAGCTAAAAAAGCAACCGGAAAGACGGCTCCCAAAACCACGAAAAAAACAACCGCAAAAAAAACCAAAAAAAGCGCGGCAGGCACCGCTAAAAAAGGAAGTGCGGCCACCACCAAGAAAAAAGCCGCTTCAACCGCTAAAAAACCCGCGGCAAAAAAAGCAGCCCCCAAGAAAACAACCACAAAAAAGACCGCACCTAAGAAAGCAGCCGCCGCCAAAGCCAAGGCCGCTCCGAAAAAGACCAAAGCGCCTAAAGAAGTGTCCGTCAAGGAGCTTGTATTCAAAAAGTTCGAGCCCACTCAGGCGTTGCCGAAACCCGCGCCGGCGCCCAAACCGGCCGGCGTTCAAGCTTCGGCGCCGCCCGTGATCGCCAGCACGGACCCTGAAGAAGTGGCTCGCCTGCGCGCGCTGCTATTCAATCAATTTGATATGGCTGCCATCAAGGCGGCGGCCAAGGCGCCGGCACCGAAAGCCAAACCCGCACCCAAGGCCAAAGCGGAGGCCGCCGCACCGGCGGCAGCGCCCGTCGAAGAGAAATCGGACCAACGCCCCGTTACGGCGGCGCAACCCAAAGCGGACGATGCCTATATCACCGTCGAACCGCAACAAGCCGACGCCCCCGCAGATCCGATGAACCGCGGCGTCAAGATTGCACTGGCCGCTGCGGCCGCCATTGTTTTCCTCGTCCTGGCCATCAGTTACAACAACAGCAACAAGTACTACATCCACCCCAAAGACAACGCCATCGAAATCTGGAAGGGACGCTTCTCCCCGAAAGACACCCGTTTCTTCATGGTCCTTCACGGCCAATCGGTTGCGGAGCCGGTCCAGGCAACTTATACCAGAGAAGAGGTTTTCCCGCTGGTATTCAATTATTACATCAACAAGGCCGATACGCTGCTGGAAGTCCCCGGCCTTCCGGACTTCGAGGGCATCAAGGAATATCTTCATCAGGCCCAGGACTATGTCGTCGGCCCTGAAATGCGCGCGGCCGTCATGACCCGCTTGAACAACATCGATAGAATGATTCTGCTGTACAAGGCCGACGTGGCCATCAGCAAGGATACGGATGACGCCCTGGAGTCGGCGATCAAGCTTCTGAAAGAGGCCGCCGGCCTCTCCCCAAGCGCAGCACAGGCCGATGAGATCGCCCAGAAGATTGAGCAGGCGCGCGCTCGCCGGACAGCATTGAAAAACGCCGCCGAATAACCATCCGAAAGCCGGGTCCGGCGACGTTGGAAGCCGCATAGGACGGCGCAAGCGTCAACAGACAGGGGAGCGGGCTGATCGCACGCTCCCCGATTGCGTTCATTTAGCGAATGGCCGACCGCCATTCAAAACCCCTTGGTCTAACAGGCGACGCCATCATGTTCCCCCACGGCCAGCGCAGGATAATGGGTTTCGGGCCGACACTGACCCCTGTCGGCAAGATCATGTTGATCATTTACGGAGCGGTGTATGTCATCGAGTTGCTCGGCCAGCACTGGCTGGGGATCCCCCTGTATCAACTGCTTGCGCTCAACGCGCCCAACGGCGGGCTCTTTCATTTCTGGCAGCTGGTCACCCACCCGTTCATTCATAATCCCGGAGCGCCGATCGGTTTCCTCATCGACTGTCTGGTGTTTTATTTTTTCGCCGGCACCATCGAATCCGCCCTCGGGACACGCGGATTTCTACAGTTGTACATCATAGCCGCCCTGGGAGGCGCCGTCGCCTGCCTGCTTTTTGGAAGCCTGCCCTCCTTCGGCGTCCCCTGCGCCGGAATGATGCCCAGCGTGCTGACGCTGATCGTCGTATTCGGGCTGCTGCAACCCGAAGCCACCATCCTGCTTTTCTTCGTCCTGCCCATCAAGGCCAAGTACATCAGTTACGGCACCGTCATCATCACCGCCCTCACCTTCCTGGCCCAGACCAATCTCCACGGGGCCTACCACCTGGGCGGCATCGGCCTTGGCTGGCTCTACTTTCGCTCCCCCACCCATTGGCTCGATCCCAACTGGTGGCGCTGGAAATTTTTCGAACGGTCCCAGAAAAAACGCCGCAACAAGTTTACCGTCATCAAGGGTGAAAAAGACGATGACGACGACCGGCCGACCATTCACTGATCCGCCCCATTTTTCATTCACGAAGACACACCGGCGATACCCGGTGTATCATAGAAAAGGCATCACCCGGATGGGTCCTTGGGGATAAACAGTTTCCGCCCTTGATGGATATACTTCTTGGCGGTACGCCGGTCCAGCTCAACCCGTTGAGCGACGGCTTCATAAGTACCAAGCCGCTCGT
>JBNLAV010000005.1:0-33183 GCA_050302315.1 Desulfobacteraceae bacterium
GAAAAATATTGCCGTAGCAAAAATAATGTAGATTGCTAATTCAAGAGAACCAACCGCAATTATAAGCCCTTTGCATATTTTTTTTATGCTTTCAATCAAATTAAATCTCTACATAGAGCATCGTCCGGTCTCAGCGGGCGCATGGTCCAGGCGATCCGCTGAAGACCCAGGTTAGCCCTAATCATCTGGCCGGACATTGTTAAAAAAATATTCCCAACTTGGATCTTCTTTAGTCTTGATCTCAATCGGGTATGGCTCCTTCTCTTGAGGCATTGCGTGAAGACCCTCAGCAAAGGAATCAACCGATTTTACATAATAGACCCATTCACGATATCTGTTTGTTGTAATAGTTGCGGTGAGAATACCAGTGAGATCGGGTTCCAGTGCATCAACCAACCTATCTTCAAATATTCGCATCGCATCACTTTCTTCATTGTTTGGCATTCCTGATGGGTCATCTTCAAAATCCCAGAAGATCTGAATGAGATGTGGGAGGTCTTTAAGATTGCTATCCTTTGAGACTTCATGCCGGAACCGAATTATCAGAGGCAATTCATTATGAGTACCTTCTGCTCCTGCCCATTTATCTCTCGAGATGATATCATTTAGATTCATAGAATCACCTATCTGGCAAAGTAAAGGCTCACGCCGAGCTGAGACGCGTGCGGTCTTTGCGCGTCGATGCTCAAGCTACATGTTAGCATTCTTTTTTCATTCAAACCTCAGGTACCCCAAAAAACAAAAACATAGCACCAATGAACACAAGGGCGGCAAGTGATATTTTAGTTAAGGAAGCTGGCAAAGATACAGATCCAACTTCGAAATAGGAAAGAATGTTTTTTCTTGTTACTAGTATTAAAAGTAGCAAATAAAAAGATATCATGACCATTCCTACAGGGAAAAATCCTAATGCGCCAATCGCAATCCCCGATAGGTGTTTTAAGGTTCCTGTGATGTATAGAAATGCAGTACACCACCACCCATAAGGCTTACCTTCCCACATACCAATTACTGAGGTGAACAAGATGATCACGAATATCATTGTCCAGGCAAATTTAAATATTTGGATCATCTGACCAATTATTCCAGAGCCAAGTATAGAAATTACAAACAATCCGAATATCGAGTGCAGAGCTATCAGAATGTAAATAAGAAAAGGTCTTTTTGATTTAATTCCTATTGGAGCTTCTGTCATATCACTCATGTCCTGTAAAATTTATGCGCTAACTTCATGCTCTCCGGCGCGGCGTAGCCGCGTCGGGAGCAGCAAAAGGTTAAATGGTCCTCATTTTATCATTATAACAGATATTCCAATTACAAGCATTACAAGGAAAGGACTGACAAAGCTCAACTGAGCTATGTTCTTTATTCGTTTCAGCCTCTTTTTTTCATCTATGGAATCTGTTTCTTTTATTAAGTCGATAATAGTGTGCAAATCATTGTTCAATCCCATTGGATTTAATATACTGGAGAAAGGGAGGTTATAATTTTTTAGAACTTCACGCAATTTATGCCATGAATAATAATTCCACGCCAAACAAGTGGCTAGCAAAATCAATATTATCGGAATTAATGGTTCAGGCATCTTATCTTACCATTTAACTAAAAGCTGTGGGGCGGCATGACCCTTAAATGGTATTTTTACCTTTTTTTCTATAAGTTCTAATTTCGAGCTCACCATCCTTTTTCTTAGATATTAGCTTATATCCATTTCCAAGCGCAGAATCTGAAAGGACCATTGACTCATCTGTGTTTTTATTTTCTGGATCAAGCTTTAAGGATAGTATTATGGTATCTTTACCTGACTTGGCCTCATCCTCTAAATACATGGATGCCTCTATATAATTGGAGAAAGGAGGTTTGCCATCGTAGGAACCCATTCTAAATGTGCTTTTCAGGATTTTCAATTTCAATGCTCAGTTCGATATTCAGACATTTAACATATATTAGTGGGCATGCCCGTTTTTCTGGGAAATTGATTAATTATCCCAAATTTGCAGATTGATGCAAATTAGAATTGGTTCCATCGTGCTTGATTGGAAAATATATAACATACTATATTTAATCGTGATTTATATTAAAATCCATAAATGGCTTATTCACAGGTATTATCTGTCTTGCCTGTTTACACCGGAATTCCCGGTGTCAGGGGGCATGCCTCCTAATGCGGGGAAGTTTTATTTGCATTCAACTTTATCTTAAAAATTCGATGCACTTGGTAATAAGGGCCAAATTTCGTTAATTGGGGTGCATGAAATCTATCAGAACGATGTTGTTAAAGCAACCCGAAGGAATTGACCCCGGAGAGGCTTAAATCGTCGGGTTGGAAAGTGTTTTATCGAGCGCCAGGGAGTCTTCGAGAAACGCGCAGTTACCAGGGCCATAAATATAGAATTATCTATATAATGCACCGATACGATGAGATTTATTTATGACGGCCTGCAAGATATTCGATACGGGAGCAGGGGGGATGGAAATGTCGGGAGAGTCTATTGTCGAATCCCCAGAGATTTGATGAAACCAATGATATGCCAGCGCTCGTCCACACCGATGGTGCTGGCCAGGGCGGGCTGCCGCCCGCCGGGGACCCCGTAGCTGATCTCGTGAAAGAGCCGGCCCACCGGCATGCCTTGCACCTTGGCGCTCTGGAGATCGCCGGGCAACGGGGCAAAGCTCTGCCCCACGGTTCCCTGGCCGTCGTAAAACTTCCCATGGCACTGGATGCAAAAACGCTGGTATCCTTTTTGGCCGGCTGCGATGATTTGCGGCGGTGCTAAATCAAAGGGCGCTTTCAAAATCGCCGGATCGGATTGGCGGTAGCTGATTTCTCCGCCATTGAAAGGCACGGTATCGCGATCCATCACCGGGATGGGGGTTTCATGGGCTTTGACGGCCGGTGTTTCCCACATGCGGCCGACCTGGAGGCTTTCATCATAGAGGGTGATCACGCCCCAGGCGATCAGAGCGATGGTGGTGACAATCGATATGACACTCAAGATCCGTAGCATTACTCCCCCTTTTCTCCGCGAACGTGCTGCTGATGGGGCAGCAGTTCATATACCGCGTAGGGTGATTCCGCGGGGATGTCTTTGATGGGGCGGTAATCCCAATCCGGTTGACCCAAATCACCGATCACATAAAAGGCCAATCCGCCTTTGAACAAGACGAAAAGCACCAGCAGCGTAATGATGAACCAGCTCTTCAGGGAAGAGCCGTGTTCCTGATCCGAATTGGCGGTCATATCCGCACCTCCAGAACACCGTACATGATGATGTACAGAAATCCCCAGATAATGGTCCCGAAAAGGATCAGGATCAGCACCAGCGGAAAGGGTGCATTGCGCTCTTCGATACCGCCCGGGTAGGAGTGTTCGATCTTCTCCATCTGGGCATCCGAATTCTTCTGCCGGAAATGCATCCGGCTCAGGCCGATCCCGAACACGACCACGAAAAGCAGGGTCGGAAACAGCCATAAGATGAAATGCTGAAAATTTCTAAGCTCAAAATAGTGCATACGCAGTGATCCTTTTCTTCCTCCGCCGGACCGTGGCTAGGGCACGCGCACCAGCGCAAAGATAACCGTCGAAAAACTGGCGCACAACCCGACGATCACCAGGGCAAACAGCGCGACGACCTCGATGCGGCTCACCTTGCTCGCTCTCACGGGCGCCCTTTTCGGGGCACCGTAAAGCGGCAGGAACCGCGCCCGTTGCTGGTCCTGAAACTGGCCGTTTTTCAGTGCCCAGGCGAATACGACAAGGGCAATGACAACGCCGGCCAGCATATAACTGATAAAATAAGGGTAATACATGCGGTCGTAATCCCCTTTTTCCAGTGCGCCCCGGCTTCCAAATGGCGGCACCCGCCCGGCCCGCTAAGGCTCATAAGCGGCATCGATGCCTTTGGGCTCCTGATTGGCGTCACTCTGGTTGATGAAATTCACGGCGACATAGTCACCGACTTCCCATATTTTCTGGGACTCCAGCTCGTTCTTGAAATACGGCATGGCCGTTCCGGTGATGCCGTTCATAATCTGGTAGTAAATGATGCCGCCGGATATCTCCCGCCCCTTCAGGATGGTAAAGTTCAGCGGCGGCGGATAGATCCATGGCTGGGCAGGCCCCATGCCGTCACCCACCGGTCCGTGACACCCGATGCAAAACTGCTGGTAGATCACCCGGCCGCGCTGATGACTGGACCGTGTGGTGGGGTAAGGATTGGGGAGGTTGCGCCAGCCCTCCGGAACGATTTCCGCCAGCCAGCGGACATTGGTCTCCACGCCGGCTTCATAGGCCTTGATGGCTTCCTTTTTCCAATGGCGCTGCCGCGCCATACGCTGGTCCGCAGCTTTTAAACCGAGGCTCTGTATATACTGGGTCAGGGTGTTGATGCGCTCGTCGCCCAACCAGCGGAACGGCGGCATGATCGAATTGGGACGCGTGAAGCGCGGATTGATGAAGTGGGCGATATGCCAGTCGTCGGGATGCTCGCCGCCCTCCTGGGAAAGGTCCACCCCCGTGCGCTCGGAGCCCAGCAGGATGGGCTCATCGGCGACATAATCGCCGGCCTGGGCGATGCGGTTGGCGCCATGCACCCAGTCCCAGGCACGGATGGATTGACTGTGGCAGTAGACGCAGCCGTTCTGAATATAGATCCGGCGTCCCGCCTCTTCGATTTCCGTTCGCTGCCGGAAGATTTCCGACGGGGTCATGTCCGCCGTCGAGTACGGCCATACAACCATGATGAAAACAATGGCGGTCAACAAGAACAGCGCGCCGCCGATCACCGTTGTAGGGGTCATTTTCATGCGGTTACTTCTCCACGGTTGAAAAACAGTGTTCGGATGACATTGTACAGGCCGATAAAGGCGCCGCATACGATGAGCAGGCCGGAAGCCACCCGGATGACGTAGTATAGATGGATCTCCGGCAGCACGCGGTAGACCGCCTCTCCATTGAGCCATGCATTGCCCTGGATCAGCCCCACGATGGTCAAATCGATGGCCATGACGGAGATGCCGATCAACACCAGCCAGTACTGCAGGTCCGCCAGAAATTTGCTGTACAGCGGTTTATGGGTGAGTTTGGGCAGGATGTACCACAGCCCGCCCAGGGCGGTAACGCCGGCAAAGCCCAGCACGCCGATATGAGCGTGGCCCACCACCCAGTTGTTGAAGTGGGTGACCCGCTGAACCTGGGGCAGCGCCATGAAGCTCCCCTGGATATTGACGAAGAAGTACATGATCGTGCCGGTGAAGACGAACTTGGCACCGATGTTTTCGTGGATGAGCCCCAACTTGCCCTTGACCGTGTACCAGATGTTGATCAAAAAGACCATGACCGGGATCACCATGGCCACACTGTCCACGATGGAGATGACTTTCAGCCAGGTGGGCACCGGCACCTGCAACAGATGATGGGTGCCGATATGGGTGTAGACCACGATCAGCGACCAGAAGCCGATCAGGGAGAGGGTGTGGCTGTACAGCGGGCTGCGGGTGACCAGCGGCAGCACATAGTAGGCCACCGCCAGCCCCATGGGCGTCAGGAGCAGGCCGAAAATATTGTGGCCGTAAAACCACAGCAGGATGGCATCCGGTATCCCCAGCAGCGCCCCGCTGTCGGGCTTCCAGATCACGTTGCCGAGGCAGTAGCCCACAGCGGTCAGGACGATGGCGGCGCAGGAATACCAGATCGATACGAACAGGATCGGTTCCCGGCGCTGGCTGACAGTCTTGAGCAGATTGACGATCACCAGTACAAAAACGACGGCGATCATCATGTCCACCGCCCATGGCAGTTCCGCGTATTCGCGTCCCTGGCTGTAACCCAGGGCCAGACTAAGCACCGCCGCCACCAGGGTAATGTTCCACAGGATGGCGGTGGTCACCCCGAGCTTCTGACTGAAAAGCTCGGTCTTGAGCAGCCGCGGCGTAAAATAGAAAGCGGCGGCAATGAACCCCGGCGTGACAAATCCGAAAAGCACCAGATTGATGTGGATCGGCCTGGACCGCCCGAAATGGATAAACTCGATATTGGCCATGAAATCCGGTGCGACGACATAGCCGGCGGCGATCAGCCCAAAGGTGGTGGCCACCGGGAACCATATCGCCGAAGTCAGCGCGAACGCTTTGGCCGCAAGCTCATTGGTTGTCGTATCTGATGCTGTTGTTGTCATTCAATTCCTCTCCGACCCAATAACACGGTGCCGTCGATTTAACTGTGGCATGCCAGCCAGCAATCCAGGTTGGCTTTGTTCTCCCGGTGACACTGTACGCAAAACCCCATCTTGAAGCGTTGGTTTTTCAACCGGTCCATCTGTTTGACTTCACCGTGGCACTTCTCACATGCGACCTCGCGCTTGATGTGCCGCTGGTGGTTGAAGACCACATGCTCTGCAAGATAGTAGACCTTTTTCCAGGGGGTGGGGATACGGTTGTCAAAGTAATTATGCTCTTTGCGAATCTCGGGATGATTGGCAATGATGTATTGATGGCAGTGCAGGCACTTTTCCACCGGCGGCAGCCCCGGGTGGTTGGAACGTTCCACATACGGGTGGCAGTAGTAGCAATCGATGGCCTTGTGCCCGGCATGCAATCGGTGGCTGAAGGCGATGGGTTGGGCAACGCCGATCCGGCCGGCCGGCGGCGCATAGAAAAACAGGAGAAAACCGAGCACCAAAACCGCGCTGATCGTAACCCACATCAGCGGCCCCCGATTGTCCCATATGGCCGCAACGGTTTCGCCGAAAGCGGTAAAAAAGCGCATGGGCTTGCCGCGCGTTCCGATCAGGACCGTGACAACCAGCAAGGTTAATAGAGAAAAGGAAGTGATGAGGATTTCCATCAGCGCCCCTCCTCTGTCCGCGGATTCAACAGCTCAGGAAATTGCTTCATATAGGAGCCCAATGCCGTGCCTAACAGTCCGAGAAAGCCCAATCCCACACCGAAATCGATCCAGCTTAACGGCAGTGAATGCGTATCTTGATGAAATGCCGGTGCGATCAGTAAAAAATGCTCCAGCCACATCCCGATGATGACAACGCTGCAAATCACGATCATGGCGGCGGGAATGGTTTTGATCTTCTTGTTGAGTAAAATCAGAAAGGGACCGATGAAACAGACGGTAAAGACCGTCCACGCCAGAACGCTCCATGGCGCCGTCATGGTGCGTTCGATGATATAAGCCGTCTCTTCGGAAATGTTGCCGTACCAGATCACCACGAACTGGGCGTAGAAAAAATCGGCCCAGACCAGGCAGAAGGCAAAGAACAGCTTGCCGATATCATGGAACTGGGAGGATTCGACGCGATAGTTGTTCTGCGGGCTCGAGTGCAGCAATGCGGCCAGGATGATCAAGCCCCCGAATCCGACATAGACCGCCTTTACAAAAGAGTAGGCGCCGAACAAAGTGGAGTACCAGTGGGGATCGGCCGCCATCACCAGGTCGTACCCCAGCAGCGACAGCACCAGCGCAAAGGCCAGCATGTACAGCAGGCCGAAAACGGTCATGCGCGACTTGATGCGCGCTTCGTCAGGGGGGTTGGCCTGCCACCGCTGGAGCATTCGTGAGGCGATCTTTCCGCTGGCGCCGCGGGCCTTCAGCTTGAAGTAGAGCGAATGGTATAAATAGGCAAAGCCGAAACTGTACAGGATAAACAGGCCGAAGGCGTCCCTGGTGAGCATGAACGGCAGATTCAGCCACACCTCTTTGCCGTGCAGGTCGTGGTGCAGCCAGGGAAATACATGTCCCTGACCGACAAAGAGCAGGAGAAACAAGATAAAGGAGATGGGGAAAAACGCCGTAAACGCCTCGGCCAGATCCGCCAATGGACCGCTCCAGCGGGCGCTCACGGTGTTCATCAGGGTGGAAAAAAGCACGGCCCCATGCGCGATGGCCGCAAAGAGCAGCAGATTGATCAGGTAGGCCTGCCACGCACGGTCCGCCGACCCGGCGGCCAACTGGAGCACGAAAACGGCGATGCCGACCGCTGCGAGAATCAGCGGCAACGTGGTCATCCACTTCGGGACGGGTTGGGCTGTTGTTGTCGTGTTATCCGTCATTGCTTCCTTTTCCGCCATCCGTAGCCGGCGAAGATCAACGGCCGTCCGGGCCGGCGTCCTCTACCGTTTTGATTTCAGCTCCCTGGGAGGTGAACATATCTGAAAGTCCGCTCTCGTCGTTGGGAGCACAGCTGGCCAGAACCCCGAACCGGTCCCCGGTAAAGGCCGGATCATATCCCGGCGCCACCTCAAAGCGCGGAAGGCGTGCCTGGGAGATCAATCCCAGGATATTGCCGAATACCGCGAAAAGGATCGTGAACTCAAAACCGACGATGACAAACGGCACCAGCGCCACGACGGGCTTGCCGCCGACGATCAGACTCCACCGTGTGGCGGTGAAGGCGGCCAGCAGAAAACCGGAGAAAAAACCGATAATGCCGCCGAACAGGGTAAACCACCCCACCTTGCTTTTGGGCAATTGAAGCGCATCGGCGATGGCATGGCTGGGGATGGGACTGTGCACCCGCTCCACCGTGTAGGCCGATTCCTTCAGCCGGCGAATCGCCGCGGCCGCCCGGTTCTCATCGTCGAAAACGCCCATGATGGAAATGCGTTGATTATCCATGGGCCTCCTCCGTATGGACAGTCTCTTTCATCTCCGTCATGGAGACCGACGGCAAATGCTTTACAAACAGAACGAACAAAAAGAAAAAGAGAGAGAAGGCACCGATCATGATGCCGAACTCCACCCAGGTCGGTCGGTAGAGCCCCCATGCGTGGGGGATAAAATCGTGGGCCACGCTGCCGATAATGATCACGAAGCGTTCGTACCACATGCCCACATTGACCAGCAGGGAGATGATCATCAGCCCGGCAATGCTGGTTCGCACCTTCTTGAAGAGAAAGAGCAGCGGAAAGAGGGTGTTGCAGCTCACCATGATCCAGTACTCCAGGGCGTAGTCGCCGAATGCCCGCCACCAGAAGCTCTCCATCTCAACGATGTTGTGGCTGTACCAGGCGATAAAGACCTCTGTGCCGTACGCGAACATAACGATCAGACCGGTAAAAACGATGGTCTTGGCCACGCTCTCCAGCACCTTGAGGCTGATGATTTCCTGCAGCTTGAAGATCTTCCGCAAGGGGATCATCAGGGTCACCACCATGGCCAGACCGCTGTGGATGGCGCCGGCCACGAAGTAGGGTGCGAAAATGGTGGTATGCCAGCCGGGAACCACGCCCAGTGCAAAATCCCAGGAGACCACGCTGTGCACCGAAATAACCAGTGGCGTCGCAAGTGCAGCGAAGAAAAGATAACCGCGGATGTAGTGCCGCCACTGTTCGAATTCACCGGTCCAGCCCAGCGAAATCACGCTGAAGATCTTCTTGCGGACACCCTGGGCCCGGTCGCGGATGGCAGCCAGATCGGGCAGCATGCCGGTGTACCAGAAGAGGGAACTCACGGTAAGATAGGTGCTGATGGCCACCACATCGAACATCAGCGGCGACTGGAAGTTTGGCCACAGAAACCGCTGGTTGGGCACCGGCAGCATGTAGTAAACCATCCAGACCCGCCCCAGATGAATGAAAGGGAAGAGCCCGGCGGTGCAGACGGCGAATACGGTCATCGTTTCGGCGGCCCGGGCGATGGGGTTTCGCCACCCGGCGCGAAACAGGTGCAGGATGGCCGATATCAGGGTGCCGGAGTGGGCGATTCCCACCCAGAACACAAAATTGATCAGATAGGTCCCCCAGTGCACCGGATTGTTCTGGCCGGCCACACCGATGCCCACAAGGATCTGGTAGAGCCAGCAGCCGGCTCCCGCCAGAACGCCAAGAAAAAGCAGTCCTACGGTCACCCAGTACGCCCGGCCGGCCGGCTGGAGCGTGTCAATGACCGCGTTGTCTATTTTTCGGTAGGTCAGGCTTGACATGGTCTCTATCACTAAAGCGTTTGGGTTACCTTCTTCAGATAAATGACGGCGGGTTTGACATTCAGATAGCCCATGACCTGGTAAGCCCTGGGATCCTGGATCATCTGCCGCACCTTGCTATTTTCGTCCATTAAATTGCCGAAGTGCAGCGCGTCGGTGGGGCAGGTCTGCACGCAGGCCGGAGTCACCTCACCATCTCGAATTTCGCGCTTTTCGTTCTTGGCATTGTTGTGTCCCACTTTGATGCGCTGGACGCAGAAGGAACACTTCTCCATAACCCCTTTGCTGCGCACGGTGACGTCGGGGTTGAGCTGCATGGGCAATGGGTCGGGCCACTTCCAGTCCAGCCAGTTGAAGCGGCGCACCTTGTAGGGACAGTTTTGGGCGCAAAAACGCGTGCCGATGCATCGGTTGTAAATCTGGTTGTTGAGCCCCTCCTTGGAGTGATGCGGCGCGTATACCGGGCACACCGCCTCGCAGGGGGCGTTGTCGCAGTGCTGACACATCATGGGCAGGAAAATCAACCGGGCGGGATCGTCCGGATCTTCGTAACGCTCGATCCGCATCCAGGCCATCTCACGGCCTTTGATGATCTGCTCTTCACCGACAACCCCGAGATTGTTCTCGGCATAGCACGCTGCGGCACAGGCGCTGCAACCGATACAGCGGTCCAGATCCACCACCATTCCCCAGCGGTATTTGTCATGGTCGTGGGAGGCATAAATGTCCCGGTGGTGGTCATACCCCTCGGGCAGCGGCAGGGTGAACGGAAAGTCGTTCATGGCGAGCCCTTTGCCCAGCTTGTCGGGCGAACCGGCGTCTTCAAGGCTGACGCTCAGGGCAATCTTGCGGTCATGCTGAACGCGGCTGCCGGAGGTCGTGGCCAGGGGGCCGATTTGGCCGGCGCCGGATATTTTTTTGATTGCGGAGATATATACGGGTGCGCCGGAGAGCGGCTCGATGTCGGCCGCCATCAGCTGTACAGGGTCGGCGCCCTGGTTCCTGGCATAGCGGCCGTATTGGGTATGCCCCTGCCCGACGGGCAGGGCCACCGTATCGGGGTGCAGGCCGCCATAGCGGTACGCTTTCACTTTGATTTTTCCGTTGGCCGTCTCGATCTGCACATCATCGCCATCCGACCAGCCGTTGGCATCCATCAGTTGTGGATGCATCCATGCCAACGACTGCCACGAAACCTGGGTGACCGGATCGGGGACTTCCGACAGCCAGGAACGGTTGGCCCCCCTTCCATCGAAATAGCGAAGCGAAGGCGCCAGGCAGGCCATCGGTTGCGGTTCCGCTGCTTTCGGGAGTTGGTCCAACAGGCCGGACAGGGTCTGGGCCAGGTCGGCTTCCATATGGACCCTTTTCCGATGGCGGCCTTTTTCCGGCGTGAATTGGCCGCCTTTCTGAAAAGTGTCGACCCAATCCTGATCCGACGAAATCCTTCCCTGGTCCGCAAACTGGTGGACGAGAAGGCTGCGGAAGTTCTCCACCGGTCGCCGCGCTTTGGGCATCAATTGAAGAAACAGATCTCCGATATGGGGCGCCGATGAGATCTTCCCCAGAACCGGCTGCAGGCAGGCTTTTATGGACTGTTTGCTTTCATAGACATCCCACGTCTCCAGGGAGGTCAATACCGGAATGATCAGATCGGCGGCAGCGGCCGTTTCATCCATTGTATGGGCAAAGGCCACGGTAAACAGCTCTTTGCGCGCAAGCGCCTTGGACACGCCGCTGCCGGTCGGCATGGTGAACAGCGGGTTGGTGTTGTTCAGCAAAAGAACGTCGATGTCGCCGTCGGCGGCCGACTTCCAGATCGCCTGGATGTCGGATCTCGGGGCAGCAATCTCCACCCGGTGGCGTTGATCAAAATCATACAGGGAGAGTTCGGGATCGAGGATCAGGTTCAGCAGCGCCGCCGCCAGCTCCAGAGCCGGAGCGGTCTTGCCGCCGGAAGCGGTTCCCCCTCCAAGGATCAGCGGTTTGCGCGCCGTCATCACCCTGTGGGAGAGCCGGCCCAACTCGGTGGGCGGCAGGCCGGTCAACTCCGCCACTTTTGCGGCGGTATATGCCCTCGACGATTTGAGCAGGGCGGTGCGCAGCGGCATCCTGAGATGCCCTCCCCGTCCGCTGCTCAGGGCGTTCTGGATCAGCATCATCACGACGGCGGCTTCGCTGCCCGGTCGGCAGGCAAACCATTTATCGGCGTTTGCCCCGGTCAGGGACTGGTAGGGACTGACCTGGATAAAGAACCCTTTATTTCCGTCCCGGACGGCGTGCATGGCTTTAAATTTCCGGGCATATTCCACCGGTGAAAGCCAGGTCTCCAGAAAATCGGCGCCGAAACCGACCAGCAGATCGGCTTCTTCCATCTTGAGCGTCGGCAGCTCGGGTGATTTGAAGAGTTGCGCGTGGGCGAACTTCAAGGCTTCGAACCCGAAGGGTTCATAGACCAACGGTGCCGCGCCATTGTACTCCGCCAGGGTGTCGGTAAAAAGCGCCAGCAGTGCTTCGCCCACCACTTCGGTGAGCATGGCCACGCGCCGGCCGCCTTTGGCGGCCGCTGCTCCCATCCGCGTCAAGACCAGTTCGACCGCCTTGGCGGGCTCGATGGGGGACCAGCCGTTTTCTGTTTTCAGCAACGGCTGGTGGAGGCGATCCGGATTGTAGAGCCCCTGGAGCGCGGCCTGGCCGCGGGCGCACAGCTTGCCCCGGTTGACCGGATGGAGCGGATTGCCTTCCAGCTTGACCACGCGTCCTTCCCGGTTCTTGGCCAATACGCCGCAACCGGCCGGGCACTCCCGGCAGGTGGTGGCATACCAGGACGCGTTGCCGGTGACCATGTCTTCCGGCGCCTGGACAAGGGTAAAAAGATTCCGTTGAGGGTGGTCGGAGCATCCGGCGGCAAAGCCGACGCTTCCAATGCCGGTGATCTTCAGAAACGTTCTACGATCCATGCATTAAGCCCAACTCGATCAATTTGTTTGATTAAGCGATGCCCGCTGTTCATTCACCAACCGTATTTGCCCTGTTCCGCTGCCATCTCATAGGGTCAATGGCATAACGGTATACCAACGGTCGCAAAACATGTGAAGTGAAAGTGGACCAATCATGACATAAAGATAGCGGTGGTGTCAATCAAGTGTAGTGCAAAAATACGCCTGCATTGCGGGGGGTCTGACCTACCATAGACCGATGGGGCCACGGGCTCATACCAAAGATGGACGCAATCCGGACTTCGGGGTTCAAAAGCAAAACGATCGAAGAACTGCCGCTAACGCTTCAGCGCAAACCGGCCTGCGCCATCAGGGGCTCCAGCACCTCGAGGCTCCTGGATCCCGCCTCCACCGGCGTGTCCACATAGGGATAGAGTTCGAGGCTGATATCGTGGGTATACCCCAACGCCTTGATGGCGCTGAAAACCGCCCCGAAATCGATGGCGCCCTCTCCGGCGATCAGATGGCGGTGTTCGCGGGTGGCGGCGATATCTTCGATGTGCATGTGGCCCACCCACGGAAACAGCGTATCGAGCGCCGCCGCCGGATCTTCGCCGGCGCAGAAAAAGTGGCCGATGTCGAAGTTGATTCCCACGATTTCCGCCTGGATCTCTTCCACAAAGGGTTTGATCTCTGAAGTCCGCTCCATGAGCAGATCCGGTTCGGGCTCGATGAGCAGTTTGACGCCCAGTTCTTCGGCCCTGGGAATGACCTGGTCGAGGCCTTGGTGGAACAGGGCCAGCGAATCTTTGCGGGTGAGGCTCTTTTCCAGCGGCCCCCCGGGCGGTATCGAAATATTGGCGCACCCGATGTGCTTGGCAATTTCCAGGCAGGACAAGGTGTGCGCCACCCGGATGCTTCTGCGCTCGGGATCGGGTTCGATCCAGGATGGCAGGTAGGTGTCGCCCACGGCAAACAAGGTGAAGCTGTTCAGGTTGGTGGGCTTGAGGCCGTTGCGCTCCAGGGCTGTCTTGACCTCATCCAGCCTCCGGCCGTCATACTCGGGTGGATAGAGGTGCGGCTGGTCGCACATGATCTCCACCCCCTTGAAGCCAATGTCGGCGATCATGTCAAAGGCGTCCAGCAAAGCGTGCTTCACAAACGCATTGGTACTGTACCCTAAAACCATCTCAATGGTCCTTTCATCTATTGCTTTACCTCGAGCTTTGCGCTGACACGGGAGGCCAGTTGCTCCAGGGCGCCCAGTTGATCCTGGAACGTCAGCGGCGGGTTGGAACCCACCGGTTTCTTGAAGAAGAAGCCGAGTTCGGGCACGACACCGCCCACCCCGGCCATTTGCAGGGCCGCCGCCCAGCGCGCCAGATCGATGGCCATGGGCGCGGCCAGGATGGAATCCCGCCCCTGCAGATTGAGCCGCATGCTCATCGGCATGCCGAACAGACCGCTGAAATCGATCACATCCCACGCCTCTTTGGCATCCCCCCTTGGGGGGTAGTAGTCGATGCGCACCTTGTGGGTGGACTCGCCATACGGCGCACCCACCGGATAGCCGAGAATGTCATCCAGGAGCGAGGTTTTGTTCTGGAGCTTTCCGCACGCCCGATCCGGGTCCATGAGGTTCTTGCCGTCCTCGTTCCCCAGAATGTTGAGGCTGTACCATCCATCCACATTCAAACCGCGGGCTTTGAGGGCCGACGCCAGAACGACCTTGAAATAGGTCTGTCCGGTTTTCCCATCGCGTCCGGCCAGCGGGACCCCCCGCTCCTCTGCGGCCTCGCAGATGGCCGGCAGTTCAACGGTGTTGGGGGTAAAATTCACCACCGCTATGCCGGACAGCACGGCGGCGATGGTATAGGCCAGGTCCGGCGGCCCCTGGACGTCATTCGCCATCAAGTCCTCAAGCGACTGCAGGCGATGCGACTGGCTGATATCCCAGCACGCCGGCAACAAGTTGACCATCACGGCTCTGGCCTGCGGGTATCGGGCGCGGAAGGCATCCATATCCTTGCACAGCGCCTCCACCTGCTTGCCGATGGACCCATCGGCATCAGGGCCGGGTCTTATCTCCATCCGGTCCAACCGGTCCCGGTCGTTACGCCACCTTTCCTCCGGCAGAACGCCGTGGTAAACCGCCGCCTCGGCCATGGTGCGCTCATCGATATCCCACCCCACCATGCGGATGCGATCGGCCGGTCCAAGAACATCAAATCGCCCGGCGGTGGTCAATCCGCCCCACTTTTCGAGCCGCTGTCCCTGCATCGAAGCGGTGGCAATGGCGATGGTCGACCCGATGGCGCCCTTGGCGCCGGCCACCATCAACAGCAGCGAGGGGCTTTGGTCCAATTCTCTATCGGTCATAAATATCAATCACTTGTTTGAAGATATCCGCCGCGGGAGCTCATCGCGTCCGGCGCGCCAAAGGAGCGGTCGAACGCCTATCCCGTTTCAGTAAGCAAAACGGACGTAGCATAGAGGCAAGCCCCTTTTTTGTCAAGAAACGGCAAGGTTGTACCAAGAAAGAAATGTCGTGGAATCTTACGGCCGGATGTCCACCGCATCGGAGGGTAAACAAGTCCGACAAACCAACGCCGCGGACGTTAATGGCACTATGAATTGGTCCACTTCAATTGAAATTCGATCTCTTCCGAGCGACCTTCGCGTTCGTGTTCGATATTGATGACGGCGTCCGGCGGCACGGCAACGCGTTCTCCGGCGACCTGAATCCGGAAGCGCTTGTCCTGCTCGATGCAATCGGCCAGCCGCCGCAGTTTGGCAGCGAACTGCTTGTTGGTGTATGCTTTTTCCACATCGCGCCCTGCTTTTCTCTTTCGCTTGGCCATTGGTTTGCCTCCCCGTGAAATTATGCCAACTCCCGATATCGAAAGCAGTGGACCAGGTGGTCGTTGACCACGCCGGCGGCCTGCAGCAGCGCATAGCAGATGGTGGTTCCCACAAAGGAGAACCCTTCGGCCTTGAGCGCCTTGCTCACCCGGTCGGATAGCGGCGTGGCTGCGGGGATCTCTTCCTCGCTCTTCCAGGCGTTTTGCACCACCCGGCCGTCGGTAAACGACCAGATGAACCCGTTAAAACCGCCTTCCCGCTCCTGAAGTTGGAGAAAAGCGCGCGCATTTTTCACCGTCGCCTGAATTTTCAACCGATTGCGGATAATAGCCTTGTTCTGCCGGGCCTTTTCCAGGGCCGCCGGCGTCATGCGGGCGACCTTTTCGGGATCGAAGCCGTGGAAGACCGTCCGAAAGGCTTCCCGCTTGTGCAGCACCGTGCGCCAGGAGAGACCGGCCTGGAAAGAATCCAGTACAATGAATTCGAACCACTTGCGGTCATCGCGCAGGGGGACGCCCCACTCCCTGTCATGGTACTGCAACATCAACCGGTCGTCGCCCATCCAGGCACAGCGGGGTTTGTCGTCAGAATGCTTAGATAACGTCATTAAAGATTGTACCTCATCCCTGGCCGGTGCGGAGGCCGGCCCTGCAGCCTACAACCGAACACCGCCGACAAATGGTCTTCGTAGGGCCGGGCTTCGTACCGGCCTTTTCAATTCAACACCAGCACCGCCGCGTGGACCAGTTTCTGCAGCCCTGTGGGGTAGAAGCCGATGGCCACAATCACCACCACCATCGAAATGGCCAGGACCCGTCCCGGAGCGGAGAGCGCCAGCGCGGGCTGCTCGCTCTCTTCTTCGAGCAGGTAGGCTGCTTTGAGCACCAACAGATAGTAGTAGAGCGAGATGACCACGTTGACCATGGCGATGACCACCAGGGCGAGATACCCCTGCTCGATGGCGGCCTTGAAGATCAACAGTTTTCCGGAAAACCCGATGGTCGGCGGAATGCCGGCCAGTCCGAAAAGGGCCATCATCAGGGCCATGGCCAACAGGGGCGATCGCCGGTGCAATCCGGCCAACTCGGCGATCTGCAAATTCCGACCGTCTTCGGCCACCCGGTTCATCACCATGAAGCAGGTAAATTTCATCACCAGCACGGCCGCCACATAAAACATCGTTCCGGCATAGCCCTCGGGTGTCATGCACAAGATGCCGATCAACAGGTAACCGGCCTGGGCAATGCTGGAAAAGGCCATCAGCCGTTTGAAATCCTTCTGGCCGATGGCGCACAGGTTGCCGATCGTCATGGTGGCGATGGCAAGGGCGATCAGGGCCTTGGTCAGCGGCTCCCCCGTTCCTCCGAAGCCCGCCACCACGCGGATCAGGACGGCAATGGCCGCCACCTTGGAGGCGGTGGAGATAAAGGCCGTCACCTGATTGGGCGCCCCCTCATAGGCGTCGGCGGCCCAGAAATGGAACGGAAAAATCGCCAGCTTGAAAAAAAAGCCCCCCAGGGTCATCAGCACCCCGGCCGCCAACACCGGGTTGTCTGCGGTCAGGGACGGCAGCTGCAGCAGCGTATCCAGATGCAGCGTGCCGGTGGCGCCGTAAATCAAGGCCAGACCGAAGAGCATGATGGCCGATGCGCAGATGCCCACCAGAAAATATCGCAGCCCCGAGGTCAAACCCCATCGTGCTTCGCTGCGCAGATAGACCAGGATGTATAATGAGTAGGAGGAGAGCTCCAGGGCCACATAGATGGCCACCAGATGCACGCCGGACACCAGCAGCATCATGGCCAGCGTGGAAACGCAGAGCAGAAGATAGAACTCCGTCCGCCGCCGGGCGGCGACACCATTCAATTCCCGGCACAAAAAGACGACCAGCAGGAACCCGAAGGACAGCAGGATCTTGAAGACCTGGGAGAAGAGATCCACCCGATAGGCATTGTTGAACAGAACACCGGTCTTTCCTGCGCAGTAAATGCTCAACGCCGCGACCAGGGCGCCGAACCCGACCGCCGCCGAATAATCCCGCCGATCATCCGGCGACAGGCACGCCAGCGTCAAAAACACCGCCACAGCCGCCAACATGCCCAACTCGGGAAGAAACATCGACCAATTCATGCCGTCATCCTATCCGCTGACCTCATCAAATGCCCCCTAACCACCGACTTTACCACTTCAAACCTTGAACTTTGAACCTTGAACTCTGAACTCTGAACTTTGAACCTTGAACTTTGAACCTTGAACTATGAACTCCCTCACATCATTACGAATAAATTCCATAACCCGACCACCAAAACCCCAATCCGACAACCGCTCATTTCAAAAGTTCAGCCGTCGCCGTATGGATCATGTCGAACAGCCAGCCGGGAAAGAGGCCGAAGATCACGATCACCGACGCCAGAATCACACGCGGCACACCCAGGGCCGGTGTGAGATCCGGCAGTTGAGCGTACTTCTCCACCGGCGGTCCGTAGCAGGTTTTCTGAACCACCCGCAACATGAAGAGGGCGCTGATCACCAGGCCGCCAATGGCCAGGGCGCCCCTCAGCGGATAGACCTTCACGCAGGAGAGAAACACCACCAGTTCTCCCCAGAAACTGGCAAGGCACGGCACGCCGATGCCGGTAAACGCGGCGATGATGAAAAAGGTGGCCGCCCGCGGCATGGTGCGGCTCAATCCGCCCAACTCCGCAATGGCCTTGGTGTGGGTCTTGTCGTAAATGTAGCCCACCGAAGAAAAGAAAAGCGCCGTCATGATGCCGTGGGCGAACATTTGAAAGACCGCGCCGTTGACGCCGTCGATGGTCAGTGTGGAGAGCCCCAGGCCCACGATGCCCATGTGAGAGACGCTGGAGTACCCGATCACATACTTCAGATCGGTCTGGCGCAAACCCACCAGCGCTCCGTATACGATGCCGCAGGTGGCCAGCACCGCCATCAGCTCCGCCCAATAGCGCCACCCCTCAGGGCAGAGGAAGATGCCCACCCGCAACACGCCGAAAGCGCCGATCTTCATCAGCACGCCGGCATGGATCATGGAAACCGCCGTGGGCGCGGCCACATGCCCCACCGGCGACCAGGTGTGGAACGGAAAGACGCCGGCAAGGATACCGAACCCGATGTAGAGCATCAGAAAGGCCAGTTGCTGTTGCCGGGCCGTGAACAGATCGGCCTGCATCAGCGCCAGCAGGTCAAAGGTCCCTTTATCGGCAGACACCACCAGATAGATCAGGGCCGGCAGGATCAGGGCCGACCCGGCCAGCAGGTAGAGGGTCAGCTTCATGGCGCCGTACTCTTTGCGCGTGCTGCCCCAAATGGCGATCAGAAGATACATGGGAAACAGGGAGACATCGAACCAGACGAAGATGAAGAAGAGGTCGAGGCTCATGAAAAGGCCGAACACGCCTGACACCAGCAGAAAGATCAGGGCGAAGAACTCCTTGACGCGCAGTTCCAGTTCCCACATGGTCAGAACAGCCGTAAAAAAGACAATGCCGGTGAGCAGCAGCATGGGCAGGCCGAATCCATCGGCGGCATTGAAATAGGAGATTCCCAGCGATGGAACCCACTCGATGCGCTCTACGAATTGATAACCGCCCAGTTGCTTGTCATAGGCCACGTAGAGATAGAGGGAGATCACCAGGGTCAGGCCGCTGAACACGGCGCTGACCACTTTGATCGCCCTGGGCCGGTTGGCCGGGATGAACAATATGACCAGCAGCCCCAGACCGCAGCAAAGCAGCAACGAAGTTAAATATGGAAAATTCGCATAGTGCAATTCCATCTTATCCGCCAAATCCGAAGTAAAGAATTAACAGCGCCATCACCGCAAAGAGGATCATCAGCCGGTATTGGATCAGACCGGTATGCAATCTGGCCAGCAGCGATCCCAGACCGATGGCCGATTGCCCCATGCCGTCCACGGCGCCGTCGATCACCCGTCGGTCGTTCCAGGCAAAAAGCCGGCAGACGCCGCCATAGACCCACTTGTCCAGCACGAACCGGTAGATATGGTCCAGGTACCAGCGGTTGGCGAAGAGCGCCGCAACCGCCGGCAGCTTCTCCACGAATCCCACCTGGCGGGCTTGCCTGCGGCCGAACTCCAGCCACGCCACGGCGATGGCCGCCACCGCAAGGGAAAAGGCTGCCACGGGCAGCCAGCCGTGATGGCCGATGGCCAGGGATTGTCCAGCCCCGAGCCCCCCCTTGAGAAAGGCCAGCAGCGGATCCTGGAAAAATCCCAGGGCCGCGGTGACGGCGGCCAGCACCCAGAGCACCGCGGCCATGGCCCCGGCACCGGCGGCGCCGTGATGTCCATGGCGATCCGCATCGGCCGTCGCGTTCCGCTTACGGGGACACAAAATGATGAAGATCAGCCGGAAGGTGTAGTACGCCGTCAGAAAGGCGCCCACGGCGCCGGCGATAAACCATATGGGGTTGGCGAGTTCCAGCAGCCGGCCGAGAATCAGCTCCTTGCTGAAAAAGCCGGAAAGGGGCGGCAGACCCGAGAGCGCGCCGGCCGCCACGATCATGCAGATCATGGCCCCCTTGAGGGATCGGCCGCCCTTTTGGCCGATCTCGAACATGTCGTTGGTGTCGTAGTGGTGGATCAGCACCCCTGCGCAGAGAAAGAGCAGCGCCTTGAACCCGGCGTGGGTGATCAGGTGAAAGGTGCCGGCAAAAAAGCTGCCCGCCCCCAGCCCCATGAGCATGAAGCCGAGCTGGCTGATGGTCGAGTAGGCCCATACCTGCTTGATGTCCCTTGCCACCAGGGCCATGGTGGAGGCCAGCAGCAGGCTGACGGTGCCAATGGCCAGGCAGACGGTCATCATGGCCGGAGAGAGGGCGAAAAAGCCGAAGAGCCGGGAAAAAAGGTAGACCCCGGCGGCCACCATGGTGGCCGAATGGAGCAGCGCGCTCACCGGCGTTGGACCCTCCATGGCGTCGGGCAGCCAGGTCAGCAGCGGGAACTGGGCGCTCTTGCCCACGATCCCGCCGAAAATCAGCAGCGCGGTTATCGTGATCATGGTGGGAGACAACCGTTCCAGGACCACCGCCGAATCGTTGAGGCGCACAATATCCAGGTCGCCCAGCTGCAGCCAGAGCAGAATCAGCCCCAGCATGAAGGCCACATCTCCCAGGCGGGTCATGACAAAAGCTTTCTTGCCCGCTTCGCTGGCGCTGAACTTTTCGAACCAGAATCCGATCAGCAGGTAGGAAGAGAGACCCACCAACTCCCAGAAGATGAAAAGCTGCAGCAGGGATCCCGAAACGCTCAGGGTCAGCATGGCCCAGGCAAAGAGGGACATGCAGCCGTAGTAACGGGAAAACCCCGGGTCGCCGGCCATGTAGCCCAGAGAATATACCTGCACCAGGAAGCTGATCGCCGATACGACCGTCAGCATCGACAGGCTGACCGGGTCCAGCAGGACCCCCAACGGAATGGCCATCTTTCCCGATACCACCCATGTGGTGCTGTAGGCAAGGGGCGCCTCCATGCCCCAGTGCCGCACCAGCAGCGAAATCGCCACGCCCAGGGAGGTCGCCACCGCACCGATGGAGACGGCCGCCGACACCCTGGGAAAAGGACGGGTCGCCAGCATGATGACGGCAAAGGCCAGCAACGGCAGCACAAGCGCCGTGATGCTGGCATACAGGCTGAATTCGCTGATGGCGGAAGATAACATAAGGTCAGGTCCCATGGTTTACACCTGCACATCCGGATCGATGGAGCCGGTCCGCCGGTAGATGGCGATGATGATCGCCAATCCTACCGAAACTTCCGTAGCCGCCACCGCCAGGATGAAGATCACCACGGCCTGTCCTTCCATCTGCTGCCAATGCAGGGCGGCTCCGATAAAGGCCACAGACGCCGCATTGAGCATGATCTCCACTCCCAGCAGGATCATGATCAGGTTGCGCCGTGTCAGGGTACAGAACATGCCCAGCAAAAACAGCAGGGCCGACAACAGCAGCACATGTTGGAAAGGAACGATCATGGCGTCCTCTCCCCGTTTTCAATATCATCCGGGCGTTTCATCTGCCGCCCCAGTACGATGGCGGCCACCAATGCCACCAGCAGCAGCATGGAGGCAATTTCAATCGAGAGCCAATGGGTGTCGAACAAGTAAAAGCCAAAGGCTGCAGGCATGGCCTGGGCCGCCGCCAAAGGCTTCCACCCGCCGGCATCGGTTCCGGCCAGCACAATAAAGGCCATCAGGAACAGAGCGCCGATCAGTGTCGCCGGGATGACCTGCCGCCGGGGCAGGAACTTCCCTGGTTCCATTTCGAGGTGCATCATCATGATGATAAACAAAAAGAGCACCATGATGGCGCCGGCGTAGATGATGATCTCCAGCGCCGCCAGAAAAGGCGCCCCCAGCAGGTAGAAAAGCATGGCGGTGCCGAAAAAGGAGAGCACCAGGTAGACCACCGCGTAGACCAGGTTGCGCCGGGTGATGGCCAATCCGGTCGATAGGAGCATGAGTGCCGCGATGGTGTAGAATAGTATTGCGAGCAGGTTCATTTTGAATCAACTCATACAGTTTAAAGTTTAATCTTCAGCTCAACTTTCGGTTTTCATGTAGGAGCGGCTTTTCGCCGCGAACCGAATGCCTGTTCAGGACCCTTTTCGCGGCTAAAAGCCGCTCCTACACAGCGTTTCAAATTGAATATGAGTGAAACCCGAAAGCTGTTTCGCTGATAACTACGGCATATTCGATTTCGGATTCACCGGTTCATCTTCGTTCTCGTGATCGCCTTTTTCACCGTCTGCCGTGGCAATACCGGCATATTTGTAAAAATTGTACGCCTTGTCCTTGCCGCAGTCATTGATTAGCAGATCTTCTTTCTCGAAGACCATGTCCAGGATATCGCGCTGTATGTTTTCAAAATCCGGTGTGAGCTGTATGGCGGAGGTGGGACAGGCCTCTTCGCACAAGCCGCAATAGATGCAGCGCCCGAAATTAATCCGGAACCACTTGGCATACCGCCGTCCGTCTTCACTTTCGGAGCTCTGCATGGAGATGCAGCTGACCGGGCAGGCGGCCGAACAGAGGTAGCAGGCCACACAGCGCTCGGCACCGTCAGGGTCCCGCGTCAACACGATCCGGGCCCGGGAACGTTCCGGCAGCTCCCGTTTGAACTCCGGGTACTGTTCGGTGATCGGCTTGCGCCACAAATGCTTCAAGGTGGTGCCAAACCCCACCAGCAGCGCTTTGAGCGCATCCCATCCGGAGTTGTCCACCGGCGGAGCGAGATGTTTGTAGTGATCTTCTCGATCTGATTTCATAACCAACGTCTGTCTGTATTTATTCCTCTTTATCATCGACCGGCACTCAGGCCGGCCCTTTTACACCAAACGCCCATGTTGCGACATCATCCCGCCGCAAGGATAAAAACGCCGGTAAGCACGATGTTTACCAAAGCGATCGGTATCAGCACTTTCCACCCCAGCGCCATGAGCTGATCATATCGCAGACGGGGCAGCGTCCCCCGTATCCATATCATGATCACCGCCACGAAAAAAATCTTGATGAGCAGCCACACCACCGGCGGCAGCAGCGGTCCGCGCCACCCGCCGAGGAAGAATACCGCCACCAGGGCCCCCAGCACCTGGATATGGACGTACTCTCCGAGAAAGAACAGCCCGAAGCGCATGCCGCTGTACTCGGTATGAAAGCCTGCGCCCAACTCGTTTTCCGCCTCCGGCAGGTCGAAGGGGATGCGTTTGCTCTCGGCCATGGCGGCGATCACGAAGATGGCAAAGGAGACCGGCTGCAGCACGATGAAGGGAATGCGCGCCTGGGCATCGACAACCTCGGTCAGGCTGAACGAACCGGCCAGCATCACCACCGGCACAAGGGACAACCCCAGGGCCAGTTCGTAGCTGATCATCTGGGCCGCACCACGGATGCCGCCCAGCAGAGCGAACTTTGAATTGGATGCCCACCCGCCCAGGGCAACGCCGTAGACCCCCAATGAGGAGAGGGCGAAGACGAAGAGCAGACCGACATTGATGTCGGTGATCACCATGGGGACCGAATGGCCGAAGAGCTGGATATCCGGCCCCACCGGCACCACGGCGAACATGAGCAATGCGGTGAAGGCCACCACCGCCGGCGCCAGTTGAAAGATAAAGGCGTCGGCCTCTGCCGGGATCAGATCCTCTTTGGTGAGCAGTTTGACGGCGTCGGCAATGGGCTGGAGCAATCCGAAGATCCCCGCCCGGTTGGGCCCCAGGCGGATCTGAAAGCGCGAAAGCAGCTTGCGCTCCAGCCACACCAGGTAACTGGCCGCCAGCAACAGCACGCCCAGAATGACGGCTATTTTAGCCAGAAGCACGATAAAGCCCAAAACCCAATCCATCGATCGCCTTTCACCTTGTTATACCGGTTTGATCTGTTTCGGGTCCAATTCCAAGCGCGTGGCCCCCAGCTCCTGCCAGTTCAAAGAGCGATGCCGGGGCACCACCATGACATTCCGGGCCATGCGGTCATCGGTTTGCAAGTTGACCCCTAACTCGCCGCACCCCGTGGTAATGGCGGCGCGGGCGGCCTCTCCCAACCCCAAGGCATTGGCGGTTTCCGGGTGCACGGCGGCTACCGGCGCCGGTGCACGTTCCGCCAGCGCAGCGCTGGTCATGGAGAGTGTCTCTGTCCCCATGGTCCAATCCACCAATAAAAGGGTGATCGTATCGGAAACAGCGGCCTCTGGACCCAGTCCTGTGGTCATGCCTGCAGTTGACCGGAGACCGGCTCCCTTTGGCAGGTCGATCCGCTTGCCATCTTTTCCGTCACCTGTCCACTCGGCGATGCGTTGCGCCGCGGCCGGCACCATGGCTTCGATCAAGGCGTTGCGCCCGCCTTCGGGCGCATCGGCCAGGGCCGGCAAAAGTTTCCACGCCGGCGCCGGCGCACCTTCGGGAATGGCGTCATCGAAGACCCGCGGGGGATGGTCGCCCATTCCCGTCCTCTCGATGGAGATGCCGCCTTTCAACACCGGCTGGGCCGACTGCAGCCGCCCCTCCTGGTTGATCCAGCGGCCGCCGGCCTCGTAAACCGTTTGGGTGGGGAAGAAGAAATCCGCCTGTTTCACCAACGGCGAGGCCACATGGTCCAGAACGATCAAGAGCTCCAGTTTTCCCAATGCGTCCATCAGCCGTCTTCGATCAGGGTAGTGTTGCCACAGGTCGTTTTCCGCCACCACCAGCACCTTGGTCCGGCCGGCCTCGATGTGCTCCAGCAGACCGTCGACACTCTCCACTTCCTGCGCCATCTTGGCGGCCGCAAACCCATTGGGTCCGGCGAGGGGATAGAACAGCTTTGCCTCGGTGCCCGCTTCACGCATGGTTTGGGCCAATTGGGCGGCCAGTTTAATTTCTTCCGGCCCCACGATATCGGTTCCGCAGATAATCACCGCGCGCCGGCTGCTGCAGTACTTCGCCGTCACGGATTCCAACTGCGGCGCGTAGGCCGGGTCGGCCGCGCCGCTGCCAACCGGCATCGGAAAATCCGCTGCCTTATCGCCCACCCGGCACGCGGCCTGGATCATATGCTGCATCACGGCGGAAAGGTTTTCGGGCGGCACCGGCAGATGATCGTATTCCAGGGGCAAGCTCACAGCCCGGGGGTCGATGACGGCCACACCGCCGCCCTGCCGCTGGGCCTGACGGATGGAGAGCGCCAGCATCGGCGCTTCATTGATGGGATCGGCGCCGATGACCAATACAAAATCAGCCACCGAAACAGCCCCCATGGACACAGCCAGATCGGCGGTCAGCGAATCGAAAGCGGTGCGCAGGTTTTGCGCCTTGCGGTCTTCATGCACCGAAGCGGGGCCGCGCCATTGGTGTTCGCGGCACAGATGCTCCAGTGTGGCCAGGGTTTCGAGACTGCTGCGCACAGACCCCACAGCCGCCACACAGAGCGGACCGTGCTGCCGGACCGCCTTCTGGAGCGCATCCCGGGCAGCGGCAAGGGTATCGGAAAGCGGTCGGGGATCGCCTTTGACCGTCGCCTGCCGCGGCCTGGCCTCGCTGTCATTGTAGGCGTAACCATAACGGCCGCGATCGCAGATGAAATGCCCGTTGACATCCATGTTGACCCGCGCTTCGTGGCGCACCACACTGCGATAACGGGCTGAGGTTACCAGGTTGCACCCCAGCGAACAGTGCAGGCACACCGAGGGTGCGCGCTGGAAATCCCAGCGCCGGCCGATAAAGCGGGAGGGTTTGTCGGTGTAGACCCCGGTGGGGCAGATATCGATGAGGTTGCCGGAAAAGGGGCTTTCAAGGGTTCCGGGTTTGCTGCGGCCGAAATAGACCCGGGAGCCGATGCCCATCACGCCGAGATCCCTCGATCCGGCGAACTCCTGGTAGTAGCGCGCGCACCGGTAGCAAGCGATGCAGCGGTTCATTTCGTGCTGGACCAGGGGGCCCAGATACTGGTCGCGGTGGGTCCGCTTCAATCCCTGGTAGCGCCGCCGGCCGTGACCGCCGGACACGGTGAGATCCTGGAGCAGGCAGTGGCCGCCCTCATCACACACCGGGCAGTCGTGGGGGTGGCTGAGCATCAGCCACTCGATCACATGGCGCCGGAAATCCACCGCCTCGGCATCGGTGGTGGAGACCACCATGCCATCCACGGCGTTGACCATGCAGCTCATCTGAATGCCGTTGACCGGCCCCTCCAGGAAGGTGACGGCGCAGACGCGGCAGGCGCCCACCGATCCCAGGGCCGGGTGGTAGCAAAAACGCGGTATGACGATGCCGAGCCGCTCGGCGGCTTCGATCACCTTGGTGCCGGCCGGCACTTCGATGGGCAGGTTGTCGATGGTCAATTTCACCATGTTCAGCGCCCCCCCTTTTCTTTAAAGGGGCATCCGCCCTGATCGATGTGGGCCATCACCTCTTCTTCAAAATGTTCCAGCAGACTCTCGATGGGGGCCACGCCGCCGGGGGCAAACGCGCAATAGGCATTCCACATATGGGCGCACATGGTCTTGATCGTGGGAATGATGTCCGGAGTGGCCTGCCCGGATTCGATACGCCTGAGCAAATCAAGGAGATAGGGGAAGCCCTCCCGGCATGGGGTACACCAGCCGCAAGACTCCCGGGCGAAGAATTCGGTCAGGTTCACCGTGGCCGCCACCATGCAGGTGCGGTGGTCGAAGACCATGATCGCACCGGTGCCCAGCCGGTTGCCGACTTCTTTCAAGGAGGTGAAATCCAGGGGGATATGGTAGTGTTCCGCCGGCAGAAAGCCGGTGGATGCCCCCCCGGGCAGACAGGCTTTGAAACGGCCGTTGTCCTTCATGCCCTGGCAGTGGACCTCGATGACCTCCGACAGTTTGACGCCCAGGGGGAGTTCGTAGGCGCCGGGCCGGTTTACACGTCCGGAGACGCAGAAGATCTTGGTGCCGGCAGCATCGGGGGTCAGTGCCAGTTCCTTGAACCATTGGGCACCGTTAGCCACGATGTGGGGCATGCACGCCAGGGTCTCCACGTTCTGGATCAGGGTGGGCTTGTCCCACAGCCCCTTGTCCGTGGCATAAGGCGGCGGCTGCTTGGGATTGGGCCTCTTCCCCATGAGGGCGTTGACCTGGGCGGTCACCTCTCCGCATATATAACGTCCGCCGCTGCGATGGACCACCAGATCAAAAGAGAGGCCGCTGCCCAGGATACGGTCTCCCAGGTAACCGGCCGCTTTGGCGAGTTCGATCTCGCGCTCCAGGATTTTGGCGGCGCTCTCGTACTCGGGCCGAATGAAGATAATGCCATGATCCGCCTGGATGGCATATGCCGCGATGACCATGCCTTCGATCAGCATGTGGGGATTGGTATGCAGAAAGACCCGATCCTTGAAGGTGCCCGGTTCCATCTCATCGGCGTTGCAGACCACATAACGCGGATGGGGGGCGTCGTCGGCCACCGTGCGCACTTTCTGCCCTG
Organism: Desulfobacteraceae bacterium; assembly: GCA_050302315.1. Classification (GTDB taxonomy): domain Bacteria; phylum Desulfobacterota; class Desulfobacteria; order Desulfobacterales; family Desulfosarcinaceae; genus JARRKU01. The sequence goes on from JBNLAV010000005.1 coordinate 27,696, forward strand.
CCGGGAACCCCGCCCCTCCGCGCCCCAGCAGAGTGGCATCGAATAGGATCTCTTTCACCTCAGCGGGCGTCTTTCCCTCTATGACGCCGGTCAGGGCTTCGTATCCCCCTGCCTGGTGATACTCTTCCAGGGTATTGATCCGATCGGGCTTGCGGTCCCTCAACAATATTTGCGGATAATCACTCGACACCTAAAACCTTCTCCACAATCTATCCAGTTCCCCAAACCAGAAACCATTAACTCTGAACTTTGAACTCTGAACCTTGAACTTTGAACTTCGAACCATCAATCCTCTTTTCTCAGTTCATCAATCAAGCGGTCCAGCTTCTCGATGGACAACGGCCCGTGGACTTTGCGGTTCACCAGAATTGCCGGCGCCCGGTCGCAATAGCCGATGCAGCACACCGGCAGCAGGGAGAACAGCCCGTCCGGGGTGGTCTGCCCTAGTTCGATTCCCAGGGTCCGGCAGAGGTGCTCCACCAGATTTTCTTCCTGCTCCATCCAGCAGATCAGGCTGTCACAGACATGGATCACATATTTCCCCACCGGCTCACGGTAAAGGAAAGTATAGAACGTCGCCAGCTCGTCCACTTCCAGCGGCGACATCTTCAACATTGCCGCCGCCTCTTCAACGGCCTCATCGCTCAGATGCCCGTAGTGCTCCTGGACGGCAGTCAGCACGTCGATGGCCGCTTCGCGGGTATGGTCGAAGGCGGCGATTTCGGATTGCAGTTTTTCTTTCAATTCTACCGGGAGCATCGCGATCCGTCCAAGTTTAAAAAAAGATTAAAGTTTGAAGTCACCTTTCGAGTTTCACTCAAATTCGGTTTGAAACGCCGTGTAGGAGCGGCTTTTAGCCGCGAAAAGGGTCCTAAACAGGCATTCGGGTCGCGGCTCAAAGCCGCTCCTACATGAAAACCGAAAGTTGAGCTTGAAGTTTAAGCTCTTGCCCTTCCTTCCTTCAAACCAACCCATCAACTCAACTGTTCCCAAGCTTAATGGATAATCTCCTTACCGATCAATATCGGGCAAGATATAATCCACCGACCCGATAATGGTGATCAGATCCGATATCGACCACCCTTTGGCCATCAGGGGCATGGCCTGCACATTGGCAAATCCTGGCGACCGGATGCGCATCCGGTAGGCATAGCCCACCCCGTCGCTGACCACATAATACCCCTGCTCGCCCCTGGGGATCTCACAGGAGGCGTAAGCCTCGCCCCTGGGTATCTTGGGACCGCGGGTCACGTTGATAAAATGGTGGATCAAACTTTCGATATCGGTGAGCATCTCCTTGCGATGCGGTATCGCATAGCGGTAATCATCGGTCACCACCCTGCCCGGCGGCATCTGCTCGGCAGCCTGGGCAATGATTCCCAGGCTCTGCCGCATCTCTTCCACGCGCACCTGGTAGCGGGCGTAGCAATCTCCGCCTTCCGCGGTGGGCACCTGAAAATCGAATTGATCGTATCCGCTGTAGGGGAACGCTTTGCGCAGATCCCAGGGTAGACCGCACGCCCTCAGGTTGGGGCCGCTCACGCCCCATTCCATGGCATCGTCCAGGGCGATGGCGCCGACGCCCCGGGTTCGGGCGCGGAAAATCGGGTTCTCGGTGATCAGCGCCTCGTACTCGTCCATCCGTTTGGAGAAGATCCCGGTGAAGTCATCCACCTTGTCTTTCCACCCGTCGGGCAGATCCGCCGCCACGCCGCCGATGCGGAACCAGGAGGGGTGCAGTCTTCCGCCGGTGATCAGTTCGACGATGTCCAGAATCATCTCCCGCTCTCGGAAGGTGTAAAAGGTCGGTGTCATGGCGCCCACATCATGGGCGTACGTGCCGAGCCAGACCAGGTGGTTGGAGAGGCGGAAAAGCTCGCTGAGCATAACCCGGATGCACTGCGCCCGCGACGGCACTTCGATTCCGGCCAGTTTCTCCACAGCCATGACATATGGCAGGTTGTTGGCCGCGCCGGCCAGATAATCCACCCGGTCGGTATAGGGAATGAATTGATGCCAGGTCTGACGCTCGCCGATTTTTTCGGCGGCTCGGTGATGATAGCCGATCTCAATATCCATATCGCGGATCTCTTCGCCGCTGAGGGAGAGGATGTAGCGGATCAGCCCGTGGGTGCTCACATGGTGGGGCCCCACGTTGAGGATCAGTTCCTCCCGGCCCTGCCGGTCGCGCACGAAAACGCCGCCATCGGCCGGCTGCAGACGCCGGGCATCGTGCTGGGTATACGGCGCCATCTCGGTGGCGCGGCCGGGGTGGGTTTTGCGCAGGGGGTGCCCCTCCCAGTGGTCGGGCATCAGGAGGCGTTTCATGTTGGGGTGGCCGTTGAAGCCGATCCCGAACATGTCATAGACTTCGCGTTCATACCAATTGGCCGAGGGCCACAGGGCGGTAACGCTGTCAACTTCCGGTCGGTCGCCGGTCAGGGGAACTTTCAGCCGCACGCGGGTGGGGGTGTCAAAGGCGAGCAGGCTGTAGACCAGGGTATAGTCCGCCTCCGGTTTTGACCGGCGCGCCGATTCGTCGATGGCGGTGATATCTTCCAGGCGCCGGAACCGGAGGTCGCTCTCATCTTTCAGATAGGCCAGCACCTTCTGGGCCGCATGGGGGGCAACGGCAAATGTCGCCATGTCGCTTGAGGGGGCCTGCGGCACCACATCTTCTCCGAATCGATCCGCCAATCCCTGCGCCAGAGCGCGGTCGGTGTCGGTCAAAGGCCTTTCAGCCGCCGCCGGCGTCCACATGCCATCGGCGCGACTCTCTTTGAAATGCGGCGGCAAAACCGAACTCCCTCGAATGGCTGTGCCCGGCATGCCGGGTCCTCTGGGATCGCGGCTCTTGGTTTTGCCGTCCACCAGGACCGGTCCTTCGGTGCCCTGACTGCCGCCGCCCAGATGAAAGATGCGGCGTGTCGGCCGCTCCTCCAGTATCTTCTGCTGCAATTCGACCAGACCGGCCAGCACTGCTTCGGGCCGCGGCGGGCACCCGGGAATATAGACATCCACGGGAAGAATTTGGTTGACGCCCTGCACCACGCTGTAGGCGTCGTACATGCCGCCCGTATTGGAACAGGATCCCATGGAGATGACCCATTTGGGCTCGGCCATCTGCTCGTAGAGCCGGAGCACCACCGGGGCGATCTTTTTGAAAATGGTCCCCGATGTGATCAGCAGGTCGGACTGGCGCGGCGACGGACGCAACACTTCCGCACCGAAGCGGGCGATGTCGTATCGGGAAGTAAAAACGGTGGCCTCTTCCACGAAACAGCAGGAGAGGCCGAAAAACATGGGCCAAAGGCTGTGTTTGCGGGACCAGTTGAGGAGCATGTCCGTACCGCTCAGCAAACGGTCTATTTTTGGCTCTGGTCGGGACCCCACCCAAGCCCTCCTTTAGCCCAGATATAGATCAATCCAGCAATCAACACGAAGATGAAAAACGAAATCTGAAACCATCCGGTCCATCCCAGCTCCCTGGCCGACACGGCCCAGGAAAAGATATAGGCCCCTTCCACATCGAAGATCAGGAAGAAGATGGCCACCATGAAGAATGGGACGGGGTATCGCAGGCGCGCCGGCCCCGTTGGAATGATACCGCTTTCGTAGGGACGGGATTTTTCTGTGGAGGGGATGCGCTGCCCCAGCCAGCGCGATAGAAAGAGAAGCAGGAGCGTCAGGGCCAACACGATGGCCAGGTAAACGCCCAGACTGAAGATGCCGGGATCCCAGGGAGAGAGAAGCCCGGAGTCCGTATATTGTTGCATGAACGCTCCTGCACGGTTGCGGGTGACATGCCGGTATCCGCAAAGGTCCTGCCCCGATTGGCCCGCGAATGATATGGGATTACCGGCGTTTTGAATATTAAAGTGTTGCGCTTGAAAATGTCAAGGCGGCAATTCCATCATTTGTTGCGTTTTTTCCGGTCCCAACCCCAATCTTCGTAATACTGCCAGCTGGCAATCTTGTTTAGCTCCTTGATCTGTTTGTCCTGCTCGAGCAGGCTGGCGCGCAGAACGTCTCCGATGGAGAGCAGCCCGACCTGTTCGCCGTCTCTTTCGATCATCAGATGGCGAATGAAAAGGCCCAGAAACTTTTCCTTGAGGTTGAGCAGGGTCTCTTCGTAGTCGGCACAATGAAGGGGAGCGCTCATGTAATCGGCGATACGCGCCGTTTTGGGGTTGAAGTCGGGCGATGCAGTGTTGCGCAGGAGATCGCGCTCGGAAAAGATGCCCACATATCGCCCCTTTTCCCTGACCAGGATAGCACCGATGGAATGCTCCGCCATCTGCCGGGCGGCTTCAAACACGCTCTGGTCCGGGCGAACCCAGACGATATCCCGTTTTTTATCCTCTAATATATCCTTTGCGGTCTTCATGGCGGGCCCCTCCTTTCGCCCCTGTCAACCTTGGATCGGCCAATGGCTCTGCCCCATATTTTCATCCGACATAAGATGCTGACATAAGTTGAACAGTTATCCGGCCCTGTCAATACCGCCCGCCGGTATCTCCGCGATCCATCCCCCCGGCGGAATTCCCGTTCACCGGATAGCGATAGCGCCCCGTTATGGGAAAATCAAAGAGGCTGTCCTCCATCCTGGGACCCCGGCCGATGTTGTGAACGACCAGAAACCGTTTCCCATCCCTGGATTTACGATCCACCACGATACCGATGTGGGGCAGATTTCCCGGCAGCATCCAGGTGACCAGATCGCCTGGGCGGTAGTCTCCGGCACGATCGGTAACCGGCAGTTGCTCTCCTTTGCGCTTGAAAAAGGCCTGGAGATTGGGCACCCTCCGGTGGTCGATGTTGGCATCCGGTCTGGAAAGCCCCCAGATCTTGGGATAGCGCTGAAAATTGGCCTTCATGTCCCGGTGGACTTCCACCTGCAGGTCGATCCCCACCTTGCGGTAAGCGCGGATGATCACGTCGGTGCAGACCCCGCGGTCCTTGGGGACATCCCCCATTGGATAGGCAATGGAGACATAGCTGCCGTCATAGACCACATCATGCCGGGTCCGCTCCTTTGCGGCATCGATCAGATCCTCGAACAAACCGGCATGCAGCGCTGCCGGGTACCAGATCAGCAACACAATTCCAACCAGACAACATTTCCTCCCAAGCATAGTACCCATCCTTCTACTGCAAGCCCTCGACAACACAGGATATGGCGCCCTCAGGCCTTTTTGGGCCTGTAGATATGGGTTGCCGTTCCATGCAACACCTCGGCCGCCTCTTTCAGGGTCTCCGACAACGTCGGATGGGGGTGGATGGCCAGGCTCAGATCGGCGGCCGTGGCCGCCATCTCGATGGCCATGACCGCTTCGGCAATCAGTTCGCCGGCACCCGGCCCGGCGATACCGACGCCGAGCACCCGTTCCGTCGCCGTTTCGATCACCAATTTGGTCACGCCCTGGCTGCGGCCCAGGGTAACGGCCCGGCCGGAAGCCGCCCATGGAAAACGGGTAACGGTATGCTC
>JBNLAV010000006.1:0-2754 GCA_050302315.1 Desulfobacteraceae bacterium
TCACCCAATGATCGCCCTTCGCCCGGAACAATACGAACCAATGCATGAAAATGATCGGGCATAATCACATAGGGATGGGCAGGCACAAGACCGGCCCCTACGTACGGGCACCCCTTGTGGTTGCCCTGCCCCCCTACGACCGATTTCCATTCCCGCGCAACCATCGTCTTTACTTTTTCGGGCGCAAACACATTCCCCGCATCCCGATGCGCGCAGATCGTGATGAAATACAACCCGCCGCCGGCATAATCATGCCCCTTCAGCCGAATCGAACGCCGGTGATGCTTTGCCGGATTAAAACCCATGCGGGTATTATAACCGAACACCAACTCTTGAAAATATAATTTAAAACAACGAAAGAGGCGCTCCGGTTCTGAGCGCCTCTTTGCCAAGATCTAGAGCTAGACTCTACTGATTCGGTGGGGGACGCCGATCGCCGTTGCTCCCTCCGCCTTCACGCGGCGGTGGCCCTTTGGGTGCTTCGCTGGCATCAATGTATCCATCACCGTTTTTATCCATGTGCGTGAAGTGCTCGTCCGGCCCCTTGAATTCATCCTGGGAGACTTGGCCGTCCCCATCCTGGTCGAGATGCTGTATAAACCCTTCATCTGGCTCACCGTCGCCCTGCGGACCGTCCTGACCTCGTTTGGGCGGCGGACCTTTGGGAGCTTCCTCTTCGCTGATAAATCCATCGCCGTCTTTATCCAGATGCGTGAAGTGCTCGTCCGGTCCCTTGAATTCATCCTGGGAAACCTGGCCGTCGTCGTCTTGGTCGAAGTGTTTTATGAACCCTTTTTCGCCGCGCGGCGGCGGGCGGTTTCCCGGTTCGTCCTGGGCCATTGCAGTTCCTGCGATAAGCAGGGTGATTAGTGTTGCCAGTTGTGCCTTCATGGTATGCCTCCTTCGTTCTTCTGCACGGAATAGGCCGCGCACCTTTCCCCGATTTACGCAGGTACCTTAGCGCACCAAACCTTAAGCTAGGATGAAGGAGCTCCCTTTCTGATTTTTTTCACGCAGAGACGCAGAGCACGCAAAGGAAACAAATTATCCAAAGTCCCGGTCCCGAGAACCCCAATGAAAAAAAATACCGATGGAAGAAACAGGAATCATTTCTTCGCGATCTCCGCGCCTCTGCGAGAGACAAAACTGTAGCTACGGACAATCTTAATCCAATCTTAAGGTTCGCCGTGCTAGAAGGTTTTGCGTACATTGAAGAAATCGGAGAAGACGGATGAGACTATTGATTGGGGAAGACGAATCGGACCTGCGGCTGGCGCTGTCGATGGCGTTGGCGGAAGAGGGTTATGCGCTGGATACCGCGGTTGATGGTGAAGAAGGATTGTACAAGGCCCTCAACTGGGACTACGACGCCATCATTCTCGACATCATGATGCCGAAGATGGATGGCTGGGAAGTGCTCGAAAAACTCCGCAAGAAAAAGCATACCCCCGTGCTGATCCTGACTGCGCGAGGTGAGGTGGACGACCGCGTAAAGGGACTGGATCTTGGCTCCGACGATTTTCTCGTCAAACCCTTCGATATGGCCGAACTGACCGCCCGCCTGCGCGCCCTCATACGCCGTACGGCCGGCAAGTCCACGACCGTTGTGCGGGACGGCATCCTGGAGATTGATACCTCGAAGAAAAGCGTGCAGGTGGCGGGCAGTCCGGTGGGGCTGACCGCCATGGAATACTCGCTGCTCGAGTACCTCATGCTCCATTCCGACCGGGTGGTGTCGCGCACGGAGTTGTACGAGCACCTGTTCGACGAAAACGACGATTCGCTCTCCAACGTGCTCGATGTCCATATCTGCAACCTACGGCACAAGCTGGGCGCCGGAAGCATCAAGACCCGCCGGGGTCAGGGCTATATCATGGAGCGATGACTTGAAGGTATTCCGATCCATCAAATGGCGCTTGCAAATATGGCAGATGCTGCTGCTCGCCGGTGTATTGGGCACACTGCTCCCGCTCCACTACCACCTAAAGAAAAAGGAGCTGATCGCTGGCATCGACAAACAGCTGCAACAGGAACTGGTGCTGGTCTTGCCGACCGTCGCACCGCCTAGAAATGAACCGATACGAATGGTGGCCGGTGACCGGATGCCGATGGACGCCCCCTTAGCTGCCAGAGACGATATGCGCCAGACTGCTGGACGCTCCCCTATCATCAAGGACGGGAAAACGTATCTGGATGAACTCGCAACGCAAGGCCGGTACGTGGTGATCATCGACCCGCGGGGAGCCGAGCGGAATCGCTACGGTGCCGTTCCCTCTGGTCGCTCCTTCAGCGATTATGTCCGGCATCCTGAAGAGCAGGATCTTATCTCGCGGGATGGTTTCCGTGAACTGGTCAAGCAACAGCCGGGCGGACTTACGATCGTCATGGGCTATCCCCTCGCCCCGCTTAACAAGACCATGGCCGACACCCGCCTGCAACTGATCCTGGTGGGACTGTCCATTATGCTCATCGGCTTTTTCGGCGGCCTGCTGATTATCGGCAAAGCGATCCATCCGATCCGGGAGATCAGCCGGATCGCCGAACAGATTGCCTCCGGCGAGCGCAGCAGCCGCATTCAACTATCCGATGCCCCCGACGAACTGGCGGGCATGGCCCATACGCTCAACGAAACCTTCGACCATCTCGACGAAGCCATCGAAACCCAGAAGCGATTCTCCGCCGACGCCTCCCACGAACTGCGCACGCCCATCGCCGTGGTCATCGCCCAGACCCAGGCCGCCTTGAAACGCGACC
>JBNLAV010000007.1:0-50490 GCA_050302315.1 Desulfobacteraceae bacterium
AATTTGAGTGAAACCCGAAAGTTGAGCTATGATTTTATGGCCGCCTGATTCGAAGCCTACTCCACCGCCTAAAAACACTATTGATCATCATACGACCGCACCAGCACCTCACGCGGCTTGGCCCCGTCGGCCGGGCCCACCACCCCTTCCTGCTCCATGACTTCGACGATGCGCGCGGCGCGGTTGTATCCAATGCGTAAATGGCGCTGGATCATGGAGATGGAGGCCTGACCGTTCTTGGTGACCAGCGCGACGGCGTCGTCGTAGCGTTCGTCATATTCGGTATCCTCTTTTTCCCCTTCCTCCTTCTGCGGCGCCGCCACCACGTTCTGATCATAGTCCGGAGCCTGCTGCTGCTTGATGCAGTCGATAATTGCCGACAGCTCGGTTTCCGAGATATAGGCACCGTGGATGCGCTGCAGGCGCCCGGTGCCGGGCGGCAGGAAGAGCATATCGCCCATACCGAGCAAATTCTCGGCGCCGTTGGTGTCGATGATGGTGCGAGAGTCTGTTTGGGAGGAGACCTGGAAGGTCAACCGGGTGGGAAAATTGGCTTTGATGATGCCCGTCAGCACGTCCACAGACGGCCGCTGGGTGGCCAGGATCAAGTGAATGCCGGCGGCCCGGGCCATCTGTGCCAGGCGGGTGAGCGCCACTTCCACGTCACGGGAAGCCACCATCATCAGGTCCGCCAACTCATCGATGATGACAACGATATAGGGCAGCGGCGTCGGCGGCGCTTCCACCTCTTCGCCTTCTTTGGGTTTGCTCTTTTCCTTGTTCAGTTCTTTGAGGATCTTCTGATTGTACTGACCGATATTGCGCGCCTTCTTCTCCGACAGCAATTCATAGCGGTGCTCCATCTCCCGGACCGCCCAAAATAGGGCGTTGGTGGCTTTTTTGGCATCCTTGACGACCGGGGTGATCAAATGGGGGATGCCGTCATAGGCCGACAGCTCGATGCGCTTGGGATCGACCATGATCATCTTGACTTCGCTGGGCGCCGCTTTGTAGAGCAGACTGCAAATCATGGTGTTCAAGGCGACACTTTTACCGGCGCCGGTGGCGCCGGCAATGAGCAGATGGGGCATCCGATCCAGGGTGGCGGCCACAGGGTTGCCCACAATGTCCTTTCCCAGACAGATGGTCAGTTTGGACTTGTATCCTTCGTAGGCGTCAGAAGCGACAATCTCCTTAAAGCGAACCGTCTCGCGGTCCACGTTGGGGACTTCGATGCCGATGGCCGCCTTTCCTGGTATGGGCGCCACGATGCGAATGCTGATGGCCCGCAATGCCAGGGCCAGATCATCGGTGAGGTTGACAATTTTATTGATCTTGATCCCCGGGGCCGGGGCATATTCAAAAGTCGTGATCACCGGTCCCGGCGTCACTGCAACCACCTCGCCTTTGACGCCGAAGTCCTCCAGCTTCTTCTCCAGAAGCTTGGACTGCATGCGCAGGCTCTCATCGTTGATCGACGTCGGCCGCTCCTCCGGATCCTCCAGAAGATCAATGGACGGCAGGTGGTATTTGCTGTTGTCGCGCATGAAGTCGAACATCTTCTGTTTGGGCTGGACGCGCTTCTTGGGGGCCGCCGATACCGGCGCCTGGATCTTGATCTTACTGGCCGGTTTGGCAGCGGCTGCTTTCAGGCTCTGGCGCCTTTTTTTGGACTTCTGGCGTCGCTCCCGGGATTTGATCGCCCGGGTCTTCAACTGCTCCTTCAACGCCGCTGCCGCCGAACGGCAACGGTTGTAGAAGCCGACAAGGGAAAACCGCGTGGCCAGGATAAACCCGATCAGCCAGATCAGGCCCAGAATAATGGCGCCGCCCGCCGTATTGGCGTACCGGACAAGGAGTGCTTTCAGCGGAATGCCGATAATTCCGCCCGATGAGAAGCGGCTTCCGAAGATCTCGTAAGCATCTTTTTGCAGGGCGAACAATCCGCCGGTCGTACAGAGCAACAACAACCCGCCCATCACAATGGTCACCAGCACCTGACCGGACTGGTTCGAGAAGAAATGGATGCTCGCCAGCAATAACAGCACGGGCACCCAGAAGGCCCCAAGCCCCCAAAGGCCGATCAGCACACCGGCCGTCTGCGCCCCCACCTTTCCGAAAAGATTGTTCACCGGACCGGCGGCACCGGCGTTGTGAATGGAAGGATCCCCATGGTGGTAGGAAAGCAGACTGATCAGCGTGAAGATCACCAGAAAGAAAAGCATTATTCCCAAAATTTCTTTTCGCATAGGCATCACGTTATCAGATGGCATAGGTTGTTATCGAGGGTGTAGACCTGATTGTCCACGATGTTGCAACACCGGGGTCTACACTTCTACGATAAAGGGCATTATCACGGGACGTCGCCCTATGGTAAAGAAAAAGTATTGCCGCAATGCCGCCTGTATGCGGGATCGAATGATATCGGTGCGATCCGGCACTTCGGGCGGCACATCTTCGACGATTTCCAGGATGACGCACTGGGCATCCAGCAACAGGTGGCCGGTTTCGGTCTCGAAGACAAAGCCTTTGGAGACCACGTCCGGGCCATAGATGATGACGCCGGTCTCTTCATCGAAGGCCATGTTGACCACCACCATGCCGTCTTCCGACAACATGCGCCGTTCCTTGAGAACGCTGCGCCCGACATCGCCGATCCCCTTGCCGTCAATCAGCAGACGGCCGGTCGGGATGCGGTCCAGCATAGAGGTGCCATGCTGGTCAAACGTCACCACATGGCCGTTCTGGGCAAGCAGTATATTCTCCTGTTTGATGCCCTGTTCCTGTGCCAGCCGTGCGTGGAGCACGAGATGACGGTACTCGCCGTGCACCGGCATGAAGTACTTGGGCTTGATCAGGCGCAGCATCATTTTGAGCTCTTCCTGAAAAGCGTGGCCGGACACGTGGATCTTGGCTATTTTTTCATAGATAACATCGGCGCCGCGGCGATACAAATCATTAATAATGTTGGTAATGGCTTTCTCGTTGCCCGGAATGAACTTCGAGGAGAGTATGATGGTGTCGTCGGATTTGATCTTGATCTGCCGATGGGTACCGGCGGCCATCCTGGCCAGGGCCGACATGGGCTCTCCCTGGCTCCCGGTGGTCACCATGATGATCTCCTCGTCGCAATATGCGTCGATCTCTTCGATGTCGATCTCCATATCGGCCGGCATCTTCAAATATCCCAATTCGCGGGCAATATTAATCGAAACTTCTATGCTGCGGCCGTTGAAAATAATCTTGCGCCCCGTGGCCTGGGCAATGTCGGCGATTTGCTGGATGCGGCCGATATTGGAGGCAAAGAGCGCCACGATGATGCGCCCTTGGCATCCGCGGCAGATGCGGCTCAGGGTATCGCCGATCTCTCCGTCCGGTATGGTGTAGCCGCGGCTTTCCACATTGGTGGAATCGGAGAGCAGGGCCAGCACGCCCTCCTCGCCGAACCGGGCAAAATTGTTCACGTCGGTGGCCATACCGTCGATGGCAGTGTGGCTCAGCTTGAAATCACCGGTGTGGATGATGGTGCCGTACGGGGTTCGAATGGCAATGCCCACCCCGTCCACCACGCTGTGGTTGACCCGTATGAATTCAAGCTCGAACGGCCCCATTTTCAAGGCCTCCCTGGGATGGATGGCGTGCAGGGCAGTATTGGCGAGCAGGTCGAACTCCTCTAGTTTGTGGCGCACCACGCCCAGCGTAAACGGCGTTCCAAACACGGGGGCCGGCACATCTCTAAGCAGGTAAGGCAAGGCGCCGATGTGATCTTCATGGGCGTGGGTCAGCACGATACCCGCAACTTTCTTGCTTTTCTGCTTGAGAAAAGTCATGTCGGGTATGACGTAATCCACCCCCAGCATGTAATCTTCCGGAAACATCAGACCGGCATCGATGACAAAGAGCGTGTCGGCGGATTCAACCGCCATCATGTTGAGCCCGATTTCTCCCAAACCACCGAGGGGTATCAATTTAACCACGGCCGCTCCCCTCTTTGGATCCGATGGATGCCTCCGACATGGCGGTCTGAACGTGCACCATCAAATCATCTTTGGTCTTGCGGGTATAAGCCGAAGCGCTGATCGGCGCGCACACATCTATACGGACGCGGTGCCGGGTGATGAGCAGTCTCCCTTTGGGCATGATCTTGTGGGTACCGGAGATCACAATCGGAACGATGGGGACCCCGGCATCCACCGCCAACACGAAACCGCCCTTTTTAAAGGGAAGCAGATTGCCGTCGCCGCTTCGGGTTCCTTCGGGAAATATCATCACGGAGGTGCCGGCCCGGATCATTTCGGCTGCCTTGGCCAGGCTTTTAAAGGCCGACTTTCGATTGGAGCGGTCGATGCTGATGTATCCGGCACTTCGCATGCTGCGCCCGAAAATCGGTATCCGGAACAACTCCTCTTTGGCAAGCCAGCGGAATTGAACCGGCAGGCCGCAGTAGAGCACGGGGATATCGTAGTTGCTCTGATGATTGGACATGAAAATGCACGACTGGCCGATCAGTCCGGGGTCGAAACCATGGGTTTCAACCCGAACGCCGCTGATCCAGAGGATACACTTTCCCCACGCGCGCGCCACATGGTGAACGCCCTCCCCTTTTTTGGAGAAAAAAGAAACGATAATGGCAAGCATGCCAAAAACGACTGTGGACAGGACGGTCCAGACATAAATGATGATGGTATGCAGGAAATCCAACGGTCGATTGGCTCTTTTCTGGGGTCTCATTGATTGTCCAATGGGTGCTTGGTTGTGCAATTCAGTTTTGCTTGTCGGTATACGGCGCGCCCCGTTGATCGTTAGGCTGCTTAACCATCATAACGGTCAGGTTATGATGCCGAGGCGATCGGCCATGGCATCGATGGATTGGACCAGCCAATTTCGCTGATCGTCGGTTGCGTACTGGATACATTTGCATTTCATGCGTTTATTGGTTCGCACCAATAACTCGCATGCCAATCTTTCCGGCGTCAACTCAAGCGCAAAATAATAAGGCTGGCAATTGGCATGTCGCTTTTGAAGGCCATCATAGGCTTCCTCATCCATCGGAAGCCAGTACAGTCCTTCAAATCCGGGGGCGGCAAAGTTGGCATCCAGATATTCCTTGATCTTTCGGAAATCTTCGGGCCTGAGCTCATCTATGACATACTGCTTCATAATGCCCGCTAACTAGCATGTTTGACCACAAAACGCAACATATATGTAACCTGGACCACACCGACAACAACCCCTTGGGGTTGCCCCTGATAATCTTATCACGATATGGGCAATACGCCGGATCTGTCGAGGAAGGGCGGGTGGAGGCAACGGAAGAACACGAAGCGGCCGCAGCCGCTCGACGCCAAGGCGATGTCGTTCCGGAAAACAGAAATCCCCCGGACACCATAGTATTCCGGGGGATCCGTGATAAAATCGTATTAGGTCTCTTCGATGACGATGGCGCCTTCTTCGCAAACCTCGACGCAGCTTTCGCAGCCCAGGCACTCTTCGGCGTTAACGGGCTTGGATTTCCCGTCTTCCATTTCGAATACCTCGGTGGGGCAGACGTCAACACACTCTTCGCAGCCAACGCATTTGTCTTCATCCACGATCGGATTAAAAGCCATGATCTAACTCCTTTCAAGATTATTTTCCATAAAGCCGGTCCAACAGCTTTTTCGACAATGTCGAAGAAACGCCATATCCCAATTACCAGAGGCAGTCAAGCGTTGTTCGAGCTTTTTTTGGGCCCCGCTTTTTGGTTCAAAACCGCAACAGGAAGCCAACGACCACCCGCTAAGCGGGTGGCTTGGATTTCCGGCCATAGGCCGGAAAAACAATAGCACGCAGTGCTGCTATCGTTGCGGTTGTAACCGGGAGCATCACACCCGGTTTGAAAATAACCTATCAACGGCTTGGGTAGCTTTGAAACCGCACATGGCGGCCTGCCTAAGGCCCGCCGTGTTCAACCAGACCGATCACAGTGTGCGCCGGTGGATCGGCGTGCGGGCCTGCGTCCTCTGATTCGGTTTCATGGCCGCCGAGGGCCCTGAGAAATTTTTGGGGTGAGAGGTTGGCGAACCGATACATCAAAAGCCGCATATGGGGTACTGCCAAGGGGCTCCCTGAATGGGTCTCCCCTTCAATTGCCTCACAATCCTCATTCAGGCTGATCTGTCCAACGAATTCCCGCATCCGGACCGGCGTCACCAAAGGTTCGTTACCCGGTAAAACCAGCGGCTGGTTGTAAATTTCCGCGCCACCGGGAAAGCGATCCAGAATGTGTTCGGCCACAGATCTGCTCGGCGTAAGATAGAGCCTGGACGCATCTCCGGCCGCCAGGGCTATCAGGGCCCAGGCCCGCAGGCGTTGGGGGATCATATCCGGCGAAATCACCTGATCACGGGAAGGCACCGATTTCGCTGCCTCCGTCGGCATGGCGATTTCCGCATCCGGGGCGTCGCCGGAGATATGCGCCATCATCCGGCGTTCCAACGCCTGTACGGCATCCATCTCGCGTTCCATGGCGCATTGCTGGCTGTCAAATTCATGGGCCAGGGAAAGAAACAAGGCCGCATTCATCAGCGAACCGGCCGTGTCGCTCTCCGGCGGTTCGTCGTAGTGGCGGACCTGGTGGCGGATCTGGCTGGGGTTGGTATCCTCCATCATGGCAAACCGTTGCGGCCGCGACTTAAAGAATCCGGCCACATCACCTATGCTGCCCTGGTGAACGTCTGCCCAGGCCTTGTATTCGCGCACCAGCGCATCCAGTTGGCGGTCATCCACGGTATCCGGATGCCGGATCTCCAGCAGTTCCTGCTGCGCCCATTGCCGCATCTGGCCGTTCACCATGGCCTTTGACGGGCAATGGACCGTGATGGCGCCGAACGCGCCGTTGAGTATCCCCAGCCGCTGTTCATCGATATGGGTATATGGCATGTAACAAATCATGGCGATACCGCTTCTCCTCTTTCTCGCAGAAAGGCTGTCAACGCAGCCTCGATCTGTGCCCACACGCCTTCGGGTTCCTCACCCGCACCAATGATGCTGAACCGTTGGGGCTCTTTACGGGCAAGGTCCAGATAGCCGCTGCGCACTTTTTCATGAAAGGCCAGTTTCTCCTTTTCAAATCTCGTCTCCTGCTCGGTTCGACCGCCGCTGTTGATGGCTTTCCAGGCACGAGCCAATCCGACCTCGGGTTCCAGATCGAAAAGCAGCGTCAGGTCCGGCTTCAGATCACCGCACACGAGACGGTGAAGGTCGCAGATCAGCGCCTTGTCCAGACCGCGGGCATAGCCCTGATAAACCAGTGTGGCATCGAAAAACCGGTCGCACAGCACCGTGCGTCCCGTCTCCAACTGCGGTTCGATCACGGTCTTGATATGCTGAACCCGGTCCGCCACATAGAGCAGTAGTTCGGCATTCGCATCGAGGTCGCTGTTCATGGGACTCAACAGGACCTTCCGGATTTGTCTGCCGATCTCGGTTCCTCCCGGCTCCCGTGTCGTGGCGCATGCGATCTCCCGCTCGTTCAGATAGGAGACGATCCGGTTCAATTGGGTTGTTTTTCCGGCTCCCTCGATGCCCTCCAGGGTAATCAGCATACCGGTTTTCGTACCGCCTTCTCCTCGTCCGGTCAGCGCCATATGGTTTAATTCCCCTGTGCGGTATCAGGCCCGCCTTTGTAGAAATGGCGCCCCAGCAGCCGGTGATAGCCGGTCCAGGATGCATTGGGATCATCCGACGCCATGAATTCCCGGATGCCGTTGATCCGGGAGTCGATTTCATCAATATAATTGAGCAATACCGCTTCGATGGTTTTGGGGGGTTCCGGCGATCCGAACTCGCGCGCGCCATGATGGCTGATAATCATGTGTTTGATCAATGCAGCCAGTTCTTCAGGAAAATCGGGAACGGACCGGATCTTTTCATTGACCATTTCAATTCCGAGGACGATGTGGCTGAGCAGCCGGCCCTGGTCTGTGTAGTCCAGGCTGTGGCGGTAGGACAACTCTTTGACTTTTCCCATGTCGTGCAGCACCGCGCCGACCATCAACATATCCCTGTCCACCCCACCATAGTGGCCGGCGACCTTATCGGCGAGCAGCACCATGGACAGGGTGTGTTCCAGCAGACCGCCGATGTAGGCGTGATGCATCATCTTGGCGGCCGGCGCGCGTTTGAAGCGTTGCACGATATCGGAATCATCCCAAAATGCATTCATCAATGCGGCGAGCGGTTTAGACGTTATGGTGTCGGTGGCCGATTTCAGCCGCTCGAACATCTGGTCCACATCGCGGGTTGTCGCTGGAAGGAAATCCTCGGGCGCCACCGCTTCGGCCGGCACCGCCGCCACGCTCTTGACGACCAGTTGCAGGACCCCGCGGTATTCACCGGCCTGGCCGTTCACATGCACGAAATCGCCCGCCTGGGCTGCTGCGGCGATATATTCAACGTTGTCCCACACCACCCCCTTGATCTGGCCGCTCTTGTCGGCCAGGGTGAGGTTGAGAAACGGGTTCCCGTCCCGTTTGTGCGCCATGCTTTTCTCGGCCAGCATGAAAAGGTCGTCAACGGCCTCGCCGGCAGCGATGTCCGACACGAATCTCGATTTCTTTTCACCCATTTTCACTCTTTCGTGAGGCATCGCCCTTGCACCGGCGGTAGCCGTTTTCAAAATCCCAATTCCGAATCTGCTCCAACGCCTGGTAGTCGGTCATATCGCATCTCACCGGGGTGATGGAGATATACTTTTTGACCAGCGCCGCACCGTCCGCGTCTTGATGGCTGTATACCGGCTCTGATTCACTGCCCTGCCAGTAGTAGGTGCGGTCCCTTGGATCCTGACGTTTTTCAAAGTACTCATCGTACACGTCCGCGGCCTGTCGGCTCACCTGCACCCCCATGACCTGGTCTGCCGGCAGGTCGGGAATGTTGATATTCAGAAAAGTGCCCAGGGGCAATTTGTTGGCCACCACCATGGGGGATATGCGCGCCACAAAGGCGGCGGCCAAATCATAGCGCGGAGTTTGCTTGGCCTGGATGGAAACGGCCATGGACTGCAGGCGGTACACGGCCGCTTCTTTGGCAGCCGCCACTGTTCCCGAATAGTTCAGGTTGATGCCCACATTGGCTCCGGGATTGATGCCCGAAATCACCAGATCCGGCCGCTCTTCCATCAATTCGATAATGGCCAGCTTGACGCAATCTGCCGGCGTGCCGTTGACCGCCCACCCCTTTGCGCTGCCGTTTACCAGGACTTGAGTTGCACGCAGCGGCGCATGCAGGGTAATGCCATGCCCCACAGCGCTGCGTTCCCGGTCGGGTGCCACGACGGTGACACGATGATGACGGTCCAGTATGCGGTGCAGGGCCAGCAGGCCCTCGGCATAAATGCCGTCATCATTGGTCAGCAGAATGTTCAGTGGTTTGTCTTCAATGCACATCGAAGGTACTCTCCAAGCATCTTTGGGGCCGGGACCCGATCCCTCTCCGGCTTATACCCCACCCGCATCCAAAAGGCCAATGCCTCTTTTGAAGGCGCGGGCTCAGTTCAGGTTGATATTGATTTTTAAACAATTATAGCTCTATAGTGAAAAATTTCGTTTGTGGCAATATTGGAAAAAGTTGCGTAAATTCTGTGTCACCCTGAAGACTGCGAGCCTAAGGTATTCTTTGATATATGCCGCTGCATGCCGCCCTCAATCAATGCTTCCATCCATTGTTGCGCCAAATTTTCCGCAAGGGTGCCTGCCTGTCCTTGATGCTCTGTACCGTCTGCGGCATCGCCTTCGGCGAAACCACCGATACGGAGTCCGCTGAACCTCGGGTATGGAATGTCAGTGCCGACAGAATCGAGTACGATCAGACACAGGATGCTTATACGGCTGTCGGCAATGTTGCCGTAACCACCCAAGGGCGTACCCTTTCTGCAGATCGGGTGCAGTTGAATCAGACATCCCGGCTGGCATTTGCCCAAGGCAATGTCCGGTTGACTTCGGATGACGATGTTCTATCCGGCGACCGGATGCGCCTCAACCTGGACACCGAAACCGGCACCATAACAGACGGCACCTTGTTCATTTCCAGAAGCCACCTCTACCTTTCGGGCCATAAAATCGAGAAAACGGGTCCCCAGACCTACACGGCGGACCAAATCCGCATCACCTCCTGCGATGGCCCCGATCCGGACTGGGAACTGACCGGCAGAAAGTTGAAAGTGACGGTCGAGGGCTACGGGTATGCAACCCATACCGCCTTGTGGGCCGGCAGAATGCCGGTGCTCTACAGCCCCATTCTGGTGTTTCCGGTAAAATTAAAGCGTCAATCCGGATTGCTCATGCCGGAATTTGGTTACTCGGACCGCAAAGGCTCCGAATACCTTCAACCCCTTTACTGGGCCATCAACGATCACAGCGATGCCACCTTGTATGCGCATGGGATGACCGAACGCGGTGTGCGCTCCGGCCTGGAATTCCGGTATGTGCTGGATGAGGATTCTATGGGCGCCTTTATCGCAGAGGGATTTCAGGACATGCGGGTCGATGACGGTGTGGGCGACAACAGCGAGCGTTGGGGATATGAAGACGATGCCCGGCTGCGCACCAACGAGGATCGCTATTGGATCAGAATGAAACACGATCAAGGGTTTGATTCGGGTTGGGCCGCCAGGCTGGACATCGATGTGGTCAGCGACCAGGATTATCTGCACGAATTCAAATCAGATGCATACGGCTACGATGAAACCCGCAAGTATTTTGAAAAGACCTTTGGGCGCACCATAGATGACTACAATGACCCCATACGGCTCAACCGCCTCAATCTGAACCGCACCTGGAACCTTTACAGTTTCAATTCCGACTTCAGATGGTACGATGATGTGATTAAACGGCGTATCGAAGACACCGACGACACCCTTCAACAACTGCCGGTCATCACCTTTGACGGGGTCAAGCAGCCGATCGGCAAATCGCCCCTCTACTTCGACATGGCCAGCAGCTACTCCCATTTTTATCGCATCAACGGCACCCGGGGCCATCGCACCGATCTATATCCGAGAGTCTACTATCCCACGACATGGTGGCAGGCGCTCTCCATCGAACCTTCCGCCGGTTTTCGCCAGACCGCCTGGCAAATCGATTTCTATGAGACCGAGCCGGACCACGGCCGGGACACCCTCTACAGAGCGATTTACGATCTCAAATTGGATGTCAGCACTGAGTTTTTCCGGGTCTATGATGTCGCCCTGGCCGGGAATGACCGCATCAAACATGCGCTGACCCCTGAAGTGGTGTATGAGTTCACCCCGGAAGAAGACCAGAGCGACTTTCCGGAGTTTGACGAGTTGGATCGCATCGAGCGCAAGAATCTCATCACCTACGGATTCACCAACACATTGACAGCCAGGGCACCGAAACTTTCGGCGGATAACGCCACCACCTTCGCCTATACCCCCTTCCTGCGCTTTAAAATCTCCCAGAGTTATGACATCAACAAAGATCAGGAGGACGATCCCGAGCCGTTCTCGGCCATCTCGGCTGAGTTGGATCTAACACCGGGCCGTTATATCAACCTGGACACCGACGCCCAATGGTCCCCCTATGACAATGAATTTGAGGCATTCAACGCCGCATTGCGGTTGTGGGACCTGCGCGGAGACAGTCTGCGGCTTGACTACCGGTTCACCAGTGAAAATACGGAAGAAGCCATCGAGGGCATCGAAACCATCGCCGTGACTGGAGAGGCGCCTCTGTAGGACAGGTGGCGGGCGCGTGCCGGGTATGAGTACAACCTTCTTGAAGATGAAGAGATCGAAACCCGGGTGGGGGTGAGTTACCAATCCCAATGTTGGGGGGTGGACCTCGACTATAAGATTGAAGAGGGGAACAATATGAGCTTTAATGTGATGTTTAACCTCCTAGGCCTGACCTCCATCGGCGGTTGAAAAAGCCTGAGGGCCCCAGATCCCGTGTTGTCCGGGGTTCGCAGTAGATGACTACGGCTTCACCACTTCCGCCTTGGATCTGGGGCCCTCAGGCTTTTTCAACTCTTACCGGCGAAAAAAGCTGCAACATGAAAATGACAGGCTTATTGGAATACACAACTTTGCTGTTATTGGGGTTGGTTGTTTTATCAGCTCTTGCGATAGCGGATGTTTTAAAGAGAAAGGGTCTTGTGAAGTCCCGCTTTTATACAATGGATCTTTCACGATATATTGAGGGTACGAAAAAAGCATACCGTGAGGGTGATACCAATATACGGTTCTGGATCAAATTGATGCTTATAAGTTTCGCAATATTAGTCCCTTTGTCCATTTTAGAGCTGTTTTCAGGGTTGCTGATGAACTGAACCTGGTTTCGAAAACCTCATTTCAGCTGATCTCATAACGATATGGCCGTCGAATCCGGCGATGATGACATCGGCGTAAATGATTGATCAAAAGGTACAGGTTCATGTATGAGCACATGTTGTCATTCCGGTGAAAGCCGGACAAATCGTGAAGGAATGGAAGCATTATGATCGTAGTGAAGACGCCGTTGCGGATCAGTTTTGTTGGTGGAGGGTCGGACCTCAAGGCGTTCTACGCCCATCAGACCGGACAGGTCGTGTGCACGGCCATCGACAAGTTTGTCTACGCCATCGTCAAAGAACGTTTCGACGACATGATCTATATCAATTACTCCAAGAAGGAGACGGTGGCCCATGTGGACGAGATTCAACACGATCTGGTGCGCGAGGCCATGAAAATCACCGGTGTCGAAAAGGGAATCGAGATCACCACCCTTGCCGATATCCCGTCCAGCGGGTCCGGCCTGGGCAGTTCGAGTTCCATCACGGTGGCCCTGCTGCATGCCCTCTACGCCCATCAGAACATTCTGGTCACAGCCGAACAGCTGGCCCGGGAGGCATGCCGCATAGAAATCGACATTCTGGGCAAACCGATCGGCCGACAAGATCAGTATGCCGCCGCTTACGGCGGCGTCAATCAATTTTCATTTCTACCGGACGATACGACGCAACGCACCCCCGTAGAGTTGCGACATGGCGCCCGTCGCAAGTTTTCGGCCTCCCTGCTGCTCTATTACACGGGGATCACCCGCAGCGCCGACGATATCCTGAGCCGGCAGAAATCCAATATGGATGCCCGGGAAAAACGCAAGGCCATGCAAGCGATGGTGGACCTGGTGGAGCCGTTTGCCTGGGCCATGGAGCAGGAGGACATTCCGGAGTGCGGGCGGCTGCTGGATCAAAACTGGCAGCTCAAACAACAAATGGCTTCGGGTATCAGCAACGACACCATTGCGCAGATGCACCAACGCGCCATGGCGGCAGGCGCCATTGCCGGCAAGGTATGCGGCGCCGGCGGCGGCGGATTTCTCCTTTTGATGGTGCCGAGGGAAAGCCAGAACAAGGTGTTCGACGCCATGCGGGCCTATCGGGAGCTGCCCTTCATGATGGAAGTGTGCGGCAGCAAGGTCATCTTCGACGACCGGTCCTACTCAAGTAAATAGCCGGCTCGCGAACTCGGTTGTATGGATGGGGAGGTAGATCGGCCGGCGAATTTCTGTCGGAGATGTTTGCTCTATTTTTCGCTGGAATTATAAGTGTTAAATGCCAAACTCAACGTTCGGCTTTAGCATGACAGGGTTGCAAATGGGTTGTAGGAGCGGCTTTTAGCCGCGATATAATTGCGATGGGATGGGATTCATCGCGGCTAAAAGCCGCTCCTACAAGACGCCCGGTCTTATCGATAAAAGTTAAAAATGATGACAAGGGAAAGCAAAAACAATGCATATACTGGTTACCGGAGGAGCCGGGTTCATAGGATCTCATACGACGGATGCCCTGATTGACAGGGGACACGACGTTCGCATCCTGGACAATCTTTTGCCGACGGTGCATCCCAAGGGGAAACCGGCCTATCTGCATCCCAAGGCCGAATTTGTCCAGGGCGATGTATGTGATGGTGAAACCCTTCGCACGGCCCTCAAAGACGTCGATGCGGTCTACCACCTGGCCGCCTACCAGGACTATCTGCCCGATTTTTCAACGTTCTTTGCGATCAATGCAGTCTCCACAGCGTTGATCTACGAGATATTGGTGAGCGAGGCCCGGCAGCATCGCGTCCGGAAGGTGGTCGTGGCGGCCAGCCAGGCGGTTATGGGCGAAGGCCGTTACCGGTGTGGGGCGTGTTCCCCGGACAGCACCATAGATATCTATCCCGACATCCGCCTGGAGGCGCAGCTCTCCAATGGCATCTGGGAGCACCGCTGCCCGACCTGCGGTGCAGATCTGCAATGGCAGCCATCCGACGAATCGGTGATCCGACCGTGCAACCAGTATGCCCTGTCCAAACACTCCCAGGAGCAGATCGCCATCCAACTGGGGCGACGCTATGACATTCCGTCATCGGTCATGCGCTACTCCATCGTTCAAGGCCCGCGGCAATCCTTCTACAACGCGTATTCGGGCGCCATGCGCATATTTGCGCTCTCCCTCTATTTTGACAGGGCTCCCAACATCTATGAAGATGGCCGCCAGGTCAGGGATTTTATCAATATCCGGGATGTGGTCGACGCCAACCTGATGGTGCTGGATCACCCCCAGGCTGATTACCAGGTCTTCAACGTCGGCGGCGGCGAGCCGTGGACGGTGAAACAATTCTATGATGCCATGCAAGAACAGGTGGGCAAGCGGATCGATCCCGTCATGGCCGGCGACTACCGGTACGGAGATACCCGTCACATCTATTCCGATACCCAAAAATTGCAGGATCTGGGATGGGCGCCGCGGCGAAAGGTTTCGGACAGCATTGCAGCGTATTGGGAATTCCTGTCGGCCCAGAAGGAAAAGGATGATATTCTGGCCTATGCTGAAAAACACATGCGTCGTCTCAATGTGATCCGCAAGAGCAAGGTCTCCGGATGAAGGCGTTTCTGATGGCGGCGGGCAAAGGCACCCGCCTGAAACCTTACACCGTCGACCACCCCAAGTGCCTGATCCCTATCCATGGCAGACCCCTGCTGGGGATCTGGATCGATCTTCTGGCTGAGCACGGGGTAACGGAAGTTTTGGTCAACACCCATCATCACAGCGATCAGGTTGACCGGTTCCTGTCCCGTATCCGATCGCAAACGCCCATCGCCCTGCATACGGTCTTCGAACCGGAACTGCGGGGAAGTGCGGGAACGCTCTGGTACAACCGTGATTTTGTGGCGGACCAGGAAGATTTTATCATCGCCTATGCGGACAACCTGACCAACCTCGACCTGACCAAATTGGCTGAGGCGCATCGTCAAGCCAGAGCGGCGGATTGCATCTTGACCATGGCGTTGATGCGCGCCGCCAACCCCAAAGCATGCGGTATCGCCACCCTTGATGATGAAAGAAGGATCATTCGATTCATCGAAAAACCGGAGAAACCTGAGAGCGACCTGGCCAATGCGGGCATTTACATTGCGGCAAAAGAGATTTATGAAGTAATGGAGGGCCATGCGGGTAAGGACCAGGTGTGGGATCTCGGGCACCATGTCCTGCCGATGCTGATCGGGAGGATGTGCGGTTTCCATATCTCCCCATGGTATCTGCAGGATATCGGCACGCCCGAGGCCTATGAGGCGGACTTGGCCCGATGGCCGGTTTGAGCGGAGGATCCGTGACATGGATTGCCCGGACGCGGTCCTCAAGGCCTGATCTTTCCTGATGCGTTAAATGGCAGGCGTTCATTAGGTTGGGTATTGATCTCCATTGCGCGTTGATTTATAACGCCTGCTCTTTCGAGCCGATGCAAGCGGCATCGAGACGTCGACCACAACCCGGAGGACATGGTGATCCATATGGATTTCAACATATTTGCAGACCGATACCTGAAGCGCCTAAAAGGCGTTTTGGATAACTTCGATTCGAACGCCTTCGGTGAGATGGTGCGTGCCATTATGGAGGCCTATTCCCGAAACGCTCAGATATTCGTCATGGGCAACGGCGGCTCAGGTTCCACGGCCAGCCACCTGGCCTGCGATATCAACAAAGGATGCTGCATCGACCTTGAAAAGAAATTCAAGATGATCTGTCTGAACGATAATGTCCCCACGATGCTGGCATTGGCCAACGACCTCTCCTATGAAGCGGTCTTTGAAGAGCAATTGAAAAACTTCTTCAACCCCGGTGACCTGGTCATCGGTATCTCCGGCAGCGGAAATTCCGAGAATGTCTTACGGGCCGTCGGCTATGCTTCGGCAAACGGCGGCCAGACCATTGGGTGGTGCGGCTTCGGCGGCGGTCGGCTCGCCGATATCGTCGACCTGGCATTTGTGGTGCCCAGCGACGATATGCAGCAGGTTGAGGATGCACATATGGTGGTGGCCCACATGATCATGCAATCCGTTTACGCGGTGCTCCACCAAAACGCACCAACCATGGCGTGTTAGACCTGACGCAACGATCTTTACAGCCAAGGCAACCCAAGGGCAAGATCCAACGATGATGAATCATTTGACCCCATCCTGGTACGTGCTGCACACCAAAAGCCGGTTTGAGAACGTGGTCCATGACGGTCTCTGCGGCAAGTCCGTGGAGGTGTTTCTGCCCAAAATAACGGTACGCAGCAAACGAAAAGACCGAAAAAAAATGATCCGCGTGCCGCTCTTTCCGGGATACGTCTTCGTCAAATCCGATCTGTCACCCAACCACCACCTGGATATCGTCAAGACCGTAGGCGCGGTGAAATTGGTCGGCAACAACATGGGCCCCATCTCAGTACCCATAGAGACCATTGCCTCCCTTAAAATCATGATAGCGTCGGACCAACCCGTCGAAACAGGGTATGCCTTCCAAAAAGGGGATAGGGTCATGGTGGTCGAAGGCCCGTTTGCCGGGGTCACGGGGCTGTTCGACCGCTACGGCGGCAAAGGTCGGATCGTGGTCCACATCGAAGCCCTTGGCCAGTTCGCAGCCGTTGAAGTGGACGTCGAGCACGTGGAGAAGGTGCCGTCCATAGTGTCATAACTCCTTGACTTTTTAAAAAGATATGTTTATAGATCTCCTATAGGGTCGACCACAGGACTGCTCGTCACAAGGAGGCTTTATGAACAAATTGGAGTTGATTTCCGCGCTTAAAAATGACGCGGAGATATCAAAATCCGAAGCCGCCACCATCGTTCAGATCTTTTTCGACAGTATGGCAGAAGCTATGGCTCGTGGCGAAAGGGTTGAAATCAGAGGTTTGTGTAGCTTTTACGTCAAGGATTACAAAAGTTACGTGGGAAGGAACCCAAAAACGGGTGAAAAAGTAGTCATTCATCCAAAGAGACTCCCGTTTTTCAAATCGGGCAAGGAACTTAAAGAACGCGTCGATTTATAGGCCGGCGGTGTCAACGACCATCCGCAAAGCGGGCGGCTTGTTTTCCGACCACAGACCGGAAGGACAAGAGCACGCAGTGCTGTATCGTTGTGGTTGTGGCCAGGTGCCCAGCACCTGATTTGAAAACAACGCATCACACTGATCGTCCCCGGACGATACCGCACTCTGGGCCGCGTAAATGATTGTCGATCGATAGCCTATGTTTGGCGGCCAATATGACTGTGCCCGGATTTGACAAGATATTAGGTCAACAGCTCCCCATTCGACTTCTGCAGACATTCCTGCGCAACGGAACGTTACCCCATGCACTGATCTTCAGCGGGATCTCCGGTATCGGGAAACGTACAACGGCAAAATTGGTCGCAATGGCGTTGAATTGCGCCGCCAGCCCCGAAAAGGACGCGCCATGCGGCAAGTGCACGTCCTGCCGTCAAATATACGCTGACGGCCACCCTGATCTGTTGCGCATCGAACCCCAGCGTCGCAACCTGCGCATCGACCAGATCCGCGAACTGTTACGGACACTGGCCATGAAGCCCTACCAGGCCCGGCATCGTGTGGTGATCATCGCCGACGCCCATGCGATGAACAAAGAGGCCTCCAACGCACTATTGAAAGTGCTCGAAGAACCTCCGGCGGATACGACCCTTATCCTCACTGCCGAGGAAAAAACCGATCTTTTGCCAACCATTGTCTCACGGTGCCGCCATATCCATTTCCATCCGCTGACCCGCGAAGATATCATTTCCTTGTTGAGTGACGCCGAAGGAATTGATACCCTCTTTGTCCGGACCGCAGCAGCGCTGTCGGACGGAAGCCTGTCAAAGGCCAAACAGCTGGCGACGGAATCGTGGCGGATAGAGCGCAACTGGTTGATCGGCGCTGCCGGGCTCGATGAACCGCCGCAACACGATAGGCGCCCAATTGTATCGGCACTGGCGTTTGCCGCTCAATTGGCCGATAAAAAGGAACGGGTTGCCGCGTTGCTCGAATTTTTACAAACGTGGATCCGGGACCTCATCGTCTGGCCTTATCATCCGTCCTCGGTGATCAACGGTGATTATCGTGAGACATTGGCCCGTGTGCGCAGCGCATTGGATGACAGCCGATTGCTGGACATCTGGCAAGCAGTTGAAAAGGCTCAGAAAGATATTGCGGCCAAAGCGAACTTGAGATTAACTTTAGATGTGATGGCGCTCAGCATGGCCGGATACGGACCGTGCCGGGACGCCTTTGGGAGTGTGAAATAACGTATGAGTAAAATAGTCGGTATTAGATTCAAGACCGGCGGCAAGATATACGATTTCGATTCCGGTGCCTTTGTCCTGTCTCTTGGCGATCCGGTCATCGTTGAAACCGAAAAAGGATTGGGCTTCGGCACAGTGGCCGAAGCGCCGAGACCTTTTGACGATCCACCGCCGGCAAAACCCCTGAAAAAAGTTTTCCGCAAAGCCACTGAAAAAGATTTCGCCCGGAGGGAGAAGAACAAAACCCTTGAAAAAAGAGCCCATGAGAAATGCCTGGAGTTCATCAAAGAACTCAAACTGAAAATGAACCTGTTCGAAGTCGAAGCCACCTTTGACGCCAGCCGCTTGACTTTTTTCTTCACAGCGGACGGCCGCGTGGATTTCCGGCAACTGGTCAAAATGCTGGTCAAACAATTCCGCGTGCGCATCGAGATGCGGCAGGTCGGCATTCGCAACCAGGCCAAGATGTGCGGCGGTATCGGACGCTGCGGCAGGGAACTCTGCTGCTCCACCTTTATGGAGAAGTTTGACCCGGTTTCCATTCGTATGGCCAAGGACCAGGGACTGTCCCTCAATCCGACTAAAATTTCCGGGCAATGCGGCCGGTTGATGTGCTGCCTGACGTTCGAGAACAAGGTCTATCAGGAGATACGCTCCAAATTTCCAAAAATGGGCAAACTCGTTAAAACCAAGAAACATTCCGGAAAAGTCATCCGTTTCAATTTTCTCCAGAACAAGGTCGCCCTTCGACTGGAGGACAACCAGGAAATTGAAGTCAGCGTGGATGAGATCATCAAATAACCCTATAGGAGAAGTTTATGTCACCCCCGTTTTATATCACCACCCCTATATACTACGTCAACGCGCGG
The DNA here is from genome assembly GCA_050302315.1 of Desulfobacteraceae bacterium. Classification (GTDB taxonomy): domain Bacteria; phylum Desulfobacterota; class Desulfobacteria; order Desulfobacterales; family Desulfosarcinaceae; genus JARRKU01. The sequence continues at coordinate 19,458 of JBNLAV010000007.1, forward strand.
CCTCACCTGGGACATGCCTATACCACCATCTGCGCTGATGTGATCAGTCGATACCACCGCATGGTGACCGATGACACCTATTTTCTGACCGGGACGGATGAACACGGGGACAAAATCATGCGGGCGGCCAGAAAGGAAAATATCTCCCCGAGAGACTATGTGGACAAGATCAGCGCCCTGTTCAGGGACCTTTGGCCGCAATTGAATATCGAAAATGATCAGTTCATCCGCACCACCGATCCGGAACACATGGCCGTGGTCTCCCAGGTGCTGCAGAAGATCTATGACCAGGGCGACATTTATTTTCACGAATACGAAGGCAAGTACTGCTTCGGCTGCGAGCGGTTTTACACGGAACGGGAGCTGGTCGACGGCAAATGTCCGGATCACGAAACCGAACCTGAGATCATCAAAGAGTCCAACTATTTTTTCAAGATGAGCAAGTACCAGCGATGGCTCATCGACCATATTCACGAAAATCCGGATGTGATCCGGCCGGAGCGCTACAGGAACGAAGTACTCGCCTTTTTGCGCGAGCCGCTGGAGGATTTGTGCATATCGCGACCAAAATCCCGTATCAAATGGGGCATCAACCTGCCTTTTGACCCGGATTACGTGACCTATGTGTGGTTCGATGCGTTGATCAATTATATCTCGGCCATCGGCTATCCAGACAGCGACAAATTCAAGAGGTACTGGCCGGTGGCACAGCACATCGTGGCCAAGGACATTCTCAAGCCCCACGGCATATACTGGCCGATCATGCTGAAAGCCGCCGGACTGCCCATCTACCGGCATTTAAACGTCCACGGCTATTGGAACGTGGATGAAAGCAAGATGTCCAAGAGCATCGGCAACGTGGTAGAGCCGCTGCAGTTGAAAAATATCTATGGTCTGGATCCGTTCCGTTTCTTTTTGATGCGCGACATGGTCTTTGGATTGGATTCCAGTTTCAATGAAGAGGCGCTGGTCCAAAGAATCAACGCCGACCTGGCCAATGATTTGGGCAACCTGTTTTCACGGGTCGTCACCATGGCGCATAAGTATTTCAAAGGCGTTGTGCCGGTCATGGATGCTTCGGTGGAAAAGGAGTTCTCCCTCGACCTGTCAGAAAAGGCCGCCCAATCCATCGCCGACTATCAGAAAGCGATGGAAGACTTCGCTTTCCATAAAGCCATGGCCGCCACGTGGGAATTCATCAGCCAGATGAACAAATATGTGGATGTCACCACGCCTTGGGTACTGGCCAAGTCCAAAGTCAGCCGGCCGCAGCTGGAGGTGGTCATTTACAACCTGTTGGAAGGTCTTCGAGTGGTGGCCGGCATGATTTATCCGGTCATGCCCGATACAGCGGCCACCATGATCCGGCACCTGGGTCTCGATGCCAAGGCACCCTTCTATAAGATCGCCCTGGTAAAGGCCTGGAAAACCCTGACGCCCGGCATCCAGCTCCCAAAATCCATCACACTCTTTCCTCGAATCGATCTTAAGAAAAAGGAGTCCGATCAAGCAATGGAGACTTCGGAAAATGAACTGGATCCGGCGTTGAAACCGGAAATTACCATCGATGACTTCGGCGCCATCGATCTGCGCGTGGCCACCGTGGTAAAGGCGGAGGCCATACCTCGCGCCAAGAAACTGATCAAATTGGAAATCGACGTGGGCGAGCCCCAATACAGGACACTGGTGGCCGGCATCGCCGGGACCTATACGCCCGAAGCCATGGTGGGCAAGCAGGTCGTTGTCGTGGCAAATTTAAAACCGGCCAAATTGATGGGCATCCGGTCACAGGGAATGGTTTTGGCCGCCAGCAATGACAGCGGTCCCGTCGTGCTGTCTTTGGACAAACCCATGCCGCCGGGAACCCCGGTGCGCTAAATGCAGGTAACGTTACAAAAGTGAAGCAAACATCGATGCCGACATCCCGCCCCAGCTGGCGGGAATATCAGAAAAGCCTTAACAGGCCGAAATCAGCAGCGAGAAGACGCCGCTGGGCGGCAGGTGCCGCAGTCTCACTGGCTATCGTTCTGGCCCTGGCTTTCGGCCGGCTCCTGCTGCTTCCCCCGGATGGCAGCAGCGTTCCCGCCCCTCAGGTGGCGATTGATCAACCGGAGGAATTGCTCATCACCAAAAAGGATGTCCAGTTCCTGCTGCAGAACCTGAGCGTGGATGATCTTTCCCGATCAAAGCTCACAGTGCCGTTCAAGTCCCAGAACATCAGCGTCGAGACCAGCCTGGATCCCGATCTTCAGCACCACCTGCTGGATGCCATGGACCGCAAGAACTCACGCTACATCGGCATCGTGGTCATGCAGGCCAACACCGGCCGCATTCTCGCGATGGCGGGTTTCAACAAGATCGAACCGGCGAAAAATCCATGCACACAGCGCACCTTTCCGGCGGCCAGCATCTTTAAGATCATCACAGCCGCAGCCGCGGTGGACCACTGCGGCTACAACGCCAGTACGCCAATGCGGTTCAACGGATACAAGCACACCCTTTACAAAAACCAGCTAAAGGAGAGAAACAATCGCTATACCAATACCCTCTCCTTCAAGGACGCCTTCGCCCAATCGGTGAATCCCATTTTCGGGAAGCTGGGAACCGTCCATCTTGGAAAAAATGTTCTGGAAGAGTACGCCATCGCTTTTGGCTTCAACCAACCCATCCAGTTCGAATTGCCGGTGACCCCCAGCACGATACGAATCAAGGACAAGCCCTACAACTGGGCTGAAGTGGCCAGCGGTTTCAACAACGACACGGTCATATCGCCCGTGCATGGCGCCATGATCGCCTCTGCGGTGTTGAACGGGGGGCGCATGGTAACCCCCACCATCGTCGACCGTATCGAGGATCAGGAGGGCAGACGGCTCTACGAGGGGCAACCCACCTGGCGCGGGAGGGCCATGACCACCAGGGCCTCCAAGGTACTGGCCAAATTGATGGAGACCACGGTGCGATCCGGTACCGGCCGGAAAACCTTCCGAAATCAAAGGCGGCACCGCGTTCTCTCCAAGTTGAGAATCGGGGGAAAGACCGGCAATATCTTCAACCGCGCCCACGATGCGCGGTTCGACTGGTTCGTGGGCTTTGCCGAACAAAAAGGCGGCCACGGCCAGCTCGTGTTTGCGGCCCTGGTTGCCCATGAGGAGTTTATTGGTATCCGCGCCACCCAATATGCGCGCATGGCCATGACCCATTACTTTAAAAGCCACATCGCACAGCATAAAGATAAGGTTAGAGATGCAAATTCAGGGAGTTAGGATGCCAGATGACTTGCAGCAGGTGGAGGTTTTTTCGAAATTTCAAGCTTGAAGCTTGAAGCTTAAAGTTTAAAGGAATGTATTCTTCCGATTTTATTTACAAACATCACGAAACGCACCACATTGCCTCCAGCGTCAGACGACAGAAGAATTAAATCGGCTCCTTTCCTTAACTTTAAATTTTAACCTTTAAACTGGAGCGGCGTGAGCCGCGACAAGGAAAGCGACATGCCCGGTTTTGAAATTTTTGGTAAAGAAGAACGCAAGGAAGTAAACGACGTACTCGAATCCGGCGTCCTGTTCCGCTACGGATTCGACGCCGCACGCAACGGACACTGGAAGGCGAAATCCTTCGAAGCCGAACTGGCCAGCCGAACGGGTGCAGCCTACTGTCATCTGTGTTCCAGCGGAACTTCAGCACTGAGTGTGGCCATGGCCGCCTGCGGTGTGGGCGCCGGAGATGAGGTCATCATTCCGCCGTTCACCTTTGTGGCCACTTTTGAAGCGGTTCTGGCCGCAGGCGCCGTGCCGGTCTTCGCAGAGATCGACGAAACCCTCTGCCTCGATCCCGAAGCCGTTAATTCCCAGATCACGCCACGTACGAAAGCGGTGATGGTGGTACACATGTGCGGCAGCATGGCGCGCATCGATGCCATCAAAGCCCTGTGCGACGCACGGAACCTGATCTTGATCGAAGACGCCTGCCAGTCCGTCGGCGCCACGTTCAATGGCAAGGCACTGGGTACTTTCGGCCATATGGGATGTTTCTCTTTCGACCCGGTCAAAACCATCACCTGCGGCGAGGGAGGCGCGGTCATAACGGACGATGAGAACCGTTATGCTCTGGCCCACGCCTTTGCCGACCACGGCCACGACCACATCGGCAGCGACCGCGGCGCGGAAGGCCATCCGGTATTGGGGTATAATTATCGCATCAGCGAGTTGAATGCCGCCGTGGGCGTCGCCCAGTTGCGAAAACTGGACGCCATACTGGAAACCCAGCGGCGGCACAAATCCGCCATTAAAACCGCCCTGCAGCGGATCGACCACATCGCGTTCCGTGAGGTTCCCGACCCGCAGGGAGATTCGGCCACCTTTCTCAGCTTCATGCTGCCGGATGAAGAGCGAACGCGGACCGCAGCAAAGGCCCTGAACGATGCTGGAGTGGACGGATGTTTTTACTGGTACGACAACAACTGGCACTACCTGCGCCAGTGGCATCATTTGAAACAGATGTTGGTGGCTGCCAAACTGCCGGTCCAACTCTATGAAGACGGTCCGACGTATGACAGCGTCCGGACGCCCCGGTCCGACGCCATCATGTCGCGCACCATCAGTATGCTGATCAAGCTTTCCTGGACCCCGGCGGAGGTGGAAGAACGCATCGCCAGAATGGAACAGATTCTTGGAAAGGCATAACCCGCAATTGCCCTCAAATGTCGAGGAGACATCATGTTTCGTAATTTCAAAACGGTCGAACGCATTGTCTTCGGCCGCGGATGCTTTAACCAACTGGACGAAATCCTTTCCGTGCAACGCACGGCCAAGCGTTCGACCGTGGTCTTTCTGGTAGACGATGCCTTTGAGAACCAACCGCTGAAGGATAGAATCCCCGTCCACAAGAACGACCTGCTGATCTGGGTGAACGTGGACGATGAACCCAAGACCAGCTATGTGGATGGTCTCACGGCCCGGGTGCGAGACGCCATGAAAGCGAACGGTGCGGACATACCGTGCGGCGTGATCGGCATCGGCGGCGGCAGCACAATGGATCTCGCCAAAGCGGTCTCCCTGATGCTGACCAATCCGGGTTCTTCGGCCGATTACCAGGGATGGGATTTAATCCGCAACCCGGCGGTCTACCATGCCGCCGTACCGACACTGTCAGGGACCGGTGCGGAGGTATCCCGCACCACGGTTCTCACCGGACCGGAGAAAAAGCTGGGCATCAACTCCGACTACACGGTCTTTGACCAGGTAGTGCTCGATCCCGAACTGATCGCCGGCGCCCCGGCAGACCAGCGCTTTTATACGGGTATGGATTGCTACATCCATTGTGTGGAATCCCTCACCGGGACTTACCTCAACGCTTTCAGCCAGGCTTACGGCGAAAAAGCTTTGGCCCTTTGCCGCAATGTATTCCTGGACAACCATCCCGACAGCGACGATCAGCTGATGATGGCCTCCTTTTTCGGCGGCATGAGCATCGCCTATTCCCAGGTCGGCGTCTGCCACGCGCTTTCATATGGACTGAGCTTCGTCCTGGGCATCCATCACGGCATCGGCAACAGCATCGCCTTCGATTATCTGGAAGAATTCTACCCGGAAGGTGTCCAGGAATTCCGCCAGATGACGGAAAAGCAGGGAGTCGAGCTGCCCCGCGGTGTGGTTGCGGGAGCAACGGAGGCCCAGATTGAAAAGATGGTGGATGTCGCCCTCATTCTGGAACCGCTATGGGAAAACGCCCTCGGTCAGCAGTGGGCAACCATCATGACAAGAGAGCGTATTCGGGATCTGTATCGGCGAATGTGATCCGCAAACCGTGGCGATCTTGGGACGCCATGTCATCATTCTGAAAAGCCATCGCGCACAGGAGATCATGCTATGAAAATAGATTATACACGGATTATGATATCAATGCGGCATGCCAATATGATCCGCACAGCGTTCGCTGCGATCCGCCGGATCTCTTTCCATTGGAGAAGGCGGCCACTCGAAAGCAGCGGGCCTGCAGTGGTCTTCTTTCCTTACAGCGCCACGACCCTGAATTGCGGCCTGGCCGGATTGATCTCCGTATATGGAGCCAAAGCACCGGAGAAAGCCGAAAACATCAAGAATATAGTTGATTTAGCAGACAGCATATTGAGCCATTCGCTCTCTGATTGTGTGTCCGATGCACCTGCCTTTGACACCTGCTATATGAACGGTGAAGAGACGGTTGACCGCTTGTTCCAACTCACCCGGGAGTTGAAACGGCAGCAGCATTTTATCACCCTCTACCGTCAGCCTGAACTTCAGCATCAGCTCAAGGCCATTTACGACAAACTGGCCCGGTTCTTGAGCCAGGAAACAGAGGAACTGCATACCCGGATGGGGCATCTGCAAACCGATATGGTCGAAAGCGCGGACCGCCGCATCGAAAAACTGAAAGACATCGCCTGGTCTATCGATACCGAGATCATCGGCAATATTTCAAAGATCAGCGACCTCATGACATCCCAGGGGGAAAGCCCGACAGCGGATACGGTCAAAATTTATCGCAACCTCAACACGGTGCTCAACAGCATCGACCGTCTGGAGGTACGTGGACGGGATTCAGCCGGCATTTCGCTTCTCTTTGTCTTGGACGCAGACGTCTATGAGAAGTTTCAAAATCAATTGGCACAAGGCGAACTGGCCGATCACTTTGCCCAACGTTCGATGCGTCCGGTTTTGGATAACAAATGCATCAGCTTTCAAGACAGCAAGGAACAGAAGACGGTTGGGCTGACGTTGACCTATAAGGTAGCGGCTGAAATCGGCAGTTTGGGAGACAATGTCAGCAGTTTGCGACAAGACATTGCCGAAGACCTTGTGTTGAGGGAATTGACCCAATGCAAGCACCGTTACCACACCGTCTCGGCCCATACCCGCTGGGCGTCCGTCGGAGCTATCACCATTGCCAACTGCCACCCGGTCGACAACGGCACCACCGCCGCGGATCAGCGAAAGGGGATCATCCACGCCTGCCTCAATGGCGACATCGATAACTACATCGCCCTCAAACGGGAGTGGGAGGCAAGTGGTGAACTGATTCCAGAGGAGATCACTACCGACACCAAGATCATTCCGCTGCAGATCGAAAAGTACATCCGGCAGGGCCATGCGGTCGAAGAGGCTTTCCGCATGGCGGTCAATGACTTTGAAGGGTCGCACGCGATCTCCATGCATACCGACCTGGCGCCCGGAAAATTTTTTCTCGCCCAGCGCGGCAGCGGCCAGGCAGTTTTCGTCGGACTTGCGAAGGACCACTATCTTCCCACTTCCGAAGTCTATGGTTTTGTCGAAGAAACAAACCAGTTTCTCAAATTGGACGGCGAAAAAATTGTCGACGGAAAGAATGGTCCGACCCAGGGCCAACTCTTCATTCTGGATCAGAAGAGCGCCGGCGGCCTGTCCGGTATCACCGCCTGCTGCTATGACGGTACGCCGATCGCGCTGACCGACGATGATATCCAACACACCGAAATCACCAGCCGGGATATCGATCGGCAGGATTTCCCCCATTACTTTCTTAAAGAGATCTCCGAAGCCCCTGTTTCGGTCGCCCGTACCCTGCAGAACCGGTGGAAAATCGACAAAACAACGGGCCACTACAGCATTACGCTGGATGAAAAGGCCTTTCCCCAAAAAATCGCCACGGCAGTGACCGACCAGAAGATCCAGCGGGTTTATTTTATCGGACAGGGAACCGCCGGCATTGCAGCATTGGCCTGTGCCGACATCCTCAGCCACTACCTCAATGATCCGTCCTTGAAAATCAGCGCGCTAAAAGCTTCGGAACTCAGCGGTTTTCAATTGGATGACCGGGCGGACGGGAATGGCATGCAGGATGCGCTGGTGGTGGCCATCAGCCAATCCGGAACCACGACCGATACCAATCGTGCCGTCGATATGGTCAAAGCCAGAGGCGCGCATACCATGGCCATCGTCAATCGCCGGGACTCGGACATCACCTTTAAAGTCGACGGCGTGGTGTATACCAGCAGCGGTCGTGACATCGAGATGTCCGTGGCGTCGACCAAGGCTTTTTACTCCCAAATCGTGGCCGGCGCTTTGGTAGGGTTGAAATTCGCCGAACTTAAAGGCCGGCGGTCGCCGGGTTTTGTGGCCGACGAAGTCAAAGCATTGCTGCAGCTTCCGGACCAGATGCGCTCCGTGCTAAAATTGCGAGACGCCATCCGGAAATCCGCCGAGCGGCTTGCGCCGACACGCACCTACTGGGCGGCTGTCGGCAGCGGCCCCAACAAGGCATCGGCCGATGAGATTCGGATCAAGCTCAGTGAATTGTGCTACAAAACCATCTCCTCCGATTACGTGGAGGACAAGAAGCACATCGACCTCTCCTCAGAACCGCTGATCATCGTTTGCGCGGCCGGGGCCAAGGACACCGTGATCGGCGACATCATCAAGGACACGGCCATCTTCAAAGCCCACAAGGCCACACCGGTCGTTATTGTAGATGAAGGCGAAGGCCGTTTCGATCCGTATGCCGAAGATGTATTTCATGTTCCGGCGGTGCCGTCTCATCTTGCCCCTATCTTGAACACGCTCGCCGGCCACTTGTGGGGGTATCATGCGGCCCTGGCCATTAACAACGGTTCTCGATTCCTACACGCCTTCAGGGAAGATCTCCAACAAAACGTCGATCAATTTGCCAACGATGGGCTGGACGTCTACGAAGTGGTGCTCGAGAAGGGTTTTCGTGAGAAAATCGCTGAGTTTTACGCGCGCTTCAGACGTCGTCAAACCGCAGGCAGGCTCCCCACAGTGATCAGCCATGACTCCGACCTTCTCCTGCTGCTCAAATATCTTTCCGGCCGTCTGCCGGTAACGGATTTCGAGCTGGATTTCGGCCAGAAAGGCACGGCGTTGAACATGCTCAACAGCTTGTTTAAAATCCTTGGGGAATCCATCAACGGAATGTCCAGACCGGTGGATGCCATCAAACACCAGGCGAAAACCGTTACCGTCGGAACTTCGCGCATCAGCGAAAAGACCGAGGGTATTCTCTTTGATGCCCTGGCCGACCACGGTATTCAAAATGCGCAGCTCATCAACCGGAACATTATGGTCTTGAAAAACCTGCAAGGGGTGGTTGGAGAGATCAAAGGCTCCATTCTCTACCGCATCGATCAGCTTAACGTGCTTGGCGAACCGACTGCCGATACGACCATCGAAATTCTTCGCAAGGAAGGTGTGCTCAAACCCCTCGCATCCCGCGTGGAGACGGACAACGCTTTAAAAGGCACCAAGCGGATCATCGTCCACCAGGGCAATGTCTATATCGGAAAAGGCCGCAAAGACGACCGCAGCATTGTGGTCATTCCAGCCATTTCCTCCGATCCATCGGCATCCAACCGCATCGAACACCTTCTGCTCCTCAACATCGGCTTTAAGCAGGAGATCGAACTGTCCTCTAAAATCAAGGCGTTGGGCGGAAAATACGAACACATTAAAAATATCGTTCAGGAAAACAGCCTGCCATGGGAAGATGGCCATCTGGATCTGGTCCCTGTTGATGAACTCTTCGGTCGCTCCGCCGAAAAGATCGGAGAACGCATCGTGGCCGAGCTTCATTAGGGTCCGGTAGCATGAGAGACCGGGGGGAAATCGATCCGTGGTGCGCTTGAGCGGTGGTGCGTATTTCCACCCCGGCCCCCGTCAAATTGGAGCCTTTTGTCCCTGGTAAAGATCTGAGAGCATCTCCTTCAACGCCGCTTCCCACGAGCGGCGTTCAATGCCGAAGCCGGCCTCGAAGGTGCTGCAATCCAGTACCGAATAGTGGGGGCGCGGGGCCGGTGTGGGATAATGGATTGTCAAGATGGGCTCCACCTTCTTGATCGCCAACGTCTCAAAAGGACGGGCGAGGGAGAATACCTTGCGTGCAAATGCCCACCACGTCAGAGCCCCACGGTTGCAGTAGTGAAAAGTGCCCCAATTCGAAAACGACCCGCCGATCTTTTCCGCCATTTGAACCAGTGCCTGTGCCAGATCCCCAGCATAGGTCGGCGACCCGATCTGATCATCCACCACGCGCAGGGTCTCATTTTCTCTGCCCAGCCGAAGCATGGTTTTCACAAAATTATTGCCGTGTCTGCCGAAGAGCCAGGAGGTACGTACGATCAGGTGCCGGTTCCAGTGCTCACGGATAACCGCCTCACCATCCGCCTTGCTGCAGGCATACGTACCCTGAGGACCGATGGGGTCATCCGGGCGGTAGGGGCGGGTCTGCATACCGTCGAAGACGTAATCGGTGGAAATGTGGATAAATGGAATCTGGCGTCGCCGACATGCCGCAGCCATATGGCCCGGTCCATCCCGGTTGACGGCATACGCAAGATCTTCCTGGCTTTGCGCCAGATCTACCGCCGTATAGGCCGCCGCATTAATAACCGTGGAAAACTGAGCACCATCAAGCACCCGGTCGATATCGGCGGCATTGGTAATATCGTACTCCGGTAGATCCGCGCCGACGACATCAATGCCTCTGGCGCCGGCAAATCGCATCAAATCAATGCCCAGTTGACCTTTATGTCCGAAAACAAGAAGTCTCATGCTTTTCTTATGAATCGATGATGCCGACCGCGTCAGCGCCCGCATCGGCATCGGAATTCTTATCCCCTACGAATTGTGCCGACCGTAGACATCATCGACCCGTTCGATGTCGTCCTCCGCCAGATAGCTGCCGGACTGCACCTCGATCAATTCGAGGGGGATCTTGCCGGGGTTTTCGAGCCGATGTACCATTCCCAGAGGGATATAGGTCGATTGATCCTCTTTCAGGATAAACTGCTCATCCCCCTTGGTTACCAGCGCAGTGCCCTTAACCACCACCCAGTGCTCGGCGCGGTGCAAATGTTTCTGCAGCGACAGTTTTGCCTTTGGTTTGACCGTGATGCGCCGTACGGCAAACCTTTCCGACAGATCGACGTCTTCAAAGCTGCCCCATGGACGGTATACGCTTTTATGGGTGACCGTCTCGTCACGATTGTCCTTTTTGAGCCGGTCGACCAGGGCCTTCACCTGCTGCACGTGATGGCGCGGCGCAACGAAGACCGCATCTTTGGTCTCCACAACTACGTGGTCGTTCAGGCCGACGGCGGTCACCAGCCGGTTGGAAGTATAGATGAACGAGTTGTGGACGTCCTCCAGGCAGGCGTCCCCGAAGATCACATTGCCATTGCCGTCTTTGGGCCCTGCCTGCCATAGCGCCTCCCACGATCCCAGATCGCTCCAACCGCTCTTCAGGGCGACCATGACCCCTGAGGCGGTCTTTTCCATAAGTGCATAATCGATGGAATCAGATGGGCAGGCACGAAACGCCGCTTCATCCAGGCGAAAAAAATCAAGATCGGACGTGCCGTTTTCGAGCGCCTTGCCGCAGGCATTCATGATTTGCGGGGTGTATCTTTTCAGTTCGTCCAGCATGAAGCGGGCCTTGAAAATAAACATTCCGCTGTTCCAACAGTAGTTACCGGACGCCGCATAGGTTTTGGCCGTCTCGAGATCCGGTTTCTCCACGAACTGATCGATCTTCCATACGCCGGGGCCTTCTCCGGCGTCCGATTGAATCAGCGCCTCACCTTTGAGAATGTAACCGTAACCGGTTTCCGGCGCCGTGGGTACAATGCCGAAAGTCACCAGCTTGTCCTCACGTGCAAAACGGGCCCCCTGATTCGCGGTCTCGACAAACCCCCGTTCATCTTCAATGTGGTGGTCTGATGGCAAGGCGAGGATCAAAGCATCATCATCGATGGCCAGCGCCTTCAAGGCGGCAACGGCCAGTGCGGGCGCTGTGTTGCGCCCCACCGGCTCCAATATGATGTCCTGGGGCTGGATATCGATTTCTCTCAATTGCTCGGCGACAATGAACCGATGCTCTTCATTGCAGATAATAATCGGTGCCTGGACTTCCTCGACACAAGAGAGCCGAAGCAAGGTGGTTTGCAGCAAGGTCCGCTCCCCGGTAAGACGCATGAACTGCTTGGGGTAGAGTTTACGGGACAACGGCCAAAGGCGGGTTCCTGATCCACCGGCCAGAAGAACAGGGATGATCATGATCAGCTCCTATGCGAAATCTCTTTTAAAGTGAATGCCGGGTTTTATTGGCCTGTTTTATGGTTCGTAAGGTGATCTCGATTGTCGGAAAAATTCATATCATAGATAGCAGGCGGGATCAAATGGGCAGCCGATACAGGTAAGGGATTTCACAAGCGAAATCCGTTTCTACGGATAACGCGGACGGTCCCGGCCGGTCTCCGGTTGAGAGAACGGTGCGCAGCCAAACCCTGTGGTTGCATGCGCAACCACAGGGCAAAGCCAATCGCTGGTTTCAACGCACGATTATTCGGCGGTTCAAAATGCTGCGTCAGGCGGCAAACCGCTTATCCATGGTTTTGATTCGGCTATGGATCGGCGGGACCGCTTCGTCATCGATTCTAACATCGATCACGGTCGGCCGTCTGGCCGCCAAGACCTCTTCGATCAGCTCCTTGGTGAACTGGTCGGGCGTATCGACCTTGATGCCTCTAGCGCCCAACCCCTGAGCCATTTGCGCGAAGTCCACACGCGTGTACCTTGAGGGGAGCCCCTCGGGAATCGGCTGCGGAAACAGCTTGCGTCCATGGTAAACGAGACCGAACATGGCATTGTTAAACACGATCCAAATCACCGGAAGATTGTATTCCACCGCCGTTGCCACCTCCACTCCATTCATCAGAAAACCACCGTCGCCCACCAGGGCCACAACAGGTCGATCCGGAGCGGCGAGTTGGGCGCCGACCGGCGCGGCCGACGCATGGCCCATACCGCCAAATCCCAAAGAGACAAAGAAGGAATAGGGATTATCGATATTCAGGTACCGAATGGCCCACGCCATAACATTTCCGATGTCTGCAAAATACAAAGTATTGCCGGGAAAGTAGGACTGGATATTTTCAACCAGGTTGCGCGGATGGTATTTTCCGTTTTCATTGTCGGGGGTTTCATCCAGCAAAGCCTCGCGGTTTTTCAGAAATTTAACGGCATGGCGCGCATTGGAGGCGTTTTTGCGCCTGGTGAGTTCATCATCACCAAGTTCTTCTTCTATGGCCCGGATGATCGCCTTCAGGGTGGTGCGGGCATCGCCGATGACGCCGATGGAGGTGCTGTAGTTGCGTCCGATCTTGCCGGTGTCGACATCAATGTGGATAAGGTGTTCCACAGGCAGAATGCTTTCGTCCCATCCGCTGCTCATCATTTCATTAAAGCTGGTTCCTACCGCCAAAAGGACATCGACATCCCCTTTGGTAATGTATTCTTTGGCGATGGTAGATCCGGCAAATCCGATGCCCCCCAATGAGAGAGGGTGGGATTCCGGAAAGATTCCCTTTGCCTTCGGTGAAGCTGCTACCGGAATATCCAGAAGCTCGGCCAACGCCATTAACTCTTTGGCGCCTCTGGAAAGGGCGACCCCCCAGCCGGCGATAATGGCCGGCCGCTTTGCCCGGGCCAGGATCTGCGCTGCTGCTATTGTGGCTTCAGGATCATATGACCGGGTCTCCAGCCGATGGGTGTTTGGAATTTCCTTCGAGGCCTGGCGTTTCATGATATCCGCCGGCAGATTCAGATGGACCGGACCGCCGGGGGAGGTATGCGCCATGCGTATCGCCTTTTGTACCATGTACTGGGTGCGGTGTTCATTGAGCACCATTCCGCTATACTTGGTAAAATGGCGGAAAATGACGGCCATGTTGATGCCTTCCGCTCCGGACTCCTGGATAGCGCCCTTGCCGAATACCGTTGTTGCCACCTGACCGGTTAAGGCACATACCGGTACGTAATCGGCATATGAGGTCGCCATGCCGGTAATCAAGTTGGTGGCGCCTGGTCCCGCAGTGGAACAGCACACACCCAGCTTGCCGGATACCCTCGCATAGCCGTCGGCGATGTAGGCCGCTCCGGCCTCGTGTTTGGTAATGATGGGCTTGATTTTTTTGCTGTTGTGGACCGCAATGTTCAGGTCCTCAATGGCACCGCCAGGAACGCCGAATAGATATTCAACCCCTTCCTCTTCCAACATTTCTACAATAAATTCCGCTGCATTCATTAGTCCTCTCCTTAGTTTCCGATTCAATTCCAGCGTGAGTTTCAGCTTCAACAAAAGTCTGATCAGATCCGCTCATTTCAATAGCTTCAATGGCAACTTAGAGAACGAGAATACCGTCGGTATGTAAACCTGGCCCCCGCGAAAGAGGCCGGCATCCATAACCTTCTGACTTTATTTTTTGTTTTTATATCCAGCCTTCTCGATCAGCATCAGTGCGCGAAATTTATGCGACGCCCTTACGGTTGTCAACCTACATTCCGCAAAAGACCGAATGACGGGCTGCAAAAAACCTGCCAGTCCATAATACTTATTTTTTATCAGTATTTAATATGCAATTATATGAAGTGCCGACTGAAGAATGGGAATATTAATTGATAAAATGAAAGGAAATGTGAATCGATTTACATAACCAATATTAGAACCACAAGGCCACCTATGAACAGATGAGATGATCGTTAAGGGTGAAATTGAAAATATGCTTCAAGCTTCGGGTTTCAACATCTGTATTGAAACAATTGCATCCAACTACAGCATGATGACTACCTGTAAGCCACAAAGGGATACGGTTATATTGAGATGTACCTATTCGATGTAACGCAACCTATGCAGACCCTCTTTTTGGATTTTTTCGGCGCTTGTCAGCAAGCTCTCAATGTCATGATCTACGCCTATCAGGCATCCTGAGAGTTCATCGACTTTGCCAGATGCTAAAAGCAATGATAGATCGGCGGCTTTCTCAAGCGGCATATCTTGATCGTTATCCAGAAGCGTTTGTATATATGGCACCCATTTCTGGCCTTCCGGCGATTGGATGAGCCGTTTGATCATTTTCGTGCGAACAAGGCCGGGAACAAGTCCAAAGACATGAATACCGAATTCTCGTACGCTCTCAGCCACCTGATCCGTAAAAAGCATCGCGCCTGCCTTGCTGGCGCTATATCCAGAAATAAATGGGGAGGGAGGGATGCCGGGATTTTGCCGAATCCCAAACCGACTGACAATATTGATGATCCGACCCTTGTGGCGAGATATCATATTTGGCAATACGGTATGCGTGCATAAAAAAGTTCCTTTAAGGTTAACGGTAACATCATTCCACCACTCTTCAGGGTCCACTTTCCAAATTGGTCCCACGGCGCATGCCCTACCCGCATTATTGATTAAAATATCCACCGGACCCAATATCCGTTCCGTATCTTTCACCAGATGCTCAACATCCTTTCGCTTTGAAACGTCCCCCGAAAGCCCAATTGCGCGTCCGCCCTGGTCATTTATTTTTGCAACTGTCGCCATGACTTGATCTTCAGAGCGTGCCATTACTGAAACGGCTGCCCCAACCGAAGAAAGCGCACACGCAATAGCTCGACCAATGCCGCGTCCGCCGCCGGTCACTATGGCAACTTTGCCAGCAAATTCAATTTCTTTATTGTTCGTGCTGATGTTCATTGGATAAATCCATCGTAGGCATTTCTATCTTTTAATTGCTCTTGCCGGATTCAATACAAAATTATCACATCAAGATAGATAGGTTTCTACCGTCAAGTGCAAACCAGGTTTTATTTCTAATCATTATTCATCAGGCAGCACACGAGGGGGATTGCCCTGGTAATCGATATCATCGCACCTTAGCGGGAAGAATGCCCCACCAGGGTGATCAACAGCTTCCGAATAGCAGGCCATTACCCCAGCGGTTACCATTTGGCTCAATAATCTATATATTTCATCAGCCCTAAATCCCTGATCGGAAAGAAATGCACTGCGATATCCTCCGCTATTCATAAACTCATTGTATTTTTGTGATAATACAGCCTCAATCTCATACGCTAACTTGAGATGTTTTCCTCTTTGAAACCCAAATTGCTCGGTAATCCTTTCCAGCGCTGGTATTCGTTCATCTCCTTTTGCGACAGGTCTATTGAAGCCCGAAATCATCGGAGCTCCATCAGGACGTCTTCGGGGATGAGCCTCAACGATCTCTTCCGCAGTCATGCCGTTTTTTTTCTTAAACAGCGCATTTGTTATAAATCCAACACTGCTGAGTACCGCCCCCGGTCCATATAGGCGAGAATCAGAGCATAGGACCCCGGCACTTATTGCTGCAACCGGTGAGGTTTTTAACGTACCAGCAAGACTCCCCACGTGGTTGCACCAAATACGCGAATCAGGATAACTTAAGCAGAAAAAATAGGCCTCCAGCCAATCTGCTACGCGCCGTTCGACAACGCGCCCTGTTGCATTTAGAATCAACAGCTGAAAATAGGATGATCTACCCATGAGATCATTCAACAGATCATACCCATGGCTGATCACTCTACCTTCACTAATTAATACGCCGCCTTTGCGGGTATGGATCTTTCCTCGTTTGCTATCCCAAAATGACGTGTCCGTCTCTTTCGACTGCCCTGTTTTATCAAGCTGCATATTAATCACCATCATATTTTCTGTGTTTCAATAATGTATCGATCCTCATCCAAAAAGGGTACGGAGTTGATCGGCTTGTCGGCAAGCTCCAATCCATGGGCCAGCAAGCCCGGTGCGCATAGGAATTGAAAAAGGCCAGCGCCAGCCCTTGGGGGAAACCCCAGGTCAAGAAAGACTGCGGCGCAAATGCCTGAACTCAACCATCCCATATCATGTGGTTCGATGAGGCTTGAAAAAATGGTACCGAATTGAAAGGCTTTACCTTTTCCAGCAAGCTGTTCTATATTTTTGGCAATCTTTTGTGATAAGGGGTCTATACTGTTGAAACGGCTTCCAAAACCAGGAGCAATGCGCCTGTCCCCATCATCCGGCGGAGTCCATCGTTCCAGCAGATCCTTGGCAACTGCCTTAGGCTCGGCGTCTTTGTGCTTTTCGAGAAAGCGCATACAGGCCGTGACTTCGGCACCGCCTAGATGTTCTCCGCTCAAGACTGAAAGCGCAATCGGGAGAATATGGGTGGTCTGGGTGCGACCACAACCGGCGTATATGGCCGCCCGAGCCGCAGGATGCCGCGGGCCGGGATTTATAAAAGCGATCATTAATGTCTCTAATAATCTAGCGTTTTCTTTGGTGGGCAAATCGCCTAGCAGCAAGAGATAGAGCATATCAATAAAACTGCGCTTCTCCATGAGATCAAATAGGTCATAACCTCGACAACGGCATCGTTCAGCCAAGTATGGATTTTTAGGAGACGGCTGCTCTTCCCAAATTTCCGTTACTACACGCGATGCATACGTTACGCTGCGTCTTTGAACCACTTTCTTGGTTTTGTTTTTCATCTACCTCTTTCCTAAGATTGTGACATTTTCAACTGCTTGATCAACGCTGCCGCCTAAAAAGCAAGGTTACCATAGGAGGATTGAAAAGTCGTCGCCTCCATGTGGTATATACTTCTATCTGAAACGGTCTATAGATAATTACACTTCGCATTTAATATCGAAACCTCGCCTCTGCAAAGACGCTACGCCCGGCCATTGGGTAATCGTCGGCAATGGCCGTACCGGTGGGTTCCCGCACATCCTCGTCCAATAAGTTGCGCACGGCTACGGCAAAATCCCAATACTTCATAATATTCTTACGCTGCAGGGTAAGGCCCACCAAGGCGTAGTCGTCAATATTGTCGCGTGTATCGCCTTCAACCCGCTGGCGATCTCCGATCCATTTGATATGGCCGTCCAGGGACCAGTCCGGCAAAAAAGTCCAATGGGGGTTAATATACAATTGCACGCGCGGGGTATTGGCTACCGGCGCATCCGTTTCACTGTCTTTTGAGTCCTGTAAAGCGTAATTGACCTTCAGTCTCAACGTGCGGGTGATTTCCCAATCCATTTCTATTTCGAATCCGTACCCCTCCTGATCCCTGACGTTCTGGGCGGTTTTACCGGTACCTACTGCGTCTGGAACCTGCTCGATCAGATCCTCGGCCTCATACACAAACAGATTCAAAATGGTGCGCAAGCTTGTGACGGGCTGGTAATCAAAGGCCAGTTCAACGGTCTGGATAGTTTCCGGATCCAGGTCTGGGTTTCCCTTGGTGGAAGGATTGTTTTGAGAGTAGAGTTCCTGAAATGAAGGAGGACGAAAGGCCCGTCCGTAGAGCAGCTTGGTGGTCAGATCGTAGCGGGTCTCCCACACCAAGGCCAGGCGGGGATTGAGGGTTCCTCCGAAATCAGAGTAGTGATCGTAACGCATACCTACAGTCAGGTCCCAGTTACGTGCGAAGGACCACTCATCCTGGACAAAGCCAAACCAGATCTGCCGGGATTTGTCAGGGATGTAAGCATATGGGGTACCGGTTAAATTCGTCAAGGTGCCGTCCACAACCGGCTGGGTGCCGTCGATCACCCCGGGACCAAAATTCTTATATTCCCGGGCTTCCAGTTCCATATGCTTGGCGCCTAATCCCAGGCGCAGGCGGTGGTCACGGAATCCTGTAAAAATAGTCGAGACATCGCCGGCCGTGGTCTGCTCGGTTCTTTCGGGAGCTCCAATCACCCCATCGGGGAAGCTGACCACATTGGGGCCGGTAAACAGGTTACCGTCCGATCCTATCAGCACCACCGTTCCCGGTGGGAACAAAACCAGCTTAAAATCCGACCTTTGATATAAGTAGCTCAGTCTTGCGCTCAGTTCCCAGTTGGGGGCAACTTTCGGATTGTCATAACGTAGATCGGCGAGATAGCTCTCCATGCTCAGTTCATTGCCAGTAGAGAGCGTATCGGTCACTCCTGCCCAGTAGGGGCCACTTTCATTTAAATTGCTCCAATAGCGCTGACGAAACGTCAAGTTGTCCTTTCTGAGCGCAAGATTGGCTTCAAAATATTTGTAGTGCGTATCCATGACACCAGGAGCGAGGGAGGCACTTGTGCCGAAGATATTATCCAGATTGGTCTGCTGGTCGGATGTGATGATACGATCCAGATCCCCCTCGCCCTCACCATATTCGATGCTCAGGGCGGTTTCCCAACCCTTCCAAACTCCGCCGGTCTGAAGCCATGCATCATAGGTCTCGAATGAGCCGGCCCTGAAACCGCTTTGCACATTTTTAACCTCATGAACATCCTTTGTGATAACATTGATTGTACCGGCAAATGCGTCAGCCCCATGTACTGCCGATCCTGGCCCCCGGATGATTTCAATTCGGGAGATATTGGCTGTCGGCATTCGAAAAGCGGTCTGGCGGGAGCCAATGTACAAGGTGTTTATAGGGATACCATTGATCAACATAAGAACCTGCTGGTTGATGCCGGTATAGATACCGCGAATATGGAAGTTGGTGCGATAACCGCTGTCAGCCGAAGGCCCCACATGCAGACCGGGCACGGTCGCCAGGACTTCATCGAGGTTTGTAGCGCCCATTTTTTCGATGTCTTCTGCCGTGATGATACTGGCCACGGCGGGCGCTTTATAAATGGGGAGCTGACTGCCGGTGGCGGTCATCAGCAGTCGGTCGGCGCGGTAGTAATCTTCTTCGGTATAGGGAGACTTGAACATCTCCTTGACTTTTTCCAGTTTTTGCTTCTCATCGGCACTCCTTTCAGGTGCTTCAGGTTCGGCGGCCCATGAATGGGAGCAGGCGACTGCAATTAACAAGAACACGAAGAAAAGTTTTTTGCCGCTTTTACACATATGCACTCCTTTCATGTTTCTTTGTTTTGTCCTTTAACGTCTAACAGGCGCCTTATTTTGTGAGCCAGGTCCATCGGTTTGAACGGTTTTTGGATAAAATCGTTACCCTCTTTTTTCGCGAGCATTTTGGTGTTTGTATCGAAAGGATAACCGCTCATGAAGATAACCGGCAAAGAGGGCTTATGCTCCCGGAGCATGTCGGCTAGCGGCAGGCCGCCCATGGACGGCATGACCACATCGGTGAACAGCAGGTCGACATCGCCTCGCCGTTCGTTGAAAATCCGTATAGCCTCATCTCCGTTGGTCGCCAGGATGACCTGGTAACCGTAGTGTGTCAATATGGCGTCGGACGCGCTGCGCACATCAGAATCATCTTCCACCAGCAGAATGGTCTCCCGGCCGCCATCAACAGCTTTGGGAACGTTTTCAGCATCATCTTCTGTAAAATCATTTTCTTCGGCCCTTAAAAAATAGATGTCAAAACGCGTTCCTTTTCCGGGGATCGAGTCGACCAATATATCGCCGCCGTGTTGCTTTACGATGCCGTACGCCGTAGACAACCCCAGCCCTGTGCCTCTTCCGGGATCCTTGGTCGTAAAGAAGGGATCAAAGATCCGGCCAAGGGTTTCCGAATCCATCCCGTGACCGCTGTCGGATACGGACAAAATCACATAGTCACCGGGATCGAGTCGCAGGTTTTTCATAACCGGGTCATTTTTTAGAAGCGATTTATTCACAGTTTCAATGGTGATCTCTCCGCTTCCGGATATGGCATCTCTGGCGTTGACCACCAGATTGATCAGGATCTGCTCCATCTGGTTTTTGTCGCCGTCAATGGTCCATAGGGGGTCTTCCAGGTTGAAGGCGATATTGATATCCTCACGTATCAGACGGCGCAACATATTGGCAAAATCATGGATTAAAAACGTCAGATTTAATGGGACGGTGGTCAGAACTTGCTTGCGACTGAAGGCAAGGATCTGATGAATGAGATCTGCGGCCTTTTGCACGCCGTCTTCAATGGTTCTCAGGTTGTCATGAATAGGGTGGCCGGCATCGATTTCCATCAGCGAAAGTTGGGCGCCGCCCATGATGGGTGTCAGCACATTGTTCAGATCGTGGGCGATACCGCCGGCCAGAGTGCCCAGGGCCTCCAGCTTCTGGCTTTGGCGGTATTGAGCCTCCAACTCCCGTCGCTCTTTTTCGATTTTCTTGCGCTTTGTAATATCACGGTCGATACCTCGAAATCCGATGATTCTGCCTTTATCGTCGGCTACGGGGATTCCGCTGGTCTCGATATAAATGACCTCACCTTCTTTCGTCAGGCTTCGCCGTTCGATATTATTGAAACCGCGGTTTCTTTCCACACAGATGCTGAAGAGGTCCCGGCCCTCGCCGATCTCATCAGGATGCACCAGGGTTTCAAATAGTGACCGGCCTTGCAGCTCGTTGGGAGCGTATCCATAAATTTTTTCACACAGCGGTGAGCAATAGGTAAACTTTCCGGCTTCGTCCGTCTCCCAAACCCAGTCGCTGGTCGTTTCGACCAATCCCCTGAAGCGTGCTTCGGAATTTTCGTAATTTCTTTGCTGCTCCTCCGCTTTTCGGGCAAGATTCCATTTGGCTGTCAAAGACAGGGCCAGCTGAATCAACTCTTCCGGATCAAAAGGTTTTCGCAGGAAGAGCAGTTTTTCAGGTGCTCCTACGGTTTGGACAATCTCTTCCCTCGAACGGTCCGAGTAGGCAGTTACGATCACGATCTCGATATTGGCATCGATCCTGCGGATTCGGGCGGCCGTTTCCATGCCATCGAACCCTGGCGGCATGCGGATGTCGATAAAGGCTACGGCGAAGGGATTGTTCGTCTCGCATGCGGATGCCGCCTTATCAACGCCTTCCGGCCCCTGGGATGCAAAATCGAGCGTAAACTGAAGTGGTGCGGTTATTTCATCGTTTTGCGTCTGCCCCATCAGTAGATTCAATTGGTTGCCGAAAGTGTTCTCCCCTTCATCGCCGGGAGCTAATATTGCGCGGTAGGCATTTTGAATTTCAGGATCATCATCAATTATCAGAACGCGATCATTGTTCATAAGCAGTGCTTTTCCCCCCTCCATGAAGTGAATCATTCCCATATGCGGGCAGGCGAACGATTAATTCTGCTCCTTTGCCCTGCCCTTCGCTGTGGGCGGAGATAGCGCCTTTGTGTGCGATCACAAAGTTGGCGCATGAATGCAGCCCGAATCCGGATCCTTTTTCTTTGGTGGTATAGCTGAATTTGAAGAGGTCTTGGCTTCTGGATGGCGAGAACCCAATACCGTTGTCTTTGACGGACAGCACGACAGTGCCCGTGGGTTCCCTTTCAAAATGGATTGAAAGTGTGAGGGTGCGCTCCTCTATGCTCTCCTGATCCATGGCTTCGTAACTGTTTTTAATCAGATTTACAACAATTTGAATCAGTTTGGCCTTCTCAATTTTGACCGGCGGCACATTCGAAAAACGCTTTACGATTTTAATCTTTCGTTTTCTTAAGGCATCATTGTGCAGGGTGAGGGCGTCCTCAACCACCTGCGCGATGTCCACGATTTCGATATCACCGAAAACGCGGGCGTAGCGCAACTGCAATTCGATAATGCTTTTGATATGATCGATGGTCTTTCTGATCTGTTCGATATCATTTACATTCAGTGCGTTTTCCTCTTTGATGGCGCCGGGTACGAGCTTGATAATGCCCTGCAGTTTATCTTTTTCATGTGCGGATAAGGAGGGCACAGCCGGAATGACCTTTTCCAGATCCCCCAAGGCCGCTGTCAGGCTATTCAACAGGGATTTCTTTTCAGTTCGCCTCAACAGACGGAAAATCCAAACCCTGGCCGGCGTGATGGCATTGCCGATGTTGTGTAAGATTCCTACTGCCATCTCCGCCATACCGGCCTCATGGGCCTGCTGCAACAGGGTCGCCTGGGCATCTTTTAACTCTTTGGTTCTGGCCTCAACCTTTTGTTCCAGTGATTTACTGTATTCATCCAATTTGCCGCGGGTGATTTTCAATTGGCCGGTCATGGAGTTGAAAGCTTCCGATAATCTCTGCAACTCGGAACAAACCAATCCATCGGGTTGGATCTCGTGCGTCAGGTCTCCTCTGGCGACCTGACTCACCCCGGCGCTGACTTTTTGTACGGATCGAACAAAAGCGCGGGTAAAAAAGGCAGAGATGGTTCCGCCGATGGTGAAAATAACGGCGGTGATGGTGAACAGATAGATCTTAAATTGTCGAGACCTCCGGGTCCAGTCGAGCTTTGCCACCTGAATTTGCGAAGCAAGCCTTTCCAATGAATAACCGCACCGTAAGACGGCAAACAACTTGGCGCCGCTGTAGACGGGAGCTATGATCTCCATCACCGGCGCATGTTGGGATTCGGAAGACGGGATGACATCGAGGAAATGCACCTGGGGTTGCAGATTATCCGAAAGCACGGTCGGGAATGCATCAGCCAGAAGAGCGGCTGCTTTTTGGTCTGTCGGACCGGACAATTCGCTCCCCACCTTTGCGGGGTCGCTATGCGCCACAGCTCTATTGCCGGTGTCCATAATCACGCAATATTTAATTTCAGCGTCTTCAGCCACCACTTGTCCGACCAGATTGCTTAAAAATGTAAAGTCATAACCGGCGGCGGCATAGCCGGCACTGATGGCCATGTTACGGACCAGTGCCGCACTTCTGCTCTCAAGTGACTGTCGCATTTGTTTGATAGTCCGCTGGAGTTGGGCCTGTCTGACTTTGGCCTCCTGATGCAGGAACAGCAGGCTGACTGCTGGAAACAGCAGGCACAGCAGGATCAGATTCATGAGCAACAGGTAAATCCGGATCGAGGGGCGTCTTCGGGCAGTTCTTTTTTTGGAATCCGATGCTTTGAAGTCCTGCATTAATCTTATGCCCTTTATTGTATAAGCTAATGGGTTGATTTCGGGGCAGGGTTTATCCGCACGGCCACAACGGTGGCGTTCAATTCAATCCCACCGTTATGCAGGGGGAATTTGCGCGGGGGAGCTGACATGTTGAGAAATCTTATCCTTTTGCGTTTTTGGCATTGCCGCCCGACTTATTCATCAATAATTTCACTGGCCAAATTCTTGACCGTGGAGTTAAGCTCGAGCCCGATGCGTTCAGCGGTTTTGGCGTTAACGAGCAGGTTTGTTCCCAATGGCGGCATTACACCAATCTGTTTTGGATGTTGATGGCGTAAGAGGATGCTTTTAGCCATGGAGGCAGCCTGCAGACCGATGTTTGGAATATCGGGATTCACGGCCAGCAGCACCCCCAATTTGGTGATGTTTTGTGATTGTCCGATACAAACAATTCGGTCTTTTGCGCATCGCTCATTGAGCCAGCTCACATTTTCCAGTGTATAGACCACCGGATCCTTTAACATCCAGAATCCGTCGATCCTGTCATCCATTTGTTTGTAGGCGCGATGGAATTCTTTGGGCCGGCTGATGGGAACGGAGACAATTTCCAGACCGAGTTTCTCAGCATCCGCTTTCGCCTGTTGGACGATCTCATAGGAATGCGCATCGCTATATATCAAACCGATGCGTTTAACTTCCGGTGAGGCGATGGTCATACTCAGTAGCTGGGTTCCGGGCGACACTTCGGACGCAATGCCGGAAATGTTGTCCGATCCCTCAAGGAGGCCATACTTGCGCCAATTAATAACCATGGCAAAGATTACCGGCGTCTGTGGATGGTCTTTTGTCCACACTTTAGCGGTGTATGCGGCCTTGGCGCCTAAAGCGAAGATCAAGGCAGGCCGTATGGAAAGAATTTTTTCCATCCGGCTTGGGGCATTATCGATATCTCCATTTAGGTTGAACACCTGAACAGGCCTTTTGATCGCATCGACGAAGGTGTCCACCGGCCGGGTGTACGCCTCTTCCGTATCGCTTAAAAGAATGGCGATAGGGGCCTCGGCGCCTTGCGCACCCAGAGCGCATGCAGGAACTAGGCAAGTGCCTAGCATCAGCAGCAAAGCTGCTGTTTTCTTATTTCGCAGCCTGCAAATCATTTATTTGCAACATCTCCATATTATTAAAATATTTCCTGTGCTTTTTGTCCTGCAGAAACAACCTTTTAAGTTTCACGACATCCGCTGCCGATGCAACGCCTTCGGTAAAACAAAGCACCGGCATGGGAATGGGCTCAGATTCCAGCAAAGGGTGAACGGTCTGCATAATGTTCGGATTAATTTGAGCTAAGAGATTCAAATTTTCTTTGACGACAAATGCCATGTCAACTTGGCCTAAAGCAAGCGCAAAAAGGGCGTCTGAGTCCTTGGATACGATAATCGGGTTGATTTTATCGACCACATCCTTGCTTGAAGCGAATAAGGTTTTTTGCAAGATGGTTTCCCCGTAAGGCCCCATGGAAGTCATGGCCACAGTGAGATAGCGGGCGCCTTCAAATCTTAATTCTTTGTGCTTCGTTACCAGCAGAACCTTCTGGTAAGAGGTTTTTCCATTGTGGGAAGCAATTAACATGGGGCGCAGGTTGAGTTCGGTGCCATGTTTTCTGATATACCATCTGGGCGCGAAAAGAAATTCGGGAGGCGCTTTCTTGAACTGCTTTTCAAGATCCACTAAATGGGTAAACGGCTGAAATTTGATCTGGAAACCGGTTTTAGAAAAAAATGCATCCATTTCACGCTTGAGCAAAGACAGATTGCTCTGGGAGGAATCAGGATTGAAATAATAAAGGTTGGACGTGTGGGATTGAGCCAATACAGTGCCGCAAAGCACCGTTGCCGCCAGCAGGGAAACCAGGCATATGAAGGCGTTTCTCAGCATTAAAGCTTATCGATTCCGGTTCTGTTTCCTGTTGATATTGTCCAATTCGCACTCAGCTGTTGGTTTTCTCCATCCCGTCCAGCTTCAAGTCCAGTTGTCATGAATTCAACGTCGTCCCAATAAGCCTGTAATTGCTTATCGAGAAACAATATACCAAAGATAGCCTATCCGTCAGGGGACCACATCGTTTACATGCTGCGAAAATAAGTTGATGCGGCGTCTACTTATCTGAAAGTATACAGTATTTTGAGTCGGTTCGCAAGAATAGGTTGAAAGAATGCAAATTCCAGCGGCACCAGAGGAGTTAATCGTCATATGCTTATAATAGCCTCTGGTGATCCGGTTGCCGGGACTGCCCCTGTGCGCCAAGGCTAAACTTTCAATGATCAGCGTCCGATAGTATTGGTCGACCATTAAACTAGGTAACCAGTTTCACCTTTTGAGGAGGCAAATGAAAATAGACCAGATGCATTGGACCACGGACAGGGGATGGGAACCGCAATCACCTGGAAATCTGGGGAGCAAAGCACAATTGATACTGGCCTTTGGCAGCACCGGGATTGTAAAAGACCAAAATCTATTGAGGGAGCTTAAAAAGGCCTATCCCAACGCCGGCTGTCTGGGCTGCACCACGGCCGGTGAAATCTTTGACACCCATGTAGCCGATGATTCCCTATCGGTCATGGCCATCCAATTTGAAGCCACAAAGATCGCCGGTGCACAAATCCACCTCGGGCATTACAACTCAAGCTATGAGGCCGGCCATGAATTGGCCAAAATGCTTGAAGTCGACGATTTAACGCATGTATTTGTCCTATCCAGCGGGATAGATATCAATGCCAGCGACCTGGTCACGGGAATGACCAATGCCCTTCCAACGCATGTGACGGTCACCGGAGGACTGGCCGGCGATGGAGACCGATTTCAAGAAACCACAGTTTTTTGGGATGAAATCACCGACCATCGCACGGTGGCGGCATTAGGCCTGTATGGCGACCGGTTGAAAATCGGCTTCGGCTCCCTGGGCGGATGGGACCCATTCGGCCCCGAGCGCCTGATCACACGCTCCGAAGGCAATATCCTGTATGAGTTGGATGGAAAATCCGCCCTGGAACTTTACAAACTTTACTTGGGAGAACACGCCAAGGGATTGCCCGCCACCGGCTTGCTCTATCCCCTGAGCATTCGGTCCAAAGAGGGCTCGACCGGTGTCGTGCGCACCATTCTTTCCGTGGATGAGCAAAACCAGTGCATGACCTTTGCCGGAGATGTGCCCGAAGGGATGTATGCGCGTCTTATGAAGGCAAATTTTGAAAGACTCATCGACGGCGCCATGGGGGCCGCCAAGGTCAGTTTCCAAGCCATTGGCTCCACTGAACCGGATCTGGCCATTCTGATCAGCTGCGTAGGCCGCAAGATGGTTTTAAAACAACGCATTGAAGAAGAGATCGAAGCGGTGCGGGAATTGCTCGGTAACAAGACCCTTCTGACCGGATTCTATTCCTATGGTGAGATCTCTCCGTTTAAACCCGGTGCGGATTGTGCGCTTCACAATCAAACCATGACCATCACGACATTTTCGGAAATATGACTGCCAAACTGCACAGCCTGCTTAAGCGTCAATTAAAAAAACATTTTAGATCCGTCGATGAATTACCGACTGAGATGCGGCAGTTTATCTCGGCTGTAAATGAAGCATACCGGCAATCCGATGACGATCGCAATATGCTCGAACGCTCCCTGGAACTCAGCTCGGACGAACTCTTGCAGGCCAACTCGGAGCTGCGGGCCATTTTCCATGCCTTACCTGATTTGTTTTTCATCATCAACAGCGACGGTAAAATCCTCAATGTCAAGGCCGGCAACAGCGATGTCCTGTTAATGCGGCCCGATCAGCTCATCGGCAAGTATATCCACGACATCTATCATGAGGAAGTCGGCAGAAAATTCCTGCTTGCCATTGAGCAACTGCAAAAAGGATCGCCGCTGATCACCATCGAATATGGCATGCACCTGTCCGGCAAGGTCAATATTTTTGAAACCCGCATCCGCTCATTGAGAGAAAACCAGATACTGGCCATCATCCGCAATGTAACCAAACAAAAAGAAGCGCAGCAAGCCCTGAAAGAAAGCGAGTCGCGCTACCGCAATGTCCTGGAGGCCTCTCCCGACCCCATCATTGTTTATGACATGCAGGGGCGCGCGACATTTATCAATCCAGCATTTACCAAGGTTTTCGGTTGGACCATCGATGATGTCTATATGCGGAAGGTGGACTATGTGCCTGAGGATTGCAGAGCCGACACCGAAAAGTTGATCAAGCTGGCATCCAAAGGGCAAAATTTTACGGGGGTAGAAACGCGTCGTCTCACCAAATCCGGAAAGATGATCGATGTCAGCATAAGCGCTGCCTTCTGGCGCGACCTGAGCGGTGAGACCATCGGCAGCGTTGTGACGATCAGGGACAAAACGGAAAAAAAGGAACTGGAGGCACGATTGATCCAGGCCCATAAAATGGAGGCCATCGGCATCCTGGCCGGCGGTATTGCTCATGATTTCAACAATCTTCTGATGGGGTTGCGCGGCACTGCGTCCTTGATGCTGTCGGAGACCGACAAGCAGAATCCATTCTACCAGAAGCTCTTGAACATGGAGCACTATATCAAAAGCGGTTCCGATCTGACCCGTCAGTTGCTTGGCTTCGCCCAGGGCGGCAAGTATGAAATCAAACCCACCAATGTCAACGCACTGATCGAACAAAGCGCTGAAATGTTCGGCCGGACCAAAAAACAGGTTCGGATCAATCTTGATTTAGCGGAAAAGCTTTGGACGGTGGAAGTTGATCAGGTTCAGATCGAACAGGTTATGCTGAACCTTTATGTCAATGCCTGGCAGGCCATGCCCGATGGTGGCGATCTGCTGGTTCGCACTGAAAACGCAAATTGGGACGAAGAAAATATCCGAAAGAAAAAATTGGCCCCAAGCCGATACGTTCGCATCAGCATCACTGACACGGGTATCGGCATGGATGAAAAAGTCCTGCAAAAAATATTCGACCCGTTTTATACGACCAAGGAAAAAGGCAAAGGCACCGGCTTGGGGTTGGCTTCCACCTATGGTATCATCAAGAATCATGGCGGCAGTATCGAAGTTCACAGCATGAAAGGTCATGGGACGACATTTACAATCTACTTGCCGGCTTCGGAAAAGTCGGTCGCAGCGCTGCCGGCATTACCGGATCAAGTCGTTCCGGGCACAGGAACCATTCTACTCATCGATGATGAAGCGATTATCCGAGAAGTGGGCGAAGAAATGCTTCTTGATCTGGGATACGAAGTCCTGGTTGCCGCCTCCGGCAAAGAGGGCCTCCAGCTCTTTGAAACCCGATCGGTTCCAATCGATATGGTCATACTCGATCTGATCATGCCCGGAATTGGCGGCAAGGAAACCTTCCATAGCTTGAGAAAGATCGATCCCCGGGTCAAAGTCCTGCTCTCCAGCGGGTACAGCGTGGATGGACAAGTCACAGCCATTTTACAGAGCGGCTGCAACGGCTTTATTCAAAAACCCTTCGACTTGAAGCAATTATCCCGCAAGATCAGAGAAGTGCTCGAAACCTGAAAGCAGATCTTCCTGAGAGGAAAGCTTGTTGCCCATCACGTTTCGGTTGCAATCGATCAGATCATCGACCCGATGAAGGTTTTATGCGGTTGGCAACTCCGCCATGGTCAAGACAGAAGGGGCTGTGTCGGGCGGGTCACAGCGTAATCCATTCAGGCGCCCGGCCCACAAACCTTTCGATGGCGCCCGACTCGGGTCGCGGACGGAGCTGATCGGCCGTTCCCTTATCACCCACCGGTTCGACTTCGAATGTGTCGCCTTTCCGATGGAGACGGTGCCTGGCGCCGCAGACACGGCAATAACCGGTGTCGCCATCCCCGGCCTCCGGTGAGATCGTGATCACCGGACCGCAATTCGGGCAATTTACCATGAAGACGCCCTCATCGCTGTGCCCCAGAATCTCCCGTACGGTATCCTCTTGCACCATTCGGATGAAAGCGGCCAGAAAAGCGGCATCGAATTGACGGCCCTGTAAGGAAACCAGTTCCTCGGCTGCAGCGCTGGACGGTCCGGCCCGGCGATAGGGCCGCGTGCTGGTCAGCGCATCGAAGGCGTCCGCGATGCTGACAATGCGCGCCAGGATGGAGATCTGTTCGCTCTCCAATTGTTCTGGATATCCCCTGCCATCGATACGTTCATGGTGTTGGTGAACGGCGTGCAACGCCAGATCCCCCAGAGGATGCTCCTGTATAAGGGTCGCACCGATGCCGGGGTGGATCTTCACCACTTCGTATTCCGATTCGGTGAGTCGGCCTCGCTTCACCAAAATACTGTCGGGGATTCCGATTTTACCGATATCGTGCAAAAATCCGCCCAGGCCGGCCAGAAAAACCATCTCCTTGGGCAAACCGACGGCCTCTGCCAATCGGTGGGAATAGTTGGAGACCCGCCACAAATGGCCTCCGGTGTAGGCATCACGCGCCTCGATCATCGAGGCCATGAGAACAAGGGATTTCAACATCGGTTTTTCGATACGACGTTTCATCGATCGCCTCCCTCTTCATAGATGGCACACATGCCCCTTGCCAGTGGTGTGAAAGCCCCATATACTCCCGTCATATAGTTTACTTTTTCACAACCGCCGCATTGCCGTCAATCCAAGGATGTTCAAATTGAAAAGAAAACACCATTGCCGACCTGCGATTCAACCCCTATCTTTCGGCGTGATGGATCTCTCGCAGGAGCACAGCAGATGAAACAGACACCAAAACCGATCCGGCCGATACCGTCCACGCCGCGAAAATTCCTGGCAACAGGTGTGGTCGTTATCGCTGTCGCACTGCTGGCGGGCACCCTTACCATTCCTTTCTTGTTTGAATCCCCTTCCATGTTCTACAAGTTCGGATGGGACAAAATCATGCTGCGTGCGGGAAAGATGGTGGGACTGACGGCCGCCTTCCTGGTGTGCATGCAGCTTGTGCTGGCCGGTCGGATGATATGGCTCGATAGAATCTTCTCCCTGCCGACGCTTTACATCACGCACCGCTATATCGCCTATGGCATCGTCATCCTGGCGGTCCTCCACCCCATGCTGGTCTTCATTCCGGACGAAATATTCATGATCCCCTTTGAAGCCCGCTACTGGCCGGAATGGGTGGGAGCAGGCTTATGGGTTGTTCTCCTTCTTCAATTCGGTATGAGCCGGTGGCGCCCCAACATATTCCGGGCTTATCAAAAATGGCTTCTGTTGCACCGGGTGATGGGCGTCGCTGCCATGGCGCTGCTGACGGTGCATGTGCTCTATGTGAGCGAAACATTCGAACACGACGGCCTGCCCCGCAATCTTGTGATGATTTCCGTCGCGATGCTCCTGGCACTGTGGATGTGGAGTCGATTACGCGGGACAGTG
>JBNLAV010000008.1:0-22384 GCA_050302315.1 Desulfobacteraceae bacterium
GAATCCCCCCCTTTATTCGAGTGCCGTAATCTGGTATCTGAGACGTTCGATGTTTATCCAGAGGGGGACGATACATGCCACACCATCTGATTGTCGCCATGACCGGCGCTTCCGGCGCCTATGCCGCGCAATTGTTGATCCAAAAATCACCCTGGCCCACCACGCTGATCGCCAGCAAATGGGCCCGTGAGATCTACGCCCACGAGTGCGGTCCATTTGAATCTCTGGCCAAATCGGCCGATCGGGTTTGTGACAACGCAGACATGATGGCGCCGCCCGCCTCCGGATCCGTGCCTACAGTCGGCATGGTGGTATTGCCGTGCTCGGCCAACACTCTGGGCCAGATCGCAGCGGGGCTGGGCGAGACGCTCATCGCACGCGCCGCTCACTGCCACCTCAAAGAGCGCCGCCCCCTCGTGCTGGGGCTGCGGGAAGCGCCTTTGACCGCCATCGATGTCCGGAACGCTGCTAAACTGGCCGGCGCCGGTGCCACCATCATGCCCCTCAGCCCTCCGTTCTTCATGTTCAAGGGGCGGTCTCCGCACAAGATCAGCCTGCATGAAGTGATGGAAGCCTATGTGGACCGAATTCTCTCCTTCCTCGGCAAGCCGCTGGACAAGACATGGGAGGATATCAGCTGATGTACGCGGATATGCGCGCATTTATCGATGACCTGGAACGCCGCGGCCAGCTGGTCCGGGTCCAAACCGAAGTCGATCCCAACCAGGAAATCACCATCATCCAGCACCGGGTGATCGCCGCATCAGGCCCGGCCCTGCTCTTCGAGAACGTCAAGGGATCTCCTTATCGACTGGTCTCAAATCTGTTCGGCACCTACCAGCGGGTCGCACTGGCCTGCGGCGAGGACCCCCTGGCGCTGGGCGAGCGGCTGGCCAGGGTGGTGCATCAATTGATGCCACCGTCGCTGGGCAACCTGTGGCGCGCGCGCCGAGACCTGCTGCGGCTTTTGCCCACGCGCATGCGCGCAGTCTCCCAGGGCCCCGTTCTTGAGACCGTGACCGAACCGGCCGATCTGAATCGTCTGCCGGTGCTCACCTGCTGGCCCAGAGACGGCGGTCCCTTTTTCACCTGGCCCCTGGTGCACACCACCGACCCGGCAACCGGGCAGGGCAACCTGGGGGTCTACCGCCTGCAGCGGTTCGATGCCGCATCCACCGGAATGCACTGGCAGATCGAAAGGGGGGGCGGCTTCCACTTCCATACGGCCGCCCGAATGGGGCGCCCGCTGCCGGTGACGGTCTTTCTGGGGGGGCCGCCGGCCTTGACCATTGCCGCGGTTTCGCCCCTGCCCGAAGGGGTGGATGAGCGGTTGATGGCGGCCTATTTAATGAAAAAACCCCTGGCGGTCATCCGGCGATCCCGCAGCGGACACCGCATACCCGCCATGGCGGAGTTCGTGCTCGAAGGGACTGTGACGCCGGGGGATGTTCAATGGGAAGGGCCCTTCGGCGACCATTTCGGTCATTACTCCGAAGCGGCCGATTATCCGGTGTTGCGCGTTGAGCGTGTGCTGGCGCGCAAGGATGCCATCTATCCGGCCACAGTGGTGGGCAAGCCGGTGCAGGAAGATTATTATGTGGGCGAAGCGCTGCAGGCCCTCACCGTGCCCATGCTCAAGCAGCTCAAACCGGCCATCAAGGACTTGTGGGCCTATCCGGAGACCGGTTTTCACGGTCTGGCCGCCATGGCGGTCCAGGAGCGGTATCCTCATGAGGCCCTTAAATTTACCCTCTCCATGCTGGGGGAGGGGCATGTCTCCATGACCAAGGTGATGATGACCGTGGACGCGGATGTGGATGTGCGCAACTTCAGAGCGGTCAGTACCGCGTTGTGGCGCCATCTGACCCCTGAAAGGGTCCACCTGCTGTCCCCCACAGCCCAGGACACCCTCGATTTTACAGGGCCGGCCATGAACACCGGCAGCCGCCTGATCCTGCTGGCCACCAAAGGCGGCGGTGGCCCGGTTCGTCGGCAGCCGCCTCCCATGCCCGCCTCGGTGACCGATGTGCACCTACAGGTGAGGGAAGCCGTGGCCATCGGGCCGGCATTTCTCATGCTCAAGGTCACCGAAGGGTTCAACGATCCGCAGGCGCTCGGTCAGGCGCTGCAACATCACGAAGTCGCCCGAAAGTACCTTTTCCACGTGCTGGTCTCCGAAGATGTGGATCTGCAGGATCCTATCATGCGGTTGTGGGGATGGTTCACGAGATTCGATCCCGCCGCCGATCTTTACCCGGCGGGCCGTGACGTTCGGGGAAACCGGCTGCTATTGGATTTTCCCATCCTCATTGACGCACGCTGGAAAAAAGGCTATCCCGAGCCGGTGGCGTTCGATCCTGCAATTGAGAAACGCGTGACCGAGCGCTGGAAGAGCTACGGTATTGCGCTGGATGGGGCCTAATTCAAAATAATATTGATAAAATACCTTTGCTTAAAGCTTAAATCTCAACTTTTGGTTTTCATGTAGGAGCGGCTTTTCGCCGTGATCCAAATGCCTGTTCAAGACCCTTTTCGCGGCTAAAAGCCGCTCCTACACAGCGTTTCAAACTGAATTTGAGTGAAACCCGAATGTTGAGTTAAAACTTAAAACTGATCTAATTAGTGAAATATTCGGCAAGGAAAAGCTTGTATCACCATGAATACCCATCTATTTGAAAAGGCGTTGGAAAAAGGCGCCCGCGGGCAACGCCTGAGCCCTGACGAAGCTTACGAACTGGCGCGCAACATTACGCCTGACCGGCTGCATGCGCTGGGAAGCGCCGCACTGGACAACCGCAGGGCCCGCTACGGGGACAAGGCCACCTTTGTCTTCAACCTGCAAATCAACCCGGCCAACATCTGCGGTGCCGGTTGCACCTTTTGCAACTATGCCGCCACGCCGAAAGACAGCCACGCGTATATCTTGAGCGAAGACGAGATTCTTTCCCAGGTTGAAGCGCTGAAACCGACGGAAGCCCATATCGTCGGCGGCCTCAATCAGGTGTGGCCCTATGAGCGAAACCTGGAGCTGGTGCGCCTGCTGCGCAAAGCCCATCCGGATTTGCATATCAAGGCCTATACGGCGGTGGAGATCGCCTATTTTGCCAAGACCTCCCGGAAGAGCGAAGAACGCATACTGGGTGAACTAAAGGAAGCCGGTATGAATGCCATGCCGGGCGGCGGGGCGGAGATCTTCTCCGACAGGTTGTATCGCCAGCACTGGAAGAACAAGATCGGTCCCCAAGAGTGGGTGCGGATCCACCAGCTGGCCCACCGCCGGGGGATCCCCACCAACGCCACCATGCTTTTCGGATTCGGCGACACCTGGCGCGAGCGGGTGGACCACATGCTGACCTTGAGAGCGGCCCAGGACGAATCCAACGGATTCGCCTGCTTTATCCCACTGGCGTTTCAGCCCGGGGAAGGCAAGTTCGAAACCCATGGTCCCACGCCGCTGGAGATCCTGGCCGTGCTGGCCATAGCACGCCTGGTGCTGGACAACATCGATCACATCAAATCCTACTGGCCCATGACCGGCTTGGAGACCGCCGCTGCCGGGTTGAGCTGGGGCGCCGACGATATGGACGGCACCATCTCGGAAGAGAAGATCGCTCACCTGGCCGGTGCCACAACCCCCAAGGGGCTGGCCCGCGAGAAGATGAACGAGACCATCCGCATCGCAGGATTTACCCCGGTGGAACGGGACGGACTGTTCAACGGGATCGCGCCATGACCCATTACATCGCCATGATCCCCTACGCCAACATGGCGCCTTTCAAGGAGATGGGACCGCCCGAGGGGTGCGTCCTGGTCGATTGCCTGCCTCGGGAGAGCATTCAGGCGTTGAAATACAACCATGTCTGGGCCGCAGCCGTCCCGGTGGGCGGGCTTTCTTATCTGGAAGATGAAACCGAATTTATCGGACGCTTTGGTATCGCCGTCAAGCGGGAGGCGATGAGTGTGCTCTTTTTTTCCGATTGCCCGTTTGATGTCTTTTCGCCCCGGATGACCATCGGACTGACCGGTGAGTCCGCTTCCAGCGTCCGCTTGCTCTATCTGCTGCTGGGATATCAGAACGGGTTCGGGGCGATGCCGCGACTGGTGCCGAAAACCGATTATAGCAACGGCTATCTGGTGATCGGCGACAAGGCCTTGAACTGGGTGAGGCAATTCAATGAAAGCGGAGCAGCGCGAGGGTACACCCATGTTGCCGACCTGTCGGCGCTCTGGTATGAGCGTTTCCAATTGCCATTTGTCTTCGCACGATGGGTGGTGCGCAAGGACGCCCCTAAAGCGGTAAAGGCTTCTCTTCACCACTGGTTAAAGCAATTTGAGCATGAGGAAGACCATCTCATCCAGAAGGCGGCGCCAAAGGTGGCCCAACGGCTGAAGGTGCCGATGGATTATGCGCAACACTACTTGAAGGTGATCCGGCGATGCCTTTCGTCCGATGACGACGCCGGCCAGGCGCAATTCTTGTCTGAGCTGCGGCGCTACGCCAAAAATCCTCTCTTCCCAAAGCAGGCGCCGGACTCGACGCATCAGGATAGACTATGAGCACAACAACACCCGACAACCCGAAAAGGATCGATCGCGCCCGGGCCCTGGCCCTGTTGACCCGGACGCCAATGGGGGAATTGATGGAGACGGCGCACGGCGAACGGTTGCGGCGCCCCCCGGATCGGTGCGTCACCTTTGTTTTCGACACCAATCCCAACTATACCAATGTGTGTGTAACCCGATGCCGGTTCTGCGCTTTTTGCTGCGCGCCTGAGGATGCGCAGGCTTATACTTTGACCCCGGCCCAGGTCGGGGAGAAGGTCCGCAGCGCCGCCGGGCTGGGCGCCACCACCGTGCTGCTGCAAGGCGGCCACAACCCCGAGGTCGGTCTGCAACAGTGGCTGGACTATATTCGTGCGATCCAGAAGGCTGCGCCGGGCATTCACATCCACCCCTTCAGTCCGGCGGAATATATCTTCATGGCCCAACAGGAACAATGCAGCGTGGCCGATGTCTTGAAATCCGTTTACGACGCCGGCGTGCGTACCATTCCCGGCGGCGGTGCGGAGGTGCTGACGGAATCGGTCCGGGAAAAGATCGCCCCGCGCAAAGCCTCGACCCAAGAGTGGTTGTCGGTGTGCGAAACCGCCCATGGTATCGGCTTTCGGACCACCGCCACATTGATGTTCGGTCATGTGGAAACCGACGAGGATATCGTCGAACACCTGATGGCGCTGCGGGACCTTCAGGACCGAACCGGCGGATTCACCAGTTTTATCGCGTGGTCCTACAAACCCGGCGGCAACCCCCTGGGTAAAGCGGTATCGCGCAGCGTTCATCCCGCCAAGTACGTGCGCGTCATTGCCACCGCCAGGCTGGTGCTGGACAATTTCGATCATATCCAGTCTTCATGGTTCAGCGAAAACGTGGCCGCCGGTCAACTGGGCCTGCTGGCCGGCGCCGACGATTTCGGGGGCATCCTGGTCGAAGAAAATGTGCTGATGACCGCCGGGCACCAACGTTCCGCCACCGAAGAAAAAGTCAAAACCATCATCCGGCGCGCCGGATTCACACCCGCCCAGCGCGACTCCTCTTACAGCGTGCTGCGCACCTTCAGCGGACCGAAATACGTGGGCATCCAGGATTAGCTCTCATCCGTGGTAGTGCATTTTTTGTTGCATTGAGTGAAAAATATGGTCCTGTTTGTCGCGTATGATTTGTTAAACGCCATGAAATGCGGCTTTCACAAGTCTTTCGGGCGGCGGCACATGATTTGCTTCCCCTTTGCATAAGATTTCGATTTCCTAAATTTTTTCCTAAACCTTTGCGAAGATGATCGCGGGAATGGAAGAAGATGTTACGACTTTTGTCAATCGTTCTGGTGGCGATTTGTCTTTCAGTTGCGGTGGAATCCCACGCTGCATATCCCGATGATCCGACGTCTGACACGCGATGGCCCTCTTCTTCTGAGACCAGCGTGGATGACATCCAGACGCGTTTCAATACGGCGCGTGCCAACGAAAACGCCCAACTGGGTAGTTCGATCCCCATGCTGGTCCTCCCGTCCCAGTCTGATTGGAATGCCATGAGCCACGGGGAGAGGGCACTATGGCTGATCAACCGCGAGCGGGTCGATCGCGGTGTCGCCCCGTTGCACGGTGTGGAGGACAATGTCACCCAGGTCGCCCGGGACTACGCTCAATACCTGCTGGACAACGATGCTTTTGCCCATGACGCCGATGGGCGTTCGCCTTGGGATCGGCTCAACAGCAACCCCGCCATCGGCGCCTGTCACGATTTTCTCAATGTGGCCGAAAACCTGGCGGTTTTCTGGGGGGGATGGACGCTGCCGTTGGAGCGGTCGATTTATATGTGGATGTATGATGACAGCGGTTCGAACTGGGGCCACCGCCACGCCATCTTGTGGTATCCGTACAGCGACAACAGTGGTCCGGCAGGGCAGGAGGGGTTTCTGGGCATCGGTGCGGCTTCGGGTGAGCACCAAGGGTGGTCCCAGGCGGATATCGTCGTCATGAATGTATTTGACCCCTGCGCATCCTGGGTTTACGCCCAAGACCAATACGAGCTGTCGGTTACCCTGCGCGGGCCGGCCGGCGGATCGGTGCAAAGTTCACCGGCAGGCATAGATTGTGGATCGGATTGCCGGCAGTTCTTCAACCCCGGTCAGACCGTCACCCTGACCGCATCCACCGATGCCTGCGTCGACTTTTCCGGATGGTCCGGTGGCGGTTGCAACGGCAGCGGATCGTGCACCGTTACCCTGCAGGACCACAATGCCGTGACGGCCGATTTTGTGGCGCGGGACGGCGATGGGGACCAGATTCCCGACTGCCAGGATCTTGACCCGGATAGCCCGGATGATCCGCCTGCCACAGCCAATACGGATCAAAACAGCAGTACATCCGGTGGCGGCGGTGGCGGTAGCGGCGGCGGCTGCTTTATCGGCAGCATGCGGTAGCGCTCTTGGCAATCTCCAACTTAAGGTTTCACCGATAGCATGTCCTTCATGTCCATGTGTTCAAACATCCGGGATTGAATCCGGTCCGCCGTCCGGTTGATCTCCATCGCCCCCTCTCCGCCCGCCAGGGGATCCACGACCGTCCGGAACGGCCGCTTGCCGGCAGGCGTTTCAACCAGGCTGAGGACGACATCGGCGACCCGACGCGGGTCCGGGGCGTTTTCTCCGCTCAGTTGTTTCGCTACACCACCCCACATCTTATCGGGCAGTTCCGCCAGAGGGCCATACTCCTCCA
The DNA here is from genome assembly GCA_050302315.1 of Desulfobacteraceae bacterium. Lineage (GTDB taxonomy): Bacteria > Desulfobacterota > Desulfobacteria > Desulfobacterales > Desulfosarcinaceae > JARRKU01. The sequence goes on from JBNLAV010000008.1 coordinate 7,275, forward strand.
GGCGACCGGTATCGGCGCCATTGTCCATATTGGCCAGAAAGTTTGTCCCGAAGGCACCGGGCTCGATGATGACAACATCCACCCCGGTGCTGGAAAGCTCATAGCGGTAGCTTTCGCTCAACCCTTCCAGGGCATATTTGGAAGCGGTATAGGCAGCGGCGAACGGCAGGATCAGCCTCCCCATCACACTGGAGATATTGATGATCAATCCGCTTTGGTTTTTGCGCATGGTGGGCAGCACGGCGCGCATAACCCGCTGGACCCCGACCACATTGACATCCAACTGCTGTTGCAGTTGTGTCGCGGTGACCGTCTCGGCAAACCCGCCCACGCCGTATCCGGCATTGTTGACCGCCACATCGATGCGTTGTTCTTTCTCCAGGGCGGATCGTACTGCCGCTTCGACCGAGGAGGTGTCGGTGACATCGAGCTCCACCAGATGAATGCGGCCGTCGGTTTCGGCTGATTGCCGCCTTAATCCCCGGGCGGCTTCGGCATTCTTACCGTCCAGCCCCCGCATTCCGGCAAATACGGTGTGGCCCTTGTTCAACAGTGTCCGGGCGATCAAAAATCCGAACCCGCTGCTGCACCCGGTGACCAGGATGTTGAAAGTTTGTTGCGCCATTTTGCGCTCCTTTGGTTGGGGTTAGGGGGAATGATGCGCAGCCGGCTTTTACGCTGCCCACTAATTCGACCTGATTTTGTTGATGATACGCACTGGTAACGATCTGCAGTAATCAACGGGAGCATTCATGGATCTGTAGTTTTCAATCCGAACCTGAATCGTCTGTTTTTTTCCGGAGTTTGCGAAAGCCTCACTTTAACGCACATACCATGGCACGGCAGGGCGGAGTGCATCTGTTACACACTGATAAGCACTGGTATGTTGAATGCAAATATGAAATGGGATGTAGGCCGGTCAGGATTGCCGTCGCCCGCATCATAGTATCCGGTTCTGCAGAGGGTTGCCGTGGAAAGTTACCGAAACCAAATCAGGAATCTCTACGAATATTCGAGGCAATTGCATCGTTGGTAAGCGATAGGATAGCAAATTGGCAACGTACTGATTGGAGGGAAGCCCGGCCATTTGGAGAACCGCCGGTCTTTTCTTGGGTTTGAACCTTGAATACCATATTGTTTCACTGTAAAAAGTTTTAGAGCAGTTAGGTTAGATAGGGTAGGCTTTATTTGAACCGGTGATCGATATGAAAGCGGAATCGGTAAGTCTTGAGAAAAAGATCGCTTTGTTCAGCCGCGCCCCCTTGTTCGGAGGTTTGTCTCCCGAAGCGCAGGTGGAACTGGCCGGAATAGCCACTTCGAGACATTTCGTTAAAAACGACATCGTCTTTCAATCCCAGGAACCTTGTGATGCGTTTACGATTGTCGAGCAAGGCTTGGTTCGGGTGTCCAGGTATTCCGCCACGGGCAAACGACTAACCTATCTTTTGGCGGGTCCTGGAGAACCGCTCAATCTGGTCGGCCCTTTTACCGGCGCCTCCCGAGATTACGTCGCCGAAGCCTGCACAGAAGCGTCGATTATTTTTATCGAAAGAAAGGCGTTCACCGGATTTGCATTCGATCACCCCCAGTTGATCATAACCATCATCGACATTCTGGGACAGGCGGTGGATAGCTCCAACAGCCGCATAATGGACATGCTGGACAAGAAGGTCATTCAGCGATTAAAGCGCGTCCTTCATACCTTATCCGAAAAATTCGGACCGGTTTTGAATATTACCGCAATGGAGATTGCCGATTTGACCAGCACGACCACCGAATCCGCTTTGCGCGTATTGAGCGATCTCCGTCAAAGCGGCGTCATTGAGACGAGCCGGGGACGGATAGTTATTCAGAAGCCGGAAGCGCTGATCGATCCTGAATGTGAGGACTTGTGGATATGAAGCCGGATACGCCATACGGAAGGCGCGCAAGAATTTGCCGAATGCAGGCCAGGCTATCTGCGCCAGCCGGAGCCATCGGGATCGAAGGCCTCTATCTCTGGATCGGGGGGCACAACCAGCACCGGTATCTTCGATCGGCTCAACAACGATTTTACGGTTGCGCCGATCGATTTCCTCAAAATTCGTTCTTCCTGTCCGCCGATAATGATCAGATCGCAAGCATGTTTTTTTGAATTCTCGATAATGCTTTCCACTATATTTCCGTCGGCAACCACCACCTCCCGGGACTGATAACCACACGAGGCCTCGTCGATTCCGGCTTGGGCACAATACTGCTCCAATGCTTTCAGGATGAGCTTGCTGGACGACCGTTTGCCGATCAACCGCTGCCTGGCCTCTTTTTCGTAAGCCTGCATCATCTCCTTCCAGCTCTCTTCTCCTAATAGCCCCGCAAGGCGTCCTTCTACATAATCCGGGATTTTCTCCATCACATGCAGTAGTATGATTTTAGCATGAAACTGCAGGGCCAGCAGGGTTGCAAAGTCAAACGCCGGCACGCAATTCCGGGTTAGATCGGTAGCGAACAAGACGGTCTTGATCCCTCGGAGCATGATCCTTTCCTCTTCTACAAATCCATTCCTGGCAGTACGTATCGCCTCTCCGGTTCGTCAATTTCAAGGGTTCAGCATCAGGGGCAGCCAGAGCACCAGATCCGGGAAGGCCAGAACGCCGCCTAAAAGAACAACCATGGCTGCCAAAAAGGGAAACGTACCTCTGAAGATGCTCGTTATGGGCACATCGGGAGCGATGCCCTTGACGACATATACATTCACCCCTACCGGTGGAGTGACCACGGCAATCTGGCTGATCAGCACAATCACCACTCCAAACCAGATCGGATCGAAGTTCAGTTGCAGAACCAGCGGGTAGATAATGGGAATCGTCAGCATGATCAGTGCCATGGCATCTATAAAGCAGCCGCTGACAAAGAAAAGCAGGCAAATGATGACCATAATACCTATGGGCGACAATGGCAGATCAGACACCCACATGGAAAGGTTGGCCGGAATGGTCGTGACCGCCATGAATTTTCCAAAAACCGAAGCGCCGGCGATCAGCATCATGATCATGCACGCCGTGCGCAAGCCTTCTTTGGACGCATTGAAAAATTTATTCCAGGTCAGTTCCCGATGCAGCAGCCCTAAAAGCAAGGCGCCCGCAGCACCCACGCCGGCGGCTTGATTGGGACTGTACCACCCGAGGAACATCCCTCCTATGGATAAGGCAAAGAGGAAAAAAATATCCGTGACCCGCCACACGGCCTTCATTTTTTCAGCCATAGAACAGGCTTGGCCCACAGGAGCGACACCTTTGCCCAGGCAAGCCAGCAAGAAGACCGTCAGTACAAAAAACAGAGTCAATACAATGCCGGGCAGAATGCCGGCTGCGAACAGGGAACCGATGGATTGTTCCGTCAGAATTCCGTAAACGATAAAAATAGTGGAAGGCGGAATAAGAATTCCGATCCCGCCCGCAGAAGCGATGCAACCGGTGGCCATCCGTTGGCTGTAGCCGTACCGCCGCATTTCAGGCAGGGCTACCCGGCCAATGGTGGCAGCGGTGGCTGCCGTCGAACCGCAAATGGCGGCAAAGCCGCTGCAGGACAGAACAGTGGCCACGGCCAGACCCGCTGGCACCTTCCCGGAAATTTTATGGGCCGAATCATATAGGCGTCCGCTCATGCCCGAGGCAAAGGCAAAGGACCCCATAAGAACGAAAAGCACGATGACGTTAAGAGGGTAGTTGGACAACTGGGAGAAGATATCGCGGATCAGCAACGCTATCGCCGCCTCCCAACTGACCAGAACTCCAAACCCCACAAATCCGACGAACGCCATGGCAAACGAAACCGGCATATTGAGCGCGAACAGCAACAGGAGAAGCACGATTCCCAACAGACCTACGAACACAGGTTCCATTAGCTTGCCGCCTCCTTCAGTGCGTTCACAAAATCCGCGACAAGCATGACAACGACGGGAAATAAGGCCACCGAGAACGCATAGGCGAAAGGATAAAAGGGAATCTGGGCTGTTGCCGTGACTTCGCCGGCTTCGAAATACTCATTTCCCAAGCGTATGCCTTCGAAGATCAACAATCCGAACAATACAGCCCCCAAGCAGGAAATGAAAGCTTTGGCAAGCGATCGAACCATGGGCGGCAGCTTGGTGGCAAACATTTCGACACTGATATGCCCTTTATGCCTTTGGGTGGCGGCCACGGCAAAGACGATGGCGGCCACCTGAACGAGGCTGATGATTTCGGTGGATCCCGGTACCGGAGACATTAACAATTTGGCCCCCAGCACATCGGCGCAGGTGACCACAACCATGACGATTACCCCCCCTACGCCAATCCACTCTCCCCATTTGCTTAAGCGGATTGCCCACTGCGTCACACGCTGCATGGCCTGCTCCTTGCTTTTCAATACCGGTTGCCGGCCGCATCCGCTATTCAGCGTATGGCATCGGAATGCCTTTGGATATTTGCACTTTCACCATTTCATCCCGGGTCTGGCGGATGAATTCGATGCGGGCGTCGAGTTCTTCCATGCTCAAGCCTTTTTTGACCATTTCCTGTTTGTAGGTGTCGATCACGGGAGCCACGGCCTGATTCCATCTTTCTGCCTCTTCATCGGAAAGTTGAATGATTTTGCCGCCCTTACTTCTGAAAAATTCAACGCCTTTAAGATCGACCTCGTTCCATCCGATGGCCGATTTCTCAATAAATTCGGCATTGACCTCCTGGATTATTTTCTGGATATGGGCCGGTAGCGTGTTCCATTTATCCTTGTTCATAACCGCGTAGAAGGTGTAAATATTGCCGACCTGCCAGTCCGCCGTACAATACTTCAGAACTTCGCCCAACCGAAAGGCATTCATGGTCTCCAGGGGGAGCATGACACCGGAAATCACGTTGCGTTTGACCGACTCGTAGACTTCACCGATGGCAATGGGCCGTGAAGTGGCACCCAGAGCCGTCGCCGTGTCGGCAATCCGGCCTGTCGCCCGCAGGGTTTGGCCTGGCAGGTCCGCCAAAGTCATCACAGGCTTTTTGGCAGTGGAGATCAGATTCGGGCCCGATCCGGCGAAATACATGATCCGGGCTTTGTCGAAATCCTTGGGTTTGTATTTCTGGAAAAACTGATTCACCACGTGGGTTGAAACCCAACCGGAAGGCATTCCCAGGGGCAGGTCGCAGATCTCCATCTCCGGGAACCGGCCCCGCGTATAGGCCATGGCGCTGAAACCAGCGTCAGCAATCCCTTGCACGACGCCCTCGAACACCTTATCCCCCTTCAGGAGTTGCCCGCCGGTAAAATGCATGAACTTGACCTCACCATTGGTGCGCTTTTCGATTTCCTGGCACCATGCCGCGGAAACCTTGGAACCGATATGGGTTGGCGGGAGGTAGTTGTTGAAAGTCAATTTGATGGTTGCCAGTGCATTGCCCGCATTGATGACGATCAACCATATGATGAATACCATCACAGCACATTTTGGTCTCATGGTCCCTCCTCCTGTAAGTATGGTGTGATTGCCGGAGAAAAATTCACCAGCCGTTTTGAGTGAACGGCAAAGCGAGGCATTCTGGCGATAGCTGACTGTCATTCAATTTCTTTAATGCTCTCCAATATCTAAGCAGATGTCCGATCCATGTCTATGACCGCCGTCATATACAATGATGATTTGGAAAATTATCGGGTATCTTGGGTTTATATGATTGTGGTCATATACACGACTAAACCAACTTCTTTATGTTCGAGACGAACGCCTTGCCATATCCTGGGAGGATGCGTACTTCGGGTCCTGCCCGGGAAAAACAAATTGACGCAGAATCTTTCATTTGTTCAACCTCAAGTCACAAAGGTCTGATGATGGAGAAATCGCCCTATTGGAACCCGGTCTTGGAGAAGATGGATCATGAGAAACTGCGCCGCTTGCAGTTGCAGAAGTTCAAGCGGATTTTTACGTGGGCCTACGAGCAATCGGCGTTTCACCGTCGGCTCTACGACCACGTGGGGATTAAGCCCGAGGATATCCGCAACTTCGAAGATATCCGTCGCGTTCCCAAAGTGGAAAAGTCCATGATGCGCGGCATCCAGCGCAAAGATCCCTTTCCCTACGGTGATATGCTCTGTGTGCCGCTAGAGGAGGTCACGGTATTCCGTCAGACCAGCGGTTCCACGGGGCAACCCGTCTATCAGGCCGATACGTGGCAAGATTGGGAATGGTGGGCCGAGTGCTGGTCGTTTATCATGTGGGCCCAAGGATATCGTCCCAAGGACAGGGTCTTTCTCCCTTTCGGATACAATGTTTTCGTGGCCTTCTGGGCCGCCCATTACGCTGCCGAGAAGATCGGTTGCGAACTGGTTCCCGGTGGTGTCTTGGACACCCAGGCGCGTATCCTTAAAATTCAGGAGTTGAAGGCTACAGCGATTATGGCAACACCCACGTATATATTGGGAATGGCAGATACGGCCAAGCGGAAGATGGATATCGACCCGGCAGATTTGGGAATCACGAAAATCACCTGTGCAGGAGAGCCGGGCGCTAGTATCTCAAGCACCAAACAGCGGATGCAGGACACCTGGAATGCTCGAGTCTTTGATCATGCGGGCGCCACGGAGATTGGTGCCTGGTCTTACGAATGTGCGGCCCAGCCGGGAGGAATGCATGTCAATGAAGCCTTTTTCCTTGTAGAGATCGAAGATATCGAGACCGAAGAGATCATCGAGGAGCCCGGCCGCCGCGGAAAAATGGTCATTACCGCCCTGGATCGGTTCGCCCAACCCTGCATTCGCTTCGATTCAAAAGATATCATTGAGTGGGCGGAGAAGCCCTGCGTGTGCGGCCGAACTTTCCGCCTGATTAAAGACGGGGTCATCGGCAGGGCAGATGACATCACCAAAGTGAAAGGTGTGCTGCTGGCCCCTTCGGCGATCGAGGAGGTGGTGCGGGGTATCGACGGCCTCGGCGATGAATACGAAGTGGTCGTAGACAAATTGGGAGACATCGACAGGATTAAACTCAAAGTGGAATTGCAGCCCGGCCAAGAGGATCGCGCCAAGGCTATCGGGATCGAACTGAAGGACCAGTTACGTCTGAAAACCAATCTGAACTATCGGCTCGAATTCTATGACTATGGCCGGCTTCCCAGATATGATGTGAAGGCCAAGCGATTCAAGGATCTGCGCAAACAGCATTAAAACGCGTTTACCGATTCACTTGCCACGAAAGAGACGGACTCAATGAATCAAACACCCATTGAAGAATTCCTCCAAACAATCGGCCGCGAAATTGATGTCATGAAGGCTGCAATCGAACGGTTGGAATCTTTAAGCTCGGATTATCCAGCTCTGGAGCGTAATTTGGTGCGCGTCCGCGCCAGCATCAAAATGCTGGAAATGAATTTCGTTGACCCCTTGCAGGTGGAATGATTCCGGAACCGGGATGTTCTTGTGATGCGAAGTTGCCTTCCGTTTCGTTCAATAAGATTAATTAACATCGAAAGTCCAAAGTCCATCGCCGAATGATGCCATCGCCTCGCTCCGCATTTTATATGTCAGCAAAATACCAGCATGGACGTAGATGCTGGACGTTCGATGTTCAGCCGGATTATTTTCCATCCCCTAACAGGCCCTCTATGTCCAGCGCTTTTAACTCTGTGCTTTACTGAGCTTTCATCAGTTTGCCAGGGGGTGCACATGGCTGACGGTCAGGGTCGTGGCGCCCCAGTTCTGCTCCACTTTTCCACCCAGTACATAGGGCCGGCCGCGGTCGATGAGATGGCAGAAGCGATCGTAGGTCTGGGGGAAGAACGTGGTTTCCACGATGCCGGTCTCGTCTTCGAAGGTGAGAAACTCCATGGGATCGCCGCTTTTGGTGCGGACCACCTTGCCGGTGATCAGCCAGCCGGCAAAGCGCACGTGGCGGTTCAGGTGGCGGGGCAGGGTGGCGGCTTTGACGGTGCGCGCCGCTTCCGCGGCTTGTGCGAACAGGGTCATGGGGTGCCGGTCGCACAAAAAACCCAGTACTTTGAATTCGCGGCGCAGCAGCGCCATCTCGTCGTCCGGCGGCAACTGGGGCGGCGGCGGCAGATCTTCGCGGAGGTCGAAGAGGGCCGGCGCATCGTTTCCGGATTTGTTTCCGGCCTGCCAGCGGACCCATTGCCAGAGAATCTGGGCCCGTGAGAGGCCCGGCGCCAGGCGGTCCAGGGCGCCGCAATGGATCAGGGCGGTTGCTTCGTCTTCGGCCGGGCGAACCCGGCTGAAGAAATCGCCCAAATTTCCAAAGGGTTTCCGGGTGCGCTGGTCGATGATGCGCTGTACGGTGTTGCGGTCCATGCCCTTGACGGCCATCAACCCCACCCGGATTTTTCGGCTGCCGCCGGTCCAGCGGTTTTGGCTCCGGTGCACATCCGGCCCCGTCAGTGTCACACCCAGCCGCCGGGCTTCGGAGACATAGGCGAACGTGCTGTAGAAGCCCCCCTGGTTGCTGATCACGGCGGCCATGAATTCGGCCGGGAAGTGGGTCTTGAGATAGGCGGCCTGAAAAGAGACCCGGGCGTAGGAGGCGCTGTGGGGCTTGCAGAAGGAGTAGCCCGAAAAACTCATCATCATCTGCCACACCGCCTCGATCTGCTCCGCGGTCACCCCCCGCGCCCGGGCGCCGTCCACAAAGCGCCGGCGGTAGTCCTGCAGCTTGCGGGCGCGGTCCTTTTTGGACATCACCTTTCGCAGCCCGTCGGCTTCGGTGTCGCTGAAACCGGCCAGGGCCATGGACGCCCTGGAGACATCCTCCTGGTAGACCATGATACCGAAAGTCTCTTCCAGGACATCGGCGAGCAGGGGGTGGATCGGCTCCCAGTCGCCGCCGTGCAGCCGGTGCAGGTACTCCTGAATGCACTCGTTGGCTGCCGGCCGGATGATGCTGGAGTGGATCACCAGATGATCGAAATCGCCCATGCCCGCCTTTTGCTGCAGCAGGCGCATGGCAGGACTTTCGATGTAAAAACACCCCATGGAGTTGCCCTGGGCCAGAAGGGATTGGGTATCAGGGTCATCCTCGGGTTCCCATAGCGACTCGTCGAATTCCATACCATTGCCTTTAACATTGTGAATGGCGTCCCGGATGACGCCCAGGCTACGGTTGCCCAGCAAGTCGATTTTGACCAGGCCGGCGTCCTCCACCGCCTCTTTTTCCCACTGGATGATGGGTACTCCCTTGGCGGCGCGCTGCACCGGCACATAGTGGCGGATGGGTTCGGGCGTGATCACCACGCCGCCGGGGTGGACCGAGAGGTAGCGGGGGATGCCGATGAGCTGCTGGGCCAGGGAGAGGATTTCGGGCCAGGGCTGGATGAATTCCAGGGCTTTGGCTTCGGGCCGGTTCCGCAGATCGGCCATCAGGTCGGACTTGGCCGACGTGACCCGCCAGAACCACGGCAGCCGTTTGGTGACCCGGCCGATCTCCGCCGGGGTGAGCCCGAAAACCTTGGCGGTTTCGCGCACGGCCATGCGGGGCTGGAAGAGGATGTGGCTGGAGACCATGGCGGCCCGGCCGCCGAACTGGTCGAGCAGGCTGGCGATGACGCCGTCGCGTTCGTCCCAGGCAAAGTCCACGTCGATGTCGGGCGGGTCCTGGCGGCCGGGATTGAGGAAACGGCCGAAGTAGAGGTTGTGCTTCACCGGGCAGACATTGGTGATGCCCAGACAGTAGGCCACCAGGGATGCGGCGCCGGAACCGCGGCCGCAGGTGCGCGGGCTGCGCAGGACGATGTCGCGGACCAGGAGAAAATAGGCGCTGAAATTCATCCGGTCGATGATGCCCAGTTCGTGCTCCAGGCGCTCCACCACCGGTTCGGGCAGTTCCCGGCCGTACCGTTTGCCGGCGCCGGCATAGGCGGCCCGGCGCAGGGCTTTGGGGGCGGAAAGGTCTTGGCCGCTCCGCCAGGGCGGCATGACCAGGCCGAACCGGGGGCCGGTAAAGGCAATGGTGTCTGCGATCTCCCGCGTGTTCTCGATCGCCCGGGGAACGGCGGCGAACCGTTGGGCGTAGACGTCGGGCGGCGCCAGCCAGGCGTCGGCCGGTGCCGTGTGACGGGGTTGCAGCCGCTCCAGGGTGGTGTTGCCGTCGATGGCGCGCAGCAGGCGGTGCAGGGCATAGTCCTTGGGGTGCAGGAAGAAGCTGCCCGGGGTGGCCGCCAGGGGGAGATCCAGCGTCCGGGCGGCTTGGCGCAGCCGGTGGGTGGCGGGCAGCGGGTTGCGGGGCATGGCCGCGGCCAGGTGCAATCCGTCCCGGTGCCATCGGGTCAGCAGGTCTACGCTGGCGGTCAGCACGATCAATCCGCCGGCCAGGGGGGGCAGGGCAGCCGCCAGATCAAAATCGTCTGCCGCCATGTGGCGCCGGGTGATCAGCCGGCACAGATGGCGGTAGCCGGCGTCATCCTTGACCAGGCAGACGGCGCGGCGGGGCGTGCGGGGATCGGTGATCTCCGCGCCCACGATGGGGGTGATGCCCTCCTCACGGCAGGCGGCCAGAAAGGGCCACAGGCCGTGCAGGTTGTCGGTATCGGTCAGGGCCAGGCGGCGATAGCCCAGCAGCCGGGCGTGGCGGCAGAGGGCTTTGATGGAGGCGGTGCCCCACATTAAGGAGTAGTTGGAGCGGACGGTTAAAGGAATCATTGTTACGACCGTGGCAAATATGTTTCGGGGGGTGTTTCCGTTATGGTGGAAACGGTTACCTGCCGTGACTAAACGTTCGACTCTTTTGAGCCGACGCTCTCAGGGAGAGTTCTGCGCCACACGCAACTTCATTCAAGTGGTGCTGAGGCGCAGTTCCGGGCGGTTCGCAAACTCGCCCGCTTTCAGCGGGCTCAAACAGTGCGAACCGCTTTTCCTCCACTGCACCTAAGCACCACTAAAATTTGATGCTCACGTGGCGCAGAACTCTCCCTGAGAGCGCCTTATACAGTGCAATGAATGGTGTGCCTGAAAATGAGTTCTACATAAGTGTCTCTTGTTTGTTTTGTTTTTCACTTGCTCCTATCTGAGTTTAGGATACCCACTTGTTTCAACCAGAAACCAGAAACGGTCAAAGGCCCAACTATAAACTTTGAACTTTGAACTCTGAACTTTGAACCGGCCGAAGGCCCACGGCGACCGATTGGAACCCGAAGCGGTCCCGGATGTCGTCCATGGCGGCGACGATGCTTTTTTGCCGGGTGGCGGTTCGGTCTTCTTCTTCGAACAGCGGCATCTGGGCCGGCGGGAAGACCAGGCGGTCGAGGATCAGCCGCAGGTGGCGGATGCGCACCCGCCGGCGCCACGCCAGGTCCAGGGCGCGCCGGGCAAAGGGGAAGATGGCCAGATCGTTGGCGCTGGCCGGTTCGATGCGGACCTGCCGGGCGCAGCGCCGGCCGTCGCTGTAGTCCACCACGATGTGGACGCGCCGTGCGGCCCGGCCCTGCCTGCGCATCCGCCGGCCGGCCTGTTCCACCAGACCGTAGACGGCGCCTTCGACGGCGGCCGGCTGGTTGGTGTCGGTGCCGAAGGCGTGGTCGAGCATCACCCGGGGCGGCTGTTGACCCACCGGCAGGACCGGGGCGGTGTCGATGCCGCGCAGGGCGTCGGTGATAAAGCCGGCCCGGCGGCCGAAGCCGGTTTCCAGATGCGAACGGGTCAGGGCCGTGACCTGTTCGACGGTGGTCAGGTTGAACTCCCTCAGCCGTATCAGGTCCCGGCCTTCGATGCCCGGGATCAGCCACACCGGCAGGGGGGAGAGAAACGACGCCTCGTCGCCCGGGGCGACGATATACTCCCCCAGCGGCTTGACCAGGCGCGAGGCGACTTTGGCCACCAGTTTGTTGGCGGCCAGCGACCAGATGGGGTCCAGCCCCAGGGCTTTTCGTGCATGGCGGCGCAGGCGCCAGGCCACATCCACGGCCGGGCCGAAAAGGCGACTGGTACCGGTGACATCCACGAAGAGGTGGCCGTCGTCTTCGCCGGGTTCGATCAGGGGAGAAAAGGGCAGGGCCTGGTGCAGCAGGTCGGCCATGGCCTGTTCGTAGCGGGCGGTGTGGGGTGGCAGGATGCGGGCGTCGCGGCAGAGGCGGCGGGCCCGGCGCAGGGCCATGCCTTTGCGTACTCCCGCCTGGTAGGCCTCTTCGCTCATATCATGGACCGTGGCCCGGGCGGCGCCCTCCGGGGCGATGACCACCGGCCGGTCGGCGAGCTGCCGGTCGGCCAGCCGCTCGACGGCCACGGCAAAGTCGGCCACGTTGATATGGATGATGGAGCGGGTCATGGTGGGGCCTTCGGCCGGTCCAAAGTCCGGAGTTCAAAGTTCGGGGGATGAGAAATGTCGAATATCGAACAAGGAACCGCAGAATGTCGAAGTGTGGAATCGCTTCGCTCTGCCGATTGTATTATATAAGACAGAATACCTTACTTCGTAATTCTGCGGTTCCTTGTTCGATATTCTGCGGTTCATATCCATCCCTGGGTTTTAAGTTGCTCCATCAGCATTCTGGCGTTGTGGGGGGCCTGGGCTCTTACGTGGTTGTTGAAGAAGATAATGCCGCTGTCGACCTGCTCCGCCATTTTTGGGATGGTGCGGTTGCTCCACTGGTAAAGTTCTTTCGCGCTGTAGTCGTAGTCGAATTGCTTTTGCATGTTGCCCGACCGCCATCCCCGTACGTTGCGGCCGTGGAAGCGGATGTAGATCAGCTCGGGGTTGGTGACCGCATCCAGGCAGGGGAAGAGGTAGGGCAGGTCCGGCACATCCACGGTCACCAGGGTGACCCGGCGGCGCTCCAACTCGGCAAAGACCCGATCGGCGGCCCAGGAGCGGTGGCGGAACTCCACGGCCAGGGGCAGGCCCTCCAGGGTGTCCAGCAGTTGGCTCAGGTAGAGGCGATGGCTGCGCTGTCGGTCGAAGGAGGGCGGCAGTTGGATGAGCACCGCCGCCAGCCGCCGGGCCTGAAGCAGGGGGGCGATGCCTTCGCGGAAACGGGCCGTGTGGCCGCGCCAGCCGTCGGGGTCGATCTCATGGGTCATGGTGCGGGTCAGTTTGGCGGCAAAATCAAAGCCGGGGGGCACCTTGTGCGCCATGCGTTCCATGGCCGGCGCCTTGGGCATCTGGTACCAGGTAAAGTTGAGCTCGGTTACCGGGAAGGTGCGGGCGTATTGGGCCAGCATCCCCTTTGCCGGGGTGTTGGGTGGATAGAACCCGGCATCGGTCCACTCCGGATAGGAGTAGCCGCTGGTGCCCACCCGCAGGCGGCAACCCGGCGGGGGGGATGGAGATGGGGAAGCGGTGACGTTCATTCTATTCCTTGTTCTCACCATATGGTGATCGAGCTCTCAAAAAACCGCAGAATTTCGAACAAGGAACCGCAGAATACCTTACTTCGACATTCTGCGGTTCCTTGTTCGATATTCATCATTTTATCCCTTCGGGGCCGCGTTGTATGCCCACCACTTTGCCCTGGACCAGTACTTCGTCGAAGCCGTAGCGCATCACCGGGTAGTCGGGGTTCTCCGGCCGCAGTTCGATGTGTTTGCGGCGCAGGAAGAAGCGCTTCACCGTGGCCTCTTCGTTGTGCACCAGGGCCACCACGATTTCGCCGTTTTCGGCATACTGGCGCGGCTGGCAGATGGCCAGGTCGCCGTTCAGGATGCCGGCGTCGCGCATGGAGTCGCCGCGCACCTGCAGCACGAAGAGGTTGTCCCCCGTGAACACGGCGCCGTCGATGACCACGGTGCCGTCCCACTCCTGCTGGGCGTACATGGGCAGCCCTGCGGTGATCCGGCCGATGACGGGCACCTCCCGCCAGCGGTGAGAGGCCACCGCTTCGTTGGCACGGTTGAGCAGGTAGAGGGTGCGGCTGTAGCGCCCCTCCCGTTTGATGTATCCTTTGGCTTCCAGTGCTTTGAGCCCCTGGGCCACGGCGGCGTGGCTGACCCCCAGGTCCCCGGCGGCTTGCCGCAGGCTGGGCGCCCGGCCCTTGCGGTCGATGATACGTTGGAGGTAATCCAGAAGCTGTTGCTGTTTGGGGGTGAGTTCCGGTTGCATGGCGCTGTCCTTTGGCTGCGATTGTGCCTTCCTCGTTTAGTGTCATTATAGACGGCAAAATGTAAATGTCAATGTAAAGTTTTAGTTTGAATTACAATATACATTGAAGGGGCCTCCCAAGCTTTACATGGTGCTGTGAAAACGCTATGGTGATCGAGTAAAAAAACCGCAGAATATCGAACAAGAAACCGCAGAATGCCGAAGTGTGGAATCGCTTCGCTCTGCCGATTATATAATGGCAGAATACCTTACTTCGTAATTCTGCGGTTCTTTATTCGATATTCGATATTTGATATTCCCGGGGAGATACCGTTGGCTGCACGTAAAAAGAAGTTCAATATCGACCGGTTCGTGGAGACGTTGGCCTCATGCTACAAAGGGTGGAATCCGCCCATTATCACCTTCATTGCCAACCGGGGCGCCACGCCGTTCGAGGTGCTGGTGTCAACGCTGTTGTCCCTGCGCACCAAAGACGAGGTCACCTCCGAGGCGGCCAGGCGGTTGTTTGAAAAGGCCACCACGCCCGGTGGGCTTCTGGCTCTGGGCGAGGGCAGGACGGCCGAGCTGATCTATCCGGTGGGTTTTTATCCCACCAAAGCCAAGCGGTTGATGGAGATCAGCCGGATCATTCTGGAGGACCACGACGGAAAGGTGCCGGATACCATCGAGGCGCTGCTGGAACTGCCCGGGGTGGGGCGCAAAACCGCCAACCTGGTTCTGGTGGAAGGTTTTAAAAAGGACGCCATCTGTGTGGACACCCACGTGCATCGCATCAGCAACCGCATCGGCTATGTGAAGACCAAGATGCCTGATCAGACCGAGATGGCCCTGCGAAAGAAACTGCCGCGTCGGCACTGGATACGCTACAACGAATTGCTGGTGGCCTTCGGCCAGGTGATCTGCCGGCCCATATCGCCGTTTTGCAGCCGCTGTCCGGTTGCGGAGATGTGCCCGCGAATAGGGGTCGAAAAGTTTCGGTAGCGGTTGAACATCCTGATACGGGTGTTGGCGAAAAGTTTTAAGTTTTAACTCAACTTTCGGTTTTCATGAGCCGGTGTGCTGGAGGGGGGGGGGG
>JBNLAV010000009.1:0-36404 GCA_050302315.1 Desulfobacteraceae bacterium
ACCCGGTGCAAGACCAAATAGGGAGGTGCCAGAGTACGGCCCGCACGAGCCTCCGGGTAGGTCGCTAGAGGTATCGGGCAACCGATATCCCAGATGAATGATCATCAGCCTGACGGCGGGTAACCCCGTCAGGCCACAGGATTCGGCTTACGGCCTGCTCCGGCCTCAACCATTTGACAACCTGCCGTCAGCTACTCCTGCTGAGCCGGCGTCGATGGATAAGACCGGTAACATTAACCACATAGACATGAACAGGTCGTGTTGCATCATGAAGGCATGCTCGGAAAAAGATACGTATTGTGACATCTCCTTTTCGGAAAAGGTCCGCCTTTTTTCACATGATTATCTGAAGTGCTGTGCTTATCTGGACTCGCAGCCCCTACAGCTTCATGAATTTACCAAAAAGCTCTACAAAAAGCTGGCCAGCACCTCTCAAGTGCTGGAAGACTTTTTGGATTTTCACGGGGCCAAGAACAATGTGGACTGGTATTTCTACCGCGAACTATCCGCCGCCGTCCGGCACTTGAGCCTGGGCGGATATTGCCAGAAGCATATTCTCAACCGTATGATATTTTACGACCTTGCCGACAGCCAGGAATTCCGCAAGGCCGGGCAGGAAACCCTCGAGCATCTGAACAAAGCGTTGACCAAGCTCGCGCCTGTCATTCTGGACGAAGCACGGCGACTGAACATTCCCATTCCCCGGGATACATTTGAGGCTGATGATTTTCCAGGCATCACCACAAGCGAAATGCTGGCCTACAATATCGATGACGATGCCAAATCCGTACAGAAGGAACATATTGTCAAGATCGCCAGCGATTTTCTCGGCGTGGCATCGCGATTCGACCAGCTGGGGTTCTATGAGCCGTATGACATGGAGCAGATTTCCCAACTCGTTCCGGACAAGGTGAACGAGGTCGAGGTACGGCGCTTTGAAATGGTTGTCCATAATCTGCAGTCTTCGTTCGACACCTATGTCATCCATGGTGGTTTCAGGTTCGGGGATCGCAAGTTGAAAGAATTCCGAAGCTATTTTTCGGTGGTCTTTCATTTGCTGCAGCTTATGGGGCGGCTGTTGCACTTTTACGAACGCCACCTGCACGAAGCCGGATATAAGAATACCTACAAGCAGGTACAGGAGCGGTTGGCCGATGTGGTCGATCCGGAAATGCTGCTCAACTCCACCATCAATTATGGTCTGTTCTACTGTTGCCATTACCTGAGCGCAGGAAAAGATGTCGCACGGGATATTTTGAATGAAAATGTGGCGCGGGGAACCATCAAAGTCGGTATACCGATCAAGCTTGGATTCCACAGTCGCCCCAGTCTGCTGGTGGCCAAAGTGGTGCAATATTACGGCGGGCCGGTTGAAATGGTTGTCGGTGAAGATCGTTTTGATGCCAGCAGCGTGCTGGATATTCAGTGGGCCGGTGGCAAAATTCAAAAAGAGAATATATCCGAAGTGATTTTCGAAGGCGATGAAAGAGCCTTGAAAGATATCGAAATACTCGCCGGCGTCAATTACGGAGAGGATTCCATCGGTAAAGGCGTTCCTCTGCCAAAAGAGCTGAAATATCTGAGATGAACTACGCCATCATTGTCGCTGCCGGACGGGGGGTGCGAATGCGTTCCGACCGGCCAAAACAGTATCTTCAGATCGGCCGCCGCCCCATCCTGTTCCATACCCTGAAGGCCTTTGATCAAAGCCGCGCCATCGATTGCATGATCATCGTCGTTCCGGGTGACGACATTGAATTTTGTCGCAAGCACATCATCGCCCCGGCCGGTCTGCGTGCCGGGGTCCGGATTGTGAGCGGCGGTGCCCGGCGACAGGACTCTGTTTGCAATGGACTTGGGGCCATTGCTGAAAAGGACGGTGTCGTTTTAATCCACGACGGTGTAAGGCCGCTGGTTACAAAGGCGTTGATCGATGCTTGCATCCAGGGCGCTGAAAAGTGGGGTGCGTGTATACCGGCATTGACGCCGGTTGACACGGTCAAGCGGGTTAAGGACGGGGTAGTGGAACGCACCCTGCCGCGCGACAACCTGCGTCTCGTACAAACGCCACAGGCCTTTCAGCTTTCCCTGATTCGAAAAGCCCACCGTGAGGCCAAAGCCAATGGTTTGGCCGCCACCGATGATGCATCGCTTGTAGAATCGATGGGAGAAGATGTGCACGTCATTTCCGGGAATCAGCACAATATCAAAATCACGACGCCGTTCGATCTGGAATTGGCGGAACACTATTTGTCTATCCGATAGAGCGCAAAATGCGTGAAAAAAGAGGCATAACGGAAACCATCACAAGAGCCTGTTTTTGAGATGGCCGCTATATTGTTGGCTCTCCAAAAATGGTGGACAAGAGATCGGACAGCTTTTCTGGATCGTGGCGAACGATATGGTCGCACGGCTCCAACAGATCGGCGACAATCAACCTGCGATCGCCCCAAAAGTCGTCGTTGGGATCGATTTCCACCACCTCTGATTTCTGTTCTGTGTAAAGCGCGCAAAGGGATGGCGACGGCCGTTTCGAATTACAAACCACCATGTCAACCGGTTTTTGGATGACGCGTTCGATATGCTTTATAAAATCGGATCCTTTGAAGTTATGGGTCTCTCCATATTTTGTCATGATATTGACGATGCAGATCAGGCGGGCGTTGCTGCCGAGCATGGCCTCTTTCACCCCCGGAACGATAAGGTTGGGGATGATGCTGGTATACAAGTCACCCGGCCCTAAAATGATATAATCTGAATTTTCAATGGCCGCTACAACGGGCGGAAATACCTGTATTTGATCCGCATGGTGCGGTACCAGAAACACATTTTTGATTTTTTCACGCTGGTGGCCCCTGGGCATATCGATGGCGCGCTCTCCGTATATGCGGCTGCCGTCCGTGAGTTCGGCCACCAGCGTTGCTTGATCGGTGGTCACCGGATAGATGGTGCCATTGACATCCAGTATTTCGGCCAATGCCGCCACACCTGACGGAAAACTGCCGGTATAGCGCGAAAGCATTGTCAGCAGCATGTTTCCGGCGTTATGACCTCTCAATCGGCGATCCCGCGAAAATCGTTTCTGCAGAAGCGGACGGGCCGATTCCTGGTAGGGAGAGAGCGCCAATGCGCATTTCAGAACGTCGCCGGGCGGCAGGATGCCCAGTTCATCTCGCAAACGCCCGGTGCTGCCGCCGCTGTCCATCATGGAGACCACGGCCGTGATGGCAATGCCGTCCAGATCCTTCAATCCCGACAGCAATACATAGTGCCCGCTGCCGCCTCCGATGGTGGTGACCTTCAGTGGTGAAATGGTGTGGTCCTTCATGTTGCGCATCATTCAATGGTGTCAGAACCCTGATAGCAATCCGACAGTCTGTTGGTTGCACAGGCCGTGGTTTCCAACCGGGCAGGTCCGCACGGCCGGATGAATTCGACCTTGACCTGTTTCTCGATTTTCCGATATTTTGGTTGAAAATGCAACTCTTGGGCAACTGCGGACAATTTACAGACCCGGCTCCGGACAAATGAAAACGGACCTGTAACCCGAATCAACGCTGCGGTCATTGGCCCGAAATCATCTTCAACAGGATGTCTTTGGGGATGTCCGGCGCCAAAGACCGTCATTGTCGCACAATGGCTTATTCGCGGGACGCTGGTTCAAACTAGCTGGGATCAGGGTGAACGGGCCGGCGTCATGTCATACTATTTGGTAACCAAATGCATCAGCGCCGGCTCTTACTGATATAGCCGAGGTATTTTCGATGTGAGATAAGGGAATTGCCTCGATTTATTGACAAAGCGGATGTTGAAACGCATCTTATACCGGACATTAACATAAGGTTTTGTTCAATAGCAGGGGAGGAATACTATGGCTATGGCTCCTGACGATTATTCGCAAACTTCGGATGCAGAACAGGCTTTTTTGAGGCAACTGCGCCAGACTTTTGACCAGATGCCCAGAGAGATACCGTTATATCTTTTTGTCGGCCGCGGCCAGGATGATGTGTTTGTCCAGGCCTGTCGGCAAATCGTTCGCGCTTTCAGGGAACTGACACCGAAAATCACCATCAAGGAGTATTACCTGGATCATGAGTTGGCGCTCAAGTGGGGGATCGACAGTTCACCAACGCTTATCATCGATCCTGATCATTACAATATCAGGTGGCTGGGAGCTCCCATGGGAGAAGAGGGGCGATCGTTTCTTGAGGCCATGATCCTGATTGGTATGGGAAAAAGCGGAATCAGCGATCAATCCCTTGCCGTCGTTCAGCAGATCGATACACCGCGGAATTTGAAAGTGTTCGTCAGCCCCACCTGCCCGTACTGTCCGCAGCAAGTGGTCAACGGTCTGAGGGCTGCCATTGAACGACCGGACGTCGTCTCGCTCGAAGTCATCGATATTCAAAGTCGGCCGGACCTGGCTGAACAATACAGTGCCCACAGCGTACCGCAGGCTTATGCCAACGATACCCTCATCGGCCAGGGCGCACAGCAGGAAGAAGTGTTTATGTCGTCACTGCTCAAGCTGCAACCGCAAACCATCTTCATTCCTGAAAGTACCGCCGAACTCGTCGACGTGGATGTGCTCATTGTGGGAGGAGGACCGGCAGGCCTTACAGCCGGTATTTACGCAGAGCGGAGCGGGCTGAGAACGGCGGTCGTGGAGCGGGACGCATTAGGCGGACAAGTGGCGCTCACCCCGGTGGTGGAAAATTATCCCGGATTTACCCAGGTTGGCGGAAAAACCCTGGTGGACATCATGGTATCCCATGCGCTTCAATACGTGACCATCTTCCAAGGGGAGGAAGTTCTGGACATTACTCCCGGAGAACCTTTCAAGATCCAGACGACCCGGCGCCAATTCAACGCCCGGACCATTTTGCTGGCTACAGGTGCGACCCATCGAAATCTCGGTGTTCCTGGAGAAAAAACATTCTCAGGGCGTGGGGTCAGCTACTGCGCCACCTGCGACGGCCCCCTTTTCAAAGGAAGGCGGGTATTCATGGTGGGGGGAGGCAACTCAGCCGTTACCGAGGCCCTTCACTTGCACAACATGGGGGTGAATGTAACCCTGGTCCATCGGCGGGATGCGCTCAGGGCCCAGGAGGTGCTGTCCAAACAGCTGGATGAAAACGGCATTCCCATAATGTGGGACTCCGAAATCAAGGAAATAAAGGGAGATGAGCGCGTCGAAAAGGTGGTCATCTTCAACAAAAAAACCGGAGCGCTGGATGAGCTGGCGGCGGACGGCGTCTTCATTGCGATCGGCTACGAGCCTTCCGTGAAATTGGCGAAGGAGATCGGCATCGAATTAAACGAAGATGGCTACATCAAGCATGACCAGTACCATCGCACCAATATTCCCGGCATCTACAGCGCCGGAGACGTGGAGGGCGGTTACAAGCAGATCGTAACGGCCACTGGGCAGGGATCGGCTGCAGCCATGACGATATTCGAGGATATGATCAATCCATATTGGAAAGGAGACGCCCAGCTGCAGCTCCTGAAAAAGGTGAACGCCTCATAATCCAATGGGATGGCATGGCCGTAACCTCTGATCGAGCATGCGATGGCGACCTGAATTACCTAAAGATAGGGTGCGTCCACGTCGATATGGTATATCGAAACAGACCATAAACTGCTGTATAGGAGGGCAATAATGGCGGTCGGCACTGTCAAGACATTCAACGACGAGGAGGGATACGGATTCATCGAGACGGATGAAGGCGATAGCGTATTCGTCCACCACTCCTCAATAGAAATGGAAGGCTTTCGCAGTCTATCACCGGGTGCAAAGGTATTGTTCGAAGTTATCGTGGGAAAGCGCGGCCCGGAAGCCAAGCAGGTGCGAAAAATATAGGGCGGCCGGTTTAGGGCGCCACAACAATGCCGCCGATGACAAGAGGAAACGGGGTCAGGCCGTCATGAGGGCTGATCAACGCCGATTGCGACCCCGCCCTTGCTTGTATTGACCGGTCCCCCATCGGCTAACCGGCGGCTGTCGATTTCAGTGCGGCGATGGTATTTGCGTAGTCGTTCGTATTGAAAACCGCCGATCCGGCCACAAAGACGTCGGCACCAGCCGCAGCCACATCTTTAATGGTCCCTTCATTGATTCCCCTGTCCACCTGAATCAGAATATCGAGCGATCTTTCGTCGATCATTGATTTGAGCTGCTGGATCTTCTCTAACGTTGCAGGTATGAACTGTTGTCCTCCGAAACCCGGGTTGACGCTCATGATCAGAACAAACTCGAGGTCATCCAATACATAGGTGATTGCCGACAGGGGCGTGGCCGGGTTCAGGACAGCTCCCGGTTTGGCGCCGCAATCACCAATCAGTCCGATCGTACGGTGCAGGTGCCGGCAGGCCTCCACCTGAACCGATATGTAATCAGCGCCCGCTTCGACAAAATCGGAAATATACTGGTCCGGGTTTTCGATCATCAAATGCACATCCACAGGAAGCGAAGTCGAGTGGCGAACGGCTTCGACAACCAGCGGTCCCATGGTGATGTTGGGGACGAAGTGCCCATCCATGACATCCACATGAATCCAATCGGCTCCGGCTTTCTCCACGGCTTTGAGTTCTTGTCCTAAACAGCTGAAATCAGCAGATAAAATGGATGGTGCGATTAACGTCATCGTGAATTCCCCCGTTTGATGCAGGAGCGGCTTTCAACCGCGAATCGCGCAGGCGATGAAGTACCGGATTTATCGCGGCTGAAAGCCGCCCCTACAAGGCATTATTAATTCCGGGACACAACACTAATCATAGTGTTTGGTCAATTTCAACTCATCATCAAGATACAGGAACAGCGCAGTGGGCGTATTCCGTGATATCAGCAACCATATCTCTTCGCCCGGTTTGGCGAAATCATCGTAGATGGTCATGGCAACATCGGATCGGTTGATGCGGACACGGACCCTCTGACGAAGAAAGCCCTGCGCCATGCGATATCTGAACAGGGTCACATTGCGCCGCTCGACACCGTTTCGTTTTGGATTCGAACGATTGACGGTCAGATCGACAGAGGACCCCGGCAGCACCGGATAGCCGTTCTCTGGGGCTTGGGCCACCACTGTATCGACGGAGAAGGATGGATTGTCAACCTGTTTTATGGTGCCGATCGACAATTGATGTTTTTCAATGGTATCGATGGCCTCATCAAGTCTCAAGCCGTTCAGGTTCATCATTCTGAGCCACTGCGGCCGGGGGCCTTCGCTGATCAGCAGGTCAATGGTGTCGCCGCGTATGCCGCTGGTCCCGGCATTCGGATCTTGGGACATGATCATGCCTTTGGCGTGCGTCGGGCTGTAGGCGTGGCTCAGGTGATCACGGATCAGGTCATTTTCGCCGATAATGAGATCGGCTTTGGCGAGATCCATGCCCACCACGTTCGGGTAGACGACCCAACGGACGCCTCTGGATATGACCAGGCGGACATCACGGCCGGCCTTCAACTCACTGCCCGGGTCAGGCGTTTGCCGGATGATGTGATGCTTGGGCACCTCCGGGTCAAATTGCAGTTCCTTGACTTTGGTGTTGAGTCCCAGATCGGACAGGACCTCCAGCGCATAAACCACGTCCTTGCCGGTCAGATCCGGCACGACAACGAGCTGATCGCTTCGAATCAGCAGGTGAATGGTGGCATAGGTGCCAAGGCCTGCGGTTGCCATAAAAACCACAATATACAGAATGATTCTGGCAAATCGTTTTAACACGGAGAAAATCCTAAAACGGGATCCTCAAACCGAGGACGGGACCGCTTTTCGCTTCTGGTTCGCTTTCCGGACCGGGTATACGGATCTGGTATTGGCGCAGGCGATCAATAAATTGTCGGGTCTGCTGATGATTGAATTTGTGAGCGTCATTAACGGCGCCATAGATGTTGCCCAGATAGAAACCCAGCCCCACGAAAGAGAGCAATCCACCCAATCCATATTGCTCGTTATTAAAGGCATCGCTCGACGCCCATATGAAACCGGCATTCAAAACAAAGGCGATGAGCGCATCCTCATACCGTCGGCAATATAGCTGGCCGCCTCCGGGAATGATGGAAAGGGTCCCGGCCAGCCCCGGGCTTTTGGACGGAATGGTTTCCACACCGGAGAGCGCGGTGTCCAGTCGGCCCA
Source organism: Desulfobacteraceae bacterium (assembly GCA_050302315.1). Taxonomy (GTDB): domain Bacteria; phylum Desulfobacterota; class Desulfobacteria; order Desulfobacterales; family Desulfosarcinaceae; genus JARRKU01. Next base: position 8,139 of record JBNLAV010000009.1, read on the forward strand.
CACCATGCCTCTGGCGGCCTTCGGCGGACATGCGGCCGATGGCTTTCTGGGCGCCTGCCCAATCGGTCATCTCGATATGGATCCATGCGATTCGGTAGTAGGCACGGTCCACCACACGCGGGTCCTGGCTCAGCGCAATGATGTTGTTGAGTTGGACAACGGCTTGGGTCGGGATACCCAACTGGAGATGGCACTCTGCCTGCAGGAAGAACGCCTCCATGGTCAATGGATCGCTCTTTCCTTCTGAAATCAGAGATTGAAGTATTTGAACGGCCTGGGCAGGGGCCTTGGCCAACAGGAAAGCTTCTCCGGCCTTAAAGCGGGCCGGACGATTTTTGGGATGATCCTTGAAGAAGAAGGCAAACCGTTGATATTCCTCGGCCGCTCTGAGGTACTGCTGCCCTTGAAAGAGGCTGTCGGCATAGTTGAATTGTTCATCGGCGTCAATGGTGAGAGCGTGAGCGCTTACCTGCAGGCAGGCCAGTATCACGCAGGCCCAAATGGCGGTGCGAAGGCGATCCTTCAAATCACGGGGCATGCTATGGTTTTCTCCACCAGCGGGTATTGGCTTCAACGGGATCAAACGTACGCGGCCGGCCGTTGGCGCGGACTTTTGGGGATAAACGGACTTCATCACGACCGCATCTCAGCAGACGATCGGAGGTCAGGATCCATCCCCTGAAGGCGCCGTGGCGTTTGAAGGCCTGCTCGGCATAGTGTGAGCATGAAGGGAACATGGGGCAGCGGTCACCGTCGGCCTTTGAGATGGTCTGCTGGAAAAATTTCAGGGGGGCAGACCAGACGGCAAAGGAAGATCGGGGTTCATCAGCATTTTCTTCCGCTGCGACGGCACTGGCTGTCATTGCAAATAAAAGAATCAATACGGCATACATGCACCTGAAGGCGGCAGACGTTTTATTCGACCGGGTGGCGGTAGTGGTGTGGGAAGGGTGCATATGTAAATCTTTCCGTCTCATTTCTGTGTCACGCGAACCACTTCTTCAATGGTGGTAATGCCCCTTAGCACCTTTTCGATGCCATCCCTGCGCAGGGTGACCAGTCCCAGCTTCAATGCTTCCTGTTTGATCTGAAAAGAGTCATGGGTCCGCTGGATAAGGGTTTTGAGCTTGTACCCCATCATCATGATTTCGTAGATGCCGATCCGCCCCCGGTAGCCGGTGTGGAAACACTGATCACATCCTTTTGCACGATAGAAGGTATACTTACGCAGCCGATCGGGACGGACGCCTAGTGTCTGGAGGGCCATGTCCGGCTTATAGGGCTCCTTGCAGTGGTTGCAAAGAACGCGTACCAGCCGCTGGGCAACTACCGCTGAGACGGATGAAGAGATCAGAAAAGGTTCTACGCCGATGTCCACCAACCTGGTGATGGCGCTGGCCGAGTCGTTGGTATGCAGGGTAGAGAAGACCAGATGTCCGGTCAGGGAAGACTGGATGGCGATCTCGGCGGTTTCACGGTCACGGATTTCGCCCACCAGTATGACGTCCGGGTCCTGGCGCACGATGGAGCGCAAACCGCGCGCAAAGGTCAGGTCGATCTTGGGGTTGACCTGAATCTGGCTGATGCCTTTAAGCTGGTACTCCACCGGGTCCTCGATGGTGATGATATTGATGTCCGGTTTGTTGATCGATGAGAGGACGGAGTAAAGCGTTGTGGTTTTGCCGCTGCCCGTCGGTCCGGTCACCAGAATGATGCCGTTGGGGGCTTTGACCATTTCCTGCACTTGTTCCAGTTGGGTGGAGGAGAGACCGATTTCCGACAGCTGAAAGATGGAACTCGACTTGTTGAGCAAGCGCATCACCACCCGTTCACCAAAGGAGGTGGGCAGGGTGGATGTACGAACGTCGATCATCTGCTGGCCGATTTTGACTTCAAAGCGGCCGTCCTGGGGCAGACGCTTTTCGGCGATATTGAGTTTGGCCATGACCTTGATTCGGGATGTCAGTGCCGGTTGAATCCATTTGGGCGGACTGAGCAGGTCATAGAGGATACCGTCCACGCGGTAGCGTACTTTGAAGCTGTCCTGATACGGCTCGATGTGGATATCGCTGGCACGCGCTTTAATGGACTGGGAGAGGATGTGGTTGACCAGCTTGATAATGGGGGCATCGCTGGTATCTTCGAGCAGATCGGCCGTATCTTCGATCTCGCTGAAGATGGCGCTCTCATCTTCCAGGTCGTCTACCAACTGCTGGGCGGAATTCTGACCGAGATCGAAAGATAGATTGATGGCGGCCAGGATGGCCTGTTTGGTGGACAGCACCAGCTTGTAGTCCTCCAGACCTAAAATATCCGCCAGATCGTCCACTGCGCTGAAATTGCTCGGATCGTGAACAGCGATGATGGATACCGCATCTTCGGGTTCCTCGCCGCTCTCTGCGGCAGGTTCCCGTTGACCGGTCGGGCTCGGTACGGACATGGGGATGATGTGGTGGCGCTTCAAGAATTGGATGGAGATCTTCTTGGAAAACTCGGAACCGATATTTTCCATCGGCAGTTCGGGCCAGAACGGAAGCTCGTACTGCATCCCCAGCGCCTCGAGCATCTGGGTCTCCGTAATGTCATTGCGCTCAACCAGAATGTCGCCCAGCCGTCCCCCCTTGTCCTTCTGTTGAAGTCTGGCTTCGGCCAAGGTTTCGTCTGCAATGTCAAAGCGGTGTCTGAGAATGTTTTCTAGGTCCATACGATCACTAAAATTCAATCAGGACGGGCTCGTATTGGTCCGCCTTGAGTTTTTCCATGAGTTGTTCCGGCGCCTTTCCATCCGAAAAAAAGCCGATGCGCACCAGAAAACGGGTCGTCGCTCCGCTGCCGGCTTGAACCGTATAGGCCGGATATCCCTTGTCCGTCAGTTTCTTGAGGATTTGATCTGCCTGTTCAACCGTTCCAACGGTGGCAACCTGTACCGTGTATCCGCCTCCCGGGCCATTGGATGCATCATCGTTTGCGGCGGGAGAAACGGTCTGGTCTTGTCCGGGTGAAGATTGCGCTTGGGCTGCATTGGATGTACTGGCGGCGCTGTCGGATTCGGCTTGAAGGGGCATAGCGGTGGTTTCCGTCGCCTGGGCTACGGTCTGAGAGTCGGGCTCTGATGCTTCTTTCTCTTCCTCATATTTGAAGGATTCGACTTTGGATTCCTCTTTTTGATCCGACGATTCGTCCATCTGGTCCCGATGATAAAGCTTTATGTTTTCTTCGCGAAGTTCGTCGATTTGGTTCCGTTTCTCCTTGGCGACCGAACTGGCTTCTTCAGGATTTTGGATGACGCGTGGGGTCAGAAAGATATAGAGATTGGTTTTGTCGTTGCTGTCCGACGATTTACGGAAGGCGTATCCGAGTCCCGGGATGTCGCCAAGACAGGGAACCTTGTAGATGGTTTTGTCCAGTTGTTCGTCGATCAGCCCTCCCAGGACCACTGTATTGGTATCCTTTACGATGGCAGTCGTTTCGACGGTTCGCTTCAAAGTGGTCGGTGTGGTTGTCTGGGTGCCGGCAATAGAGCTGACTTCCAGAGCGATCTCCAGCCGCACCATGCGGTCCTTGCTGATGTGGGGGGTGATTTTCAGGGTTTTACCCACATCACGATACTCAAAGGAGTTATACAGGGTGCTGCCGCTGTCACTGTTTGTGGTCTGGGTCTGAAAGGGGATGTTGCTGCCGACATATATCTTGGCTTCCTGATTGTCGGTTGTCAGAATCTGGGGGGTCGACAGGATGTTGACATCGGTGTCTTCCTTGTAAGCTTGAACAATCGCTTGAATGGTTGGAAACTCGATGCCGGCAATGCTGATGTTTTCGCCGAACAATCCCAAGGAAAATCCGGGGGGCAGTGGAACACCCGCCGTATTGAGCGCTCCCGAGATGACGCCGGGCGTCCCGCCGGTGGTACCGGCGCTGAAACCGCCGCCATAAACCGCATTCCGATCTTCGATGATCGTCTCTCCGCCTCCGACCCACTCCGTTCCCAACCGAAAGTCCTTGAAGACGTTGACCTCCATGATCAGCGCCTCGATATAGACCATGGAGCGGGGGATGTCGATTTTGCGGATAATGCTTTCCAGCACCACGTAGTCCTCTGAATCGGCCATGATGATCAGGCTGTTGGTGCTCTTGTCCGCGGAGATGCGAACCTCGTCGGAAACCACGGGGGCCGTCTTCTTGCCCGGCGCCGCACCCTTGCCGGCTTCCTTCTGGGGGATGTCCTGCAGCACATTGGCCAGATCTTCGGCATTGGCATGCTCCAGGTAGTAGACGTGAATTTTCGCCTGACCTTTGGGGGTCTCCTTGTCCAGGCTGCGGATCAACCGGCGGATGTTGTCCGTGTCACCCTCACTGGCCAGCAGGATGATGGAGTTGGTGCGTTCATCCGCGACAAAAGTGATATCCTTTTGAACGGCGCCTTTCGGCTTGGCCCCCTGCTTAAAGACCGTGGTGAGAATAGTGACCAGTTTGGTGGCGTCCGCATATTCTACCGGGATAATGGCGATCTGCTGTCCCACACCGGTGATGTCGATGGCATCGATAATCCGTTTGAGTCGATGGATATTGGATTGCACATCGGTGATGATCAGGGTGTTGGTGGGCGGATAGGCCAGGATGACAGAGCTTTTGGATACCAGAGGGGTGAACAGTCTTTTGATCTCATTGGGGTCCGCGTAGCGCAACGGAATCAACTGTGTCACCACATTGTCGCCGAAGCCGCCGGACTCCTCCTCCAGACGGGTTTTGATGCTCTTACTGCGGGCGTCCGGCGAGGGGACGATTTTGGTGATTTTACCGGCTGGAACGGTGGTGTAACCGTGCACTTCCAGAACGGAGAGAAAAACACGGTAGGCTTCGGACACCGTGATCTTTCCCGGGGAGATAATGGTGACTTTGCCCTTGACCTTGTCGTCGATGATGAAGTTCCTTTTGGTCAAGTCGGACATGAATTTAATGAACACCACTATGTCCACATTGTTGAAGTCAATGGAAACCAATTGATCGTTCTTGACCGGCGGGGCCTGCTGGGCCAGAGAACGGTCCGTCAGGATGACGTTCAATATAAGGCACATGCAGGTAATGGCGAGGGCGTAAGGTCGGAAAACGGATTTCATAATCTCTATTCTCGATACGGGTTGTGGCGTCATGGTCGCTTTGTTATATAACTTACTATTTTATTTGATATTATTTTTATCGTCAACCTAAAACCATCGAAAGGCAGGGCGACGATGTCCACCATCGCTCCTTCCAGACAGTTGCCATTGGTCTGAGGTGGCTGTTATGCGGCAGGCCGTTAAGGCTGTATGGATCGCTCTGGGCATCTGTTTGATCGTTACTGTCTGATATTATATTCAATATTTCGATCTCTGCCACGACGCTGGATCCGAACGTTGATGCTGTCGGACGCTTTCATGCTTTCATAGAGGCGCAGGGCGTCGTCAACGGAACGGATGTCCTGACCGTCGACACTTTTGAGAACATCGCCGTTGCGCAGCCCCATCCGCCTGAAAATGGAATTGGGCTTGATGTTGGTTACGGCAAGGCCGGATGGTTGGCCATCCTCTCCCATATGCGGCGAGATCTTGATCTCGGTCATCAGTTTTGAGACATCCTGCATGGCGTCATTGATCATGGTGCGCCTCAGAGAAACCCTCTGGGTCCGAACGTCGCCAGGCTGGGGAGAGACAGCTCTGCGACCGACCGGACTGCGCGCCGTGCTTTTGCCCTGCTGGATTTCTTCCATGGCCAGCTTTTCATCCTGGCCGTTGCGCGTCAGCACGACCTCCGAGCGCAGAATCATCTTTAATGTGGCATTTTGGACACTATCCCCGATACGGTACAGGTTTTGCTGCCGGGTCTGGGTGTTTTCGATCACAGCATACGACTGGGTCGGATCACCGGTGACCGTTCCCCAAAGCTTCAGTTTCAAGCTGGTCTCGGCGAGTTCGTCAGGATTGACGCCGGTGTCTTTCACCGGGGTCGCCGAAGCTTTTCCCGTTTTAAAAAGGTCCCTTCGGCTGATGAGCTGATAGTCGCGAAACGGTTTTTGCTCAACCCGGGAAGTCTCAGTTCGCCGGGTCTGAACCACAGGAGTCGATTCAGGCGACTTAAGCCCGAGGCCCCATATTTGATAGAACAGGCCTGCGGCAAAGTAGGTGCCCAGCACGATGCAGGCCAGATTGATAATGGTTATGGCGCGTTGGATGGTCATATCGATTACCTGATGACATACCGGGGATTGCTGATGGAGCCGGTTATGCGGAATACAATCCCTCTTTTTTGAGCATTGGCGGACGCGAGCAGGCCGCCAATCATATCGTTTTTATGGTCAGCCAAAAATTCCTGCTGGGGCCTGACGGTCAGCGACAATGACATGCGACTCGTCTCAATGGGGTCGCGAAACACGATGGAGCCGGTTAATTTGCCGTCGATTTGATTGCCGATCACATCGCAGTTCTTGATCTGCAGCATACGCCGGGTGACCACCAGCTGGCTTTTCAACTCGCTGAAATCCAGTGCAGCGATGCCCAGCAAAGGTGGATCGAATGCAATCCGGGCCGGCGATATCTCCATATCGACATCGGCCGTTCCACCGCCTTTGGCACTGTCGAAAGCGATATTGGCGTCAAGTTCTCCGTCGGCTTTATACCCCCGCCACTGGTTCAGAAATTCAAGATAGGTGAGCGGAACCCGATTCAGGGTCATGGTGATTTTGGACTGCGGTCTGTTATTGGTAATATCCGTTACCGCGATGCCTTTCAAGTCCCCGCTGCCGATATCCCCTCGATAGGTATAACGGCTTGAGGGGGAAAAGAGATAGAGGAGGTTCGGGCTGATTTTCAGGAAATCCATCCGGAGAACCGGCAAGCCGGCATAGCGGACCGAAAGCGGTTCGAGTTTCAGGCCCGGCGGAATCGTTGGATTGATCAGATCGACGTCGAGATGGGCTTTGGGGTCGGCCTGTTTGACTTGGTCATCGATGGCAATTTTAACCATTTCCGACGGGAATCGCAAGTAGAGAAATAAGACCAATGCCACCAGTCCGAATAAAAGGTACAGGAATATTTTCGTTGTTGGTTTCATGGTTATTTCTGAAATGTCTCTACCTGAAGCACCACATTGAGCAGGTCTTCTGTTTTGTCTCCCTTGGAGAGCGTAATGCGTCTGAGCCACACCGCTTTGCTCTGATCCTCAACGCCATGGAGAAAGGCGGTCAACTGGTCCAGGGTCAGGCCGTTGAGCTTCATCTCCACTGTCGACAGCCGCATGGGACTGTTCTTAATATTGGTGGTGCTCGGTTTCATATAAGCGATGTTGCCCTTCAACTGGCTTCTACCAGCCAGACCGTCAATAAAAGAAAAAAGGGTAAAGGTTTTGGGGCGCCTTTTGAGCCGGGCTTCCATTGCCGAGGTGTTGAGGGACAGCCGTCGGTACTCTTCCCTCAGTTCGTGAATCTCCTGCAGATCGGCTCTCTTTTTAACAATCGACTTGCGAAGCTGGGTGCGCCCGTCCACGATCGGAAAGATAGCCAACTGCAAGATGAGCAGCACGATGATCACCCCGCCGGCAATGGCAATGGCGAGCCTTTCGCGCCGTTTCAGGTTCATGAAATAGGGCAGCACGAGCGCTTTGATCGATTTGACCGACTTTATTGATGAGATGGACCAGTTCATCGTTTTCATATGTCAATTTTCAGTTTAAAGCGGACCTTTTTGCCCGATTTGTCCATATTGGCCGAAGCAATGGTTACTTGTTTGAAAGCCTCCGCTTTTTCAAGCCGACTCTTGATGTCATCCACCGCGTTGAAAGCCTCGGCCTCGCCCGAAAGGGTCAGCGACTCCGCCCCCATGCTCATGCGGGTCAGCAGTACGTCGATGTTGGCGGGTATCAGCTGACTGATCTGCAGCAATATATCGATGGCCCGAACCTGGGTCGGATGGACGCTGCCCGATGAGCCTCCTTTTTTCAATTCATTGATTTTACTTTTAAATAAAACGACCGGATCACCCGTGGCGCGACTTTGCGGAAATTCGGAGATATAGACCTGCTTGATCTGGGCATCCAGTCTATTGATCTGCCGATTGAGCAGGTAGCTGTCGATGATCACACCGATCAGGCCGATAAGAAGCGCGATGCCCAGCAGTACGGCAGGCCCCATGACATATGGCCGGTAGGTATTCCAGTAGTTGCGCAAGGGGGAACTCACGCGATGAAAATTGGCACATGGGCTTCCGTCGATCTCCAGCAAGGCCATGGACAGGGCGTTGTTCATCCGCGAGGGTTCCCATTGTGTCGCCGGGTCCATCTCAAGCCGGGGCGCCCATTGAATTACATCGATCGCCTCTGCCGGCAGCTCGAGTGCCAATGAGATACGTTGGAATGCTTCGGGTGTCGCAAGACCTTCGCCAGTGATGTAAACCTTGGCGGGTGAGAAGTAATCGCTGTGTTTATCGCTCAACGCCGTAAGGGTCTGGCGAATTCTGAGGGCAAGCCCCTCGACGGCCTGTTCACTGTCCACCCGGGACGAAATGCGGCGAACCAATTCAATTCCGCCGGACTCGAGCGCGAAGAGACTGGTTTTCTCTTCCCCCACGTCCAGAATCAACAGCTGGTCGGAAGCAAAATCTTCGTTCCCTGAAAGGTAGCTCGCCAGGGGAAAAGTGCCCCCTACGATGAGCTGGGGCCTGAAGTTGGCCTCGGTCAACGCATCCAGGTATCGTTGGACTATGGATTGGTCGACGGCCACGGCCATAATTTCGGTTTGGTCGGCGACGCGGTTTTTGTGAAAATCGAATTTAAGCGTATCAATGGCGATGGGAAGCAGGGGCTCCAATTCGAAAGGGAGCACCTGGCGGATTTTTCCGTCTTCTTTAAATGGGACGGACAGTTTCCGATAGAGCACACCGTCGGGTGGAATGGCGACCACCACATTGGCCATTCCTGGATCGATCTGGTCTTTGAGTTGCGTGAGGGCGTCGACCAAAGGGTCGCTCTCGTCTGAAGGATCGGGGATCGGAACCGTGCGGCAGTCGGTCACGGTGTTCACTTTAAGGCCCGTGTTCAGCAGGACCGCCTCGAGGCTATCGGGGCGGATGTCGATGGCGAGGACTTGGCGGCTCATACGCTCTCTTTATGGGTTAAGCACTTTCGTTCCGTCGGGCTGAAATTGGCAGCAGCAAAAAGCGTTACTTCGAATGGTCTCCATAGGATCAGGAACAATTATCTTTCAACAGCGCGCCTGTCGATTTACAGGCCACTATATGTCATTCTGTCATCCAATTCAAGACTTTACATTGCCATGGCGCGGATGCCGATTCACGTTCCCGACGGACGATGGCGGTGGTGGTCGATTTGGCACCGTCCAGCTCCGCAGTGGCGATGATGCGAAACAAATTGCTTGAAATGGAGACCAGATCCGGATCCAGATTGATACCGGCGAATCCGGGTACATTTTTATACCAGTTGATATTGGTCAGGTCATTGGTGTACTGGGCGCCGCTGACGGCTTCACGATAGTCGATCAACAGGTTTGCGAAATCTTCGTTTTCCGGGGGGACGAGCACGGTCAGCACGGGGAGTTCAGCGGTGTTGATGTTGATTTTTCCAGGAAAAATGAACTTTTGATCCTCTACCTTTTCGGCGCCGTAGGTGGTGATATAGTCGCCCAAACCGGCTGTCCCGGCCAATCCGTTGAACAGTTCCGGTGTGATGCCCTTAACCAGGCGCACCTCCGATAAATGATCGAAAGGCCCGTTCTTGCAGGCGTAGGGAGGATCGAGTTCCTCGTAGTAATCCGACTCGGCCCCGCTGAGACCCGTGATCAGATCTTCATCCTTGTCGATCCAATCCTTTACCGAGTTGATGATGGTCAGCTGATCGGTCTCCTCCACATCCACGCTGTCGTCTTCCAGCAGTTCCAGGATGGAGAGCAGGTCGTCGGCCAAACGCTCCCATAACCGTCGCTGCTTCTCGTTGAATTGATTGCCTTCCGGAAATTGGACCAAGGCGTTGATCTGGATTTTTCCCATTTCATCGATAATTTTTACCGACAGCGTTCCCTGCTCGAACGGAATCTCTTCAAGGAAGGTCTTCATGTTCTCAGCATCGGCCCAATCTTCCTGCAACGAGTCGGTCTCCGAATCCAGGCGATCTTTGATGAGCACCGCCATGGCCAGGTGAACGCCGGATACGGTCATCTGTTCAAGGCTGACCCGGTCACGCATGGCCGCAGCATTGAGCATGTTGGCGCGTTCATTGGTGTGGAGTTCGAGTGCGGCGGTGGCCATGAGCAGGATGACGGCAAGCGCCATGACCACAGCCATTCCCCGGTTTGCGGCTTTTCCCACGGCGATGGGGCGTTGCGCGAAGAATCGCGTCCGGAGGTATATGCGTTTCAGGTGGGGCATTTTCTATCGTTTCACCTTCTGATACCGGTAAGCCGGAATGATAATTCTGGATTGGAATACATAACTGAGCGATTCGGTGCCGACTTCGAGCTTGATTCCGATGGCGCGCGGGGTGCTGTATTCCATATCGTCGGATTCAGAATCCCACTCATCAAATTCACGGCCTTCGGCATCGAAGTAGATCAGTTCGAACCGACGAAGCTGATCGCACATGATGGGATCCGTGTCGCTCTCTTCAAATTCTTCAGGATACGGATAGAGTTTGTCCGCCCGTCGAAGGATATAGTCGTTTGTATCGGTCTGCTGCACGTAATAGACGATTTGCGCAATTCCCTCCTGCACCTGCTGGTTAAAGGGCAGATGCGCCAGGGAAGTGAATCGGAGCCGGCCGAAGGTGTTGCCGCCCGCGCTTCGCTTATCACCCTTGACATGGTAGATCTCGGGATCGTCATCGATGTCGGGCGGCTTATAGCGCGGATAGGCGGCCACATGCATGGATTGAAGGTCCCGGGTCATGCGGTTCAAACATGCGTTTCCCAGCTCATGCAAATCGCTTCCCAAGTTGATGCGCTCAGCACCTTCATAAATCCCGTTGAAACTGCCCATCACCAGTGAAACCACAATGGCCAGGATGAAGACGGCAATGAGGATTTCGACCAGGGTGAAGCCCCGGTTGACAGTTCCCGCATGGCATGGTTTGAAGTTAATTCGCATAAAATCGGTACGTTCTGAGTTGAAAACTGTCGCCATCGACATGGGTGATGCTCACATTGATGCGCACCAGATGGTAGTTGTTGTCCGTCACCAGGTCTGACGGCATCTCCTCCACCGTAACCGCCCAATTGTAATCGGCATGCTCGTTTGCGAAAGACCCGGTATCGTCTGCGACCTCTTTGATATCCTGAAGCTCTATTTCAGCCAGTTTGGTTTCGGCCAGATGCGGAGCGAGTGTCAGAAAGCGGGCTTTGGCGCTCATTTGAATGGTTTGCCCCTGTAGTTTGAAGATGCTGATCAGGGCAATGGCCAGAACGGCCAGTGCAACCAGCACTTCCAGAAGCGTAAAGCCCTTGTTTGTCTTGTTTCGGGAGGCGCTATGGCTTACAGTTCGATCCATTCCTCAAATATCTTCACTTTCGGCAGCAGGGGCTCCAGCAGATAGGAGAACCGCTGGGCGCTTTCATCTTCGATATGGATGAGCACGCGATCCGAATAACCGGCAGGGTAGAATCGGATTTCAATCGTGCCGGTGCTGATGCGCTCCCGTTCGGGGTATTGGGCATTGACGATCCGCATCGATCGGTCCAGCTTGAATGCTTTTTCGGCGGCGGCGGCCTGTTCTTCCTCGTTCATCGTTTCATGGATCATCCACATGCGTTGTTCGCTCAGATCCACGACCAGGGCTTGGACCATTTGTTTCTGGATGGCGGCAGCACGCAGGTGACGAACGGCGTTGATCATCCATCGTGAGAGCTTCTTGCCGGGGTCCTGAAGCGGAGCGCTCTCGAACCGCGGAATGGCCACCGCCAGAATGATGCTGATGAGCAGCATCACCACCATCAGTTCAATCAGGGTGAACCCTTTTTGGGGAGCGCCGGGTGTGCGAAAGGGGTTCTTCATGGGCGGTCCGGTTTCTGTGCGCAGAAGCGTGCTTGAATGTAAAGACGCTACTCGATTTCCCAACTGTTGATATCTTTGGCCAATTCCTCTCCACCTGAGGCTCCGTCCTCGCCGTAGGAGGAGAGGTCAAAGTCGTCATGCACGCCGGGGCTCACGTAGATGTAGTCGTTGTCCCAAGGGTCTTTGGGGACTAACTTTTTACTGAGATAGCCGCCTTTTTTCCATTTTTTCGGGGCGTCGGCGCCTTGCGGTTCGTTCACCAGCGCATCCAGGCCCTGTTCCGTGGTTGGGTAGCGTCCGTTATCTATTTTATACATCTTAAGGGCGGAACTCAGGTTTTCGATCTGAACTCTGGCTTTGGTCTGTTTTGCCGTGTCCGTATGACCGAACAATCTCGGGCCGACAATACCGGCCAGCAGCCCCAGAATGAGGATGACCACCAGCAATTCGATCAGGGTGAATCCCTTGTTATTATATTTTGAGATTGGATTTTTCATGTTTCGCTTTTGACCTCCTTTAGGATCTTGCGCATGTATACAACTTCCACATGCGCTGCTCACATATCATATATGGTAAACCGTAAACTTTCAATCGGGCAATCGATCAGCGAACCAGATTTCCCATTTCTAAAATTGGTAGGAATATCGACAAGATAATAAACAATACCATGGCAGCCATGATCAATACCATGATCGGCTCCAACAAAGCCGTCATGCGCATCACCGACGTTTCGACTTCTTTTTCGAACACATCGGCCACCTTGTTGAGCATCTCCTCCAGATTGCCGCTCTGCTCACCGACCATGATCATCTGAATGGCTATGGGCGGGAAGATGTTTCCCTTGTCCAATGATTTGTGCAGCGCCTGACCTTTGCCGACCTCGACGGCCGATTCTTCAATGACCTCCGCAATCGTCGTGTTGCCGACCACATTCCTCACGATATCCATGGCCGGCAGCATGGAGACGCCGTTATCCAGCAAAGATCCAAGCGTTCGGGCAAAGCGGGCCGTAGCAATTTTTCCCGAAATGGCGCCGGCCATGGGCAGGGTAAGGATTTTTCGATCCATCCATCTTTTGCCGCCGGCGCTGGTTCTCAGGCTTCGAAGGCCAAACAATGCCGCAATGACCAGTATCGCCAACACCCACCAATAGGACTTGAGCATGTCACTGGTGCCGATGAGCAGTTGGGTGGGCAGCGGCAGTTCTTGATTGATATCGGTAAAAATGGACGTGATGTTGGGGATTACATAGATAAAAAGGAAGATCATGATCAAAATACCAACCATCAGGATCAGAAGCGGATAGATCATGGCGGTGACCACGCGACTTTTCAATTCTTCCTGCTTTTCCATAATTTCGGCCAGGCGGTTGAGGACAATTTCCAGGGTTCCGGAGGTTTCACCCACACGGACCATGTTGACATAAACGCTGGAAAAAGCCGACGGGAATCCGTTTAAAGCGTCGGCAAAGCTGGTGCCCTCGACCACGGCGCCTTTGATTTTGGCCACCATTTTTTTAAGGCCGGGACTTGGAAACTGGGCCATGAGCGCTTCCAGTGCGGAGACCAATGGAAACCCCGCACCGATCAAGGTGGCCAGTTGCCGTGTCATGATCGCCACTTCCGAAGGGCGAATGCGCGTAAAATACTGGGAAAAGGATAGTGAGCTGCGTTCGCGCTTTTCCGTCGCCCCGTCCTTCACTTCATGCAGTTTGACCGGATAATATCCTGCGGATCTTATTTTTTGACGCGCGGCAACCGTTCCATCGGCATCGATGATACCGGTAACGGTCTTTCCTTTTGCATCCAGAGCCGAATAGTCATAAACAGGCATGGTGTTCCAAAACCTCTTCGAAATGATGAATATCGAACAAGAAACCGCGGAATGTCGAAGAAAAATATTCTATCATGGAATAAGATGACGGAGCATAGCGACGCAACACTTGTTCATTCGATATTCCTTGTTCGATATTCTGCGGTTCGCAACTCTGTGAGGTGCTCGCTTACCTCCGTTTTTTCAGGGCGGCAGCAAAGAAGCCATCCATATGGTGTCGATGGGGGAAGGTTTTGAGGAAGCCTTCCGACGTCAACAGCTTTTCATGATCTTTCACATGGTCAAGCCTGGGTTGATCTATAACAAACTCTGGATGTTTTTGCAAAAATCCTTGTACGACCGCTTCATTTTCTTCAGGTTCGAAACTGCAAACCGCATAAACGAGAAGACCTTCGGGTTTAAGTCGCCCGGCAACGTTTTCCAGCAGCGCAAGCTGGCGATGGTGGTTGGCCTGAATGGTTGCCGCATCGTTGCGCCATTTTCCATCCGGATTTCGCTGCAGCACGCCCATGCCGGAACAGGGGGCGTCCAGAAGGATGCGGTCGTATCTGCCGGTGACCGATCGATCGATCGGCTGCATCAGGTCGGCGGGCACGGCATCGACGATGCCGACGCCCAACCACTCCATCTCGGATTTAAGGCGCCCAAGTTTTGATGCAACGATATCGGTTGCCAGGATGCGACCGCGATTGTGCATCATCATTGCCATCTGCCCCGTCTTGGTGCCGAGACCGGCACACGCATCCCAGACCGACTGACCGGGTTCGGGTGAGAGCATGTGACCGATGCACTGCGCCGCCTCGCTGTGCACTTGAAACCATCCCTGCTGGAAGCTCGGCCATTGAGCGATGGGGCGTTGCGGGGAGGAGAAAACAATGCCGTCCGGGCAATGTGGCGCAGGCGCTGCCGCTTCGCATTCTTGCTGCACGCATACGAGCAGTTCATCGCGTGTGGCAAAAAGCGTGTTGGTGCGCAGGGTGAGATCCGGCACGCGGTTTATTGAATCGCATAGTTGTTCGGTCTCTTGGTCCCCCCAACGATCGATCCATCGTGAGATGAGCCATTCGGGAAAAGCGTAATAGACCGAAAGGTAAGCCGCGGGGTCCCGGGAACGATCCGGCCAGGTGATGTTGTCTTGTCGTAAGACCGCACTGCGAAGTACGCCGTTGATAAAACCGGTCGCCCATTTGCGCCGGTGTTTTTTAGCCAGCTCCACTGAGGTGTTCACGGCTGCCGAATCCGGAATTCGGTCCAGGAAGAGGATCTGAAATATCCCCAGTCGAAGCAATATTTTCACCAGAGGGTCAATTTTTTTCTGCGGTCGGCTGGTCAGCCTGGAGATGATCCAATCAATGCGGCCCTGCCATCTCAATACCCCGAAGACCAGCGCATGGAGCAATCTGCGATCGGACTTTTGGAGAAGCTGGATCTTCGCTTCATACTTCAGCAGCAGATGGTCCAGTGTGTTGGGGCCGGATTGCACCTGTTCGAGCACTTCCACGGCAATGGCGCGCGCATCCGGCATCAGGTGGCCATCTCACCGGGGGCAATGCAGGTGCCGTTCAGGAATTGCTTGATGCTCAAGCGCTTGCCCGAAGCGCTTTGAATCTCGAGTATGGCCAGTTCTCCATCGCCGGTGGCAATGCGCAGCTCATCCGGGAATCCGGGGACCACCGTGCCCGGAGCTTCAGTGGATGTTCGGCCGGTGATCGGTCTGGCTTTGTGGATCTTGTAGCGCCGTGCGCACATGGTGCAAAATGCGCCGGGCCAGGGGGTCATGGCCCGTATCTGGGCATCGATGGCCAGAGCGGATTGGTGCCATTGAATCTGACCGTTTTCTTTTTTAAGCATCGGAGCATATGTGGCCAGATCATGCTTTTGCGCGCGAGGAAAAATCTTGCCGTGGTGGAAGGCGTCAATGGTTTTGACCAGCAGATCGGCGCCCATCCGGGACAACCGGTCGTGCAAGGTGGCGGCCGTATCCGTATTTTCAATCGGAGTGCGGGCATCCAGCAGCATGTCTCCTGTGTCCACGCCCGTGTCCATGAGCATGGTGGTGACCCCGGTGACGCTTTCCCCGCGGATGATGGCCCACTGGATCGGCGCCGGCCCCCTGTACCTGGGCAGCAAAGAGGCGTGTACATTGATGGCGCCGCGGATCGGAATGGAAAGGACGGATGCGGGCAAAATTTGGCCAAAGGCGACCACGACCAGATAGTCCGGCGCCAGGCGGCGTAAAAAGGCCATGAAGCTTTCGTCCCGGACGTCCCCGGGCTGCGCAACCTCGTAGCCGAGTTCCAGCGCGGCCGATTTAACCGGAGGAGGGGCCAGTTGCCGACCGCGTCCTTTGGGGCGATCCGGTTGGGTCACCACCCAACTCAGATCGAAGGGGGAGGCGTGCAGCGCCTCGAGGGTCGGAACGGCGAAATCCGGCGTGCCCATGTAAACAATGCGCGGCGGCCGTTTTGAGTTGTTGGGTGTGTCCGGCATTTCGGCCTTAGAGTTGTTTCATTTTTTTAGCGACCCGTCTGGCATACATCTGGCGCTTCAATGCGCTGACATGGTCGATGAAAAGTGTGCCGTTCAAATGGTCGATTTCGTGTTGGAGGACAATTGCCAGCAGCCCTTCGGCTTCGATGCGTTGGGGATTGCCGTCCCGGTCGACCGCCTCCACCAGGACGCGCTCGGCCCGTTTGACATTGGCGCGGAAATCAGGAACGCTCAGGCAGCCCTCGTTTTCGGAAAGAATCTCCCCCTCTTTGGAGATGATCTTGGGGTTGATCAGCACATTGAGCTTGTGCCCGTCTTCCGGTGGCCGAATATCGTAAACCAGCAGGCTTTTGTCAATGCCGACCTGGATCGCCGCCAAGCCGATACCGGGGGCATCGTACATGGTGGTTCCCATCTGATCGATCAGTGTCTGAAGCTGGCCGTCAATGTTCTCGATCGGTTGGGTCTTTTGTTTGAGAAATTTATCTGGAAAAGTTACAATTTCAAGTGGATTCACGGCGTCACTCTCCTTCCATGCTGGGCTGCGCGTTTGCAGCGGCGCCGGTGTGCGACAGATGTAAGATATTGACGCTGGTGATCAGCGCCGAGATCAATCCCATTCCGATGACTGGAAAAACCTGGGCCGCGTGGCTGACCAGGGTGAATCCAAGGGCGTCCTTTTCCGGAACACCGAACATCGACAGGGCGAATACGCCGCCGGCCTCCCATAGTCCCCAGAAGCCGGGCGCCGAAGGAAGGGCGATCACAAAACAGACGATCACCATGACCGTGGTCAGCTCCCACAAAGACAAGTTAATCCCCGGACATCCCATTGCAAACACCAGATAGGAGATTGCGGTCAGCGACCATATGAGAAAGGTCAGGCCTGCACAGTATAGCAAATGGACGGGGTTGCGAACCAGGGAGAGCCCGATGGCAATGTTGTCGATAATGGCTTGCATCAGTTGGACGAGCCGGTCGGTGATACGCTTGATTTGTGGTATCAGGCGATTCATCCAGCGGCCGCCGGCATCGATCAGCCGTTTGATGGCGTTGCGGGAAGCGTCGATGGTCAGCAGCGCGATGAAGGCCACCAGGGCGACGCTCAGCCGGATCATGCCGGTGGCGACGGACTCCAGAGTTTTGCCATCCAGGTGGAAACCGAAATAGGACTCTCCGGCACCGATTTTTCCGGCTATGGTCGAAAACACCAGTGCAAACAGGGTGATCAGGCTGATCATGTCGAAAATCCGCTCAGCCGCCACGGTGGACAACCCGGTCGTTATCGGAACACCGCGTTTTTGTCTGAGGAGCACGGGTCTTGCCAGTTCTCCCACACGGCCCGGCAGCACACAGTTCATCATGAAACCGATCATGGTGGGGTGGAATGCTTGCCAGAAGCCGATGTCGCAGATCCCCTTAAGAATGATTTTCCACCGAAGGACGCGAAGGAAGAAGGTCAGGATACAAAGCGCAACAGTGGGCAGAATCCACCAGTAGTCGATGGTGCCAAGATAGGCCAGCAGTTGGTCGATCGGTACGTTTCGAAAGGCCAGTGCTAAGGTCAGCGCCGAAATCACCAGTCCGACGAATAATGATATGATAAGCTTCTTCTGCATGCGTATCAGGCGGGCAATTGGTCCAAAAGCCGGCGGGCCTCATCGATATCCAATCGAATCTGATCTGCCAAGGCGTCGATGCCATCGAATTTGATCTCGTCTCTCAAGCGGGAGATGAAATTGACGCGGATCGGTTTGTCGTAAATGTTCTCATTGAAATCGAGAATATGGACTTCCACCGTAAAGACATGGTCATCGAAAGTCGGGCTGTATCCAATATTGGCAACACCTTTATAGGTTTGTGCTTCGTATTCCACTGTGACCGCATAGATGCCCATTTTGGGGCAAAGCTCGTCCTGCAGGTTAATATTGGCCGTGGGAAATCCGAGCAGACGGCCGCCACGATTACGGCCCGAGGCCACTGTGCCGCGAATCTGGTAGTAGCGCCCCAGCAGTTTCTTGGCTGCCATCATTCGGCCTTCCATGACCAGTTCACGCACACGGGTGCTGCTGATACGCGGTGAACTGCCGTTGGCCGGCTGAATCCAATCCACCAGCAGCACTTCATAGTTCAGCTCCGATGACCACTGATGGAGCATCTCGATGGTCCCTTCACGGTTGCGGCCGAACGAATAGTCGTTGCCGACCACCATGGCCCGCATGCCGATACGGCCAACGAGCAGGTCTTCCACAAAGGATCTGGCGTTTATAGCGGCAAATTCCGTGGTAAAGGGGATCATGATCAATACATCGATACCCGCACGGGAAATGAGCTCGGTTTTCTGCTCGGAAAGGGTGATGAGCGGTGGATGGTCGTTATCCTTAAGGACACGCATGGGGTGCGGGTCGAATGTCAGGGCGACCGAAGTCCCGCCGATGGCGGCCGCTTTTTCGACAACCGTATGCAACAAAGCCTGGTGGCCAATATGCACGCCATCGAAATTGCCGATGGTGACCACTGCATTGTCCAGCGGAATTTCAATATCTTCCAGTCGGTGGAACACTTTCATAGCATGCGCCGTTTCCTGCTAATTTGCTCTTGACACCCAAGTCGAATCCGTATATCTAATGCATCCTTCGCATGAAATCAACCTTTTAAGGTGACATGCAAGTTGTGCCGAAGTGGCGGAACTGGTAGACGCGCTAGGTTCAGGGTCTAGTGCCCGTTCGGGTGTGGGAGTTCGAATCTCCCCTTCGGCACCAAATGTAAAGTAAGGGGGCAGCGATTGAATCGCTACCCCTTTTTTTTATTGAATGTGATCTGCGCTCTTCGGGTTGTGGAGAATCGTTCGGACGTCAAGGTGTCTTGGATAGCCTGTCGTAAATCTTACCGGTTAGGTGAGGAATCAGCAGCATTAGCGCCATCAGCGCGATGATGCTGACCATCATCATCAGCCAATGGTCGTCCTCCCGGAATCCGGCGTACCGGATCAGTTTGAAAATGCTCAATACCATGGGGACGAGTATGATCACCCATGCCAGGTTCACCACCTTGTCTCGATTCATTCGTCAGGTCTCCAGTTTTCGGCGTGCCGGCGGGTTAAGGTTTTTCCGGTACCGGCGCAGGTTGTTGCGCTTCTGACGCAGGCGCGGAGCTTTGATCCTCGCTGGCCGACTCTACCTTTTGCGGCACCGCCTTTTTGGCCGGCGCTTCAGGCGTTGGCGCGGGAACCGGTTGGGTTGACGGACCGGTGTCCGTGTTTGACGGTTGCCCAACAGCGGGCATCGCCGGTTTCGGATCTGTTTTCGCTCCGGCTTCCGGGCTCGGTGGCGGCTCGGCAGCTGGCTTGGCATTCGGTTGAGGTTCAGCCGGAGCGGGCGGCTGGACCATTGTTTCGTCTTGCGGTGTTGTTGCCGCAGCGGGTTCGGGCGCAGGCGGCGTTTTCGGTTTAGGCGATTTAGCGGCCACCACGGCCTCTTTAAGGGTCGAGATCTGGTTGTTCAGATCTTTGATCTTGGCTTTCATTTTATTGGACGCCGATTTTTCCCGGTCCAATTCCGATTTCAGTGCATCGATCTCTTTTTGGGCGGCATTGTCGACGGCCGGAACATTCGTCGGTGTGGAATTTTTGATTTCCACCGCCCTTTGCTTGTTCAGTTTGGACAGTTGAATGCTGGAAACCGCTGCAGCCAACGCAGCTGCAAGGGTAACGACAGTTAAAAAAATCGTAATGATCTGGTATTTCCGATGGGATGCTTTCAGATGCTTTATGCTATGGATCGGAAAGGTCATTTGCCCCCCTGGATATCGTCATCAAATCGAATATTCAAATGATCGTAAGGTTCAATGGTAAATTAAAAACGGATGCCGTCTTCATGCGGCGTCAATCTGCCCAACGATCATCGACAGCGACCATTCCCGGTATTTGTCATTGATCTGGGCGGAAACCCTCAGCCCCAATGTCGTGAAAGTCTTCTGAAGGAATTTCGCATAGGATGGCGCTGTTTGTTTACTGTGAATGACGAGATTTATTCCTTCCGGCGGATGGCTGAAGGCGCTTTGGACGATATCCGATGTGGTCCAGCCCTGGCTGTCGAATATGGTCTTCAATTCCGTGGCCGCTTGATGGGATCCGGCATTGTCCAACACCGATATAATGTCCAACTCTCCTTTTGGGCCGGTCTGCAATAGTTTGATCAACATTTTTTTCTGTTGATTATCAAGGGTCGAGGTGTCGACGCCGAAAGTCTGGCTGGCCGATGCGCTTTGGGTAAGGCCTTGGGTGGTGTGGATGTCCTTCAGCTCCTTGATGCGCTCCTTGAGCGCCCCCTCGGCCTGGGTGTAGGTCTTGCGCACACGCTCCATCTCCTTGCGCAGTCCCTCTGCATCCATTTCCGCCAGCCGGCGTTGCTGAAGGACAATGTCCTGGTTCTGCTGGGTCGCCAGAAGTTCCTTTCGGATCTCCTCGGCGGCGTTTTCAACCGCCTGGACTTTCTTCTTCGAGTGACGTTCTCGATCAAGGAGGTAACGCGTCACCCGGTTTCCGTGCCGCCAGGTCAGCAGCAAACTGATGAAGGTCAGCGCTGCGCCCAGGAGGGTGGCGATTTCCATCCAGGTGTTGAAGGCAAGAACAGCTTCAATGTTGTTCCACCATGAATCCATTTGATCACTCCTGATGTGCCCTTATCGAAGGTGTGAGTTGTGTCCGAGGTTAATTTAGTGAACAATACCGACGAATTGAAGGATAATCAAGGGTTATTTGCATGTAACGGCTGGAGTTAATGAGGTTTCGGTGGACCATGACGGCGATGAGGCCGGCACGGTCCATCCTGATCCGGGCGAGGCCGGTGGCGCTCCTGATTCAGATCAAGCCTCTTTCCTGTGCGATCTGGAAATAAGTGTCATAGACCGTGCGGGGTGGAACTCGGTGGTCGCCCACAGGCTTTGCCGCCAGCGACAACGCGCCAGCGTCGCAACCGGGGACACACACGCCGCAGCCGATGCATCGGTCCAAATCGATGTGAGCGCCGGTACCGTTTGTAATGGCCTCCATGTGACAGCGTTCGGTGCATAGACCGCAATCCACGCATTTCTCTTCATCGACAACGGCAAAGTAATTCGACTGGACAATCTTTGCAGGGGAGGGCATCTGCTTCAAGTTCTTCAGCACCTGGCAGCAGCACCCGCAGCACATGCAAATGTTCATCGCTTTTTGGGCGTTACCGGGTTGTAAGACCAGTCCTGCGGCCATGCCTTTATCCAGGATAGCCAGGGCTTCGTCTTTTTCCACTGGCCGACCCAGCCCGTTGTTCTCGTAATAGACGGCGCTGGACCCGAACACCAGACAAACTTCCAACGGGTTGTCGCACCCTTTGCCTGCCATACGGTGCTCCTTGCGGCAGATGCAAGGCGCCACGACGATTTTGGATTGGGAGCGAATCAGTTCTTCGGCGGCTTCATAGGGCATTGTCTCTGTTTGGGCGGACAGGCTCTTGGAGACGGGAACGACCCTAAGTTGGCCTGTCTTCTGGCGCGCCCACTGATTTGCCAGATAGGGGACATATGCGTTGAAATCTGCGATCAGATCCGGATCCAGGTCATTGACGTGGAATTCCCAGATGCCGATCACGAACTGGGCGGCCATGTATAGGGTTTCTTTCTTTTCCAGCTTGAAAATAAGGCCTTTGCGCGCCATCTCATCCAGTACTTTTTCAAGCAACGCCGGCGCCATTTGTACTCTGGGGGAGATGGACCCGACCGTCTCCGGTATCAAGGTCAAGGCAGTGGCTATCTGAGCCTCCTGTTCCGAAAAGAGGCGTTTGAGAATCCTCAATTCGACACCGCTATCGGTTTCCGGGAATCCCCCGGGCAGATTGTCGAGGTGAATGGCAAGCTTTTTGTAAATGTCCGGCATGAGCAATTCCTTGATTTATCTTATTGTTATTATGCGGCAATCAAGCTGGCAGCATGGCAATGGGTTCCGCCGAGACGTCGGGCAGCACAATGCGGGGCCGTTCGATCCGTCATATCCCGGTTGCCTCAGAACTGTCCGTATCTCGTGACTCCAGTTCCGAAAGCCTTTTTTCGAGCTTTGTTTTCAAGGCCAACATCTCCATTTTCATGATCTTCAGTTCCGCGATACGGTTGTCGATGTCCTGCAGTTTTTTTCCTCCGAATGCCAGCGTGGCCCGGATCTGATCGGCCTTTCCTTTGGTGGTTTCCGTTAGCTCAAGTATTTCCGAAATTTCACCGAGGCTGTAACCGAAACGTTTGCCGCGCAGGATCCATTTGAGACGAAAGCGGTCCTTTGCGCTGTATCGCCGTTGGTTCCCTTTGGTGCGTTTGGGTGAAATCAACCCCTTCTCTTCGTAAAAGCGGATGGATCGGCTGCTGATATCAAACTCGCGGGTGAGGTCTGCCATGGTATAAATGTGGTCAGCGGAGGCCATGATGTACGATCCGTCTTGCAAGCTAAAGTTAACCTTAACGTAAAGGTAAGCAATTCCGGGCCAAAAAGTCAAACACTAATTTGGTGTGACGTTCCGTTTGTTTCCAATGAACAGGGCGCCTGTCCGGAACCTGTTCGCCCTTATTGACAAATTCCTTGATTTGGGCTACCAAATTGCAATGATTTCGCCATGTAATATGGTGCATCAGGCAAATCGGTCACGCAGGTCTTCCAGCAGGGTATCGGTATAGCGAGCGCAATACAGGACGATCTGGCCTCGCCGTATCGACACATAAACCGGCGCTTTGGACTCGGCGACAAAAGGATGGGATATGGTATTGGTGAAACGTGAGCTGTTCGTTCTGATTCGCATATTAATGAGCTTATTGACCGCTGCGGTGCTGGTATTCTTTATTTCTTCCCTGGCCGGCGAAGACCTCTTAGAAAACAACGATGAAATCGCCAAAACGGAACTGCTGCTGTCCGAAATCAATAATGAACTCAATGGCGGAATACAAATGCGGGTAGCCCAACTCGGAGAGGTGCCGGAGAAAAATCCGTTTCGCAAGTTCTATTGCGTCGAGCTTGCGAAAGAGATCCATGATCTTTCACATCTGACGGAAAAGCAGCGCATGCTATTTGACACGTATAATGTCCGCAGCTTCGAGGTGCAGCTGAAAAGAATGATGGACTACACCCAGGATTCAGATGTGCAGCGATTGATGGAGGAAATTGAGATCGTCAAGCGCGAGCTGAAGAACTCATCCAACCTCATCGAAAAGCGGCGAAGCAAGCTGATCCGACAAAGAAACGCATACCTTGTTTTATTTGTCATTGTCTGGGTTCTGTTATATCTATATTACAGTCGGGGCATTATCCTCAAGAAGGGGCGTTAACCCGAGCTCCGGGGACCGTTCGGTCGACCTTCGATCGATCCAGTTGAAATGCGTCACATCCACCGGCGAAGCATACTACGGGGGAGCATTCCCAACCACTTACAGAAAAACCTGGAGCGATGTAGAATACGATGTATCTCGATCACTTTTCATTAAAGATCAAGCCGTTCCAAATTACCGTTGATCCCAAATTCCTGTGGCTCGGTGAAAAGCACAAAGAGGCACTCGCCACACTGCGTTACGGCATACTAGACAATCGCGGTTTTTTGCTGTTGACGGGCGAGGTCGGCACCGGAAAGACGCTGCTGATCAACCGACTCATCAGTTTGTTGGATATCGATACGGTTGTTGCCACACTGCCGGATCCTGATCTGGAAAGCATGGATTTCTACAATCTGCTGGCCGACGGGCTGAGCATGAATCGAACCTTTGATTCCAAGGGCGAGTTTTTAATTCATTTGCGTGATTTTCTTCATCAAAGCCATGCGAATCAAAAGCAGGTGCTGCTCATCATCGATGAGAGCCAACGTTTGAATCACAGGCTGATGGAAGATATCCGGGTATTGTCGAATATCGAACTGCATGACCGCAAGCTGATCAATATCTTTTTTGTCGGCCAGCAGGAGTTCAACAGCATCTTGATGACCCCGCAAAACCGCGCCCTTTCACAGCGGATTACGGTTCGATATCACATCGAAGCGCTGAATACCAATGAGGTGGGCGAATACATCCATCACCGGCTCAAGGTTGCCGGCAGTACTAAGCGGATATTCGACAGATCGGCTGTGAGCGAAATCTATCAGGTTTCAGGCGGTATCCCGCGACTGATCAACATTGTCTGCGATCATGCCATGCTGACGGCTTATGCCCAGGGCGTGCATAAAATTGACGGCAAGATTATCACGGAGTGTGCAGAAGAGTTGCGCATTCCCATCCAGAAACCAAAGGCGGATGCGGCCAGCGTCAAATCAGGCGGCGGTCCGTCGGTGTCCAGTGGCACCAAAGGCGGTCTAGATGGCGGCAAAATAGCTGCCGCAGTGATTGCCATGAATAAGCCCGACGCTGCCGACAGCGATGATAGCGCCGTTCAGCGAACTTCCTCGTTCTGGCATCTGGTGTATGCGGCCATCATCATTATCCTGATCGGCGGGATCGGTCTGCTGATCAGCGAACACACGGCCAAGCGTGCACCAAGATATGCGGAGGAGGATCTCACACCGCAGAAATACAAATCTACCCTGGAACAGGAAAAGGCGCGATTAGAGAATCGGCTCAACAATGAGGAGGTGACCGCCGAAAATTCGAAAACTTCTTCAGAGCGCAGCATCGAACCGGAGCCGGCAGATCCGGAGACCGCTGCGCAGCAC
The DNA here is from genome assembly GCA_050302315.1 of Desulfobacteraceae bacterium. Lineage (GTDB taxonomy): Bacteria > Desulfobacterota > Desulfobacteria > Desulfobacterales > Desulfosarcinaceae > JARRKU01. Next base: position 33,199 of record JBNLAV010000009.1, read on the forward strand.
AGCAGCCAGTCGCCGGGCGAGGAGCTTACTGCCGGGCAGAATCCGGAAGCGGCAGAATTTCTCGATGAAAGTGAAGCGGCCCTGGAGCCCCTTCCGCTTTTAAATTCAAAAGTTACGATTCCGTTTACAATCAATTCAAATGCGATCGACGAGGATTTCTATCCTGTTTTGGATCAAATCGCCAACCACCTTGTGAACCATCCGGATCTCTCGGTGGGCGTGAAAGGTTATACGGATAACAGCGGCTCGTCCACCTATAACGAAAGCGTCTCCGGTTTTCGTGCAAGCGCGGTCCAGTCTTATTTGATAGGAAAAGGCGTCGAACCCGGAAAAATAAAAGTTTTTGCCATGGGAAACGCCAATCCGGTTGCGTCCAATTCGACCGTTCCCGGTAGAAAAAGAAATCGCCGGGTCGAGATCGAGTTCTACAACATTGAGTCATCCAATAACTGACATGGGAATTAAATGCATTGTTGTCATCGCAGGGCTGGTTTCGGGATGGATGCTTTTTCCCGAAACGGGGATCTCGGATCGCATTTTCCTAAAAGACGGTACGGTGGAGGAATCCGAGAGGATCTGGACCAGCGAAAAATTTGTTCATTTTATCTTAAAGGGGACACAGTCCGTAGAAATTCGATATACCATTGATATTGTCGACCGCGTAGAAAGGGACCCCGACGCATCCGGCAACACCTCGACGGCGCTGGAAACACCCCGGAAAGAGGAGGTCGAAAAGGACGCCCGCCGACCGGCAACTCCCTCGATTGCCTCCCCATCGACCGTTGGTTCCCCGCACTTTGAAAGCAGCAAAGAAACAGCCGCCCTCCGAAGGGTCGAGCAGGAGAGCAAAGGCCTGAGCTTCTATGATCCGCGCCGCTCATTGCGCTATCGGGTCAGCAAGACATCGGCGTACAAAGATCTTAAAAGCGCATTGAACGAATTGGCCCGGCTTTATGGTCAATCACCGGACTGGATCGCAGCCCATATGGGGGAAGAAAACGATCTTCAAGTCATCCACCGGAATCTGATCGGACGGCGGAAACTGGAAACGGCATCCCAAGCCACCCCCCTGCCGGAAGAACAGCTCTCAGCTGCCCCTGGAACAGCTGCGCCATCAGGCGATCCATCAACTTCGGAGCCCGAGAGCGTCAGCGGGACTGTTTCTTCTAGAAAAAGAGCTTCTTATCCGGAGCTTGGGATACACAAGGGCATCAAATTCTACGATCCCCGCCGACCCCAGAAGTACTGGACCGGTAAGACAGAAAGGCACAACTCATTACAGGACGCTTTGAGGTCCCTGGCGCGACAGTATCAGGTGACCCCAAAGTGGGTTGAGGAGCATATGGGAAATAGCAACCTGCTGATCGATATTCATGAGCGCCTCATCAATAGCCTTCCCCAAAGATAAGCCCCTTGACGGATAGCGCCGATCCTTTCAGCCCGCCGACCTGAGATCCAATGAATTCCACATCGGCTTTTGTGTCATCGATTCAGTTTATTGATGCCTCCAGACCGGAGGCGTAGATTTAAATGCCTCATCCGCCGGAAGATTTGCACTTGGGAGGGGTAAAGCCGCCCTTGCCGGAGGGAATACCCGCAGGACGAATCGCTCCGGCCGATAGCATGCGATCCACCTTGTCGGTGCAACAGCTGGGGCATTGGGGATCAGGTTCACCGCCGGTCAGCTTTAAGTGTTCGAATTCACAATTGCATTTGTTACAGCGATATTCGTAAATTGGCATGCTTGTATTCCTCGATGGGTTCTTCCTGAAACAGTAAGCGCCAGTTTCCGGGGGCGTCTCCGATATGCGGGAAACAACGCCGGTCACTGGCGACATTATTTTTGCACTATGCTAATGCAATGGTATTGGAAGTCAAGACAAAGGTTTCAATGAAGCGTGTACGCGGGGATCGGCTAACGGAGCCTCCTCAATTAGCGCTTACCATACCATTCGATGAAACAGGATCAGCATCCCGGCAATCGTGGCGCCGGCACCGACCATCCAGACAAAGCGCCATTGCACCGATAGCTGCAGTCGGCAGTTTTTCAGGGAGCTCCGGCTTGCATGCAATGTAGAGAAGGCATCGATATCGTCGGTTTCAATTTTTCCGCCATTGGGAAGTCTGATATAGCGTTTCCTTTTTCCGAAGGCCGGTTGGAGCGTAAAGACATCACTGGTCAAGATCCGGCAAAAGGGATCTGCAGTCTGCCAGATATGCAGAAGCACGCCGTCGAATTGCACCAGCACCGATTTGGATTCTCTGGTCGCGTTATTGAAGTACGCCCCTTTGAATTGGATCATTTGAACTCCATGATCTGACTTCCAGCGCCTCTGATTTCCTATCGACCGGGCCCAATCAATGCGATGGATAGTTCATATTGGTAATTATTGCGTTTCACTGCAAATCATATGCCGAACTGTTAGATGTGCTGAAATATATAAAATAACAATTGGTTAGGCCAATAATTGCGGTGTAAAGCGGTGAAGGTGATGACAGTTTCTGTCATGGTCAACATGTAATTTGTCATCTCCCCATTTTCGGCAATGGATCGGCGGAGTGCATCTTTAGCGAGCGGGGAGACCCGCCTGGGGCGTGAAGACAACTGGACCGGCCGATGGCCTTGCGCTGCTTATGTTTTATTGTTCAGTGGCCCGGGGGGCAGACCGTATGCAGCGCGGACGGATGCCGGCGTTTAAAAGATACGCCGTTGCTCTCATCTATTGTGAGATGTTTAAGGGGCTGGGATAAAGACGGTGCCGTATTCACCGGCCGGCTACTTGGAGTGATGCGATCTTGTCCATCGCATTACGGCCGATCCCCAGGTCAATCCTGCGCCGAAGCTGACCAGCAGAATATGATCACCTTCGTTGATGCGCCCTTGGCGATGTGCCTCGTCCAATGCCAACGGTATCGAACCAGAAGAAGTATTTCCATATTTGTGCAGGTTGGTGAAGAATTTATCCATGGGCATATCGAGTTTGTCGGCGACGGCTTGCAGTATTCTCAAATTAGCTTGATGCGGTACGACCAGGTCGATATCTTCCCGCGTCAGTCCGTTTTGCGCCAGGGCTTCTTCTGCGATATTGGCCATTGATCCCACGGCTTGTTTGAAAAGACGATTGCCCTCCATTGTCAAAATAAATGGTTTGATGGCTGTGTCGCAGAGCGTTTCGGGCAGATAATCGTTGCCCTCTACGGAATGG
>JBNLAV010000010.1:0-5884 GCA_050302315.1 Desulfobacteraceae bacterium
GCCTCGGTAACGGATAAGCCCAACGGCTCTATGCAAAATTCTCTGACTGCTTCCCCGGGATGCGGAGGATTATACATAACCATAGCTTTACTCCTTAGTGATAGTCTAAATAATCTATATCCGCGGCATTGCCGTTTTCAAACCGGAAAATAACACGCCAATTTCCAGATACGGAAACAGACCAAAAGCTTTTCAGCGAGCCTTTTAAGGAATGCAGCCCAAGGCCAGGCAGGTTCATATCCTCGGGAGCGGAGCTGGCATCAAGCCTTGCCAAGATCAGCCGCAACCGGGTTGCGTGTTCCGGTTTGACTCCTTGTTTGCTGCCCGTTTCATAGAGTTTTTTAAGCCCTTTGTGCTTAAAGCTTTTGATCATGCCTTACTGTAATCCGTATCGTTACACATGTCAAACAGCTTATGCCCAATTCCCCTGGAATTTGATCTCAGTTTTAAGCATACCCTAAATTGACGTCCAGCTATACGGCGCAAGAGTGTCAAAATAGAGTTGGTTTTTGTTTTATTGACAACTGTCGATCAAAGATCTATGAACCTTTATTGACACTTTGAGGATTTAATATGACTGGCCAACGAATTGGATATATCCGGGTGAGCACTTTCGACCAAAACCCGGAACGTCAACTTGAGGAAGCTGATGTAGACCGCATCTTTTCTGACAAAGCATCTGTCAAAGATGTGCGTCGTCCTCAGCTAAAAGCATTGATGGACTTTGTACGGGATGGTGATACCGTGATTGTGCATAGTATGGATCGCCTGGCCCGCAACCTCGATGATCTGCGCCGTATCGTTCAAACACTTACCGGGCGTGGTGTTTGTATCGAGTTCAGAAAAGAGCAATTATCGTTCACTGGTGAGGAATCGCCCATGGAAAAACTTATGCTGTCGGTGATGGGGGCATTTGCCGAATTTGAGCGGGCATTGCTTAGGGAACGTCAGCGTGAAGGGATCGCCCTTGCCAAACAGCGAGGTGCTTATAAAGGCCGCAAAAGAGCATTATCCGATGCTGAAGCAGCAGAAGCCAGGGTGCGTGTTGCCGCCGGCCAAAAAAAGACCCAGGTTGCTCGTAAATTCGGCATTAGCCGGGAAACTTTATATAAGTATCTTCGTATGAAGGACTAAGAAGATAGAACCGCAGGGGGTAGCCGTAAATTTCTGTTCAAAAGCCCCCCGCTGGTCTTCAAAATCGTCACTGAAAATGAAAGCAAGAAAAAGGACGTTTTTCTGACAACCCACCTTAATAATGGAGGGCGATCCATCCATAGAAGACGGACAGATCACATACACATTCCTGATCCTATGGCAGGTGCCCTGGTTGTTCCTTCTCTCTGAGGGCCCGGGCGATGGCATGGTCCGCATTCTGAATGCTCACCCGCAACACCACTAGCCCGAAGGCCGGTTTCCGCTCGACGAGGATGCCGATTTCATTGCCGGTGGCGTAGCCGAAAGCGTAGAAAGCCGCCAGCAGGGGCTGCTCAGTTATCAGCCGATCGCCTCTTCACCGAAGAAGACATTGACCAGATAGGAGAGGCGTTTGCGCAGAACGGCGTAGGAGAAGTGCTTCCGGGCGACGGCATAGTTGTGGTCGGTAATCTTTTCCTTCAATTCCGCCGAATCGATGATCTCGCGAACCGACCGGATGTTGGCCGGGGTCAGGTAGCCGTCCATGACCACCAGGTCGAACCCCTTGGGTTCGATATCGCGGATAAAGATCGAGTAGCGGTTGATCAGCATCGGCTTTCGGAAGTAGATCGCTTCCAGAAATGCGTTGCCGAACCCCTCGTAGAGGCTGGGGTAGGTGACAAAATCGGCGTACGGGTAGATATCCCACAAGGTGTACTGGTCTTCCCGTGCGCTCTCCTCGTTGAGCGGGTCCCGGACCTTGGTCTGTATGAACCGCAGGCCGACGCCGCTTTTTTCAGCCTGCGCTTCGAGCCACTGGGCATAGTCGAAACCCTCGTCGCCGGCCTCGTGGGAGATGAGCAGCTTGCACCGGGGATCGTTGAGCTCCCTGACCAGATCGATGGCGTGTTCGATCCCCTTGCGCTGCACGATCCGCGTGGGCTGGAGGATGACGATGTCGTCGGGGCTCAAACCGGTCAACCGGTAGAAGCGGTCGTCATCCGGCGGCGATGGCGACGGCGGATTCTCGAAATCCAGCACGTTGGGGATGATCACCGAGCTGATGCCGGTGCGCAGGGCCAGCTGCTCCTGGGCGTCGGAGTTGATCACCACGTGTTCGATGTTGGGCAGATAAGGCGGAAAGGCCATGCGCAGATATTCTCCCACCGCATTGACCAGATAGCGGCTTCGCTCCCAGTAGAAATCGTGGTGGTGGGCGATGGTGGGCAGCTGCGTTTCGGAAATCAGTTCGGTGAGCGCCAGGGCCAGGGGAACGTGCATGGGGATCGCCAGTACGTTCTGGGGGATCAGAAGGTCGATGGCGAACTGGTCGATGAAGGTCCGCAGCTCCGCCTTGAGCCGGGATTTGACGTTGTGGATGACGCGGGTAACCTCGGCAGTCCGCCCGCGGCGGCCGAAGATCTGCCGGGTCAGCCATTGGTTCTGCGCGTGGCTGAAATGGGCCTCCGGCACCAGCAGGCTCCTTTCGGAGGCGCGGTCCAGTTCTCCGGCGAACCAGAAGCAGGCGTGGCCTTTGCGCCGCAGAACGGTCGCCCACTTGCTGGACTCCATGGAGACGCCATCGGTGCCGGCAATGCGGGTGGAAATGAAGCCGATGTTTTTTCCCATCTTCAACCTCCTCCTATACCAGGTACCCTTGGAACAGGACGGCGAACCCGAGAAAGGCCAGAAATCCCATGACATCGGTCACCGTGGTCAGGATGATGCTGGAGCTTTGCGCCGGATCGATGCCGATGCGCTTCATGAGCAGCGGGATGGAGGCGCCGGAAAGCCCGGCGAAAATCAGGTTGAACACCATCCCCAGCCCGATCACCAGCCCCAGCCAGGGATTGCCCTGCCAGACCCAGGCCACCAGGGCGGTCACCACGCCGACGATGACGCCGTTCATCGCGCCGAGTTTGCCTTCCTTGATGACCAGCGCCAGCCTTTTGTTCTCCGGTATTTCGCGCATGACCAGGCCCCGCATCACCACGGCCAGGGACTGGGCGCCGGCATTGCCGCCCTGCCCTGCCACCACCGGCAAAAAGATCGCCAGCACGGTGATGCGGGCGATGATGTCTTCGAAGATCGCCACCACGGCAGCGGCCATGAAAGCAGTGGCCAGATTGACGTGCAGCCAGGGCAGCCGCTTTCTCAGGGAGAACCAGATGGTAGAGAAAGCCCGTTCGTCGGCGCCCGCGCCGAACATCTGCTGGATGTCCCTGGCTGAGTCCTCCTGAACGCCGCGCAGCATGCGTTCGGCCTTGATGATGCCCAGGATATGGTTTTCGCTGTCCACCACCGGAGCGGCGAAGTACTTTCGCTTGGCCAGTTCGTTGCCCGCTTCCTGGGTATCGACAAAGCAGTGAATGGAAAAGACGTCCTTGCGGATGATCGATTCGAGGGGCGCCTGGGGTGCGGCGATCATCAGGTCGCGCATGTTGAGCACACCCAGAAGCCGGTTCTCCTCGTCCGCCACGTAGGCGTAGGACATGGGGACGCGTTTTTTGGACAGGGCCCGGATCCGGGCGATGGCGTCGCGGGCCAGCACGTCCTTGTGAAAGGAGAGAAAATCCGAGGTCATGATGCGTCCGACGCTGCCGTTGGGGTACGCCAGCAGATCCCGCACCTGCTCCTCGGTTTTGCCGGAGATGAACTGCCGCAGTCTCTGGCGCGACTCCTGGGAGAGGTGCATCAGGACGCTGGTCAGCAGCTGGGGTTCCAGCCGGGGCATGATCCGCTGCAGCAGTGCGTCTTCGGCCCGGTCCAGCACGGCGGCCGCAAAACTGACCTGCAGCTTGGCCATCATGCGAAGGGCCAGCGGGGTCGTCAGATCGGCCAGCACGGCGGCCACCTCGTCTTCTTTCATGCTTTCGAGAATGTAGGCGGCGGCGGAGAGATCCTGTTCGAAGAGTTTCCTGATCAGCTGGACGTATAATTTATCGTTCATGAGCGCTGTCCTTTTCAAATGCGGTGATGAAATGGGCAGTCATGGGATATTCATCTTGAGAATACCAACTTCGGCAAATGTGGCAACCTAAAACATGGCGACGAACGGCTACAACGATATCCCGAGCCCCGTTTCGCCGGTGGGATAAAGGTATCCATCCTGCAGCCTTACGGCCCCTTTGGCCGGATCTTCCACCAGATCGAAATGCCCGTCCAGGTCGGCGTGGGAGACATTGGGTCGGGCCAGGGCGAAGTGGAGCCCGGCGGCGATGCCCAGAGAAGACTCGTCCATGCAGCCCACCATGACGGAAATGCCCGCCGCCCGGGCCACCGCATCGATCTGCAGGGCGTCGGCCACCCCCCCGGTCTTCATCAGTTTGATGTTGACCATGTCCACCAGCCCACTTCTTGCCAGTCGGAAGACGTCCTTGAGGTTCATCAGGCTCTCGTCGGCCATGATGGGAATCTGCGATTGCTCGGTGATGCGGCCCAGCAGGCCGGTTTCGTTGCGCGGCGTGGGCTGTTCGAAGAGTTCGAGATCGGCCTGGCGCGTTCCGTCTAAAAATTGCATGGCCTGCTGCCGGTCGTAGCCCTGGTTGGCGTCAAAACGCAGCTTGACGGCTGGACCGCACGCCTCCCGCAACCGACAGATGCGTTCGATGTCGCCTGCCACCTCCAGGCCGCCCTTGATTTTCAGCGCCTTGAAGCCTTGCGCCATATACTGCCGCGCCATCTCCAGTGTCTCCTTCAAGGGCAGGATACCGATGGTTACGCTGGTCAACATGCGCTTTCGGTATCCGCCCAGGAGTTTGTACAGGGGCATACCGGCCACCCGGGCGAGCAGATCGAAGAGCGCCATGTCCGCCATGGCCCTGGCCGACGGCATCGGACCGACCTGTTTGCGGATTTCGGCGTTCCGTCTGGCCCAATCGATGGGATTGCGCCCCTTGAGCAGCGGAATGATGTGCTCTTCGGCCACGGCCAGCACCTCCTCGGCCGTCTCCCCCGTGACCGGCGCATCGGGTGCGCCGCAGCCGAAGCCGCAGTGACCGCTGTCGGTCTCCAGGCGAAGAAAAACATTGACCGCCTCGCTGACCGTCTCATAGGCGATGGCGTAAGGCTCTTCCAGCCGCATGGCGACTTTCCACACTTCGGCACCGGTGATGCGCATGCTCCGATCCTCTACAATCTTCGCTGGTGAATCTCTTCCAGGCTCATCTGCTTAAGGTCCTCCACCAAGGCGACCAGGTGGGCGATCATGATCTCCCAGATTTTTCTTCCCTTTTCGGCGTCGGCCAGAAGCGGGTTGCCCATGATGCCCGAATCGGAGATCTTCTCCGTGTAGGCATACCACGCCACCCCTCTTTGGGAAGTAAAATCGAGGTAGCGGCTGGAAAATTCAGGGATCTCCTTCAGCGCCTCTCCCATCCGGATCAGGTGGGGCCGCACGGCCAGGCCGGCGCTGGTTTCGATCTCGCCGGCATGGACATCATTGGGCGTCTCCACCAGGGCGTCGATATCCACGTCGCTGGTCTCGCCGGTATCCACGCAGACGAAGATGTGCGCGTCGCGGTTGATCATCTGGGCCGCGTAGTTGAGGGCCGGCGCATTGCCGCCGTGTCCGTTGATGATCACCAGCTTGCGCACGCCGTTGGCGGCAGCGCTCATCCCGATGTCGTAAACCAGACTGGAGAGCGTCTCGTTGCGGATGCTCAGCGTGCCTTTGAAGTCGCTGTGATGGTAGCTGACGCCGTAGGCCACGGCCGGCAGGACCAGGGGCTGGGGACGGGTGCACGCCTCG
>JBNLAV010000011.1:0-2116 GCA_050302315.1 Desulfobacteraceae bacterium
ATCGGACACATTTACGTCGAAAGCTGGCGCGAAGCCTACCAGGGCATCCTGCCCCAAAGCTACCTGGCCGGTCTGCGCGCCGAAAAGACAGCGCACGCAGTGCACCGGGCCCTGATGGACCCCCGAACCCTTTACCTGATGGCCGAAGGCCGGCAGGGCGCCCTGGGGTATATCTCGGCCGGGCCGGAGCGTGGCCGGGACCCGATCTACGGGGCCGAGCTTTACGAATTGTACCTGCTGCCGGAGGCGCAGCGCCAGGGACTGGGAAGGCGGCTGCTCGCCCACATGGCGCGGCGGCTCCATGATGCGCGTTTTTACACCCTCCTGGTTTGGGTGCTGACCCGCAACCCCAACCGCCGTTTCTATGAGAAATGCGGCGGAATTTACCTGCGCACCAAACCCATTGTTCACGCCGGTCAGACCCTGCAGGCGAATGCCTACGGCTGGATCGACATCACCCTGGCCATGTAGATGGGCTTTTTAAGCCGGGCCCGTAGTTCGCTCCAAATCCAGTTTCAGGATTAGTTACATTGACATAGAATCGGGTGAACGGTATTTTTAATGTCATACCAGATCAACCAATTCAACACCGCGAGCAGTGGAATTAAACGGGCCTGCGACGATCCAAGTGGAGCGTCGCTCCTAAAAATGGAGGAAGTCCTTTGAGCAAACCATTGCGATACCTTTATTCCTTGGCGCCATTGATTGCAATTTTAATGTTGATTAACAGCGCCGCACTGTTTGCACAATCCCGACAAGAGCGTGTGCATCAAATGGCGCATGATGTCATGCCATTCGATATTGCCAAGACTGTGCACATCTTCAAGATGACCGAAACCGGAGGCGTGCAAAGCGTCATCGCCAAGGATCCCGGTGCCGCCGATCAGATCGCGCTCATTCAACAGCATCTTCAGCACGAGGCCGAAAAGTTTAAAGGGGGCGACTATTCAGATCCGGCAAAATTGCATGGGGCCGGCATGCCGGGACTCAAGGAGCTTCAAGCCGGCGCATCTCGCATCAAAGTCTCGTATGCAGCGCTGCCCCAGGGGGCTGAAATCAAATTCGAAACGTCGGATCTTCACTTGCTGACCGCCCTGCATCGGTGGTTCGGCGCTCAGCTTTCCGAGCACGGCGCCGACGCCAGGTCGGAGTGAGCCTGCGGCGCTCAAGCCATAGATCGGCGGATCCAAAGGGCCAGCGCGCTGATGAATGTGTTCGGTGTGACCTGCTTTGAGAGACCCCGTTGTCGTCGACATCGCCCCAGGGGGGATCTTCAAGGATGCTTGAGGACCGTGAAATGAGAGGATGAGAACATGTCCGATTCACGGGATGACGAAGGATTGATGCGTTCGAGAAACGATTTTCCATCCAACTTGCAGGGCCTCCCAAACCTATTTGCCCTTGACTTCCCCAAAAGGTTTGCCTTCATCCGGGCCCAGGTATTTGACCACGCCCGTGACCGTGTCGATTACAAAGATATCCGTGAAATTGTTTCGCGTGATCACCGACATGCGGTACCGGCCAACTTGGGAACCATAATCCGCCCCTGTCAACAGGAATAGCGAAACTAAAGCCAATGCACTGAGCAAAACGATTATAAACTTGTGACGCCGATGTTTGGAATCCATTGGTTTGCTCCTTTTGCTGAAGTTATGGATGGAATTTACAAAACAGAACATGCAGTTATGACCGATTACAAGTTGATCATAAGAAAATGCTGCATCCTTTGGGGTTGTGATCGGCCTCACCGCTCTATCTTGGCAAATCCGCCAAGAGGAGGTGGCTTTTTCAAATGATCAGCTTGTAGTCTAAGGCCCTGTCGAACGGTTGGCAATGCCTTCCTTCGGATTTTGGACCCCATTACGGGGACATGAACTTGCGGGCCAGATCGTTGTCGATGACATAGATGCAAACGGCCTTGGCCCCCTGGGGGGTGTAGCGGTACTTTTCAATCAGGTTGTTCATCAGATAGGTGACATCATCGCGGATTTTACGGTCGTAAGTTTTAAAATCATCCCCATCGTAATCTTTGATGCCGCGTCTGAAATTTTCATTGTCCAGGAAGGGGTCGAGCACTTTCTCTTTGATATTGTAGATATAGCGATCGTTGAGATTG
>JBNLAV010000012.1:0-2024 GCA_050302315.1 Desulfobacteraceae bacterium
GCGATCGATTTCCAGGTCTTTGATATCCGTGGTGGACTCGCCCCGGGCACTTTTGACCTTGTCGATACCCCTGCCGGCCACAGCTTTGTTGGAAGCGTAGGCCAATGCCGTATCCTGGGTGATCAGCCCCTGCTCGTAAAGACCGATGATGTAATCATCAAACGTCGTCATGCCGAAGGGTCGTCCGGCCTGCATCATGTCGTAGAAGGTTTTGCCCTCGGATTCGCCCTGAAGAATGGCCTCCTTGACCCGAATGTTCATTCTCAGGATTTCAAAGGCGGCCACCCGGCCGCCGCCGATCTTGGGCAGCAGGCGCTGGCTGACGATCCAGCGCATGGTGTCGGCCAGTCGAATGCGGATCTGCTTCTCCTCCTCGTTGGTAAACATACCCAGCATGCGGTTGATGGCCTGGCCGGCATCCACGGTGTGGAGGGTGCTCAGCACAAGGTGGCCGGTCTCGGCGGCCGTCAGACCGATCTCAACGGTTTCACGGTCACGCATTTCGCCCACCAGAATGACCTTGGGGGCCTGGCGCAAAGCGGCCCGTAATCCGTTGGCAAATGAATCGTAATCGCGTCCCAATTCACGCTGATTGAAGGTCGCCTTTTTGTGGGGATGCTGATATTCGATGGGATCTTCCAGGGTGACCACGTGAACGGACCGCTTCTCGTTGATATCCTCCAGGATGGCGGCCAGAGAGGTGGTCTTGCCGGTACCTGTGGCACCCGTGAAAATAATGATGCCGTTGAGCTCTTTGGCCACATCGAAAAAAGACTCCGGCAGCTTCATATCCCGAATGGTGGGAACTTTGGATTCCAGCTGCCGCAAAACGATGGAATAATGGCCGGTTTGAGAAAAAATATTGACACGAAATCTGGCTTTGCCGGGCAGGCTGTAGGACAAATCGCAGGAACCGGTCCGGATCAGGGTCTCGGTCAGACGGCGGTCGCCGTCGATCAGGTTCATGGCCATGGTTTCGGTCTGAAACGGCGAGAGGGATTTGATGACCGGCTTGATATCCACCGGCAACAATTCACCGGCGCTTTCCACCTGCAAAGGGCGCCCTACGGTCAAATTCAAGTCCGATACCGAACTGTGGGAGTCCAGCATGCGGGTCAGGATATGATCAAGTTCTTGTCGTCTCAAAATAATCCTCGATATAATTTAATTTTTTAAAGCTTAAACTTCCGGCGCAGCCGACTAAGCTTCCGTAAAATCTGTTGGCGGCGCCTTGAGCAGCGGACGGAACCGACCTTTATCATTGGCTTTCATATAGGCATCGTCTGCGCTAATCCTGCCTTTGTTAAACAGATCCATGATGGCGTCATCCAGCAACTGCATGCCGTACTTCTTTCCGGTTTGCACCATGGAGGCAATTTGATGGGATTTACCTTCACGAATCAGGTTTCGTACGGCCGGTGTGGCGATCAAAATCTCCATGGCCGGAACCCGACCTTTCTTATCAATGCGTTTGAACAGGGTCTGCGAGATGATGGCCCGAATGCCGTCGGCCAGGGTGGAACGGATCTGGCCCTGTTCTTCCGCCGGAAAAACCTCCACGATACGATCCACGGTCTTGGCGGCGCTGGTGGTGTGCAAGGTGGAAAAAACCAGATGGCCGGTGGATGCGGCCTCAATGGCCAGACTCATGGTCGTCAGATCCCGCATTTCGCCCACCAGGATGATATCCGGGTCTTCGCGCAAGGCGCCCCTCAAGGCCGCTGCAAAGGACTTGGTATGAATGCCGACTTCACGCTGATTGACCAGGCACCCCCGGCTTTTGTACACAAATTCGATGGGGTCTTCGATGGTGATGATATGGTCGGCGCGCAGGCGATTGGCTTCGTCGATGATGGCCGCCAGGGTGGTGGATTTCCCGCTGCCGGTGGGACCCGTCACGATCACCAGCCCCCGGGGCAAACTGGCCAGTTTGGCCATAACCGGCGGCAAGCCCAATTGTTCACAGCTCATGATATTGCTGGGGATCTCTCTAAATACCGCCCCCACACCGTTTTTCTGCATGA
>JBNLAV010000013.1:0-6889 GCA_050302315.1 Desulfobacteraceae bacterium
ACGTGCTGAAGCGGGTCTACAAAGAGAAGACCCAGCGCCTCAAGCGCGGCGACGAGCTGCCCCCGGGCGTGATCAAGATGGTCAAGGTCTACGTCGCCATGAAGCGCAAGCTGTCGGTCGGCGACAAGATGGCCGGACGCCACGGCAACAAGGGTGTGGTCTCCCGCATCCTGCCGGTGGAGGACATGCCCTATTTCGAAGACGGCCGTCCCGTGGACATGGTGCTCAACCCCCTGGGCGTTCCCTCCCGTATGAACGTGGGGCAGATCCTGGAGATTCATCTCGGCCGCGCCGCCAAGGGCCTCGGCGATCAGATCAATACCATGATCGAGGAGAACAAGGTCGCCGAGCTGCGTAAGAAATTCAAAACCGTTTTCGCCAAGACGCAGGCCGTCAAGGAGATCGATCAGATCGACGACGATGCCGTCTTGAATATGGCGGACTACTATAAAAATGGTGTGTTCATGGCCACGCCGGTTTTCGACGGCGCCAAGGAAGACGAGATCAAGGCGCTGCTCAAAGAGGCCGGTCTGGAGTCCAACGGCCAGGCCACTTTGCATGACGGGCATACCGGCGAACCGTTCAAGGAGAAGGTAACGGTCGGTACCATGTACATGCTCAAACTCCACCATCTGGTGGACGACAAGATCCACGCCCGCTCCATCGGGCCGTATTCGCTGGTGACACAACAACCGCTGGGCGGCAAGGCCCAGTTCGGCGGCCAGCGGCTGGGTGAGATGGAGGTATGGGCCATGGAAGCCTACGGCGCGGCCCATGCGCTGCAGGAGTTTTTGACGGTGAAGTCGGACGATATGGCCGGCCGAACGCGAATGTATGAAAAGATCGTCAAGGGACAGAATGTGCTCGAGCCCGGATTGCCGGAGTCGTTCAAGGTGTTGACCAAAGAGTTGCAGGCCCTCGGGCTTGACGTCAACCTGCTGGAGCGAAAAGAGAAAGCCAAGTAATCCCAAAGGGCGCACAGGCTGTCGGCCGCTTTGCGGCGACGAGCTTTTTCATTAATTTCCTAACGATAAGGAAATATATATGGAAACATTATACGATTTTTTTGCAAAACCCACCGATCCGAGGCGCTATGAAGGCGTTCGCATCGCATTGGCATCCCCCGAACAAATTCGGCAGTGGTCCCACGGCGAGATCAAGAAGCCGGAGACGATCAACTACCGAACCTTCAAACCCGAACGGGACGGCCTGTTTTGCGCTAAAATCTTCGGACCGACCAAGGATTACGAATGTAACTGCGGTAAATACAAACGCATGAAACACCGTGGCGTGATCTGCGAAAAATGCGGCGTCGAGGTGATCCAGTCCAAAGTCCGCCGCGAGCGCATGGGCCACATCGAGCTGGCCACGTGCGTATCCCACATCTGGTTCCTGAAGAGTCTCCCCTCCAAGCTGGGGAACCTTCTCGACCTGACCCTCAAAGGTGTGGAAAAAGTTCTCTACTTCGATTCCTATATCGTCATCGATCCCAAAGAGACAGCGCTGGCCAAGTGCCAACTGCTCAGCGAAGAGAAGTATCGGGAGGCCATGGAAGAGTATGACGGGCAGTTCGAAGCCGGTATCGGCGCCGAAGCCGTCAAAAAGCTGCTGGAAGAAATGGACCTGGAAGCACTTTACAGCGAGTTGCGCGAAGAAGTGCGCGCCACCAAGTCCGTGGCCAAACGGCAAAAGCTCTCCAAGCGCCTGCGCATCGTGGACGCTTTTCGTCGCAGCGGCCTGAATCCCACATGGATGATCATGGACGTCATCCCGGTGCTGCCGCCGGACTTGCGTCCGCTGGTGCCCCTGGAAGGCGGGCGCTTTGCCACTTCAGATCTCAACGATCTCTACCGCCGGGTGATCAACCGCAACAACCGGCTCAAACGGCTGGTGGACCTCAAGGCGCCGGATATCATCGTGCGCAACGAAAAGCGCATGCTGCAGGAATCGGTGGACGTGCTGTTCGACAACGGCCGTCACGGCCGCGTCATCACCGGCACCAACAAGCGACCGCTGAAGTCCCTTAGCGATACCCTCAAGGGCAAACAGGGCCGCTTCCGCCAGAACCTGCTCGGAAAACGCGTCGACTATTCCGGCCGTACCGTTATCACCGTCGGCCCCAACCTGCGGTTGCACCAGTGCGGTCTTCCCAAGAAGATGGCCCTGGAGCTTTTCAAGCCGTTCGTCTATTACCGATTGGAGCAAAAAGGGCTGGTCTCCACCGTAAAGAGCGCCAAAAAGATGGTGGAGCGCGAAGTGCCCGAGGTATGGGATACCCTTGACGAGGTGGTCAAAGAGTACCCGGTGATGCTCAACCGCGCACCCACCCTGCACCGGTTGGGAATCCAGGCCTTTGAACCGATTCTGATCGAGGGCAAGGCCCTGCAACTGCACCCGCTGGTATGCACCGCCTTCAACGCCGACTTCGACGGCGACCAGATGGCCGTGCACGTTCCCTTGTCGGTGGAGTCCCAGATCGAGGCGCGCGCCTTGATGCTCTCCTCCAATAACATTCTATCGCCGGCCAACGGCAGCCCCATCATCGTTCCCAGTCAGGACATCGTTCTGGGTACCTATTACATGACCCGCGATATCGACGGACGCAAAGGGGAGGGCAAGATTTTTTCCTCCACCACCGAGGTGCGCGTTGCCTACGACTCCCGGGAAGTGGACCTGCATGCCAAGGTTAAGGTGCGCATCGACGGCCAGCGGTATGACACCACCGTGGGTCGGGTGCTGCTATGGGAGATCATGCCCAAGGACAACCTGCTGGCCATCCGGCACCTGCGCGTCAATCAGGAAGAACTGTCCAGGGAGATCGCAGAAAAGCTCTCCAAGGGAGAGGATTTCGTCGAACTGGTCAAAGCGCATTCCATGAGCGCCGACAAGGACGAAGACGGCTACATCGGCTTGCTGCGCTACGACGAATTCCAGCGTGTCTTCGATGCCGATGAAGCGGATACCAAAGTCGTTTTCGATCTGGAGGAAGGCGCCGTGAGCCCGGTGATCTCCATGGGGAACAACCACCATTTGTTCCAGGTCGTGGAAAAACGTCCGGCCATGCCATTCCAGGCCGTCAACAAGGTGATGGATAAAGGTTCGCTGCGCGAACTGGTCGATTTCGCCTATCGGAACCTGGGTCCCAAGGCTACGGTCATCCTTTCCGACCGAATCAAGGATACCGGCTATAAATACTCCACCAAGGGTGGACTTTCCATCTCCATCAACGACATGATCATTCCAGACGCCAAATGGGACCTGCTCAAACGGGCCGAAGCCCAGGTGACGGAGATCGGGCGTCAGTATACCGAGGGTCTCATCACCCAGGGCGAGAAATACAACAAGGTGGTGGACATCTGGGCCAAGGCCACGGACGATGTGGCCAACGAGATGATGGAAGCCATGAAGAATGCGCCGGTTTACGACGACCAGGGCGTGCCCGTATTGGGTGATGACGGCAAACCGGTGATCGCCGAGAGTTTGAATCCCATTTACATGATGGCCGACTCCGGCGCCCGCGGCAGCAAGGACCAGATGCGTCAGCTGGCCGGTATGCGCGGTCTGATGGCCAAGCCCTCGGGCGAGATCATTGAAACGCCCATCCAGGCCAATTTCCGTGAGGGCTTGTCGGTCTTGCAGTACTTCATCTCCACCCACGGTGCGCGTAAAGGTCTCGCCGATACCGCCCTGAAAACGGCCAACTCAGGCTACCTGACCCGCCGACTGGCCGATGTGGCCCAGGATTGCACCATTACCGAGTACGACTGCGGCACCATGATGGGGGTCGATGTCGAGCCTTTGATGGAAGGCGGCGAGGTGATCCAGCGCCTGGGCGAGCGTATTCTAGGCCGTGTCACGGTTGAAGACGTGCTCGATCCGTTTACCGATGAAGTCATCATCCCCATCGGCGTTGAAATCGACGAAAAGCTGGTCAAGGTGATCGAAGACGCCGGCATCACCCATATGAAAATCCGCAGTGTGCTCACCTGCCAGACCAAACACGGTGTCTGCGCCAAGTGTTACGGCCGCGATCTGTCCCATGGTCATCGCGTGGAGATCGGTCAGGCGGTCGGCATCCTGGCCGCCCAGTCCATCGGCGAGCCGGGAACCCAGCTCACCATGCGGACCTTCCACATCGGTGGTACCGCCAGCCGGCGCGTGGAACAAGCCGATATTCGCGCCAGAACGGCCGGTCAGGTCAAATTCGTGGACATCAATCTGGTCACCAACGCCGAAGGTCATGACGTGGTCATGAACCGCCGCGGTGGTGAATTCGCCATCGTGGGCAATACAGGGCGTGAACGCGAACGCTTCCCGGTTATCTACGGTGCGCACATACTGGTCAAAGAGGGTCAGTCCGTGGAACCGGGTGACCTGCTGGCGACCTGGGACCCGTTTACCACCCCCATCATCACCGAGGTCAGCGGAACCGTTAAATTCGGCGACCTGATCCCTGGAAAGACCATGCAGGAGAAGGTGGATGCCGTCACCGGAAAATCAAGTCGCACGGTCATCGAGTCTAAAACCGGTGAAGAGCGGCCGCGCATCTCCGTCAAGGGCGACGACGGCAAGACCGCCAAACTGCCCACCGGCAGCGGCATGGCCCGGTACATTCTGCCTGTGGAAGCCATCCTGATGGTGGAAGAGGGCGATGACGTCCGAGCCGGCGACGTGGTCGCCAAACTGCCCCGCGCCACCACCAAAACCAAGGACATCACCGGTGGTCTGCCCCGCGTCGCCGAGCTGTTCGAGGTGCGCAAACCCAAAGAGACCGCAGTGCTCAGCGAAATCGAAGGTTACGTCAACATCGCCAAGTCCACCAAGAAGGGCAAGCAAAAAGTAACCATCACCCCGGTGGACGTGGGAGATAAAAAAGAGTACCTGATCCCGCGCGGCAAGCACATCAACGTCTACGAAGGCGATTATGTCAAGGCGGGCGAGCCTCTGGTGGGTGGCGCCGCCGTTCCCCAGGATATCCTGCGTATCAAAGGCGAGGTTGCATTGGCGCGCTATCTGGTGGACGAGGTGCAGGAGGTCTACCGGCTTCAGGGTGTGCGCATCAACGACAAGCATATCGAGGTGATCGTGCGCCAGATGATGCGGCGCGTGAAAATCATCGATGTGGGCGATACCGATTTCATCGTTGAAGAACAGGTCGATCGCATCGCTTTCGAAGATGCCAACAACCACATCGTCGAGAACGGCGGAAAGCCGGCTACGGCCGAACCGTTGATTCTGGGTATTACCAAGGCGTCGCTGAGTACGGACAGTTTTATCTCGGCCGCCTCGTTCCAGGAGACCACCAAGGTACTCACCGATGCCTCCATCGCCGGCGCCGAGGATTACCTGCGCGGCCTGAAAGAGAACGTCATCATGGGGCGTTTGATTCCGGCCGGTACCGGCCTGGCTAAATATATGGGTCTCGAAGTCACCAGCAGCCAATTGGTTGATCAGTGAGCCCGATGGTGAGACAGGCTTCAGGAGCGGGTTCATGACCCCAAATATCAGCGCCCGCTAAAAAAAGGCGACTGAATGATTAAATTTGCTTGACAAGGGGAAGGGTTCTATATACAAATCCGATTTTTGCGGCGGCACATCTTTGTGCCGATAACGCACGGCCTCCTGAGAAGCGGGTCGTTACAATTTCTGGCCTTAAACCGGAAAAACAAAAGCGCACGAGTGCTTTTAAGATTGCGGTTGTCCCGGACGGATAGTCTCGTCTCCAAACAACCCCATCAAAAAAATGACATGAGGATAAAATGCCGACGATCAACCAGTTAGTTAAAAAAGGCCGCAAGCGCATCAAGAAAAAAACCAATACCCCGGCCTTGAAAGGGGCGCCTCAGAAAAGAGGGGTCTGTACCCGCGTGTACACTTCAACACCGAAAAAACCCAACTCCGCGTTGCGGAAGGTCGCTCGTGTCCGACTGACCACAGGCATGGAAGTGACAGCGTACATTCCCGGTATCGGCCACAATCTTCAAGAGCACTCGGTGGTGCTGGTCCGCGGCGGCCGTGTGAAAGACCTTCCCGGCGTTCGCTATCACATCGTGCGCGGAACGTTGGACACACTGGGGGTTGAGGATCGCAGACAGGGTCGTTCCAAATACGGTGCCAAGCGTCCCAAATAGGGTCTGTGTGTAACGATAATCGATAATACAACCAAACGATGGTGTAGCAAATGCCGAGAAGAAGAGAAGTTCCAAAGCGGGTTATCATCCCGGACGCAAAATACAACAGCAAACTGGTCGCTAAATTCATCGCATCGATCATGCGCGATGGCAAGAAAAGCGTAGCGGAATCCATTTTCTATAACGCTTTTGACATCATCGAAGATAAGACCAAGAATGAACCGTTGAAGGTGTTCGAGCAAGCCATGGACAATGTGCGGCCGATGATCGAGGTCAAGTCCCGGCGTGTGGGTGGCTCCACCTACCAGGTGCCCACCGAGATCCGGCCCTCTCGGCGGACCGCTTTGGCCATGCGCTGGTTGATCGGCTATGCCCGCAACCGCAGCGAGCGCGGTTTCGCGTTTAAGCTGGCCGGTGAGTTGATGGATGCCGCCAACCATCGCGGTGGCGCGGTAAAGAAAAAAGAAGATACGCACAAAATGGCGGAGGCCAACAAGGCCTTTGCGCATTATCGCTGGTAATAAGGAAAACGGACGAGCACACGATAGGTTTTAAATCCGACATTCTCATAACGGTCCGGCCATTTAAAACCTATTCTTTTGTCTAATCAGCAGTCCGCATCATGGGAGGACGAGATGGCGAAGGAAAAATTTGAGAGGACAAAGCCGCATGTCAACGTGGGGACCATTGGTCATATCGATCATGGCAAGACGACGTTAACGGCAGCGATCACCAAGCATAACGGATTGAAGGGCAAG
>JBNLAV010000014.1:0-77070 GCA_050302315.1 Desulfobacteraceae bacterium
ACGGCGAGGTCACCTGGATCGAAGGCAGCCCCAACGATCCGGGGATGCAGGGCAGGCTCTGCGCCAAAGGGTCGGCGGGCATTGCCATGCTTTACGACTACGAACGCCCCCAATATCCGATGATCCGAACCGGCGCCAGGGGGGAAGGGCTATGGCGGCAAGCCAGCTGGGACGAAGCGCTGGATTATATCGCCGACAAGCTCAAAGACATCATCGACAAACACGGTGCCAAGGCCGTCGCCCTGAGCGACCGCGGCGGTCCGTTCCGGGACATCCACCGCAGCTTTCTGCGCGCCCTTGGATCGCCAAACTACCTCAACCACGACTGCACCTGCGCCCGCAATACCCAGCATGCCGCCATCTCTCTGTTCGGCAGCGGCCGCAAAACCTTCAACTACGACTACAAACAGTGCCGCCATCTGGTGCTCTACGGCCGCAATGTGCTCGAATCGCTGCGGGTCAAGAACGCCAACGTCATCATGGATTTCATCGAAGGCGGCGGCAAGATCACCTATATCGACGTACGCGCCGCCGGAACCGCAATGAAAGCCAACCGTTTCTGGATGGTGCGGCCGGGCACCGACTATGCCCTCAACCTGGGCATCATCCATACCGTGCTGCGCGACAAACTCTATGACGCTGAATTCGTCAACAAATGGGTCGACGGCCTCAAGGAGCTTGAAACGTTTGTTGCGCCCTATACCCCTGAATGGGCCGCCGGGGAGACCGGCATCGACGCCAAAGAAATCGTGGCCTTCGCCCACGAAGTAGCCGCCGATGCGCCATCGGTGATCTTCCATCCCGGATGGCTGACCGCCCGCTACCGGGATTCCTTTTATGCATCGCGTACCGCCTATATCCTCAACGTGCTCATGGGCGCCATCGAAGCGCCAGGCGGGCTCTTTTTTCAGAAAGGCCCGGGCGACGCGGGCGCCAAGGGACTCAACGTACTGCTCGATACCATTCCCAAGCCGGAGGACAAACGCGTGGACGGCTGCGGCTGGAAGCACAAGCATTTCGAAGCCGGTCCGGGCCTCATGCATCTGATGTACGACGCCATCCTCAAGGAGGATCCATACCCCCTGAAAGCCTATATCGTTTTCCGTCACGATCCGCTGTTGTCGCTGCCGGACCCGGAGGCGCAGAAGAAAGCGCTGGACAAGCTCGACCTGTTGGTGGCCATCGACGCCAACTACAGTGAAACCGCCTGGTACGCCGATGTGCTGCTTCCCTCGGCCACCTATCTGGAAAAAGCCTCCATGATCTGCACGGGAAAGGGACTTAAGCCGTCATTCCGCATCCGCAACAAGGCCATCGATCCGCGCAATGAAGCACGCGCCGATTGGTGGATCTTCCGCACCCTGGCCGAAAAACTGGGGATCGGGAAGTACTTCCCCTTCGAAGATATGGAAGGCTTCTGGAAATGGCAGCTGGAGGGCACCGATGTGGACCTGGATGAATTGAAATCCAAGGGCGCGGTGGCCCTGGCCGACAAACCGATCTGGTTCGACCGCATGAACGGTCTGAAATTCAAAACACCGTCTGGTAAAATCGAGCTGGTCTCTTCCCACTTGTCGAAAAACGGCTTCCCGTCGTTCAAGCCGTACGAGCGACCGGCAAAACCGGATCAGGGAAGTTTCCGTCTCGCCTTCGGACGCAGCCCGGTGCACACCCACGGCCGGACCCAGAATAACCCCTACCTCAATGAAATCATGCCGGAGAACAACTTGTGGATCAACGCCGGCCAGGCCGCACAACTGGGCATTAAGGACAGGGATCTGGTGAAAGTGACCGCCGCCGACGGCAGCCATTCGGGCACCATCCGAGCGAACGTCACCGAATTCATCCACCCGGAGGTGGTATTCATGATCCACGGCTTCGGCCGCAAGGTGCCCTGGCAGACGAGGGGCTACAACAAAGGCCTGGGGGATTACCGATTCGAAACCGGCCTGTTGCATGACTACGATCCGGTGGGCGGGGCAAATGCTCTGCTGGAGTGTGTGGTCAAGGTTGAAAAAGCGGATTGAACCGGAAAGTGAAGACGCCATATCGAAGCTTTACCCATTTGGAGGACATTCCATGAGCAAATATTATCTCTATCAGGACAGTAAACGCTGCATCGGCTGCTTCAGCTGTGAAGTGCATTGCAAGGCCAGCAAGGCACTGCCGGTCGGCCCCCGGCTGACCCAGATCATTCCGGTGGGCCCCAAACTGGTCAACAACCTGCCGCGCATGGCTTATGTCTACATGCCCTGTTTTCACTGCGAAAAACCGTGGTGTGTGTCAGCCTGCCCCACCGGTGCCATGCAGAAGCGCTCCGGGGACGGCATCGTCTTCGTGGACGATAAGCTGTGCGTTGGCTGCAAGAGCTGCATGCTGGCCTGCCCTTGGGGGACTCCCCAGTGGAACAACGAAACCGGCAAGGTCAGCAAATGCGATTACTGCAAGGATCGCCTCGATCAGGGGTTGAAACCGGCCTGCGTGAGCAAGTGCATCACCCAGTGTCTGCACTTCGGCGAAGCCGGCGAAGATAACATCGACCGGCGCCGGGAACGCTTCGCCCGGTCGGTGGCATCCTTTGATTAATTGTTTTCAAACCGGGTGCTGCCCTGCACCCGGCTGCAACTGAAACGACCGAAGCATTGGCGTGCTTCTTGTCTTTCCGGCCGATGGCCGGACGACAGAGATGCCCGTGCATTGAATCCAAGCCACCCGCCAGGCGGGTGGTCGTTGGCCAACGAATGGTCCGGCGGTCCCGGCACCCGGCCGTGGCGGGAAGAGATCGGCAAGGAAGAGAGCAGATGAGCGAAACGGTATGCCCCGTGCATGAAACCATCCAATCGGTCACCCGCGGCATCGCAACGGGTGCGGTGGTCACGCCGAGAACCCGGCATGTAAGCGGCCTCATGCTTTCAGGGCTGAAGGCCGTTGCTGCCGGCGCCGCCGATCATGATCTATTGCGCTCCATCCACGATGACGCCAGGGAATTGGCAGGGGAGGATAACGGTGAGCGATGTCGGGCGCTGGGCGACCTTGTCCTGAAGGCCTTGAAGGACCACGCCGAAACTTTCACCAATCATGTGACTTCCCGCAATTGTCCTGCCGGCGACTGCCTCAAGCTGACACCGGCGCCGTGCCAGATGGCCTGTCCGGCAGGCATCGATGTGCCCGCCTATATCGCGTTGATCGCACAGGGCCGTTATGACGAGGCCATTTCGGTGATCCGCCGGGTTAACCCGCTACCGTGGGTTTGCGGCCTGGTATGCACGCGGCCGTGCGAGTCGGCATGTGTGCGCGGGGCCATCGACACGCCGATTTCCATCAAGTTCCTCAAAGCGTTCGCCGCGGAAAAGGCGCTCACCGGCGGAACATACGCCGATCCGCCCAAGGCGCCGGACAATGGCCGCAAAGTTTGTGTCATCGGCGCCGGTCCGGCTGGTTTGACCGCGGCTTACTACCTGGCGCTCAAAGGCTACCGGGTGAAGGTCATCGAAGAGCTGCCGTCGGCCGGCGGCATGCTCAAGGTGGGCATACCCCGTTACCGGTTGCCACAGGAAGTGATCGACCGGGAAGTGGCCATGATCCGAAACCTGGGCGTCGATTTCCAGTTCAACACCCGCTTCGGCTGGCGCATCCATATGAACCAGCTGCGCAAAGCGGGATTCGGTGCCTTTGTGTTCACCATCGGCGCCCACAAGTGCAGTCCCATGCGGATTTCCGGAGAAAACGATTTTGCCGAAGTTTACACGGCCGTCAGCTTCCTGCGCGAAGTTGCGCTCGGAGAGGGGAAGAAGCCGGGTAGCCGGGTGATCGTCATCGGCGGCGGCAATGTGGCCATCGATTCGGCCAGAACCTGCGTCCGCCTGGGGTGTGAAGAAGTGATACTGGCTTACCGCCGCAGTCGCAGTGAGATGCCCGCCGATCACGAAGAGGTGGATCAGGCCGAAGAAGAAGGCGTCGCGCTGCATTTTCTCACCATTCCATTGGAGATCGTCGGGGATGACTACAGCGTCAAGGGGGTCCGTTTCATCCAGGCCAAGCTGGTGGATGCGGACGGGGGCGGCCGGAAACGGCCCGTACCCATCGAGGGCAGCGAATTCTTCATGCCCGCCGATGCCGTGATCGGTGCGGTGGGACAGCGGATCGACCAGGTGATCATGAACGACCTGCCGGATCTGGAGTGGAGTCGCTGGGACACCATAGAGACCGAACCGGTCATCATGCAGACCAGCATGGAGGGGGTCTATGCCGCCGGAGACGTGGTGTCGGGTCCCGATACGGTCATCGGCGCCATTGCCGGCGGTAAACGCGCCGCCGAGGCGATTGACCGCCAACTCTCCGGGCAGCTCCAGCCGGCCCTTGTGCCGGTGCCGGAGCGTTGCGGCCGTGCACCTTTGACGGAACTCAGCGCCGCTGAAAAGATGGAGACCGAGCGGCCCCGGATGCCCATGCTGCCGATGCAGCGGCGCCGCGTAACCTTTCAGCAGGTCGAACTGGGCTATGACGAAACCACCGCCCGCGCCGAAGCTGGACGCTGCCTGCGGTGCGATGTCTGTGTGCGCTGCGGCACGTGCGCCCGCACCTGCCGTGAGATGATGAAGGTCGATGCGTTGAAGTTGGACTACCTGGAAGCCGATCGAACCGGCGAAACGGATTTTCGTTTTACATCGGAAGCCTGCATCCTATGCGGCGCCTGCGCCGTGAATTGCCCCACGGGCGCCATGCGCGTCGAGGACAGGAACGGTGAACGGTTGCTGATCTTGTGCGGCACGGTGATCAACCGCCAGCCACTGGTATTTTGTGAACAATGCGCCGCACCGCTGGGAACCCAAAGCCACCTCGACCATGTGGCGGCGCATACGGCCGATGCCGGGCCCTCCGCACAGCATGCCGCCGGTTGTCCCGCCTGTGCCCGCAGAAACTGGAGTTCGACCACTCCGGCGGGACTTGCTTTTCAATAAGCCGCGCCGTACTATAAAAAGCGGTGCCATGGCCCATCATGTGGGCGGCAGACGCTACCCCCGATCCGTTCCCGCGCAGCCGTTGACCGCCTCATACTGAAAAGGCCTTGCTTCGATCTCTTCTTCTGTTTATACCGGATCGGCTTGATGATGGGGGCTCCGGCACCATGAAAAGAATACACAAGGGTTGAATGGCAATGGCACATATTCTGGCGCTAGATGATATGGAAGATGCGGCCAACCTCGTCCGGCGGATCCTGAGACCGCTGGGCCATGACGTCCATGTCTTCAATGATGAAGAGGCGGCCATCCGCTTTGCCGCCGGCAACGCGATCGATCTGGCCATTCTGGACATCAAGCTCAAGAAGATGAATGGGGTGGAGGTGTTGGAAGAACTCAAGAAGCTCCATCCCCGGATGAAGGCCATCATGCTGACCGGCTACCCCACCATGGAGACCGCCCGGGCCGCACTCGATCTCGGGGCAAGCGACTATTGCGTCAAGCCCATCGACAACGACGATCTCGAAGCCAAGGTGTCCAGGGCGCTTGATGGCCGATTGTAGGGATTTTACATTACTTGAGTGATGCGATCAGGGCTTCGGCCTCTTTCAAGTGGCGGGTGGCGCTGATCTTCTTAAGCTTCTCTACGCTTTCGATGAGTATTGGTCTGGCCTGATGCACATCCCCCATTACGGCATGAAAGTTTCCGAGCCCTTTCAGCGCCTGCCCTTCCATGGCATGCGCACCCATCTCTTTCGCTTCCGAGATACAGGTTTGAAACCAGTGGATGCATTTTTCGGCCATCCGGCGCGCCTGCGGGGAATCCTTTTCCCCTGTGGTCTGCCCGACCCCCTGGCACAGCAGGGCGTATACCCGGGCCATCACGTATCCGCAGGTCAAGGTGCGCAGACGGCTGCCGTCAGCCTTCCACCGGGCCAGGAGCATCTCCATGACCGTCAACCCCTTTTCGACCCGCCCGTTCAAAATGTCGGTCATTGCTTTGAAAAAGCCGGCCGGTTCGCCCACAAATTCCGCGCCGTTTTCATCGCTGAAGGCGATCAACTGATCCAGCATCGGTAAAGCGTCTTCTATTTGGCCGTTGCTGATGGATCCATAACAAAACGCCAGCTTGGGAAACTGCGAGTACCAGGGGTCGGCCGAAACATCCACCGCGGTTTTGAATTTTTTGGTTGCGCCTTCGATATCCCCGGTCACCAGATCACGCCAGCCGTTGGCGCAATATCCGGAAACAAGGCTCCTCACATTGCCGTGCCGTTTTCCG
The DNA here is from genome assembly GCA_050302315.1 of Desulfobacteraceae bacterium. GTDB lineage: Bacteria > Desulfobacterota > Desulfobacteria > Desulfobacterales > Desulfosarcinaceae > JARRKU01. Next base: position 6,244 of record JBNLAV010000014.1, read on the forward strand.
AATTTGACGAGCCGTTCACCGATCTGGCCGGTCCGATGGGCATCGCCTTTGTGCCAGAACGCATAGCTCTTTCCAAAAAGACCGTTGAAATAGACATAGGGGTCCTGCACCAACCCGTCGACAAACAAGGCTTCGGCTTGTTCACTGCATTCAATGGCTTCATCAAAGCGGCCCAGCTCCGTAGTGGGCCAGCTCAACCATGTGCTGGCATAACCGGTCAGATAGGGATGATTGGCCTCTTCTCCAAGGTGAAGGGCCTTTTTCAGGCTGTCATAGGACTCGGAAAACCGATGCCGATGCCACAATGCACAACCATACCACGCCCAGTGATACCCCTCCCTGACGGTGTCTTCCAGATCATCCAGCAGGGATCTCTGGTGCTCCAGCATTTCCATCAACTGGCGGTTCATGCCCCTGTAGTAAAATACGAAGGACCATTGATTGACCACATCCAACAGGCGCTTGGTATTGTCGGTGGCGTTGGACGTCTGTTTTTCCAGCATTGATTTGGCTGTTTTGAAGTATTGGTCCGACTCATCCAGGGCGCAGCGCCGCAGCGCTTTGGTGCCTGAGCGGATCAGGTAATCCGCAGCCTTGTCCGTGGCGGTGCTCTTTTGAAAGTGGATCGCCAGCGTCTCGTCAAATTCCGACAACCGGTCCTGGTAGATCTGCTCAATGGTGCACCCGATCCGCTCGTGAACGTACTGGCGATCTCGCCGCAGCATGCTGCCGTAGCTGACCTCCTGTATCAGCGCGTGTTTGAACATGAACTCCATCTCCGGGTGCAGTGCCCGGGGCTTGATCAGGCCGGCCCGTTCCAGCTTGTAGAGACCGGCATCCACGGAGTCCTGGTGGGCGGAGATCCGCTTCAGTATATCATAGAGAAACGCCCGGCCGATGACGGCGGCCTCTTGCAGGATGCGGCGGTCTTCTGCACTCAGCTGGTCCATGCGCGATGCAATGATGCCGTGGATGGTGGATGGGATATCGGTCTCTTTGAAGGCCCGGTTCATTTGCCATCGACCGTCTTTGAAGGCCAGCGCTTTGGAATCCACCAGGGCGTTGAGAATTTCTTCCAGGTAGAACGGGTTGCCTTCGGCGCGTTTGCGGATCAGTCGGCACAGATCCTCCGGCAGCGAATCGGTATCGAGCATCGACTCCATCATGTCCTCGGTTTCCGACGGCGTCAGCTCTCCCAGGCGGATTTCCTTATAAATGGGAGCAATGAACTCAAGCTCGTGGCTGGTGAACAAGCTGGCGTGGGGCCGGGTGGTGTTGATCACGATGGCCGGATGTTCGAAGCCGAAGATGATGTCCTTGAGAAGCTTAAAAGACGCCGCATCCCCCCAATGGACATCTTCCATGCAAAATACGGTGGGGGCCTGCCGGGCGATGGCCGAGAGCAGACGGGTCATGGCCGCTTTCAGCCGCTTGCGCCACTCCTCCGGGCTCATGCCGGCCGTTTCTTCCACCTCCTGCCCGATAAGTCCTTGTATGATGGGGATTTCCTCGGCATTGTATCCGAGCAGTTCTCCGACTTTCCGGGCGATTCCGGTGCTCATCTCCTGGGCCGTCGCCGAACCGTCGAGCTCCAGCCACCGACGGACAATTCCCACCAGAGGAAAATAAGGGACCGACTGGGTGTGTGCGTAGGCATATCCGGTAATCCAGTTGATGCGTTTGTGGTCCAGTCCTCTTTCGAATTCGTGAAGCAGCCGGCTTTTACCTGTACCGGCGTCACCGGTGATGGAAATGATGGAGCCTTTGCCCTCCTCCAGATTCATCATGGCTTTGTGCAGTTGATCCAATTCATCCTGGCGTCCGATAAAATCGGCGTAGAGATTCAACTTGCGCCGGCCGGTCAGGGGCCTGTCTTTCTCGTCCTTGACCACATAGACGGACATGGGGTGGGATTTGCCCTGGATGGTCATGGGCGGCATGGCGTCGAAATCGAAAAAACCGAAGGCCTGCCGGTATGTTTCCGGCCCAACCAGTATCTGATTGGGTTGGGCCATATCCGAAAGGCGCGAGGCGATGTTGACCGCATCACCCGATAGATCAAAAGCGCCGTCTACCGGTGCGGTGCGTGCGGTCACGACCAGTCCGGTGTTGATACCGGTGTGCATGGCGATGGGCTCGGTCAGCACCAGGCCACGGGGTTTCAGCCCCGCAATAGTGGCATGAATCTCACGGGCGGCCTTGATGGCGCGGATGGCATCGTCCTCATGGGCCACAGGAAGACCGAAAAGGCCGAGCACTTCATCGCCGATGATGCGCTCAATGTGACCGTTGTAAGTTTCGATGATCTTAACACAATTGTTGACAATGGACGCCATCAGGGCCTGGACGTCCTCGGGATCGAAACGCTCCATCATGCGGGTATACCCGGTCAGGTCGGTAAACAATATGGTCAGGTGGCGGCGTTCGCCCTGTGACACGAAGCGGGCTTTCTCGACTTCCGTGTAGCCGGTCTGTTGGGTCGACGGTGGTGCAGCCGGATCAGAGAGCGCTTTTCCGCACTCTCCGCAGAATTTGCTGTCCCGGGGGTTGGATGCACCGCAAACCGGGCAATTGTTCCCGATGCGGCTTCCGCATTGTCTACAGAACTTCGCATGTGTCTGGGCCGCAATTTGGCAGTGAGGACAACTCATAGATTTACCTTCACTGTTGGGTGGAGGGGCGAGCCGGAACGGTTCATGCCCCTTACGTAACGAAAAAAAATCTATATTGTCAAGACATTAACATCGGATTCGACGGGGATATCCAATTTCCCGACCACGCTGTCGACCGCAGAGAAAATCTCCAGGGACACCTTGTGTCACGGTGTTCAAAAATACAGGTATCGAACCTTGTATCAAGCGTGATTAGGTGCTAATTTACAAGCTTAACCTGCAGATTATCGGAAAGGGCCGCCCGGCCCGACAGTGATGGGTGACAATGAAAATCAAATCTGTTCCTACCAAAGGACGAACACTGGATCATGCCGCGTTTGTTTACGATACGATTGAGCCTATTTTATTATTGGGAAAACAGGCCGAATACGACCGGCATCTTATGGCGCTTTTGAATACTGCTCCGTCTGACCGGATTCTCGACCTGGGCTGCGGAACCGGTGTGCTGACCCGGATGATCGGTGACCGCCTGGATGCCTCCCAGGGCGGGGAAAGTGTGGGGATCGATGCCGCGGCCAAGATGATCGCCGTTGCCCGGAAAAAGAGGGCCACGGACCGCTGCCGGTTCGAAGTGATGGCCGCCGAGGATCTCGGGTTTGAGGACGCGAGTTTCGATGCCGTGGTGTCGAGTCTTTTCTTTCATCACGTCCAACTGGACCTCAAGCAAAAGGCCCTGGCCGAGGCGTTTCGGGTGCTCAAACCGGGGGGGCGGCTGGTCATCGCCGACATGCACAAACCGACAACCTGGATGGGCGCGCTGGTCTCTCACGTCTCCCGATGGTTCTTCATGCAGCCCCAGATCGGTGAAAACATCCGCGGCGTGCTGCCCGAAGTCATCCGGGGCGCCGGTTTCCGGCCCCCCGAAATCGAGGCCACTTACTTCGGCTATATTGCCGTCTTCAACACCATCAAACCGGAATCCTGAAATGCACATCGACACCAACCCTTCCGATCCTCTCCAATTGATGGGGCAGGTATCCCAATTCCAGAGCCTGATGGCGGAACTGCGATCAGGACTGGACCGGTACTGGGAATGTGCCGGCCGCATTCTGGCAAGCTGCGGCGTCAGGCTGAACCTGCCCGAAGCGGCCGCCTTTTCAATGAAGCATAACTTTTTTTCCATTCTCTTTCTCTATTCCTATTTCCGGGCCGGGATCCCGCCCCAGCGCCGCATCTTATATGCAGCGACCTTGCAGTGCCTGCGGGGTATGGTGACGGGATGCGACAACCTGCTGGACGACGAGTACAAACCGACCCTGGATACCGATATTCCGGCCACCGGATATCGCTTCCGCTCGGTGGTGGATATCATGGTCTCCGACCGGGTGCTGTTCGAGATCCTGATGACCGCTGCCGGGGAAAACGAGATTCCCGTCAATTGCGTGTTGCCGGCGTCGGTCGCCTCCATGAAAACCATGACCCGCAGCGGCGTGGAAGAGGCCGGGGAGGAGGAGGGCATTTCAGCCATCCTGGAACCTGACGCCATCCTCAAAACCATCCATCACCTCAAGACCGGTATCCTGTTTCAATGCCCGTGGGACATCCCCAGGACCATCGAATCCGTCGATCAGGAGCGGCTGGTCCCCCTTCTGGAAGGGCTCTACCGCATCGGCATCGGCTGCCAGATCATGGACGACATGGTGGACATGGCCGTGGATATCAATACGAGAAATCATAATTACCTGGTCTCCGTGATCCACCACGGGTCGAATCGCATCGAAAGAAACCGTTTGAGTGGCGTGCTGCATCGCGATCGCGGCTCAGACGATACGTCGATCCGCGTCGAAGATTTTCCTGCGGCACTCGAGAAGGCATTGGCCGTATCCCACCGGATGCTCACCGACGGTTTCGGCATGCTCTTTTCAAAGAAACACCAGGACCTGGTCGAACCGGCCATTCATTTTCTGGAAAAAAGAATCGGCGCGCCCATCCCCGGACAGGGGGCGGGGAATTGAAAGCCTCAGAGGGCGGGTACTGGGTCCGGATCGCATTTCTTTTTTTGATTCGTTCGGGCCGCTCCACAGCGGCCCTGTCCATCATGGTGGCCACAGCGGTGGCGGGGCTGATTTTTCTTTCGGCGCTTTCCGTGGGGGTAGAGGACGCCATGCTGCGCAACACCGTGGGCTTGTTTTCCGGCCATATTACCGGCTACGACCTGCCGGATTCGATGGCGGCGCAGGACCTCATGGTGGATGGCGTTGATGCCGTCCTGAGGCGTTCCTATCTTAGCGGGACGGTTTCCAAGACCGGGAGTTCCCAGCCCATCGTCGCATGCGGCATCGATGCAGGAACGGAAGCGGACAGGACAGCGCTGAGCAGAAAATTCCTGAAAGGTCGATACCCTATTTCCGGCCGGAGAGAGATCCTCATCAGCCGCAATACCGCCCAAGCCATCGGCGCCGATACAGGAGATACGCTGCGATTCACGAACCAGCGAAAAAGCCGTGTCCTCGAACTTGCCGTTTCCGGCATCTATCAGACCGGTCTGGAAACGCTCGATCACGGCATCGCTTTCACAACGCTGGACCTTGCGCCTTTCAAAAATGCGCCCTGGTCCGCGGCCGTGTTTCTCAAAACCGGTGTCGAACCCGATTTCGTGATGCAGCAGTACCGCCGAAAATTCCCGGACCCGGTCCGTTTCGAAACCTGGGAGGACCAGATGCCGGATTTGAGGCAGTTGATCGACCTGGAAAAGGTTTCCATGGTCATCGTTATTTTGCTGGTTTTCGGTGTCGTGGCCATCGGCATCGCCTGCTCTTTTGTGATCTTCATTATCCGCAACATGCGAGAGTACGGCATCCTGAAAGCCATGGGGGTCACGACGGCCGAAATGTCGGCGCTCATCGTCTCCAAAGTGGTGCTCATGAACCTGCTCGCTTGCGGTGCCGGTTTGCTCATCGGCGCGATTGCAGCGGTATCCGTCTCTCAAATGGGCGGGATCGACATCGGCGCCTTTACCTCGCACAACCGCTATTTCGCCGTATCCGGGGTCATACAGCCCAGGCTGACAACCTTCTCTTTATGGGCGCCTCCTGCCATTGCGATGACCTTCAGCCTGGCCGCGGGCTTCTGGCCAGCGGCCATGGTCGCCCGGCAAAAAGTCGCCGTGATTCTGAGGATGGTGTGACCTCATGATTCGGCTGTCGCACATTTACAAAACCTTTCAATCCGGTCGCGGTCGCGTCGAGGCGATCACGGACATTTCGTTGTCCATCCCCACCGGCAAATTCGCCGCCGTTGTCGGAAAATCAGGCTCCGGCAAGTCTACCCTGCTCAACTGCATTGGCGGTCTCGAATCACCCGACCGGGGTGAGATTTTCTGCTTCGATACACCGCTGCACCGGCTTGGGGCGGCCCAACTGGGCCGGTTTCAGCGGAGCCAACTGGGCTTCGTCTTCCAGCGCGGAAACCTGCTTTCGTATCTCACCGTCGCGGAAAACATCGGGCTGCCCCTGATCTTAAACGGTACGGTGGGAAAGCAGCGCCAGGACAGGATCGCCGCTTTGTTGGATGCCATTGGGCTCAAACCGGCGGCCAAGGCCATGCCGCATGAGTTGTCGGGCGGTGAGACCCAGCGCGTAAGCCTCGCCAGAGCCATTGCCCACCAGCCTAAACTCCTTCTGGTCGACGAACCTACGGCCAGTCTGGATACGGCTACCGGGTGCGGAATCGTCGAGATGATGCGCCGACTGGCCGTCGATCGCGACTGTACCATCATTATGGCAACCCACGACAACGACATTATCCATTTGACCGATGCGGTGATTCAACTGGAGGACGGTCGGGTTGCGGAGGAGAAAACATGAAGACCATCAAACACATTCTTTTCAGCAGTCTGTTATTGCTCGCCGTGAGCAGCTGTGCCTATCGGTACTACCTGGGCATGCACGGTCCATCCATTCGCAAATCCCCTGAAGTCCACGAAGGCGTCACCGAAGACGGCGAATGCCTGCAATGCCACCGCCCTGGGCAGGATCCTTCAGGGCCGGCGACATCCCATCCCCAGTTCACCGGTTGCCTGAAATGCCACAACGACCCATTGTGATCGTCAGTTGGGATGCATTTTTGGGACCGGCTTCGAGTCCGCCGGCATGAAGATGCCGGCGCTCAAGTGCCGATCGAAATCCATGGCTTTTGGATGTCGGGCCTACTCGATGATCTCGTCCGCATGGGGCGATCCGGCGCTGGGCGGCCTTTCCTATTTCCGTTTTCCAGGCCACGGAGCTCTTGCGTTTGGTGTCCATATAAAAAAAATCAAGATCCACTCCGGAAACCTCGTCCAGTACGAGATGCAGGCCATCGTTGCGTTTGGGCATGGATACATGCTCGGGGTGGTAGCTGTGCACAACGAGGATGCGCTTCATCGCTGAATGGGCACTGGGCGCAACAGTTGCCAACCCTACCGAAATACACAAGATAAGTGCCGACCAAATCCGATCCATTTCCGGCAAATTCTCTCCCCTGGATTGATGACAAGTTATGTCATACCATAGGCATTTCATCATTCTCAACAAGTGGATGGGCTTGGACTTTGCAGCCAGTTTCCTCAGACAGGTCAATTATTTCGAAGACTGGTTTCGTAGACGCTCTCCCCAACGAAAGGATCGCCTTCTACGGATACGCGTCAGCGCGGGATCATTTTCAAAGGTACTCCTGAGGTGCAAGCAAGATGATTGCTCGATATTATACTTTCGGAAATATCGATGCGGCAGGCTCAGGCCCGGCCAAACCATCGCCGCAGGATACTGCTCCAGTGTATGCCCAACCGGTCTATCGCTTCAATTTTTTAAGATCCTCCGGTTTAAGAATGACGGTGGACTCGCCCACGATATTCGGTGATTGTTTCTCGAAGGCGCCATCTTTCTTGTATTGGACAAGAACCGTGTGCTTGCCGATTCCAATCCGGTCGTTGTCGTTGAGCATCTGCAATTTCACGTCTTTACCGTTGACCATGGTTCCGTTGGTGCTGTTCAAATCCTCAATGATGTACTTATCGTCCGGCCCCTTGAATACCCTGGCATGTCTTGATGAAGCAGCAAGATTGTCGATGCAGAGGTCGCAGGCGGCATCCCGGCCGATGGCGATTTCGCTTTTGTCGGTCACAAACTCTTTTAGAACCTTATTTTTAAACATCAATTGAAGTTTAATCATCATAATCTCCTTGTGGTCTGCGATCAGGCGTCTGTTTTGTCGATACGTTTCATTGCCTGACCTTCCTGTTTTTTCAGTCCCCGGCCGACTGTCATGCTTCCGCCATACCGAATCGAGGGGCATCCCGCATGGGGATGCCGTTCTGGCTGGCCGGGGGGCTTTTCATCCGATGACGCCCATAAAATTCTCCTCCGGTGTTCATGGTTTCAGTTGCGCCAGAGGGTGCAGGTCGTTCCATAGTGGCTGGTGCTCAAAACAGATGGCGCCTCCTCCCCGCTTCTCCTGTGAGGTCTGCCTGTTGATATCCGCTACACAGACCCAGTATCCGGTCTCAGACACAGCCCACTTGGAATGGTCCTTGGTATAATGCCACTCACAGTCCATCCCTAGTGATGCGAGGTTCACGTAAAGCGTGTCCTTGACGCAATGGTCTCCACAACTGTCCATGGTTCCGGGCAGTTTACCTCTCCTCCAGGTCTCTACATCGAGATTGACTTCAAGGCGCGGCCCCACCCAGTCGATCCAGAAGTCGTCGTTCCAGTGACGGTTTTTTGCCAGAAATCGAAATGGGTACCCGGCTTTTGACTGAAAACGCAAATCGGCGGGCGGGTCCTGGTCATTTGACTTCGTATTCCGGGCAAGCCGGTGCAGCCAGGAATCCTCAGCCAGACCATCGGTTCGGAAATCATACACCTGCGGTTCGTTCTGATGGTACATCTGCCTGGCGATATGCTCTGCCGTCATAACATCCTTCAATGTAATGCACAGAAATGTCTGAGCGTATTCACTGCTCGGGGGAGGGGCTTGATGAAGTGATGGAAAACAAGGCCACGAATGGAGCAGCCAGACGGCGCTGTCGGTCTGCAGATCGAAAACCAGGGTGCCTTTGGAATGCCCTTTGGAGCTTGAATCCGAGGTCCGGTCGGGCTTCTCGTCGTTGTACAGAATCCATCCGAGTGTGCTTTGGGTCGAGCGGTTTTTTTCATTGAGCTGATCGAGGGTCCGCCCGAGGGCACTATCCGGGGCGTCGATTTGCCGCCCGGACAAAGTCAACGGCTTGTCGCTTGCGGCATCCATATAGAGGTATTCTCTGCCGGTTGTTTCGGCCGAGCCGTTGATCGAAACGCCCTCCGGCAGCTTGTAGGCGAACCACCAATCGACGGCGTTCCCGGACGGCTCACTGAGAGCGCTCAGCATGGTCATCGTATCTCCTTGTCGGTATGCGTTTCATGTATCAATACTTCTTCTCGTGCCGTCTTTCGAACTGGATGGCGTAACTATCTCCATCCTGAAGATCCGGAAAACCTTCAAACTCCCTGGACATGGATGACGGCACCTCTCTCGGCTCGGCAAATTTATCCATGATGACGGACAGCTCTCCCTTCAGATCGGACAACAGGTCTCTGGGGTATGCTTCGGCGGATGTCCAATGGGCCCAATAGATCAGGCAGTCTTCCAGCAGAACGAACAGCAACCCTTCCAGGCCTGCCGGCCGGTTGGTGCGAAGCTGAAAAAACGCCTGGTGTACCATGTTCAGGTAGTCACCGGTGTCGGTGGTTTTAGGGCGGGCGCCCACAAAAACGCGGGTTACGCCAAAGTGCCAATCCGCTTCGTTGTCGAAAAGATAGTAGCCGGTGCTGCCGGCGGTTCTGTTGGCGTTCGCCATTGCATTTATTTGCGTTTGAAACGCTATAGTGCCTTCATCCGGGTCCGGCATCCGTGAGGGGAAGCCCGAGCTGCTCTTGCGAAGCGGTGATGGATCCTCCTGCCAGGCGAAGACCGAACTATGAAGCGTTTTACCGCAAAGCCGCCCGGAGGTTGCTTTTCTTATGGCGTTGTACACCTCTTTGGATTCGAAGAAGACGATGGCGATTTCATCGGGGATCTGGGCGGAGGCATCTGTCTGGGGCGGCACCGAAGGTACATAGGCCGTGAGACCCAGCGGTGAGGTCAGTTGCGTCCAGCAGGGAATAAAAAGCGTCCCGAGGGTGCGCCGGAAACCTGCCCGGTCGTTTTTAAACTCCAAGGCCCTGTAAAAATAAGAGACGCGCAGGGAGTCCGGCCTGACCTTGATCGGTGTACGGTTGTCTTCTGGAGTGGAGCGATGATCATTTACTCGATGGGCGGTCATGTTATCCCTTTCTATGCGGTTGTTGCCAGGCGCCGTTCAAAACTGAAAAACGCGGAAGTTGGAAAAGGTAACCTGATTATGAGGCGCTTGCCTTCCGCCCTTGTTCCAGTGCTTAGCCGCCAGGCGTAGGTGGATGTCCGGACCCAGATTGGGAATCAACTCTGAGCCGGTGCAGACCCATTCATCGTTGTATTTCTCTTTGCTGTAGGCATTGAAGACCGATCCGTTGCGCACCAGACGCAAAGTTCCGGAAGGATTGTCGACGGCCCCGTTGCCCACATCACGGCTGTATTTATTGTACATGTTGACCGAGGAGGCCGCCCAGTCGGTGTCGAATTTGGTCAAATTATAGCCATTGTTCCAACCGAGGCGAAAGCCGTCGTTCTCGTCGCGTTCGCTGCTGGCATACGGCGGTGCGCCATGAACGTCGAATGTCAGGTTGACGGTTCTCGAATTCAGGTCGGTGTTGTCGATGTGGAAGTATCCGGGGTCGATGCCGATGGCCGCCATCTCGAAGGTGGTGCCCTGGTGAGGATTGGCGACGTGGAAATCGACGCGGGCATCGAACCGTCCGTGAATCGGCAGTAGGGTGACCGCCGCTCCACCGGAGTAGGAGCCGCCTTGCTTGATTTCGATTGTCAATCCGTCGCATTGGGAGATCAGCGTATCCTGGTTCTGGTGGGAATAACCACAGGCCCAGATGGTTCGGTCGATGGTGGTGCCGGTAAAGCTGTCGGCCAACACTTCTGCCGGCGGGGTGACCATCTCCACGCACGACTCCACACTGCTGAAGCACAAACCGGCCAGGCCTTCCAGGCGTATTGCCTCCGATAGCTGTGCCGGGGTCGGCGCCGTCGGGGATTGATCCGAACTTAGCAGCAGTTTGATGGGCGGAATGTTCTTCAGATCCCTGATCTGATGGATCACGCCTTCGATGGGGGCGTAGAGATATTCGGCCTTCACCGACCCGCAGTCCGCAATGCTCTGCGCCAGATCCTGATCGGATGCTGTCATCAGCGCAAGGGGAGTACCGGGCGATAGCTCGCGGATCCGGGAACACAGGGCTTTAGGGGCCGCGATGGTGACCCGGTTTGCCAAACCAAAAACCTGTAATTCCTTCAACGCCGCTTCGACAAGCCTGTTCGCAGCCGGTTCGCCCTGATCGTCCTGCATCATCAACAATATCCGGGTGCGTCGACCGAACATGCGCAAGACTTCGGTGAGCGCCGGATAATAAAGATGGTCGCCCTTCTTCGGGTTGCCCGTCCACGGATAATTAGACCCCGTCTCGCCGGTTGGCTGGTAGTCGGTGTTTAGAACGGTGGACTGGAATGTGGCGCCGGCATCGTAATTGCGCAGTTGTTCATCGGTCATATCGATGACCGCTATCGATTCGCCGTCCGGGTTCGACAGTGACGCGTATGGGCAGCACACTGCCGATCCGCTCGCATTCAGATGCAGGCTGGTAACAAAGCCGGCCCCTCCTGCGCCCATCGCAGCCCAGAAGGCCACCATCGTGTCCATGGGAGCGGTATGCGAACTTCCGTGAAGACCGTAGATGTCGGGTGTTGGGTTCTGCATTGCGCGTGTCCTTTCATGGGGTTGCCCTGTCGTTGCAAAACCAGGGGGCCTTAAGGGCCAAGCCGTTGGGGATGTAGCCGCAGTCAACCTTGCTGCGAATACTCACCATGCTGGATCCGGGGCCCTCCGGTTTTCCCACAGGGAAAAAGTTGGCATACACTCCATCCGATCCTTCAGATCATCAGCTGTAAATGACGCTTACAGGTACCTGTTATGTGCTTGGTAAAATGATCGTGCTGGTTTTTGTAAGTTTCGCCATATTATGAATGAAACTTTAGGGTTTATTTGCCGTAGCGGCAGCCGCTTTCAAACTGGAACAGCTCGTTTCTGCAGAATCGACATGGACCGTCGGTCCGAGCCAGATGTTCTCCCGTCTCGTCCAATTGCAGGCGCTTTCCATCATACTCCTGCAGCATGACCCTTGCGATGGTGTCGATGGGGTCGAGGTAGCGATCGGACAGGTAGGATTTGCCATCGGCGCTCAGTTTACTGCTGTAGGGTTCCTCGTCCGGGTTTATGGCCACGAGAACACCGGCGTAAGTCGTTTCCTTTTGAGCTTGAACCAACGCGGCGTCATCGGGATGCTTCGCTTCGAAAGTGTTCCAGTCGTCCTCGTGGAGCCGACACCCTGCATCGAAACCATCGGGATACGAGAAATGAGGAGAAAAGACGATGCGCGATTTGAAACCTGCTTCGCCATCGGAATATGTCAGCCAGTAGGGATTCGATAGACACGCTTTCAGCCGCGCGTATGGGGTCATGTTCTCGTCGATCTTCGGCATAATTTCTATCGGGAAAGCATCCATGAACATCTTTAAAGCAGCATCGCCGGAGAATACGATCACCGCCGGTCGCGACTGAATCACCTGTTTGCGGAAGTGCTGTCGCTTCATGACGCACTCATGGACGATGCCTTCACGGACTGCATCGGGAAAATAGGCGTCCCATCCCGGGCTGGCACACGACACCATGTCCCCCATAGAGGCGTCCTCGCCGAGGCGGATCTGAGAGTTTTGAAGGGCCTCATCTCCCATCGCCTTGAAGGTCTCTATCATCTTTTGAAAGCGTTGGTAGTATCCCACAGGTTCCCGGAAAACTGCTGTGTTCTCATTCTCGGGCAGCGCCAACCGGCCGGCAATGATGTCGCCTTTTTTAAACACATTTGCGGGTGCGTCGCTGCCGTACGAATCGTGGGGGTCAAACAACAGGGCACGGTTTTGCGGAAGCCTGACCGTCTCCTCTTCACCATCGTTGAACGCTAAATTCAGTGAGAGTACATCGTTCTTGACGCTCATGCCCACGATTTTTCCATCCGCCTTGGCCACGGTAAGGGTGCCAGGCCTGAGATGTGCCCTGATGAAGTCCAGCGGGAAGCGTTCCTGATTGACGGTCCTGAAGCGAAAATGTTTAGCGTAGGCTGTGATGTCGTCGAAGTACGGATAGCACCAGGTCGTACCGTTGATACCGTGCTGGTAAGCGGTCAAGTTGGGGTTGATGCCGATACTCATGATGGGCGCCTTGCGGCAGCCGCTCATGATTTCCGGGACATTGTAACGTATGCCCTTGCTAATGGCCGGAAACGAGCACTCTTTGTCCGTTCTGATCTCGGCGGGAGGATCCGTTTCGCTTGGTGCGTATGCCGGATAAGGGCCGTAATGGTCATTGAACCAATGGCATGGGCTGTCCGGCCTGTCGTAGGTTGTCCGCAATCCGAGGCAGGTCATCACTTCCCAGACCAGGCCAACTTCCGGCGCAAGATTTTCGTCCTTTGGCATTGTGCTCCCTTTCATTGTTCAGACGGTTCGTCGGACATTCTATCCTTCCAGACCACTTGATTTCGTCCGTTGCGTTTGGCTTGATACAAATACCTATCCACCCTGGAGATAAGGTCGCCCGCGGTCTCCCCGACTGCATGGAGCGTACCCCCCAGACTCGCAGACAGTTTGATATTCCGGTTCGCTTCGACGCCCGGCATTTCTTCGATCCTATTCCGGATTTGCTCGGCGACGTGCCTGCCGCGTTCAGAAGAAATTCCGGGCATGATGATGGAGAACTCATCGCCTCCTACGCGGCAAATCAGGTCACTGTGACGGCATGACCTTCGGAGGATCTGGGCCACCGACTTGAGGACCGCGTCACCACAGGGGTGGCCGTGGGTGTCGTTGATCGGTTTGAAACCATCGAGATCGACCATCAGAATTCCAAACGTTCCATCGCCGCTCCACGATTGCTCGACGAAGGTTTTGAGTTGTACATCCATGAAGCGACGGTTGTGCAGACCTGTCAGTTCATCCGTCCGTGCCAACAGTTCCTGGTGGTCGAGCTCTTTTTCAGTCTTTTGCAGATGGCTCAGATTTCGCCGATATGCCGCATCGAGTTCCATGTTTGCTTGTTGCAGCGACCTGGTACGCTCTTCCACTTTGAGTTCCAGTGTCCTGCTGTAGCGCTCCAGTTGAAGATTCTGCTCCTGCATTTTGCGTCTGAGTTCGAAATTGTTCAGCAGTGCGCCGGCTTGTGCGACCATCACGGAAAAAGAGGATGTTACCTCCGCTTTGACAGGATCGAAGTGGTCCAGATTTTCACTGGTCAGCCCACCGATCACCAGGCCCGCGAAGGTGTTGTCATTTTCTGAGAAGAAGGGACAGATGATGGCTTCCTCCAATCGAGCGGATGACCATCTCTTCAACAACTCGTGACCGGACTCCAGGATGATTCCCGTGTTGCCTGCGAGCCAGTCGATGCTGAACGGAAGACTTGCGGGAGGCGCTTCGAAACCGGCCTGTCCGGTTACATTGAGGCATTGGCGATTGCTGTCGAATCGTGTGAAAAGACTGACTTCAAATTCAAAGGTCTGCAGTATCGACTCCAGCAAAATGGCGACAAAGGTATCCATGTCCTCGGCCCTCAGAAGCTTTTGACTGCAATCCTGTATGCCCTGGAAGCGACTTCGTTCTCTATCGAGAAGCCCGCGGGTGTCGATCAAGTTCTGCTTGATGACGATCTTGCGTGCGACTTCAGACTGCAGGTCATCGACCTGGGCCTCAAGATCTTTGGATGGCGGTGATTTTGATTCTCGTGTCATCGGACTCCGCAACGGGCTATAATATCTCTTCAGGTTGCCGGGCTCTGATTTGCCGTTCTACCGTTCCGCGAGTACTCAGCATGATCGTCTTCTCCCGGCCATGGCACGTTGACGTCCATGTAGAATGATTTCAGCAGCCGCAATATCATCTCTTTTGCCTGGAATTAATCCAAAACCGCAGTTCTGTTCCAATGGGGACACCTAAGTGGGCATCCCGGGTCAATCATCGCAAAACTCTGGATAGAGCACTTTTGCACATTCTTCGCAGATGCCATGGCTGAATACCGCATCTGAATGATCACTGATATAGCATTCGATCTGTTCCCAGTATCCCTCGTCATTGCGGATTTTTTTACATGACGCACAAATGGGTATGATTCCCCGCAGTACCTTGATTTCATCAAGGGCCTTTTGAAGTTCGGTATTTTTCATTTCCAGTTGACGCTGCAATATACTCAAGGTCAAGTGGGTTTTTACGCGTGCCAATACCTCATCTTCATGGAAGGGTTTTAGAATATAATCAACCGCTCCCAGTGAGAACGCCGTGACCTTGTCAAGGGGTTCATTAACGGCGCTGATAAAAATAACCGGGATGTTGTTGGTATGCCCATCCGATTTCAATTGTCGGCAGACTTCGAAACCATCCATTCCGGGCATCATGATATCCAGCAATATCAGATCAGGCGCTTCTTTGCGGACAGTCGCCAGCGCCCTGCGCCCACTGGTTGCCAACCTGGCTTTATAGCTGTATCCGGTCAGAAGCTTTTCAAGCAGTCTCAAGTTGTCAGGATTGTCATCAACTGCCAGAATACTACAGCCGATTTCCGGTCCATTCATTTGCGCACCTTTATCCCTCAGCCGTATCTTGCCTCGTTGAATGGGCAAGTGTCGCTTCCAATTTTAGAATAAGCGCCAATATCTGATCATAGGCAAAATTTTCTGCCAGGTCGGACAAGGCGTCGCCAAAATCTGCATCCAGTACCCTTATTTCACCGATCACTTGACCAATTTTGGCCGCGTAGCTTAACTCGGTAGCCTCTTTAAGTCTGGCCATCAAATCCTTGGGCAAATCCCCTGCAATCCCGGCCAGGCGTTCATCAGAAATTTTATCCTTGATAACCGAGGGCACTATTTCTTCATCTTGATGTTCATAAATATACCGTACCCCAAGATATTTTCGTAACATTTCAAAAAGGTCGTGCTCTCTGAAGGGTTTGAGAATAAAATCGTCACAGCCGTGTTCGATGGCATTTTGACGGTCTTCTCCAAAGGCGCTGGCGGTCATCGTAATAATGATCGTATCTTTTCCGCCCGGAGCGTTCTTTATGTTCTCCGTCGCCTGGTAACCGTCCATTATCGGCATACGCTTGTCCATACAGATGAGGTGGGGCCGCCACGCTTGCCATTTCTCGACGGCATCTTCACCATTGACGGCATCCTTCACCTGAAAACCGACTGTCCGGAGAAGTTTGACCAGGAGTGTGCGGCTCTCCTCCACATCCTCGACCACAAGGATGCGCGGTATGTCCTGATCCTCCGCAAGACCCATCACACGCTGCTCTTTTGACGTCCGTGCATTGTAGACGGTCTCATCACCCTCTTCGATATCGATCTCAAATCGGAAGGTGCTGCCTTTGCCTTCTCTGCTGATTACGCTGATATCGCCTCCCATCATGCGGATGTAGTTGCGGCAGATGGCCAAGCCCAATCCCGTTCCGCATTTGCTCGTTTTACCGCTTTCGGTCTGTTCGAAATACCGGAAGACCTTGTCCAACTCGCGGGCGGCGATACCGACACCGGTGTCCTGTACCTCCACCAATAGACGCATTCCGCTGGAAGCGCCATCCACGATGGAGACCCGCAGTGTGATGCTGCCTTGTTCAGTAAATTTTACCGCATTGCCTAGCAGGTTGATGAGTACCTGGCGCAATTTGCTTTCGTCGGTGGCGACATGGTGCGGCAGGTCTTCGATACCGATCACATCAAGCTGCAATCCCTTGGCATCCACGCTGGCGTCAAAGATGTTCTCAATGTCCCGGAACAAAGCGCGCAAGTCAAAGGTTGTCGTTTCCAGGTTTGTTCGTCCGGCTTCGATTTTGGATATGGACAACACGTCGTTGATCAGTCCCAGCAGGTGCTCTCCGCATCGATTGATGGTATCCAGGTTTTCTCGTTGTTCGGGGGGCAGCGAGACATCTCTGCGCATGAGTTGGGAGTATCCCAGGATGGCGTTGAGAGGCGTGCGCAGCTCGTGGTTCATGTTGGCCAGGAATTCGCTCTTGGCCCGGTTGGCAGCTTCGGCCCGTTCCTTGGCGTCTGCCAATTCGGCGGTTCGCTCCTCAACCAGGTGCTCCAGATTCCTGCTGTAGTGCTCCAGTTGGATGTTCTGTTCCAGCAGTTTGTGCTTGAGCTCGTAGTTGCTGAGCAAGGCCCCCGCCTGTGTAACGATCACGGAAAAAGAAGGGATGACCTCAGCGTTGATAGGGTCGAAGTATTCTATATTTTCACGGGTCAATCCGCCGACCACCATCCCCGTCAAAGCGTTGTCTTTTTCGGAGAAGAACGGACAGATAATGGCCTCCCCCAATCCCAGAGGCGCCCATGTTTCAAGCAACGGGTGTCCGCTCGGCAGGATGACGCCCGTATTGCTTTCGAGCCAATCGATGTTGAACGGAAGGCTGGCGGGAAGGGCGTCGAAACCGGCATCACCTATTACTTCGAGGCATTGGTGACGGAGATTGAATCGCGTTAAAAGGCTGACTTCGAATTCAAAGGTCTGCAGGATCGACTCCAGCAGGATCGTGGCAAAAGTATCGATGTCCTCGACGCGCAGAAGTTTTTCACTGCAATCCTGAATGCCTTGGAACCGACCCCGCTCTCGGTCAAGAAGCCCCTGGGTGTCAATCAATTCCTGTTTGATGACAATAAAGTGGGTGATTTCAGACTGCAGATTTTCAATCTGGGTCTGAAGCTCCTGGGGTAAGAGCGATTTCGATTCTCGTGTCATTACACCTCGGTACGGGTCAGAACGTAGAGCGAGGTCGTCTGGTTGTGAAACACGTTCTTTCCTCCCAGCATGGTAAACTCGCCATACCCGTACAGTCCCAACCACGGTACATTTGCGCCTTTGCAGAGAGGCTTCTGCATCCGTGAAATAATCTCCGTCTTATTGATCTCATTGAAGGACATTCGACCTCGCGCCGCGCAGTCCGATTGAAATATCGCGACAGGCGGTTGACCTTCCAGCCTTTCAACCAGGTTGGAGACCATTCGGTCCAATCCGGCGAACATCTTCTCCTCTTCCCTTTGGGCGAGCCACATTTCCGTGCCCTCTTTGATCGTCACCGCCATATCAAAAGACTGTTTTTCTCTGTCCGTTCCCACAGGTACATATATGATGTGCCGATTGTCATATTCAGTGTGAAGGGATTCCGGCAGTTCCTCAGCAAAGCATACAACACGCAGCGCCTCTTCGAACTTTGTTTCCACCGGCAGTTTCATTCGATTCATGATATAAGGCCACGCAGGCTGACCATCAAATTCCAGGATCTGGTTTCGCTCGGCCCGTGTCACGAAAAATGACTTGCCAACGCGCACGTTGCCGTGATGAACCCCCATGGTCAATCTGAGGCTGGGGTCCGCAAAGCCAACCGCAATGAGTCCGTGCTCGAGGATTCTGTCGTCGACAAACTGGTTGCTCCTGATCGCCTTGAGATTGTCCGTAGCGGTCCCGCCAAAGATCGGCATCTGTCTTCCAAACACCTCTTCAAAGGCTGCAAAAGACTGATCGGCAACCAGATCCAGCGATGGGCCGAGCAGGAGGATCATGTTGATACCTGCGTTTTGAGCCTTGAGGGATTTGGCGACATTCAGCGATTCCTCGAAGGAGTCCGCAAAGCTGAGACGGTCGCTGTAGCTGATGGCGATATCATCGGCGTCGCCGCGAATTCCCATAACAGCCAGAGCACGCATCTTTTCGCTGACCAAACCGTTGCTGCCGATGAGGCCGCATCCGGTGCAACCAACCACTTTAACCTTCGGGCTTATCGCTTTTGCAGCCTTAATCAGATCGCCAAATTTGTGTCCCATTGTGGTGTGGATAATTAAGAACTCTGTTTCGGCATCCGGTTGCCCGACCGGCATATCGCTCAGGCATGCCTGCATCGCCTTATCAGAATTGACAATTTCGTTGCCCGCTGACCAGAATTTTAACATTGGAATATCTCCTCAGAGGAAAGGGATTCTGTGACGAATACCAGACAAAGAGTGAATCAGGAAGGCCCCCCATTTGCCAATCAGTATGTCAAAGGTGAAATTGCGTGTCAACTGCCTTGGATACCTCTAAGCCCGGGCGGCCGCGACGATTGACAGGGCCAGGAAAGGATCGGGCAGGCGTGTTCCGAGTCGAAAGCAGGAATATGGGCATCACCATGATTGGCAAAGATGCCATCCATTTTCCGGGGTGATGGCGCACTGCTGATGCAACTGCTTGAAGTCTCAATCCAATGCCGTTGGCTTTAAAACCTGAATGCGCAACGTTCCCACGCACATGCGTGGGAACATATCAACAATAGCAGGCTTTCATTTTGCGCCATGGAGGATGCGCTACCGGATAAAATTGGTCATCACGCCCATGGTTGTTTCCGGCGGCCGGACAACCTCTTTGGACGCTTCGATGGATTTGATCAACCAGGCCATGTTTTTGCCGACATTGGCCATGGTTTGCAGCCCTTCGCTGTCCTGCAAAACTTCGCCCTTTTCCATGCCGAATCCCATGTTCCAATAGGTGGAGCCCACAACAATCAT
This sequence comes from Desulfobacteraceae bacterium, assembly GCA_050302315.1. Taxonomy (GTDB): domain Bacteria; phylum Desulfobacterota; class Desulfobacteria; order Desulfobacterales; family Desulfosarcinaceae; genus JARRKU01. Next base: position 25,667 of record JBNLAV010000014.1, read on the forward strand.
CTCGGCAATGGTAAAATAGGCGTTGAGACTGTGAAACGCCGAAACCGATCCTGCCCTGCGAACGGCCACCACTCCGGCGCCGACTTTCCTTTGGAACAGATTGCCGTTGGCCAGGGCCACCGTACCGGTTCGATCCATGAAACCTTTGATCTGGGCGCTGATGTCAGCAAAATAGACCGGGCTGCCCAGAATGATACCGTCACATTCTTTCATTTCGTCAAGCCAGTCATTAAGGTCATCCTTCTTCTGTACACAGTGGCCGTCCTGATTTTCAAAACATTTCATGCAGGCGAGGCAGCCATTGACCGATTGCGGCCCCAGGTTCACCAGTTTGGTTTCAATCCCTTCGGCTTCGAGTTGCTCGAATACTTTCTGGATGAGAAACGACGTGTTCCCGTCCTTCCTGGCACTTCCATTGAATCCCATGACTTTCATTTAACGCCCTCCATTTGGGGAAAAAGAAATTTAAACATTACCCCGGCGAGTATCTCAAAGGCGCTTATGCGTGTCAATACTCTTATCAATACAGTATGTTGAGGGATGACCCTTCGGCGACGGTGTCCGGGTCAACTCTGCTGCAATTTTAGACGGATGTTGTATAGCTGAGATTTCATATCTGTTTTTGAGCGCTTTGTTCCGCCAGATAGTAGAAGTAGGTCTGGACGAAGCGTCCCGAGACGGTATCGATGAGAGAAAACCGCAAGGGCGGTTCCGGCATAAAAAATCCGGAGTAGAGCAAAAATACCTCGTTCGAAAGCCGCTGAAGTATTTCTCCAGGCGCCTTCCCGTCTATGTCAGGTGCGGTTATACCATGCAGCCGGCATGAAAGCGGTCGGTATTCGTAGATCAGGCAGATGTCGTCCTGACTCAGGGGGCACAGGGCGGAGCGGGTTTCATTCGCCTCCTGGCTGGGCAAACGCTTTTTGGGCCGGTCGGGTTGCGCCCCGGTTTCGCCCGCCTTTGAATAGTCCAGCGCACGCCGGATCGCTTCGATCCGATCTTCACCTTTAAGGTGGCGGTTCATGCGGTAGCTCAGGTAGATGGCCTCTACCAGGGTCAGGTCCACCTGCTCGTGGCAGCATGTCGTGTTGTCGCGCCCGCACCGTTTAGCCGGATGCGCGTCTTGTTTCACGCCTTGCAGACCGGTTTCAATATGGGCCACGATGGCTTCATATTCCTCAAAATAACGGCCAAGATCCACGACATGCCGGTTTTCGAGCGAAGGTTGCCGGATGGTGAGGGGTTTTTCTTTGCGGCCGTATTTTTTCAGCAGTTTGTGCTGCCGGTATGTGCTCGGATTGGCCCGGGTTTGTTTGAGCACTTTAGCGGCCGACTTCAGACCGAGCCCCCTGCGCAGAAGATAAGCGGTAACCAGCGTGCCGGTGCGGCCGATGCCGAACCGGCAGTGAACGAGCACGTTTTTTCCAAGGTAAATGGCTTCGTCCAGCCAGATCAGCGCCCTTTCGAGGTTTTGGGTATCCGGGATGCTCTCATCCGGGATGGGCAGGTAGTAAACTTCGAACCCATAGTCCTGCTCGATGTCGTGCAGGTCGCAGTACTCCCCGCAGAGGTTGAGAATGGCGTCGATGCCGTGTTGTTTGAGGGATTCAAGGTCGTCATAGGACATGGGGGCGTGGCCCACGGCGAGTCCCGGGGCGATCCAGGTCGGCGTATAGCTATCGTTCATCGGATGCTTCCTCACTGGTTTCCCAGACAAAATCCTCGAACTGCCTGTCTGAAAATGCCTTCACCAAGCGGTCGACTTCCGATTCGCTCTGCAGGTGCATGTCCATGAGCCGCGTAACGCCGAGCAGATGACCGATGCGCTCCAGGCGTTCAGCGATCAACTGAGATGTATAGCCTTCGAGCCTGGCGTTGATCAATTCACCTTCTGTTTTGACACGGAATCCCATCTCCGACAGGATCTTCTTGGTAAATTGGACCCGCAGGAGTTTTCCCCTTGCATCCGCGCCGCCGCCCGTGAATCGGAACCAGATGTGGCCGCCGTTGGAGGCCTCCTGGAAAAGGGTGTCGATGATGGCAAAGTGGTAGCCGAATTTCAGGCAGAAATTAAGATAATGGTCTGCCACAACTGCGTAACTCGAGAACATGGCCGAATCCGGGCTGATGATGCCGCCGTTCATCACCATACGGTCGTATTCGGCCCAGTCGAAATGGTGATGGCCGGCCCATCGGATTTCCGGATGTACAAGCCCTTTCCAAAGGGCATGCATGGGTTTGCATGCGAGATCATCGATCCCGATGGTCTGATTGCGGGCCTTGGCCTCCTGAATGCCGCCGCCCACATCCAGAACATAAATCACCAACGGCAGGTCGCCAATCAACCGTCGGGCGCCGCTTTTGCGTTTCATTCGGCGATCCCCGATGGAGAACATTTCGTAAATCGCCTTTTCGTGGGCAAAGCGCAGAATGTCATGCATGGAACGGCACGACTGCGGTGCAAATGTCCGTGCGTGCGGGTCGGTCAGTTTCAGGGGGGAGATAAAGTCCATTGCCGCCGAGAGCCTTCGTTGGAGCGGGTTGAGATCTTCCGCCGGCGTCTGTTCTTTGCCGTGCCTTTCCGTTTGGGGCAGGACGCCGGCAACGACTTTGCACTGGTCGGCGATGACGGTCACCAGTTCTCCCTTTTGAAGTATTTGTCCGGCATTTTCGGCATTGACCAGGGTGGGGACATTGAATTCACGCGCCACCGCCTGAAAATGACCTGCAATGCTTCCCCGCTCTATGATCACGGCGGTGACCCTGTCCAGAATCGGTACGTAGTGGGGCGGCGCCACAGTGAGTACGGCCACGCAGTTGTCCGGCAGCGCCCGCAGGTCTTCATCCCCTGAAATTTTGTGGACCGGTCCGCTGCCGGTGCCGGAACAGGCGCACAGGCCGCCTTTGTACCGTACCTCTTCATTCGCCGAGATGTCGGTGGACCCGTCATCCGTATCGGCAGAGAGAGAAGTCGGTGGCTGTTGGAACAGCGGGCGGCACTGCAACAGGAAAAGATCGCCGGATCGGTCCTGACTCCATTCCACATCGCAAGGGCCATGCATTTGGCGCTCCAACTGCAGCGCCCAATCCGAGAGGGTGGAAATGGCGTCGGCATCCAGACCGGGACCCGACGGTCCGGAGTCATCGTTGTTCCGCGCATCTCTTGCCGCAGGACGGCCATTGCGGTCGCGCAGGATGGAGATGACATTGGCTTTTCGATGTCCTGAAACCAGATCTTCTCCCAATCCATCTACATAGTGGATGGAGGATATATTCGACTCATCCGGTGTCGGGCCGCTCGTATAGAGGACACCGCTGTAGAGGGGATCGATCATTTCCATGACCACGGCGGCCATGGGCGTCTGTGCGTCGTCAAATCCTGCCCGGATGCGGTAGAAAAGGGCCGTCGGCGAGAATTTGCTTGCCAGCACAAGGCGATAGGCTTCGATCAGATCGTCAGGCCTTACCTTCAGGCAGGACCGGTATTGGCCGGCAAACGTAATGTCAGAATCTTCACCGACGGCGCTGCTGCGCACGGCAAGAAGCATATTGCTCTGCCCCGGCGGGAGATGTGTCTCAAGTGCATTTTGTATGGACTGGCGCAATTGGGAAGAAAAGGCCATCCCCTTGATGGCGGCGGTCAATTTGTCGGACGCTTCGACAAGCGAGGAGGGAACGTCCGGATGAATGCCGGCCAGGTTGGCGCGGATGATATCGTCGAGGTGATTGAACTCAAGCAGGTGGTGATAGGCGTTCGTCGTGATGACAAATCCGCGCGGAACCTGCATCTGCAGGTTGCGGATAACCGCGATGAGCGCGTGGGCTTTTCCCCCGACGCTGTTCTGATCCGTGTCGGATGCCGTCAAGAGTCCCATGGTATAGGGCTCGCCGGAATACCGGACGATATCGGGTGCCGCGAGCAGGTGCCGAATGTAGTGATCAAACTTGGTATGATAAGCCTTCAGGTCGGAATAGCACCTCGGGCACATTTGTTCGAGCAGATCGACGATACGGCCCACTGATGTCGAGAAATCGCCGTAGCAGGCGGCGACACGGCTGGCGTCGACGTGCAGGGTTTCATAGCAGATGCGCTGCAACTCGGCCATCTCCTCGTGGGCGCTTTGATCGAACTGCAACAATGATTGGAAGGCTTCATATTTTTCCTTGAGCACGGTTCCCGGGGAGAAGACTTGATAGGTCCAGTATTTGAACAAATCGCCAATCATGTTTGGTCCTTTTTCCTGTTTGCCCGCGCCATCATACCGTACTGCCGCTCATATTTCCATAAAGATCGCGCTATCAAAGCGTTGTCAGCCAGGCTCCTGTGCGTGGCATCGGTCCGCCGGCTCGATCTCATTTAAAGTGGGGGTACTAAAATCCCTGATATAATCAAACCATTGGATATGGGATGTGATATCGCGCGATTGACCTGCCTTTCCAGCCAAGCTTTTGAATCTGTCGATCGCTGCGGTTGATTTCAATGCCTGTAAATCAAAATAAGAGCGCCCGACCACTTCAAAGCTTTCGGGATCCAATGCCACAATGGCCTCGATCTGCTGTGTCATCGTCAGCCGCCCGTCACTGATTTCCCGGATTGCCTTGGTGCTGTCGAGCATGGAGATCGCATCCATGGGTGTCATCAATTCAAAGAAGTATTTGTCGTTTTTATGCAGCGCATTGATGAGGGCATCGCCCACGATTTCCCCCCGTCGGTAGGCATAATGGATATGGACGCGGCCGTATATCGTTCTGGCTCTCCCGTTGTGTTGCCGTGTGAATTGATTCATCTCCAATGCATTCAGGATAAACTGATTCATGGGGTAGATTCTGCTGTTTGTGACAAACGCATCGACCCGGACGCCCAAGGACGGAAGAAAATGATACCGGGTCCATCGGTTTTTCTTATCCAGCAAATGGGTTTGCTTTCGGTTCTTCGATGCACATATGATCGCCGCGATATCTTTGGTGGAAATTCTGTAGGGAGGGATACCGGGGAAATGTTCTTCAATCGTCTCCACCGGCATGTAGGCCGCAATCGGCCGGTTCAGCACCAGCAATTCTACGGGGATGAAGATCCAACTGCTTTCGGCAAGATCGCCGCCGCCGGCTTCCGGGCAAGTATGAATCATGATGCCCAGCTGGTTGCAAACCGTCTCGGCGGCAAACATCACCCTCGACCGGCAGCGGGTATTGGTGAGATAGCCCAAGGCGCCGGTTTCATCCCTGCTGATGCCGATCAAATAGTCCGGCAGGATTGCATGGGTCAGCCGGTCGCTCACCATACCAATCCAGTATCCAAATACCTCTATATCGTATCTGGGAGCTTGTCTGAAACTGCGGGCCAATCGCGTGATGGCGCTCTGTGTAGACGCAATGGGAATCATGGTGATGGAAGAACTGGTGAGTAATGTAAGCGATATAATTGCATAGCGTTGCCTCCAGCCGGTTCGATTAACCCAAATCCTGAACGCGCGTCGGTTGCCGCTGTTGGATTCTTTTTTGGGTGACATGTTGAGTGCACTGCGTTCATCTTGCGTGGCTGTTTCAACTTACGCATTAGGAGGCAAAAATCAACGGACCGGTAACCCAAACCAAGGTGGATGCAATCGGATTGCTATCATCCCCGGCGGGAGGTCAGTGGGCCGGCCGGCCCACTGAGCGGCTTTAACACGCTTTGCCTTATTTATGGGCTATAGATCCGAAAAACAATTCAGCAGCCCCATGGTAGCGAGGTTCTGCGGGCATGATTTCATCAGGGATGGCGGCACAGGATGGGATAGGTCTTTATAATCGTTCCAAGTCAGCCGTAAAATGTCTCAAGTATTCTGGTGCATTGACGATTCTCAGCCCTTTGACAGCATCCCTGTTCCGATAGCAGTCGACGATAACTTCTGCGGCGTAATCGAAATGGGCCTGGGTATAGACCCTTCGGGGAAATGCAAGCCTGACAAGTTCCATGGCGGCAGGAAGGTCGGTGCCGTCCTCGCTTTTGCTCCCAAACATAAGCGTTCCGATTTCACACCCCCTGATGCCTCCGTTGAGATATAGCTCGCAGCACAGCGCCTGGCCGGGGAATTCGTCAAAAGGAATCTGGGGATAGAAGGCCTTGGCATCGATGTAAAGTGCATGCCCGCCCGTGGGCCTTACGATGGAGATGCCGTTGTCGATCAGCTTTTCGCCGATATATTCGACGGTCCTCAGACGATAATACAGGTAATCCTCCTGGACGATCTCATGCAACCCGACTGCAATGGCGTCCAGATCCCTGCCGGCCAATCCGCCGTAGGTGGCAAAACCCTCTGTCAGGATGAGCAAATTCCTGATTTTTTGGGCCACCCCCTCGTCATGCAAGGCGATGAATCCGCCGATATTGGCGAAAGCGTCTTTTTTGGCCGACATGGTGCAGCCATCCGCGTAGGAAAACATCTCATTGACGATCTCCATTATCGTTTTGTTTTCGTACCCGCGCTCTCTTTTTTTAATGAAACAGGCATTTTCGGCAAATCGGCACGCGTCCAGGAATAGGGGAATGTTGCAGGTTTCGAGCAAGCGCTTGGTTTCCCGGATATTTTGCATGGAAACCGGCTGACCGCCGCCCGTATTATTGGTTACGGTGAGCATGCACAAAGGGATTTTATCGGCCGACTGCTCGAGCAATTGCTTCAGTTTTGCCACATCGATATTCCCTTTAAAGGGATAGTCCAGGTCCGGATGCTTGCCTTCTTCGATGACCAAATCCAGCGCCTGCGCGCCGTTGTATTCGACATTGGCGCGTGTGGTATCGAAATGGTTGTTGTTGGGGACGATGTCGCCCTTTTTCAGGACAACTGAAAACAGGAGCCGCTCCGAGGCCCTGCCCTGGTGTGTTGGGATGATATGGGGGAAATTCGTGATTTTGCGGACCGCTTCTTCAAAACGATAAAAACTGCTCGCACAGGCGTAGGCTTCATCTCCCCTGATCAGCGCGGCCCACTGGGCTGAACTCATGGCCGAAGTGCCTGAGTCAGTGAGAAAATCCAAAATGACGTCATCACTCCTGATTTTGAACAGATTGTAGTTGGCCGCCTTTAGGATGACCTCTCTTTCTTCTCTGGTCGTCATCCGAATGGGTTCGACACTTTTAATTTTGAAAGGCTCGATCAGGGTATGCATGCTCGCATCTCCTATCTGTGTTCCATAAGCGGTTAACAGCAGGCAGCGTTCGTGGCTGTGCAGCAGATCATGATTGGCGGAAGATGCCGCAACTCCGGAAGAAAATGAATTATCTCATTTACAGCCTGAAAGGTAAAGACCGAAACAGCGCATGCGGTAATGGTCGGAATTCCGGGAATGGGGGGGATCGGACCGGTGCAGGAACAAATTGCGACGACTTAAACGCTTTGAACGAGATTGGCAGGGCGGGAAGAAAAACGCCCGATGGTGCATCTAAACACCACCGGGCGGTAACAGGTCGAATTTGAGCTGCCGGTACTTCCTATGCGGCCGATGAAGATTCCGCCACTTCAACCTCGGCCCTTGCCGGAGAGGTCTTTCTTCCCGGCAGCACCAGGTTGAGCAGAACGCCTGCGATGCCTGCCAGCCCGATGCCTTTCAGGGTGAATTCGTTCACCGAGAAGGCCATGCCGCCGATGCCGAAGACCAGGATGATCGCAACGATGGCAAGGTTCCTCGGTTCGGTGAGATCGTCGCCCGCTTTGACCAGCGAGTTGAGGCCCACCACGGTGATGGCGCCGAAGAGCAGCAGCATGATGCCGCCCATGACCGGTGCGGGGATGGTCTGTAATATGGCGCCGACTTTACCCACGAATGCCAGCAGGATGGCGAAGATCGCGGCCCAGGTCATGATGGACGGGTTGAACATGCGTGTCAACGCAACGGCTCCGGTGACTTCCGAATAGGTGGTGTTGGGCGGGCCGCCCAGGGCGGAGGCCAGGGTGGTGGCCAGCCCGTCGCCCATCATGGTGCGGTGGATCCCCGGTGATTTGAGATAGTCCTTGCCGGTCACCTGGCCGATGGCCAGAATGTCTCCGAAATGCTCGATGGCCGGAGCGATGGCCACCGGTACGATGTAGATCACAGCCTGCAGGTTCCATTCGGGCAGGACGAAATCGGGGACGGCGAACCAGGCCGCTTTCCCGATGGGGCTCAGATCGATCAGGCCCAATGGAATGGAGACGATATATCCCGCCATGATACCGATGAGAATGGGAATCAGGCGCAGCAGCCCTTTGGCCACCAGCGATATGGCAATGGTGGTCCCCAGGGTCACCATGGAGACGATGAGGGCCTTGTCCTGCGCCACCAGGACGGCGCTGCCGTCTCCGGTCTTGCCGATGGCCATGAAAACCGCCACCGGCGCCAGAATCAGGCCGATCACCATGATCACGGGGCCCACCACCACCGGCGGCAGCAGCCGCTGAAGGAAGGCCACCCCAAAGATCTTGATCAAAATGCTGATCACCACGTAGAGCAGACCGGCGGCTGCCAGGCCGCACATTGTGGCCGGCGCGCCCCATGTCTGGACGCCGTAAATAATCGGAGCGATGAACGCAAACGAGGAGGCCAGAAAGACCGGTACGCTGCGTTTGGTGATCAACTGGAAGAGCAGGGTGCCTGCGCCTGCCGTGAACAGGGCGACGTTGGGGTTCAAACCTGTGAGCAGCGGGACCAGCACCAGGGCGCCGAACGCCACAAACAACATTTGTGCGCCGAAAATACTGTCTTTCAGTTGCAGTCCGGATTCAGACGGGGTGTCATTCAGGGCCATGGTTCCTCCTTGTTCTGGCAGTCGAATACAAAGCTTCGTGAAAAAAGCAAAACAGGGCTGTGAAAGCCGCTATTTGGTACCGAAAATCTTGTCGCCGGCATCGCCCAGCCCCGGCAGGATGTAGCCGACTTCGTTCAGCCGTTCGTCGATGGCGGCCACATAAATATCCACATCCGGATGGGCTTTTTCCAATTTCGCCAGCCCTTCGGGTGCGGCGACCAGAAAGATGCCCCTGATCTGCTTGCATCCGGCGGCCTTGAGCTCATCGATGGTGGCAATCAAAGTGCCGCCGGTGGCCAGCATCGGGTCCAGGATCAGTGCGATGCGCTGATCCACGGAGCTGGTGGTCTTGAGGTAGTACTTGACGGGTTGGAGGGTCTTTTCGTTGCGATAGAGACCGATGACGCTCACCTTGGCCGACGGGATCAAGTGCAGCACGCCGTCCATCATCCCCAGGCCGGCCCGCAGGATGGGAACCACGGTGATCTTCTTCCCTTTGATGGTCTCGACCTCGACCTCACCGGCCCAGCCCTGGATCTTTTTCTTCTCCGTGGGCAGGTCTTTGGTGGCTTCATAGGTGAGCAGGCTTCCGACTTCCGAAGCCAAGTCTCTGAAATCTTTGGTACTGATGTCGCTGGCGCGCATCAGGCCCAGCTTATGTCGGACCAGTGGATGTTGAACGATTTGAACGGGCAAGTCGACCTCCTGAATGTTGGGGGAGAGGAATCTGAATGCGCGCCGAGTATGTCAAGAATACAGAGGTGTGTCAACGCTTCGAATTGCCCTTTGGGGGCCGATGCCGGCGCCTGCCGGATTTGACAAATGAAAAAAAGCGGCATGGTTGGAAGTGAAGATGGGCGGGTCGCGTCGAAGGATGGGTTGAATGTCAGGGTGTTTTTTGAATATTTTATCGATAAACCGGCGTACCGCGACCCGGTTCCAACCCCGGGGATGATCGAAGTCCGCATAAAGCTGCAAGTCTCCGGTGTAGAACTGCCGCGAAACGAGTCCGTCCGCCGCATCGCTGTCGACGGGCAGGTTGAAGATGGCCAGATTGAGAAAGTCGATGAGCGAGTGGTGCCCGACGACGAAATCCATTGTCCGGCCGGCAGCGGCCCGGTCCTCCGCAGGCGTTCCGAACAGCAGGTAGACATAGGCGGCAATTCCGGCCGCATGGAGATTGTGCAACACCTTGGAGGCCATCTCCAGCCGGACGCCCTTTCCCATGGCGTCCAATACGTCCTGGTCTCCGGACTCCAATCCGATTTTAAGCATGGCGCATCCGGACCGCGCCAGGGCGCGGCAGAACATCGGATCGTCCAGTGGCGGTCCGATGCGCACAAAACCGTACCACGGCGCGCCGGGCGGATCGGTGGCCAACCCCTTCAGCAGCGCCGGCGAAATCGCATTGTCCAGCAGATGGATCATGGCCGGACGGGACAGCCGGGTCAGGTCGTTCAATTGGTGCACCGCATCGCCTTTGGGCAGCGGTCGAAACGGGTTCTGTTCGGCATGCTCCGGACAGAAGGTGCAGCGCCGCCACCAGCAGCCGCTGGACGCGCTGAAGGGCAGTACGAAGCCGGGGCTCAAGTAGGGCAGGGTATACAGATCGCTGTAATCCGGCGCGTGATATGCGCACGCAGCCGTCTTGCCCGCCGCTTCAATCAATGCCGCCTCTCCGGGGCCGCTCACCATCCGATCGACCCATGGGGAGAAGAAACCGGTGCATTCCGGTCTCCGAAGCCAGGAGCTGATCAGGCCGCCGCCGACGACGACGGAGATGTCCGGGTAGGTGCGTTTCAGCAGGCCGATGAGGGCAAACGCGCACAACGCCTGCGATAGATAGTTGATCGACAGCCCGATCACACCGGGATTCGCTCGGTCCACCGCCGGCAGGATGCGCTCCCGGTAGTAGTCATAATAGGGGTTTTCATCCGGATGTTGCGCCGCATGCACCAGGTCCTGGCTGCGCAGCGGCGACAGGCGCTCATCGTCGTAGTTGGCGATGCTGATCTGCGCCTTGGCCGCTTTTCCGGCCAGGCTCAGCAACCGGTTGATATCGGACACCGCCCGCCGGTACCTGTCCGGCACCCGGTAGAGGTCGCGGGTTCGAAGCGCTGCCAGATGGTCCGGCATGTGCCGGTGGGCGCGCCGTGACCAGGTGTCGGATGGAACCGGGATGCACTCCAGCAAGTAGTGGAGGCCTTCGACATTGGCGTCGATGACCGCGCAGGCGATGCCGTGGGACCTGAGGGCGCCGGCCAATCGGGCAATGCCGGCCGGCGGCTCCGAGGGTTTGGCCACCGGTGGATGGATCAGCAATATCGTGCTCTTTGCCGCCGTCATGGAACTCCTTTGAACGCATCATCGCCTCGTTGCCGGCTAGGGCAGCGGCTGGCGTTGTGCCGGTATAAACCTACGCATCTATAACTCAGCTTTCGGGCTTCACTCAAATTCGGTTTGAAACGCTGTGTAGGAGCGGCTTTTAGCCGCGAAAGGGATCCTGTACAGGCTTTCGGGTAGCGGCTAAAAGCCGCTCCCACATGATTACCGAAAGTTGAGCCTATAACCCATTAGAAGACAAAGAGCGTTAGAGCCGGCCCGCTTACCTCGCGCAGAGGATGATGGCGGTCCAATGATATCCAGCATGTTTTGAGTTAACGTTCCGTAAAACTATGCCTACCTACTACGGATAGGTGTTCGGCGGCAAGCCGTGTGTAACGAACAGGGAGCTTTGGTAGGAGGCCGGTGGAAGGGGCTGACGCCGCAGGTATCCGCCGACATAGTGGGGGATGTCACCTTTGCGAAGATATCTGTTGAAGTCCTGCTCGATTTTAGCGGTTGAGAACGACAGTTCGCGTCCGGCTTCCCTGAACAGCGCATGTGCACTGGTCTGGCGTTCGAACGCCAGGAGGCTCAGTCGCGTGGCGTCGCAAACGTCACGCCGGGTGGCGCGACGCCTTTCAACATGCATCTTCAACAGTATACAGGCCAAGGCGACCCCCATGAGTACCAGGGCACTGATCATGGTCGGGTCTCCTTGCTGGCAATGCCTTCTTACTGCTAGCGTGCTATCCTAAGTATCGATCCCGGGCCGGGTGGTGTCAAGGGGCAACTTCGCGAACACGGTCGTACCGGGTATCGCGTGGTGACCTCAATCCGCGGAATCGTTGCGATGGGACGAGGTTCAGGCGGATACTGTGCGATTGATGAGAATCTGATGGGATTTGCCGAAGTCGGACACCGCCTCCGGCTGGAATCCGCCTGCCAGGTAGGTTTCAATGAATCCGGGGGCCTCGAGCATGTGCAGGATGTAGGAGAGGTGGCCCGAATAACCGGTGTCGTCCAATTGCTGCAGGGCGTTGATGGCCCTTTCGCCCATCGCCATGACGCGGCGGCTGAGGATCGGAGGTTGCTGCTGGTTGCACGTCTTGAGCGAGTAGATGCGGCGGCATGCAAAAGGCCGCGCCGTATAGATCATGCAGGCTTTGTTTTTCATCAGCAGTGCGCAAGGCGAAGAAAGTCCCTTTTCCCGTCGCGCCATGTCTTTGGCAAGCGCTTTTTTCACTGCGGTGCGCTGCGGCTTGGCAAGGCCGGCGACCGCTTTTTGGATGGCGAGACCCTCCAGAGTGGTGATATGGATGGCGCCCGCCTCGGTACAGCAATAGGCGCAACCTTTGCCGCATGCAGCCGCTTCCTTATAGGGGGCGGCTTCGCTTTCGAAGGCGTCATATATGAGACTGAGCCGGAGTATCTTTTCCCGCGTGGGATGGTCGGGCCGGGCAGGTGGATTCATGGGCGTCCGGTTCATTTATGGTTCTGAATGGATTGAATGCATTGATCGCATGTGGACTGTTTCAGATTTCCGCTGGCACAATAGTTAATGAAGGACTGGATCCACTCCTCCCCGGCACGCGGGCAGGTGAAGATATAGTCGATGAAGCAAACCAGCCGTTCAAATGTTTTCTTGTCGATGGCGTGTTCCATCCTGCAAGCGGTCTCATCCGCTGTCTGCTGGTCGATGCACAAGACCTTGAGCAGAAACTCCTTGAGGGCGGCGTGGCGCCGGCTGATCTCTTTTGCCCGTTTCATCCCCTTGGGGGTGAGGGTGATGAAACTGTATGGGGCGTAGTTGATGTAGCCCTTCTCCGACAGGTTCTTGAGCGCGCCGGTTACCGATCCGCGCTGGACCTGCATGCGCTCGGCGATATCCTTTGCCCGTGCGACTTTCTGGGTCTCTTCCAGATCTAATATGGTTTCCAGGTAATTCTCAAGGCTTTCGGAAAGCTCGTGCTCGGTCGACATCGCGGCTCCTTTCAATTATAGGGGGCTTATCACGCCTCGTTAGTTCGGTAAAGGCAAAAAAGTGTGTGAGGGTAGAAAAAGTTGTTGACAAACATTAAAGTTAGGCATACCTAACATTCAAAAAACGCTATAATGCGTTGTTAAAGACAAACTCATGCTGCCCGCTTTGCGGGTGGTCGCTCACACGCAAGCAGAGGTTGAAGATGCCGAAATTGAACATGAGACAGATGAAGCCCAAACAGGCCGGTACCATTGTTTCCATCTCCGCCGATGGTGAACTGGGACGGCGAATAAGGGACATGGGCCTTGTGCCGGGTACACAGATCACCATCCAGGGCCGTGCGCCGCTTTACGACCCGGTGGCCCTGAGGGTCATGGGCTTCACGCTAACCCTTCGCAACAGCGAAGCAGACTATATCGATGTAGAGGTGGAAGACTAAGATGGATACCATGATCGCACTGGCCGGTAATCCCAATGCCGGTAAAACAACGCTCTTTAACAACCTGACCGGGTCGCGCCAGCATGTGGGCAACTATCCCGGCGTGACAGTTGAGAAAAAAGTTGGATTCTATCAATTCAACGGCCACAAATTCAACATTGTGGACCTGCCCGGGACCTATTCCCTGACGGCCTATTCCCTTGAAGAGGTGGTCGCCCGCGACTTTCTGATCCAGGAAAAACCCGGCGTGGTGATCAATATCGTGGATGCCTCCAACCTGGAGCGCAACCTCTACCTCACCCTCCAGTTCATGGAACTGGGCATGCCGGTCTGCATCGCCCTGAACATGATCGACATGGCCGATAGCCGCGGCATCACCATCGACCACGAAAAGCTCTCCAGGCTGCTCGGCGTTCCGGTGGTGCCCACCATTGCCCGCAGCGGCAAAGGGAAGGAGGAACTGGCCCGAGCGGCCGTGGATATTCTGCAAAAGAAGGAAGAGAAAAGCGAAAAGCGCATCTCCTATGGCGCCGATATCGACACCGCTCTGGATGAAATGTCGAAACTCATCGATAAGGCCCAATTCCTGAACCACATTTATCCCACCCGCTGGATCGCCCTGAAGTACCTGGAAAACGATGAGCAGGTGCTCTCCGCGGGCAATGAGGCCGATGCCGAAGTCGCCAAACAATTGACCGCCATAGTGGACAAGGTCGCCGATCATATCCGGATGACCTTGAACAGCTATCCTGAAGCCGTCATTGCCGACCATCGTTACGGGTACATCAAATCGATCCTCCAGCAGGATGTCATCTCATACGGCGGCGACCGCAACCGCCTCTTCATTTCCGACAAGATCGACAAGGTGGTGGTCAACCGGTTTGCCGGTCCGCTGATCATGCTGGCCGTGCTGTTCGGCCTCTACCATTTTACCTTTACCTACAGTGAAGTACCGGTGGCGTGGATGGAGGGCCTCTTCGGATGGCTGGGCGGTATGGTTGAGACCCACATGCCCGAAGGCTTGCTCAAATCGCTGATTATCTCCGGTGTCATCGACGGCGTGGGCGGCGTGCTGGGGTTTGTGCCGCTGATCATGTTCATGTTCTTCGGTATCGCCATTCTGGAAGATTCGGGTTATCTGGCACGGGTTGCCTTCATGCTGGACCGCGTATTTCGCATTTTCGGCCTGCACGGCAGCTCCGTCATGGCGTTCATCGTATCCGGCGGCATTGCCGGCGGGTGCGCCGTTCCGGGGGTCATGGCCACAAGGACATTGAAATCCAGGAAAGAGCGAATCGCCACTTTGCTGACCGTACCGTTTATGAACTGCGGCGCCAAACTGCCGGTCTTTGCCCTTCTGGTGGCGGCCTTCTTCGCCCGCAAGGAAGCATTGATGATGTTCGGCATTACCCTGGTGGCCTGGGCCGGGGCCTTGCTGGTGGCTAAATTTCTAAGGATCACAGTGGTGAGGGGTGCCGCCACGCCCTTCGTAATGGAACTGCCGCCGTACCGGATGCCCACGTTTAAGGGCCTGGCCATTCACACCTGGGAGCGCACCTGGCAGTATATCAAGAAGGCGGGCACCGTCATCCTGGGCATCTCCATTCTTCTCTGGGCCATGATGACATTTCCAGGACTGCCTGAAGTAAAACACCAGGCCTTTGAATCACAGCGGCAGGAAATGCTGGCCGGTCTGCCGAACGGCGTCGCCAAGGAGTTGGTCTCAGAGGAGCCGCGCGAAACTCTCTCGGATGCCGCCCAGGAAGCGCAATCGAGACTCTACGGCATCGATTCGGCCGAAGCCGAGGCGGCGTTGCGTCACTCCATTGCCGGCCGGATCGGCACAGGACTCGAAGTGCTCAGCCAAGGGGCCGGTTTTGACTGGCGCACCAACATCGCACTGGTGGGCGGGTTCGCCGCCAAGGAAGTGATCGTGGCCACGCTGGGAACGGCCTACTCAATGGGGGAAGTGGACCCGGAAGAGAGCCAATCCCTCTCCCAGAAACTGGCCGATTCGCCCCAGTGGCGTCCCCTGGTAGCCCTGAGCCTGATCGTCTTCGTCATGTTCTACGCCCCATGTTTCGTATCGGTGGTCTGCATCGCCAGAGAGGCCGGGTCGTGGAAGTGGGGCGCCTTTTCCATGGCATTCAACACGGTGCTGGCTTTCGGGTTGGCGTCTTCGGTCTTCCAGATCGGCAAACTGATCGGATACTAAGGAGGAAACCGCATGCAGACAACTATCGTTGTTGTGATCGTGGCCGTGGCGGCCTTCTTTATGGCCCGCCGATTCTACAGAAGCGTCCGCAAGGACAATACCCCCTCCTGTGGTTGCGGGTGTGATGGATGTGCGCCCAACCAGAAGCAAAATTGTACCGAGATACAAGAAAACAGGGAATAACCTGGAAACGGTAGTCCACCGCCGATTACCGCCGGCAATGCACCCGGCCACTCCGTTGCCGGGGTGAGCTGTAATGGTGGGATGCGCCTGGTGTGGAAAGGGGCGTTGTGGGCAAGGAAAAGGAATTCATTGAAATACGACTTTAAAGCCATAAAAGGCATTGGGCTTTAAAGCCGGCCCCGGAACGCCTGTTGAAGAGAAAATCGATTCAATTACATCAACCTTGTTTGGTGTGTAGGTCCGTCGATGATTAAAACGACCTGCGGGCATACGATTCCGAAGACAGAAGATGTTCAGCTCAAAGCGAAAATCAGGGAAGAAAGGCATCGGAGATGGTAGGCTTAATACAAAAGTACGGATGGCTGATTTGGTGGGTGTTGATCTTGACCGCATATTCCGCCTCAGCCGAAGAATCGGATCAGGAAAACGGTATCAAAGGCCTGTCCGAAGACATGGCGATGGTGACATCGGCTCTGGATGAGATCGGAATCACACTGGGCGGCGTCATCGAGGTCGAGGCAGCTTATACCGATGACGGGCGCGAGGCCGATGATACCAGCGATATTACCCTGGCCACTGTGGAACTCGGGGTGGATGTTCACCCGGTCAGGCACGTCAGCGGTTTTGTTCTCTTCTCCTATGAAGAGGGCGATTCGCAACAAGTGGAGATCGACGAAGCGTTCATTCGCCTGGATGGGGAAGACAAGGTGCCCTTTTTTGTTCAGGCCGGACGGCAATACCTGCCGTTCGGTTACTTGGAGACCCGTCTTATCAGCGACCCGCCGACCCTGGAATTGAGCGAAACCCGCGAATCTTCGGTAATCGCCGGGTATGCCCAAGGGGGGCTGGAGATAACGGTGGGGGCTTTTAACGGCGATGTGAACAAGACCGGAGAAGAAGACGATCATATCGACGACTATGTGGCCGGCGCTGTGTATTCATTGCCGGGTGAGAGGGATTTTCGCCTGATGGTGGGGCTGTCCTATATCTCCAACATCGGTGAGAGCGATACCCTTGAAGGGGAAGACGGCATCGATGTCGATGCCGGCGGTACCATCGAGGATGACGTTCCCGGCGTCGCGGCCTTCATTTCAGCCAACTTCAAAGAAAAGGCGTTTTTGGATCTGGCGTATGTCACCGCCACCGAAGCGTTCGAAAGTGGGGAGTTGGGATTCGACGCAGGTCGGACAGCCCAGCCTTGGGCAGCTAGTCTGGAAGTCGCTTATCGGGTCACGGATCGTTTGGCGGCCGCGATCCGCTATGCGCGCGCCGATGAAACGGGTGATTTTCTGCCGGAAACCCAGTACGGCGCTGCGGTCCATTATGCCATTAACGATTTCCTGACACTGGGGTTGGAATACCTGTACGGTGAATTCGATACCGCTGAGAACGAAGATATCCGGACGGTTTTAGCCCAATTGGCCATGGAATTTTAACCGCCGCCGGCTTTTGGTGGCAGCTTCCAATACGAAATGCCCGCACCGGGCGGGTAGAACCAACAGGTGCAATGGATTATGATCGGACGTTTCTCAAAACCAGGCGTCTACCGGGAACTGTTCAGGCTGAAGGATTTTTATATTGCTTTCGCAGCCGCTCTGCTGGCGCTGGGCAGTTTCATCATCGATCGGGGGAGTCCGTCCCCGTCGGTGACAGGAATTCTTCTGGCGCTGGTCTCGGTGGCCATCAATGGACTGCCGATTGTCTACGGCGCCGTCAAGGGTCTCATCGACCGCGAGGTCAATGTCGACGAGCTGGTCAGCCTGGCGATCGTGGCCAGCCTGATCCAGGGCGAGTATCTGACTGCCGCTGTGGTCAGTTTTGTGATGACCCTGGGCGGTTTGATCGAGCAGGCCACCAGCGAATCGGCGCGCAGGGCGATCAAGTCCCTGATCCGCATCACTCCCGAGACCGCCACCGTGATGAAGGGGGACGAACAGACAACGGTTCCCATCAGCGACGTCGCCGCTGGCGATCGTGTACTGATCAAGCCGGGAGACCGCATCCCGGTGGATGCGGTGATACTTTGCGGCGTGTCTGCCGTGGATGAATCCTCGATGACCGGAGAACCGCTGCCGGTTGAAAAACAGGCGGGCGACACGATTTTGGCCGGGACCCTGAACCACAACGGTGTTCTCGAGGCTAGAACCATCCAGGTGGGCAGCGACACCACCCTGGGAAAAGTGATACACCTGGTCAGCGAAGCCGAACGACACCGACCGGAAGCGGTGCGGCTCATCGACCGGTATGCCGCATGGTTTACACCGGTGATCCTGGCGTGCGCTGCCGCTACCTGGCTGCTTACCGGTGAAATCGGCCGCGCTGTGGCCGTTCTCATCGTGGGATGCCCCTGCGCCCTGATCCTGGCGGCGCCCACGGCCACCGTAGCCGCGTTGGGACGTGCCGCCAGGTCCGGTGTACTGGTCAAAGGCGGCCGCTATCTCGAACGGGTCGCATCGGTCAAAGCCGTGTTGTTCGACAAAACCGGCACCCTCACCAAGGGTGAACCCCGGGTCGAAGAGATCGCATGCACCCACGGCGTCGACAAAGATGAAGTGCTGGCGTGTGCCGCCGCCGCAGAACAGCACTGTACCCACCCGCTGGCGCGCGCCATCGTCAAGGCGGCCCATTACGCCCGCATCGCAGTGCAGAGCGCGGAAAACGCTTTTCATGAAATCGGACTGGGGGTGCGCGCCATGGTGGACGGCATCCCGGTGGAGGTGGGCAATGTCCGGACAGGAAAAGACATCGCCGCAATGCCCGCACATTTGAGAGATTGTCTGAATGCGTCGCTGGAACGCGGCGTCACCCCCCTGGTGGTCTATCGGGATCAAGCCCCGGTGGGATTGCTCAATGTCACCGACCAGATCCGACCCAAGGCGGTCTCAACGATCCAGGCATTTAAGCAGCTGGGGATTGTGGATACGGCCATTGTTTCCGGCGACCATGAAAAAGCCGTGCGCCGGGTGTCGGAGGCCGTTGGCATCGGAGCTGTGCATGCACGGCTGAAACCGGAAGAGAAGGTGAAGGTTATCGAAGAATACCGGATACGCCAGCTACCGGTGATGTTCGTCGGCGACGGCATCAACGATGCGCCGGCACTGGCGGCTTCGAACGTCGGGGTGGCCATGGGCGCCGCCGGAACCGACGTTGCCCTGGAGACCGCCGACATCGCCCTGACCCACGACGACATCTCCAAACTTCCCTGGCTGATTCGGCTTGCGCGGCGCATGCTGGGAATCATCAAGATCAACATCGTTTTCGGCCTGGCATTCAATGCCGCAGCCGTCGGTGCAAGTGGAATGGGATGGCTGCCCCCCATCATGGCGGCCATCGTTCACAATGTGGGCAGCATATTGGTGGTGGTGGCCTCGGCGAGCCTGGCGATCTTTCCGGAGGCTGAATGACAGAAAGTTTGCTTGCTGGTGCATCACTGTAACACCGAAATTTTTTGGCGGCATGGCGCAAAGCACGCGTTTGAGGCGTCTGCCGATTTATACATGCCCGGAAGACATATGGGATGTAATTGTAGACAAATGCTGAAGCATCGCGCATCTCATCCATCGGCTTTCCATCTCATGTGGTGTCTGACATATCTTTTGAATAAATCACTATCTTGTTTGGTTTGTGACGATCAGAGCTCTATTTTGAAGGCGCCTGCAACCAGTGCGGTGGTTCGCAGGTGAAATAGTGAACGTTATCATAATTACCGCACCTTCAGGAGCTGAAAGCATGATAGAAAAAATTCTGGTCCTACTTTTACCGCTGATCTACCTGGTAACATTCATTGCCCGGAATTTGATCGTAAAGGCCAAGGTTAAGCAAAGGATCCGGTCATCCGATCCCCTGACAACCACTGCGATAATTCTTTACGGCTTGTGTATTTTTGTAACCATACTTTCAGTCTTTTCAGAGAATTTTTACGTATCCATGGGTGTCATATCGTTCTTGAGAGCTCCGGTTGTTTCTTATGCCGGATTATTTCTTTTCGGGATCTGTATCGCAATGGGGTGGATGATTTCGGCACAGCTTAAGGAATCCTGGCGTGTCGGCGTGCATGAAGGCTCTAAAACAGAACTCATTCAGGAAGGTGTGTACGCTTATATTCGAAACCCTTATTTCCTTTTTTATTTCATCATGTTTCTCAGCCTGTTTTTGGTACGCCCAAGTATCGTCATGATGGCGCTGGTGATCATAACCATCATCGCTTTTCACAATATGGTGCTGAGGGAAGAAGTTGTACTAATGAAAATGCATGGAGAAGATTATGGAAAATACATGAATAGAACCGGAAGATACATTCCACGTTCAACAAAAAGACACTAATCCAAAATTGGGATGGCTGCCTCTCGATCCGGCGGCAAGGTAACGGGCGGTATTGACACTGTAAATGTTGTGTATAGTTTTTGAAAAATAATTTCAAAACCGGTGAGCAGTACAGCATGGGAAAGAACAGCTCCGATGAGAACAGGTCGATATTAATCAGTGCGATATAGCGGAACCGTAGCCGCCCATATGCTATCGACGAACGATTTGGTGATTATTTCCGATATATTTGCCAGGATTATAATGCCGGATCGACTTAAATGCATCTTTTACCAAAGAACGTGAGGTGACCCATGGTACCCAAAATCAACCATATCCTGTATGCATCCGATCTGTCCAAGAACTCAGCGCCTGCGCTGGCCTGGGCGATGATGTTATCCAGTCAGCACAACGCCCGAATCACCTTTCTGCACGTCACGGAGGAGGTCTCCGCCCACGCTACACATGCAATCCGTTCGTTCATGGGAGAGGACAAGTGGAAAGAGATGAACGACAACTTTGATCGGGACGCCAACTCGGAGATCGAAAACCGCGTTCAACGGTTTTGCGACGAGGTGGCCGGCGAGATGGACGCCTGCCCGGCAGTCTCCAAAGATATTGTCCTCCGACGGGGCGTGCCGGTGGAGCACATTCTCGAAGAGTCCCGGTCGCGAAATTGCGATTTGATTATCATGGGAACCCACGGCTCCGGGATATTTACCGATGCCGTGATCGGCAGCACCGCACGGCGCGTGGTACGTCGCAGCGAGATTCCGGTGATGGTCATACCGTTGGCAGAAGACGATTAGATGCACAGCAGTGATGACTATTCAGGCGGCGGCCTGAAGCGGGTGCACCCATACCAGCCGAGTGCGGAAGTGGCTGCAGGCCGGCAATGCAAACTCCGGTGCCTTCAACGTTTTCGGCAATATCCGGATCCTGAATGATGTGATCTTCAATCAAGTGCTTGTTGCGTGTGAAAACGATGCCGTGACCGAACAGACCATGAGACGTATTCAGCAGTCCGGCGATTGCTGGGCCGGCAGAGCTGTTCGGAACGGCATAAAAGGCATCCGCTCCGCTAACATGTCGCAAAATTCCCATTTTGCCTGATGATAGCGGCCTCTGTGACGCAATTGCGATAAGGCTCTGGATCGGCCATATCGCCGCCTCTGAATTCATCATTAAACCAACAATGATTGACAGCAGAACGATTCTAAGAATGTCCCGGTAATCGCTATGCGAAACGCTCCATACCGTCATAGTTGAGGCCAATGTATTAAAATATCCATAAAACTTGCGTTTTTCAGGTGTTCTCTGCTAATTTTATGCAATGCTCGTCCATGTATTGACCTCACTCCGCGCCAACTAAGTTCATCGCGAATCTCTGGTCGTAGAATAACAACCTGTATCCTTTAGACAAACAGGACGCGCCAACAGCGCCATAAACCTGAATTCGATATACGCTGCGGATAAATATCCTGCATAATTTCAGGTAGATCGTTGATTATTATCAGGGAATACCAATGACCCATAAACCCACCTATGAGGAACTCGTACGACAGGTTGAGAAGCTTGAACAGCAGGTCGCCAATTTCAAGGAAAGTGAGAAATTGCTTCGGCAGAATGAAGAACAATTCCGCCGGATGTATGAAAATGCCCCTTTACCATACCAGTCCCTGAATGAGACCGGCTATTTTTTGGATGTGAATAAAAAATGGATCGAAACTTTAGGCTACGAGAAAGGAGAGGTTGTTGGGCAATGGTTCGGTGATTTTCTCAGCTCGACGTCTGTAGCGCATTTTGATCGCAACTTTCCCATTTTCAAAAATGCCTGCGTGATCGACGGTGTAGAATTCGAAATGGTAAAAAAGAACGGCGAAATTATTAATGTATTTTTCAATGGAAGAGTCCAGCTTGACGAAAAGAACCAATTTGTTCGAACTCACTGCATCTTCACTGACATCACCGAGCAAAAACGGGTAATACAGGCGCTGAGGCAAAGTGAAGAAAGACTCGGAGAAACTGCGCGCATCGCCAAGCTTGGAGGATGGGAAATCGACCTGCAGGGCAATACCCTGGCATGGACGGAGGAGACGTTTCGAATTCATGAGTTGGACACCCAACGCCCACCAGACGTTGCTGAAGCCGTCCTGTTCTACCATCCGGATGATCAGTACAAGGTGGCAGCCGCAGTAAAACGCTCGATTGAAAGTGGTGAAACGTTCGATTTTGAAGCACGGCTGATCACAGCGAAAAAGAATCAGCGCTGGGTCCGTGCCATTGGAAAAGCTGCATATCGTGACGGGCGTCTGGCAGGAATACGGGGTATGGTGCAGGATATCACCGAGCACAAGCAAATGGTCGAAGCGCTGCGAGAGAGTGAGACTTATATCAAGGCGGTAATGGACAACCTGCCTATCGGCGTGGCGGTCAACTCGGTTGATCCCGATGTGGCGTTTTCATACATGAATGACAATTTCCCCAAAATTTACCGGACGACGCGGGAGGCGTTGTCCAAGACGGATGCGTTCTGGGATGCGGTTTATGAAGAGCCTGCTTACCGCAGGCAAATAAGGGACAAGGTATTGGCCGATTGTGCCAGCGGCGATCCAGAACGAATGCACTGGGAGGATGTCCCCATCACCCGGGAGGGCAAGCGGACGGCGTATGTCAGCGCCAAAAACACACCGGTTCCGGGAAAAAATCTCATGATTTCTACTGTCTGGGATGTAACCGAACGCAAACTGGCCGAGGAGGACCGGGAGAAACTCCACGACCAACTGGCACAGGCGCAAAAAATGGAATCCATCGGCCGGCTTGCGGGAGGCGTGGCCCATGACTTCAACAATATGCTGAGCGTGATTCTCGGTTTTGCGGAAATGATCCTGGAGAAGATGGGGCCGGATCAACCGATCTACGCCGACCTGCAGGAGATTCAAAAAGCGGCTCGACGTTCGGCGGATATCACTCGCCAGTTGCTGGCATTTGCGCGGAAGCAGACCGTTGCCCCCAGGGTGCTTGATTTGAATAAAACAGTCGAGAGTATGCTTCGGATGCTACAAAGGCTCATCGGTGAAGACATTGAACTAAGCTGGCTGCCGGGCCGGGAACTGGCGCGGGTCAGAATCGATCCCTCGCAGATGGACCAGATCCTGGCCAACCTCTGCGTCAATGCCCGGGACGCCATCAAGAACACCGGGAAGATTACCATCGAAACCGGCAACGCCGCTTTCGACGAGGAATACTGCAGCCATCACGCGGGATATGCCATAGGCGATTACGTGCTGCTGGCCGTTAGCGACAACGGCTGCGGCATGGACCGTCAGATCCTGGACCATCTGTTTGAACCGTTTTTTACCACCAAAGGGGTAGATAAAGGAACAGGCCTGGGACTGGCGACGGTTTACGGCATCGTCAAACAGAACGAAGGATTCATCAATGTCTACAGCGAGCCGGGTCAAGGGACAACGATAAGAATCTACTTTCCGCAGCACCATGCCAAAGCGGACGCCTTTCGGGAGACGACGAAAGACCGCGCAGTCGAACGTGGCTGCGAAACGATCCTGCTAGTGGAGGACGAACCGGCGATTTTAAGAATGACGAAGATGATGCTGGAAAGATTGGACTATCATGTGCTGCCGGCCAGAACACCGGGCGAAGCCTTAGGTATTGCCCGGGCGCATGCAGGTGAAATTCATTTGCTCGTAACCGACGTGGTCATGCCTGAGATGAATGGCCGCGATTTGGCCCAACAGCTTTTATCCCGATACCCGGATATGAAACGTCTGTTCATGTCCGGCTACACCGCAGACGTTATTGTCCACCACGGCGTGCTCGACAAAGGCGTAAATTTCATCCAGAAACCGTTCTCAAAGGAAACGCTTGGTACCAAAGTGCGTAACGCATTGGATGGGGAAATGCATAATATCGACGGCGAATAACCTTTTCATCACGGCTCGGTGTGGGCTTGGCGGCAGGTTCGTTGGTGCACCTTCCGGACATACGCCCGGATGTCGCATTTGCGTTCCAGGCCGCTGGCCGCCATGTAGCGGACTTTCCCGAAAATACGGCGCTCCGGCCATGCGCGGTCATGTTTGCCGAATATCCAGGCCACTCCCGCATAGGAGTTGGGATCGCGGCCGTCTAAAAAGTACTTGTTGTTGAGGGCAAGGGTGGTAGCAAAGGCTTCTTCGGGATTCTGTGTCCACTGGAGTATTTTTTTCCCCCAATACATGCGCATGTAGTTGTGCATATAACCCGTGTGCTTCATCTCCAGCATGGCCGCATTCCAATAGACATCGTGGGTTTGAGCGCTTTCCAGCGCCTGGCGGTCGTACACTGTTTTACGCCGGTCACGGGCATGTTCGGCCAGGGTCTTTCGCGCCCATTCCGGCAGACAGGCGTATCGGTCGTAGTCCTGGGTGTAGTAAACGAAGTTGAAGGCCAGTTCGCGCCGCACGATCAACTGCTCCAGGTAAGCGGCGCGGTCGATGCCCAAGCCATGCCGGCTTTTTCGAATCTGCAGCGCCAGATAGACGGGAGAGATTTGACCGAAGTGGAGATACGGGCTCATATGTGAGGTGTCATCGGTCTGGGGCTGGTTGCTGTGGGCGTCGTAATGCGCCAGGTGCCGGCTGAGGAAACGCCGCATCTTTTTTTTGGCCTCACGGGTGCCGCCTTTGAACCATTGGGGCACGGGCGAAACGCTTCTGTCGATATTGAGGCGGGATAGCACCCGTTCGATATCGGTCAGGTCGACGCCTGCAAGCGCCATCTCCAGAGAAGGTTTTCGAGGCCGCTTGCCCCGATCGAGCTTCAAGTAGTCGTCCAGATGCTTGTGAATGCGCGGGCGCAGGGTGCGGGCGGCGTATTCGGCTTTGGCGGACGCTACGGATACCGGCACGACCACGTCGCCTTCCACCTGAACCACCCGGCAGTTCGCAGCCGTGCCCACGGATTGACGCCACAGGCGCTGGTGCCGGGTGTATCCCACATCGCATACGATCATCGATGCCCGCCGACCCAGTTGCATCGCCACCCGGGCCGGGTCGCCCTTGCGCACCACCATCTGCGTGCCTTTGTTGCGCAGCGCCGCCTGAACTTCCCGCAGCCCCTCCAGCATGAACCGGTAGTGGCGTAGATTGGCTTCGGGGTAGCCGTCCATCAGGCCGAAACCGACCAGTAGCGGCTGCTTCAGCCGGTTGGCTTCGGATATGGCATGATCCAGGGCAGGGTTGTGCTCCACCCGTTGGGATTGCTGCATCCAGTAAAGCACATAGTCGCCGGGAACAGTCTCGCGATCGTTGAGCGGCTGAATTCTGTTGGGCGATACGGTCATCTGCACCTCGCACGATGTGAATCAGATCCACGGTCCGCTGTTGCGCAGGACCGGCGGATCTCCCTGCTTACAGCTTGCAGGTGGTACGGTTTTCGGGATTAAATGCCTCAGGTTTGGATACCATCCGTTTTCCGGTTTTGTGGGCCACGGTTCGCAGCATGCCTTGAAATAACCACCGGTGGGCCGGCGCCATGGCATACCAATAGGCCAGTCCGGCCAAACCGCGCGGCAGGAACCGCGCCACCATTTCGAGAATCACGCGTTGCTCACCGGCCGGTCGTATCGTGAATTCCAGCAGGGCGTCGCCGGGGGTTTTCATTTCCGCCAGCAACAGCATCCGGTTTGGGGAATCGAGGGCGATGACACGCCAGAAGTCAAGGCCGTCACCCACCCGCAGCTCTTTCGGATGGCGTCTTCCCCGCCGCAGCCCCGGCCCGCCCACGGCGCGGTCCACCATCCCGCGCAGCCGCCACAAGGGCTGGGCAAAGTACCATCCGTTATGGCCGCCGATCCCTTGGATCGTTTCCCACACCTGCGCCGGCGTCGCCTCCAGGGTTGCCCGGTGGGCGCTGCTCAGAACGGTGCCGCCGGCATAGTCGGCATCGCCGCAGGTGGTCCACTCCGGCGGCAGGGCCCCGCCGCCGTCGAACCAGCACGTATCCACTTTTTCCTGGCGGACGCGCTCCAGCGCCTTGCGAATGGTGGTGCGGGTGTCGATGCGTTCGACGGGAACCATGGAGAGAATGCGGTTGTCGTGGCATACCACCGGGATGCTCAGGCCTTCGGCCAGCGGCTGGGCAATCGATGCCGGTAGCGGCGTGACCAGATGAATCCACTTTGCGCTGAGCCAGGGGGTCAGCACCGGTACCGGCAGTATGAGGCGTTTTCCAAGGCCCGCCTCCTCGGCGTAGATACGGATCAGATCCCGATAGGTGAGAACGTCCGGGCCGCCGATATCCAGCGTTTCGCCGACGCTTTGCGGCGCATCCAAAGCCCCTTGAAGATAGTCCAGGACATTGCGGATCGAGATGGGCTGGCAGGGGGTCCGAACCCAGCGCGGCGTGATCATGACCGGCAGGCGGTCCACCAGGTAGCGAAGGATTTCGAAAGAGGCGCTGCCCGAGCCCAGGATCATGGCGGCGCGCAGGTTGGTGACCGGCACGGCAGCGGCCATCAGGATGGCTTCCACTTCGTGCCGGGATTTGAGATGTTTGCTCAGGGCCGCGTGGTCCGGTTCGCCGAGACCGCCCAGATAGATGATGCGCTTCAACCGGTTTATTTCAGCGGCCGCCACCATGTTTCGGGCGGCGATGCGGTCGGCTTCGGCGAACTTGCCCTTGGCCGCATTCATGGAGTGGATCAGGTAGTAGGCGATGTCGCAGCCTTTGGCGGCCCGGATAAAGGCATCGCGGTCCAGCGCATCGCCGGCCATGACGTCGATATGGGCGTGACGCCCCCACGGCCGGCAGCGCAGGCGTTCGGGAGAACGCACCATGGCCCTGACACGGTGTCCGGCATCCAGGAGCCTTGGAATCAGACGACCGCCGACATAGCCGGTTCCGCCGGTGACCAGGATCGGTTTCTCGGTCATGGTACCCAACGCTCCCTATACATGGTTGTGCAGTTTCAAATCCGTCGGATGCGGATTGAGCCAGGTCTGCTCCCGGAGATAGGGCTGGTCATACTTGCGGACATAATGGCGCAACAGGGTCAGCGGCACCACGAGGGGGACCAGCGCCTGCTTGTAGTGATCCATTACCTCCATCAGTTCCTGCTTTTCATCCGGCGTCAACTGCTTCCTGAAATAACCCATGACGTGCTGCAGCACATTGTAATTCTTCTTGACCGTGGTCTTCAGTCGCAATGCTTCCAGCAGCAATGTTTCATACGAGCCGTACAGCGCGCCGCAGTCGAGCTTCTTCCCGCGAGCCACCAGTGCGCCCATCTCTTTCAGGTGCTTGGGGCTGTGGGCCATCAGCACCAGCTTGTTGCGCGTATGGAAGTCCACGACGTTGCCCACGCAGGAGCGCCGCCCCCGGTTCTCCCGCCAGCGCTTGAGGGCAAAGAGCTGATCGATGAAATTCTCCCGGATCGACGGATTTCTCAACCGTCCATCATCTTCCACCGGTATCAGCGGGAACCGGTCCATAAAAGCGCGGGCAAAGATGCCGACGCCTTTCTTCTGCGGCATGCCCTTTTCGCTGTAGACTTTGACCCGCACCATTCCGCTGCTGGGGGAGTCGCATTTAAAGATGAAACCGCACAGATTTTCCCCGGCCAGTGCATCCAAACGGTCTTTGGCCCACTTCTTCATGCGCGCCGTATGGTCGATGCCGGTTTTGGTGGTGATCAGGCGCGGGTTTTCAGGATCGCCCATCAGCCGCAGGGTCTCCCGGGGGACGCCCAAACCGATTTCAATCTCCGGGCAGACCGGCACCCACTTTACATATTGCCCCAAAGTGTCCGTGAGGTAGCCATCACGTTTGTGGCCTCCGTTCCAGCGGACATTGTTCCCCAGCAGGCAGGAGCTGATGCCGATTTTGATTTTTTCAGTCAAGTTTTGTCTCCATTCAATAATTTTATCGGTTTTTCCGCGAGAATCTTCAAACAGTGTTATATGATACAATACAATTAGGAGCGGCGGTCGTACAGGGGGATATCGTGCACGGTTCCAATCTTAACAATCGATACGGTACGTAGCAACCCCCGGCTCAGCAATTTCAGTATGCAGGTGTTGCTTGCCTTCTTGGAAGGACAGGCTTTTGTGGGCAGATAGCGCAAGCTCTATAGTTTGTGTGATACGTTTTGGATATGCAAACGAAGAGATACGAGCAACAATATTCATTTTTATGCCTCTGAAGGAGGCAAAGAATATAGCCCCGGGTGAAAACCCGAGGGGGGGGGCTGAGCCTAAAGATTTGAATGTATGAATTGAAGTAGATGAAGCCGTTTACGGCTTGGTTAATATGTTAATCAGACCTTTGAGGGTAAAGTATGCAGCTGCCAATAGAGCAATCGACAGTAAAAGTGCACCCAGCTCGCTGTTCATGGCAATGGAGAAACCGATACCGACCGCGACTATCGATGCCCCCACCAGAACATGCCGCAGACCGCCCCACCGTTTTTTAAGAATGGCCACTACAGCGGCGGTAAGATATATGGCAGCCCAGCATAGAATGACAACCTTTGAATGATACAATAACGCCTCCCTGAACGTTTACGGATCCTACCATCCGGTTCTGCGCGTCATCCTGACAGGATACTGTTTACCACACTTTTTGATGATTCCCAACCTGTCGATACGTCTCATAAATCGACAACGTATGGACATTTTTCGCCAGTGATGAAATGGCCAGAGAGCATCTGAGGCAAAATGCAGGTTGGGTCAAAAAAAAGCTTTCTTGATTTTGACTTAAGCTATGTATTTCCGTTATGATTTTTTATAAAGACGACAATGGATGCCCATAAATGCGCCTTGGATTGCCATACAGGTCAAAAAACATGAAAAAACTGAATGTGAGAACGCAGTTTAAAGTCGGAACAGGCCTAATCCTTTTTGTTTTCTGCGTTGGTGCCTCTTTACTGGTCTATCAACACGGGAAACGTAACATTGAAGAAGCCGTCTACAAGGAGACGGAATTTTACATTTCTGCGGTTGAAGCGACCCGAACCTATGTGAAAGATGTGCTGCGGCCCAAAATGTATGAGATCCTGCCGGAGGACCACTTTGTCGTCGAAGCCATGTCCACATCTTTTGTGGGACGCGACATCATGGGGCGCGTTCACAATCGGTTTAAGAACTTTCGATACAAGCGTGCCTCCAAACGTCCGATGAATCCATTCAATGCGGCCGATGGGTTGGAATTGGAAATGATTGGAAAATTCGATGATGATCCAAACCTGCATGAATGGAGCGGCATCGTGAAGAAAGACGGCCACGCATTCTATGCCCGTTTCAGGGCCATCTATGTAGATGACGAATGCATGCGATGCCATGGCATACCGGAGAATGCCCCTCCCAGCATCATTGAGAGATATGGCAAGGATAGCAAGGGGTATGGCTATCAACTGGGTGAAGTGGTCGCCGCAGACACGGTCTACATCCCGGTGGATTATTATTTTTCAAAAATCAAACGACAGGCATGGATGACCTTTTTTATCGGTGGCGGCCTTTTGTTCCTTCTCATCGCGCTGTTTTATACGCTGTTCAACTATACAGTCATTGCCGAGCTTAAAGGGTTGGTCACCGTGTTCAAAAGGATCGGGTGCAAGGATGAACACGGCAACACCCTCCAGGCGCCTCAAGAAATGGATGAAATCGACCAGCTCAAACAGGCTTTTGAAAGTACGGCTTCGGAGCTTTCACAGGCGCACACCGAGCTGCAGGAATCGGAATCCAAGTATCGTCGGCTGTTTGAAACGTCGCGCGATCCGATCTTCATCATCGGCAAGGATAGACGCATGCTCGATATCAATGCGGCGGGAATTCAGATGTTTCGATTCAAGGACAAGCAGGAGGCCCTATCCATTGAGGCGGTGGAGCAACTCTTTTGGGATGCCCGGGACGGCGTCGAACTGATAGCGTGTTTGGACAAAGACGGATTCGTAAAGGAGCATGAAGTTTCTTTGGTCAATCGAAACGGCGACCATCTTTACGGGTTGGTTACGGCCAACGTCTTCAACGACGAAAATGATCAACTCGCGGGATTCGAAGGTGTGATTCGCGACATCACACAGAAGAAACGAATGGAAAAGCATTTGGCCCGAACGGAAAAACTGGCCGCCGTGGGCCAATTGGCGGCAGGCCTGGCGCATGAGATCAACAACCCGCTGGGTGTGATCAATTGCTACGCCAATCTGATCAAAAAAAGTGCCAAGGAAAATGCGTCCATTCAGAATGATGTAGACGTCATTCAAAAACACACCCTGGGGTGTAAAAGTATCGTAGAAGATCTATTGAATTTCGCCCGTGTGTCCGACACCCGCAAAGCCAAGGGCGACATCCGACAGGCCATTGACAGTGTTTTGAATATTTTGGAAAAACAGACCATCGGAAGAGGCATACAGGTCGATCGGCATTATGCTGAGAACCTGCCTGAACTGGTTGTCGATGTCGACAAGATGCGACAGGTTTTCATGAACCTGATGATCAACGCCATCCAGGCCATTGGCAGGGACGGCCAAATTGACGTCACGGCAGATCTATCCGATGACGGTACGCAGATAGAGATTGTCGTGGCGGACAATGGACCCGGCATTCCCCAGGAGCATTTGGACGTGGTGTTTGATCCATTTTTCACCACCAAGAAACCGGGTGAAGGAACAGGGCTCGGACTCTCGATCAGCTACGGCATTATCCAGGAGCATGGGGGGGATATCCAGGTCAAGAGCACCAACCAGGATGGAACCGCTTTTACCATTACCTTGCCGGTTGGAGAAACTGCGAGATGATGCATGCGAACCGAACCTTAGCGCCAAAACAGTTCAATATCGACGTGGACGCCATGACACAGGAACCGACACCATGACCGATCGCATACTGATAGCCGAAGATGAACCGGATTTGCTTAATGGTTTAGGCCGCACCCTTCAAATGGAGATGGATTGCGATATTCAACTGGCGCAAGACGGCAAAGCAGCCCTGGAGGTTATCAAGCGACAGCCGGTGGACCTTTTGCTGACAGATATCCGCATGCCGGATATGGATGGCATGGAATTGTTGCGGCAGACCCGGACCATCGATCCCTATATCACGGTGGTCGTCATGACGGCCTATGGTTCAATCGAGCAGGCGGTGGCAGCCATAAAGGAAGGCGCCTACGACTTCATCACCAAACCGTTCGAAGAGCAGGCGATGATTCATATTTTGACCAAGGGGCTGGAGCGAAACCGCCTCATCCGCGAAAATCAGCGCCTTCAAAAGCAGGTCTCCGGCCGCAAATCATTTCAAGGTATGGTGGGGATTTCCCCTGCCATGATCCAAGTTTTCGAGTCCATCAAAATGCTGGGACGCTCCGATGTAACCGTATTGATTCAAGGAGAGAGTGGGACCGGTAAAGAGATGGCCGCCCGCGCGATTCATGCCCTGAGCAATCGAAACCATCGAGAGATGGTGACCGTGAACTGTCCGGCACTGCCTGAAAATATACTGGAAAGTGAATTATTTGGATACAAAAAGGGGGCCTTCACCAATGCGGCCCAGGACCAACCGGGCCTGTTTGCCGAGGCACGCAACAGCACCATCTTTTTGGATGAGATCGGAGACATTTCTGTCCCGCTGCAAACAAAACTGCTTCGGGTGCTGCAGGAGAAAGAGATCAAACCTCTTGGGCACAACCGGACCGTCAAGGTGGATGTGCGCATCATTGCGTCCACCAATCAGGATTTGGAGAAAAAGATCGGTGACGGGACCTTTCGGAAAGATCTTTATTACCGGCTCAATGTGGCGCGGCTCGAGATGCCGCCATTGCGGCACCGCAGAGAAGATATTGCCCTGCTTGCGGATCGATTTTTAAAGTCCGTTGCAGAGGAATTGAATGTCCCTCCTAAAACCATGGCCCCCGGAGTGCTTGAGTGGTTCCTATCCCACAGCTGGCCGGGAAACGTCAGGGAATTGGAGAACACAATCCAGGGGCTGACCGCTCTGGTCAAAAGTGACACCATCGATGTTTCCCATCTGCCGGCTCTAAAATCAAAACCGTGCGTGGATCTGGCAACACCCGAGTTGTCTATGCCCTACAAAAATCTCAAAGAACGGTTTCTTGAAACATTCACCACGGAATACGTAACCCAGTTGCTTACCATAACAGGCGGAAACGTCTCTGAGGCCGCACAGCGAAGTCAGATCCAGCGACAGTCCCTACAGAAAATCATGAAACGTTACGGCATCGATCCGGCCCAATTTCGAAAGTAAGTGCCCACCATACTGTTCAATCCCCAAATTGTTCATAAAACAAGCCACCTGAATGCCAACCAGCGGATGCACTGCCAACTTTTGGCGGCAGGCTTTATGTCTTTTCCCCTTAAGCCATAACACTCTGATATATTGGCATAAGATTGTTTCTTAACGATTTCCGGGATCTTTTGTGTCAACTCCAGGCGACAGCAGCGATACCGCATTGTGATGCGATTTATGTCTAACATTCTGTATTTTTTTTCAATATCAATGAAATACGATGTGGCACGGTAGTTGAAACGATCAGTGCGCACGCTCTACGGATTAGGTTCGGATATGTTTCTGCGGCCTGCATTGGAAAGGAGGTGAATTGAGCGGTGTGGGGATCTTGTTTGGGGTCATCACCATCTCAACCGGATCAAAGGCTGGTTTCCACGCGGTGATCCTTGATCGAAACAAATTTGTAGCTACATCTTTTGGGTAGGTTTTTAATTCGACGTCCGCTCAATTGGGCCTTAGACCGTCGTACCAACTGTTCAAGAAGGAGTCATGATTATGGCAAATGCAAAAAACAACCTGCCGCTCTTCGTCCTCAGCGGCATCATGCTCGTATACGGGTTGATCGCATCGACCGGTGCGCTCCTGCCCATGATGAAGTGGCTGAGCACCCATAAATCCATGGATCTTCAGGTCACCATGTGCCTGACGGTGGGCGCCATTGGATTGATCGGCGCAATTGTCAATTCCATTCGTGAGCCCAAAGGGAGCAACATTGACACATTTTTTCTTCAGCCTTTGGCAGGCATTTTGTTGTTGCTCATTCTGGCAATGGCCATTCGCTGGTACATGGAGCCGCTGGTCAAAATAATGAGCAAGAACCTGGTACCTCTCCTTGGATTCAAGATCTACAAGGTACTGAATCTCAACTATGTCGTGTTGGGCATCCTCGTAGGTGTCGTCATCACCAACTCCGTGGGGATTCCCAAATTCGCCGCCTCCGGGGTCAAAACAGCCCGTTTTGTCCTCAAAATGGGGGTTATCATGCTGGGGGCACGTTACAGCTTCGCCGAATTGGCCAAACTGGGCGTATACAGCATTTGGATGATCGGCTTTTTTGTACTGGGCACCGTTTTCTTGGTGTTATGGCTGGGCGGCCTGTTCAAGCAGCCCAAATCCATGACCGGGGTGCTCTCTGCCGGCATGGGGGTCTGCGGTGTGTCTGCCACAGTCGCCGTTGCACCGGTGGTGAAAGCGAAAAGCGAAGAGATGGCCTATACCATCGGCACCATCCTCTCATTCGGTATCATCTGTATGTTTGTCTTTCCCACCATCGGCAAGCTGGCGGGATTCAACGCCGTGCAGTTCGGAGCATGGGCCGGAACCGGCATCCTCAATTCCGCCCAAGTTGCTGCGGCGGCCCTGGCCTTCAACGCAGTGGATATCAAAACCCTGAAGGTGGCCGAGATATTCAACATCACCCGTGTCCTCTTTCTGCCCATCATCGTCCTCGTTCTGGCGGGATGGTTCGGCAAAGAATCCGGACAAAAGCTGAGCTTTAAAACGGTAGTGATCGACAAATTCCCCATCTTCATTATCGGCTTTTTGCTGCTCTTTTTGATGTCGTCTGTCGGCCTCTTCTCTCCACCGAGCCACTACAAAGGCAAGTACATCGATGTGAGCTACAATGACCGCACCCGCATTACCGATCAAGAGCACGACGTGTTGAAGAAGGCTTACGCCGCCGGTGAAATTAAAGGCTTGGATCCGACCCAGGATGCGGCGCTTAAAGACCTCATCGCGCAGCACCAGATTGCCGGCAATTTTGCAGATCGCAACAACCAGGCCCTGTTCGACAAAACCGGTCGCGAGCGCATGTTTGCACTGGAGTCGATCATGGCCCAGGTCAAGAGCAAGCAGTTGACGCTCTCCAAAGACGTCAAAGGTGCCATCGGCCATGCGATCAAGCAGGTACACAAGAAGTCCAAAACAGTGACAACGCTCACCGATGCCATGATCTGGTTCTTTGCCTTCGGCCTCATCGGCCTGGGAATGCAAATTACAAAGAAGGCCATTTCGCAGGCCGGCGGCTGGCCGCTGGTTATGGGCGTGATATCGGGCGTCACCAAAGCGGTGTTGTCTTTCTTCGTCGTCCTGTGGCTGGTCAAGGATGTTGTGCTGAAATAAACCATCATGTATCCCCATCGTTGGGATTGGAGAAAATCATCATGAATGATAAAAAGATCGATATCGATACCGGCAGCGAGGGCAAAGGAAGCCACTCGTTCAGCAAGGCGGCTGATACAACCGAGATGGAGGAGAGGGCCCTTTCGGTCTTCGCCAGTGAACGAAATGAGGATTTGACAGCCCTGGTTTGCTGTTTGATTACCACCTTCCTGGTGCTATTGTTTACCAAATGGCTGGTATAGGGTTGCCAGAGGGCATCAGCCGCTTCCACTGGAGGCGGTAATCGCATCAACCGGATGATGGTGGGGATAACCACCCCACCATCATCCGTTACTTTTCCAGCAGACGGTTTGCAAGTCATGTTCAAACACTTAATGCTGTGTACCCACGGCACCACCGGCGCGCGCCTTGCTGAGCGGTACTTTTTCAACCGGCTGTGGCCCGATTGCCAGGATGCCGAAGCAACGGTGCTTACGCTGATCAATCAGGACTGGAACGTCATGGTGGGTGATGATTGGCTCAACACCTCCACCACCCGCAACGCGTTCCGAAGCCATGTCGATCAGCAGTTGGCCGAGGAGATTGAGAGCGATTGGCGGCGCATTCGCGACACCTATCCGAGAGCAACGGCATGCAACTTTAAACGGATATTCGGGCCGATTGAATCGACTATTGTAGAGGCGGCCCAAAAATTCTCTTGCGACGGCATCGTGATTGGGCCATACCAGAAAAAGCAGGGAAAGGGGTTCAAGGCAAGGATTCAGAACAAGATTTTACACCCCATTCTGACCGTACCATTGATTGTGGCTCCCGGGGACCAAAATGGAAAAGACCATTGATCTCGGCTTGTCCGTGTCCGCTGATTCTAGGCTGGTGTTTCAGGATTTTCTCGACCCGGAGCGACTGCTGCGGCTGCACCCGCACTGGCATGTCCTGTCTTCGGATACCCGCGGCCACTCCATTAGCGCCCGGCTCAAAGATCATGCAACGGACGAAACATTTGAGCTTGCGTTTACAATGACCTTTCCGGGCCCTTTGGAGCTGGTCGTTGATTTGGCCGCCGGGCCGGTGGAAAAGATCCATTTTTTTGTGCGCGACCACCGTTTGCACACCTCTTATGTCAACACCCACCGTCAGCTTTCATCCGAAGATGAAAAAAATCTCACCCTTTGGTTGCAGAGCATTCGCCAATACATACGTCTATATCTGACGACGACACCCTACACCCTCTTCTTCCGTGCCCTAATGAACAGGGCACTGCTCAAAATGAACCCCTCGCAACGCAAAATCTGCCTGATGCTCTATCGGTTTACTTTGCTTGAAATCGTCGTTATTTTCATCATCGTTATCGGCTATTTTACGTTTGGGCGCTAAGCCGCCCGAAGCGCCTCTGAAAACGACGTGGGCCAACCTCTTGTTCCGGGGGTGTTCCTTGCATACTGCGGGCGAAAGCTATGGAGCAGGACTTCAAATACCAAGCAGGCGATCGGCTTGACGGCTTCATCATCGCCGAGCCGATATTCAGCGGTGCGCTATCAGAAGTTTACAGGGCGATAGACACCCTGACCCAACAGACTGTGGCGATGAAGATTCCATCCATGGATATTATCAACCACCGCCTTGTCTACTATCACTACCAGAATGAAACCCACGTGCTGGCCGGCATCCGACATCGAAATATCATTCGGCTTTTAGGACGAAACCAGACAACCGCCTACAACGTTTTTGAATATATACCTGGAATGGACCTGAGAAAGCGGATGCATTCTCAAAAATGGATGCCGTTTGAAAAAGCGAAACACTACATCGAACAGATCGCCCAGGGGCTGACCCACCTCCACAGCTGCGGTATCATCCACCTGGACATAAAGCCGGAAAACATTCTCATTACCCCAGCGGATCAGATTAAAATCGTAGATTTCGGATTGGCGCGGCGCCTGGGGGCTACGGATGTTCTCCAGGAGGACTTTACCAGACCACACGGCACACCATATTACGCGGCGCCTGAGCAGTTGGAGCGATACCGCGACGATCCCCGGACCGATCTGTATAGCCTGGGCCTCGTGTTATATGAAATGCTGACCGGACGTCTTCCGTTTGAAAAAAGTTCCGACTTGAACCGCGTCCGCAAGCGCTTGAAAATAGATCCCGTTCCGCCGCGCCGATACCGAGCGGAGATTCCCCAAACTGTCGAAGAGGTCATCTTGAAGTCCCTCTCTCGGGAAATAGAGGGCCGGTATCCCTCGGTCGCCGATTTTGTCGAGGCGCTTGAACGGTCCCATGCGGTTCATTCAGGATCCGGTCCGCCACAGGGCATCGAAGGTGATGCCAGACCGCTGAAATGCGAACTGCAAGCGGATCGGTCGCCTTCGGCGGCTCATTCCCATGGCCTCCTCGCAGCCCTTGATGATGATGCATATGCCGAAGCCGTGGCGGCCACAGCCCTCGAAGAAGCGCTTGCTCGTGGATCACAGGTCACCCTCTTGTCTGTGGTTGACGGAGATCATACGGACGACTGGACCCGATATGGGGATGCGGTCAAAGGCGATCGGTGGGGGCGTCGACTGGATCAATTTGTGCAAGAGTTCCGGCACTACGGCATTGAACCGATGGTGCGCATCCGCTCCGGATCTCCCGCGCGCACGATCGTCGAAACCGCGGAAGCCATAGAGGCGGACATCATCATTGTCGGGCCGCCGCGCAGGCAATTATTCAAACGCCTGTTCGGCGGCCGTACCATCGACCGGATCTTGAGACAGACCGCCCGGCCCGTGAAGATTGCCGCCGAACCGATGCAGCCAAGCTTTCCTGTCGATGCGGATCCGGTGACACTGGAGCTCCAGGATCTCAAGGCGCTGGACTACTATCTGGTGTCATTGTGGGTCCAGCAGATGAACTGGCTGGCCACCTTTGTTCAGGGCGTTATGAGTGAACCCCTGGTGGTTGAAAAAGACTTTACGCCGCAATCCCCCGTGTCGGAGTGGCTTGAAAAAATTGAACCCCATCCCCAGTGGCAAGGGCACCTTGGATGGGCTCGGGGGACGAACGAGCGGTTTCAATCCGTGGCACGGCAGATGATTGATGCGGTTCGGCAAGACCGTCCGGAAGAGTTGAGAACACTCTACCTTAAACAGGCGATCCCCTTATTGTGCGACCTGAGATCCGGATTTCAAAAGTTATCGACCTCTCTCAGAGAGCAATCCGCCATCAGCCACTATCAGCGCATGCATGTGTTGGAACGATCCGATTGCCCCCTGACTGGCGATACCCATTTGGCCGTAGGGCCCATGCGACATATTCAGGCCATTCGCGAATTTTTCTGTGCCCACCCGGATGCCGCTCCGGAAGAGTGTCTGGAGTGGATAGCGTCAGAGCGGCCTTAACCCCAAACGAGGTGTGAACATATGCGGTTTGCTGTTTTTTCGGATATCCATGGTAACCTTGAAGCGCTGGAGGCATTTATCATGGACGTTAACGACCGTTCCATCGACAGCTACTTTTGCCTCGGGGATGTTGTGGGGTACGGCGCCAGTCCAGGCGCATGCCTTGAGCGGTTGGGCAGCCTCCCTGGGCTGAAACTTCTAATGGGCAACCACGATGCCGCCGCCATCTGGCAAACCTCGCCCTACCAGATGAGTTCCTCAGCATCCAAGGCGATATTGTGGACCATGGAGCAACTCAGCGAGTCCCAGTCGAGCAGCATTGCGGCGCTCAAAAATACGGTTGCGGTGGATGACATGCTGTTTTGCCATGCCAATCCCTATAGCCCAGGAAATTGGCGGTATGTCACCACTTGGATGAGTGCCATGCGAACCTTTTGGGCCAGTGACGCCAAAATTACCTTTATCGGTCACACCCACAGACCGGAGGTGATTACACGAGGCAAAGGCTTGGGTATCAAGTTTTCATCACCCCCCGCCGAAGGTTCGCTCGCCACGCTGGAAGCTTCCCGCTATATCATCAATTGCGGCAGTGTCGGACAACCTCGAGATGGGATTCCCAACGGAAGCTATGTGATTTATGATACCGAACGCCAGCAGGTTGAATTTATGCGTTTTGAATATGATATCGAAAGTGCGGCCCGGCGGATAGAGGCGGCCGGTTTGCCGATCTATCTGGCTGAAAGGCTCTTTAAAGGCCGGTAATTTGAGCCACCTCAAAGCCCCAGGTCACGGACGCCGTCCAATGTCGACCTCAGGTGTCCACCTCAGGTTCCTGATATCCATTTGCTTTTTTCTGAATGGCCGCTATGTGCTGCTCCATATTGACGGCACCTTTCAGGCTATACTATAATAGGCTCAATAATGAAAAGGATCCGTTCGCGACAGCACTTTTCCAGAGGTGCCCTATGAACCACTACCTTTCGATCCAAAGCGGGCTCAGCCCCAAGACCAAGGCCGACCATGGCCATGAGCAGATCAATACAGGCAAAAGAAAAGACCTTTCGGAGGCGGATGGGAACGCGCCGGATCGCGTGCGTCCCGATGGAGAAATATCGTATATAGGAGATGCATTGAACATGGCCTTCTTCTCCACGGAAATCGATGCCGAGAAAGTGTGCCAGTCCATATCCGATAGTTCCGGTGCAGAAAATCGTCCCATAGATAGACGGATTGCCGTGCTTATTATCGCGTTGGTTATCGCAATTCTTGTCTTGGATCTCATTTTTCAATACGTTTAAAGGCGGCCCATCGCTGTTTAGCAGCCCGGCAAATGAACAGAGCGGTGCCGTCATGCCTGGCCAGGTACAGCACCCCACCGGCTCATTCAGACCGAATGTTGGTTGCTTCCTCAGGTTGTTTGCGCAATTTCTATGAAAAACCTACCGTTACCTTACATTGATCCATTGAAGAACAAAGAGGTCGTTGGGTAGGGCTTGCCCAATTGGACGCGCTCATTTGATACTGGTTATGGTCCTTAGAAAACAGGCCACGCCGAAGCTCTGCGCGGCCTTTCCCGGTAGCGCATTGTTTTTCCAGATGTGCGTCAATGGGCGGACGAGCTGTACATTACGTTGACAATGTAAAGTCGCTGAAGACCATGGGATAGATGGTCATGGCCATGAAGATCAGGCTGGCGACCAGGCTGAACCAGGCATACCGCCGCATTACGATAAGTGGCAACCTTGGGATCTGGAATTTCCAAAAGTGGC
Source organism: Desulfobacteraceae bacterium (assembly GCA_050302315.1). GTDB lineage: Bacteria > Desulfobacterota > Desulfobacteria > Desulfobacterales > Desulfosarcinaceae > JARRKU01. Next base: position 65,451 of record JBNLAV010000014.1, read on the forward strand.
GAAGGCTATCATTCTTGGCCTGACAAACCTGATGGTATTATGTTATATTGTTGAAATATTGATAAGTGTTTGTATTTAAAGCCTCTTTTTAATGGCTTGATGCCAAAGGCCGGATCGAAACATAAAACTTAAGCTGACAAACCGCTGGAGAGGGACGCTCCTGTCGTCGCGCCCCTCAACTATCAGTTAACTGCCCATGAAGAAACGAGCATGAAAAAAATATGGGATGATATAAAAGTTTTTTTGAAAGCAAATGTTCCTTCTGTCATTGACACTCTGAATGGTCCCGCTACAGAAGAGGAGTTGAGGCAACTGGAAACAGAGGTGGGTTACGAGCTTCCCGGCGATTTCAAAGAATTCATGCTAGTCCATAATGGACAAAACGACCCAAGTCGTCTTGAAACATTATGCGAAGAAGGTACTTTACTTTCAATTAGTTCGATAATTGAAACGTATCAAATGCTAAACCAAATCAATGAAAGTGAAGACATTGGCCCTGTTGAATGGTGGGATAGGAAATACCTGCCTATAACAGATTGCGAAGGAGATCATTTGGCGATCAATCTTGAGTCTGGCGATTTGGTGATGCATGTTCATGATTCCGGCATAGAAGAGGGCATCGCGGGCTCATTTCAAGAATGGTTCAATTCTAAGCTCGCAATTTTCAAGAAAGGCAAGTTCTCGGTTGATGGCGGCTATCTCGACTACTGGGAGTACGGCAGTTAAAAAGAGAAAGATAATGGGAATACGAAAATACCAAGAATCTGATTGGAGCCCATTATGGCGAATCATCGAGCCGGTTTTTCGTGCCGGCGAAACATATGCGTTTTCACCGGACATGACTGAACAGGAAGCGTACCATGTCTGGATAGAAGCGCCAATGGAAACATACGTTGCAAAAGGCGAAGCAAACGAAATTATAGGTACGTATTACATAAAGCCAAACCAACCAGGTCTTGGCTCGCATGTATGCAATTGCGGTTATATCGTCTCGGAAACCTCAAGGGGGCAAGGTGTGGCCTCACGCATGTGTGAGCATTCGCAACATGTCGCGGTGACATTAGGCTTCAAGGCCATGCAGTACAATCTTGTTGTGTGTACAAATGAAGGTGCAATACGCTTATGGAAAAAACAGGGTTTTCAGGTGATCGGTGTTTTGCCGGAAGCATTTAACAGCAAAAGCGCAGGTTTGGTAGATGCTCTTGTAATGTACAAACGGCTGGAAACGTAATCCGGGACTGTTGGCGGACTCGCGCAGTTCACCGGCGTCGTGCCGGTTAAAAAGCCTTTGCATCAATCATTCAGACATGTATGAGGAAAACAAATGAAAGTATTCCAGATTCAGGATGACTGGTCGATGGACCATCTGAAAATCGCGGAGTGCGACCCTCCGGCGCCGGGTCCCGGCGAGGTGCTGCTGCGGATGAAAGCCGCCTCCATCAACTTCCGCGATCTTGTGGTGCCGCTGAGGGGATACGGGTCATATACCGGAACCCTGCCGCTGGTCCCGATTTCGGACGGCGTTGGCGAGGTGGTTGAAATCGGCGCCGGTGTCACGCGGTTTTCGCTCGGGGATCGGGCCTGCCCGATGTTCATGCAGAAATGGATTGCAGGGGAGCCCGATCTGGCTCGGATTACGAACACACTCGGTGGTCCCCTTGACGGCGTGATGCAGGAATACATGGTCGTGAATGAGGAAGGGCTGTCGAAAGTCCCCGAATACCTGACGGATGAGGAAGCCGCAACCCTGCCCTGCGCCGCGCTTACCGCTTGGAGCGCACTGGTCACCGAAGGGGGTGTCAAATCCGGAGACACGGTCCTGGTGCAGGGGACCGGCGGTGTGTCATTGTTCGCCTTGCAGTTCGCCAAACTGCTGGGGGCCAGGGTGATCGTCACTTCCAGCAGCGATGATAAACTCAAACGGGCGGCCGCTCTTGGCGCCGACGAAGGCATAGACTATACGAACGATCCGGAATGGGCCAGGACGGTGAAAAAAATGACCGGAGGCGGCGGCGTCGACCACATCGTCGAGGTCGGCGGCGAGAAGACATTGCCCCAATCCCTGCGGGCGATTCGGCCGGGGGGGACGATCAGCATGATCGGTGTGCTATCGGGGGCCAACATGGGTGTGAGTTTGGGACTGATCGTCACCCGCAAGGTGCGGCTTCAGGGCATCACCGTCGGCCACAGGGATTCATTCGACGCCATGACGCGGGCCATGGCCCAGCACCGGGTAAAGCCGGTGATCGACAGGGTATTTGCCTTTGAAGAACTGAAGGAGGCCATGGCGTATCTGCGTCAGGGAAAGCATTTCGGAAAGATCTGCATCCACTTTGGGTCTTAGTACGGACAGCACCCCATAGAAGTCGCGGGGCGCTAAATGGTGCGATACCAGCCATTATCAGACCATGGACCGCTGTTGTGGCCCAACATTGCCTATCAGACGATTGCGATTCCCGTGGTTTCTGAGTTGCGTCGTTACCGGATGAGAAAGTAAGAACTTATTATCTATCCAAAAGCATTCCTGCCCGAGAATACATCAAAGCACAACCCTGGTTGGTTGTTATGAAAGAGGTGGGTAAAGACCTAACCCGTATCGGCACAGGGCATTACCACTGGGAATTTGCAATCAGAGATGGTGCTTTAAAGATCATTAAGCACAAAGTCTATATCCACACAATGCTTGAGATCCATGACACCCAGTCAAAGCAATTGAAGGCAATACAAGAAAAGCTTGAGTACCCATGGGTAGAGAAAAACGTCGTTCGTAGTTTATTGAAGCGGTATGAAGATTTAACAGATATTACGGATTATTTAGCTCGCGGGTTGGGCTGAGCATAGCGAAGCCCAACAATGTCACGCATGCACGACTTGCTGATGTAAAAAAGTGATACCTTCCTGTTCCCGGGTCAAAGGATGTGTGACGGCTACCCCCCCAGATACGCTTTCTTGACCTCCGGGTCCTGAAGCAGCGATGCAGATTCACCTTCGGTGACGATTTCGCCGTTTTCGATGACGTAGCCGCGCTGGGCGAACTTGAGGGCCAGGCGGGCATTCTGTTCCACCAGCAGGATGGTGGTGCCGGCCTTGTTGATCTCCTTGAGGGCGTCGAACATGGAGAGCATGAGCAGCGGCGCCAGTCCCATGGAAGGCTCGTCCAGCAGCATCATCTTGCGGCCGCTCATGTAGGCGCGGCCCACGGCCAGCATCTGCTGTTCACCGCCGCTGAGGGTGCCGGCCATCTGCTTTTCACGTTCTTTGAGGCGCGGAAAGATATCGAAGACCACCGCTTTGTCGCTTTTGAAATTCTCCTTGTCCTTGCGGGCGAAGGTGGCCAGTTCGAGGTTTTCCGTTACGGTGAGGTTGCCGAACAGACGGCGTCCTTCCGGAACGTGGGAGATACCCAACTGGCTGACGACCTTGTCCGGCGGGTAGCGGAGCAGATCGTCGCCCATGAAGGTCATCCTGGAGCCGGGGTCCGAATCCACCATGCGGGAGATGGCCCTGAGCGTGGTGCTTTTGCCGGCACCGTTGGCGCCGATGATGGTCACGATTTCACCCTGGTCGATGTGGAAGTTGAGACCGTGCAGCGCTTTGATATTGCCGTAGGAGACCTGCAGATTTTCGACGGACAATTGCATCAGTGGATGTCCTCCTTGCCCAGGTAGGCTTCGATCACTTTGGGATTGTTCTGAATCTCTTCGGGGGTGCCTTCGGCGATCACTTCGCCGAACACCAGGGTCTGGATGCGTTGGCACAGCTCCATGACGAACTTGAGGCGGTGTTCGATCAGGAAGATGGCCACGCCGAAATCCCGGTGCACCTGGCGGATGATGTCGATCATGCGCACCAGTTCTTCCGGCGTCATGCCGGCGGTGGGTTCGTCCAGGAACAACACCTTGGGGTTGATGGCCATGGCGCGCGCCATCTCCACCCGGCGCTGGGCGCCGTAAGGCAGGTTGCCGACGATCCAGTCGGCATACTTGGCCACATCGAAGGTTTCCATCAACTGCATGGTGTTTTCATGGATGTCACGTTCTTCTTTTCTGCGGCGCGCCGTACCGAACAAAGCACCCACCAGTCCGTAGGTCAGTTGGGAATAGTGGGCCATCTTGACATGTTCGATCACCGTCATGTGGCGCCAGAGCAGCAGATTCTGGAAAGTGCGCCCCAGGCCGCTGGCGGCGATGTCATGGGGCGCGCGGCCGATCATGCTGCGGCCTTCCAGCTCCACGGTTCCTTCGGTGGGGGTGTGGATGCCGGTAATCAGGTTGAAGATGGTGGTCTTGCCGGCCCCGTTGGGTCCGATCAGCCCGCGGATCTCTCCCGGTTCCATGGTCAGGTTGAAATTGTGCACGGCCCGGAGTCCGCCGAAATAGTGGGTCATATCTGCTACCCGGAGTAGGGGCATGGTTTTCTCTCCTTAGTCCTTTTTCAGCTTGGGCTGCAGGATCTTTTTGACATCGAATTCCCGGAAAGAGATCAGACCGGTGGGGCGGTAGATCATGACCAGGATCAGGATCAGGGGGATCACGATCCACTTGTAGATCTCCAGCGGGCGCAGCATCTCGCTGATCAGGTTGATGCTCACGGCGCCGACGATGGAACCCACCACGGAGTTGAGCCCGCCGAAGTAGACCATGGCCAGAATTTCAGCCAGCCGCTGGATGCCGAAGGTGCCGGGATTGATATAACTCACGACATGGGCGAAGAGCCCGCCGGCCACCCCGGCCCAGAAGGCGCCCAATAAAAAGGCCACCATTTTTGTCTTGCGTGTGTTGACCGTCATGGCGTTCGCCGCCGTCTCATTGTCCCTCACGGCGTTAAGGGCCTTTCCATATATCGAGCGAACGAAATTGTTGATCACCCAGATGCAGATCACCATCCAGGTGAAGACCACGGGCAGGGTGGACCACTTGGGTTGGCTGCCCATGCCACGGGGGCCGCCCACCCACTCCATGTTCTCTACAAAGCTTTTGACCATGAACATGAAGGCCAAAGAGATGATGGCCAGGTAGTCCCCACGGGTGCGGAAGGAAGGGATGGCGACGATCAGCGCCCCCATGGCAGCGACGGCGCCGCCAACGATCAGCGCCAGGGGATAGAGCCATTGGCCGATGGGGCCGGACAACAGGGCTTCGCCGAACATGCGGTCATTGGTGAAAAAGATCAGCGTGACGGTAGAGGCGGCATAGGCGCCCAAAGCCATGAATCCGGGATGGGAGCATGAAAACTCTCCCATGTAGCCGTTGATCAGGTTGATGCTCAGGGTCAGCATCACGGCGATCATGGTGAGCTTGAGCACCAGCACGCGGTAATCGTTCAAGTCGGCCCAATAGTGCAGGGCCAGGTAAAGCAATCCCATGTGTATTACCCCTGAGAGCCATATGGGCATGCGGCTGAACAGGGCCGACACGGCGTTGGCCGGTTTGCGGGTCGCCAGTGTTACGGCAGCAATGGGTAATACATAAATCATGGCGTTATAGGCCAGGGCGCTGGGGATCAATACGGGCTCTTTGAACATGATCAAACAGCCGAAGAGCACGGGTAATTTGGGCAGGTACAGCTGCCAGGACAGCGCATCTCCCCACAGGTGCTCGACGAGAACGGCGCACAGGATACCGGCCAGCCATCCCAGCGCGGGGACCTGCGCAAATGCGGCGCGAATTTTTTCTTTTCTGGAGGGCAGGGCCACGGCCTGCGAATTGGTAGCTTCCATTTTCTTCCTTAACTGCCGGTTCCGGAATCGGGACTACGGTCAGGTTCGCATGGTTCGAATATGTTGCGCATCCGGGCGTCTATAGCCTCAACTGGGTGCTGTGTGTCGCACCAAACAAACCGTGCGGTCTGAACGTCAAAAACAGCAAGATGATAGAGTACGCGATCAGATCCCGCAGGGTGGACGGAAACACCATGGGGACGAAAATTTCGATAAAGCCCAAAAGAAATCCCGCCAGGGCCGCACCCAGGATGGAACCGCGTCCGCCCAGGATGGCCGCGACAAACGCTTTCCATCCGAACAGAACGCCCATCAGGGGGTCGAGCACCAGGTAGGCCAGGCCGTAAAATATGCCGGCCGCTGCCGCCAGGCCCGATCCGATGGCAAAGGTGAGGGGGGCGATCATGTTCAGCGAGACCCCCATCAGCGGCACGACCTGAAAGTCATAGGACATGGCGCGCATGGCCATACCCCAACGGGTTTTTTGTATGAACTGGTGCAGGGCGAACATCAGGGCCAGGGAGACGCCCACGATGAGAATCTTCTTGTTGGTCACGAAGACACCGCCCAGGTCATAGGTGACCGATGGAATGAGTTCCGGAAAACTGAGGCGGCGTGCTCCCAGAATGGCCAGGTTGCCGGTTTCCAGGATGATGCCGATCATCAGGCCGGTGATGGCGGCCGACGCCCGGGGGGCGTCGCGCAGCGGCCGGTAACCGATACGTTCCACCAGGATCCCCAGAAATGAGGTCAGGATCATGGTGATGACGATGGTCAGGGCCAGCAGCACCCAACCCGGCAGGGTCATGCCGATGGACGCGACCAGCGCGAGCAGCAGTGTGGCGACACCGAAGCCGATATAGGAGCCTGTCATGAAGATATCGCCGTGGGCAAAGTTGAACAGCATCATGATGCTGTACACCATGGAGTAGCCCAGGGCGATCAGGGCGTAGAAACTGCCCAGTTGCAGGGCGTTGATGATGTTTTGCAGGAATTCCATCGAATAGCGCTCCGTCGAAGTAATCCCTGACACCGGCAATGGGCGTCAGGTCAGGACGAAAAGGGGGGGCATTGAGCCTCCCCTTTTCGTCTTACGATTCTAGATCAGCGGTAGATATCGAAAATACAGCGGAAATTCGACCGCTACGGGCATACGGATTGATAAAATTCGTACTCACCCTTGTCGCTGATGCGCACGATGACCGCGCATTTGACCGGATCGCCTTCTTCGGTGAAGGTCATGTCACCGGTGATGCCTTTGAAGTTCTTGATCTTGGCCAATGCATCGCGGATCGCCTTGCGGTCCTTTTTGACGTTACCGGTAATCTTGCCGGTGTTTTGAACGGCCTGCTGCACCAGGCGCAGGGAGTCCCAGGTCAAAGCCGCCACATCGTCGGGCACGTAGCCATATTGGGTGTTGTACCGGTCGATGAAAGCCTTGGTTTCACCCTTGGCGCCGGCTGCGGCGTAATGGGTGCTGAAGAAGAGACCGTAGCAGTCCTTTCCGCACAGGGTCACGGTTTCAGCAGAACCCCAGGAGTCGCTGCCCACAATGGGCTTTTTCCATCCCAGCTCGTGGGCCTGTTTTACGATCAGGGCGACTTCATTGTAGTATTGCGGGGTAAAGAAGAACTCGGCGCCCGAGTTGATGATCTTGGTCAACTGGGAGCTGAAGTCGGTATCCTTGGTGGTGAAGCTTTCGTACGCCACCACGGATCCGGCGCCATTGGCGTCTTCCCACGCTTTTTTGAACACTTCAGCCAGACCTTTGGGATAGTCGCTGGCCACGTCGAACAGCACCGCCGCTTTCTTGAAGCCGAACTTTTCTTTTACGAAGTTGGCGACCACCGGACCCTGGAAGGGATCCAGAAAACAGCCGCGGAACACGTAAGGACGGTCTTTGGTGGTATTCGGGTTGGTGGACCAGGGGCTGATCATGGGGGTCTCGTAGTCGTTGGCCACACCACCGGCCGGAACGGCCTGACTGGAGGCCTGGGGACCGACGATGGCCAGGACCTCGTCCTGGGTGATCAGTTTGGTATTGGCTTTGACCGCCGATTCCGCCTTGGACTCATTGTCTTCGATCACCACTTCGACTTTGTATTTTTTCCCGCCGACGTCAAGTCCGCCGGCTTTGTTGATATCTTCGAGCCACATCTGGGACGCGAATTTGGCGCCCTCGCCAACCTTGGGAATATCACCGGTGATGGGAATATTCAGACCGACTTTGAGAACGGTTTCCCGGCTGCGGCTCCACGCACTGGCTGAAAACGCCAACGTCACGGCAAGTACTAACACCAAGCAAATGGTAAGTTTACGCATCTCTCCCTCCTCTATTTGTTGTGGGGTCAATTACCTCTGGCAGGGGGGCAAGGCTCTTCATTTCACTGAACCTCTATCCTGAGTTAATGATAGACTCTCGTTATCATGAGCTAATCAGTTTTACAACAAGCGGAATGAAAAAATGGTATCCATTGGAATTGAGACAAGAGAATTGACACTTTTGTAGGGCCGCTTACCATAGGACTTGCGAAAGAGAGGTTAAATCAAAGATGCAACAATCGGATATGGAAAAACTGAAATCCGGTGTGCGGTTCAATTGCGATGTCGCCGATGCAAGGTACGCGGGAATCTATACGGTGTGCGGTCTGGTGATGCGGCTTCGAGACCTGTACAAATGGGAAAACGGTGTCCCCCCGTGGCAGGAAGACGCTTCCGACAAAGTTCTGGAATGGATTGGCGACAAGGAATCCCATTGGGAGACGCTGATGGCGGAGGAGTTTCAGGCATTGGCCATCAATGGGCAGACTTTTGATGCCTTTGACGCGCCCGGTATCAACCGTGTCATCAACCCCCGGAAGTTGTTTTATGGCGCCGGATACGCGCAAAGCCTGAAGCCCACTTTTTTTCTGGCCGATATCGACCATACCCTCATGGTCGACGGCAGGCCGGTCTGGGTGCTGGGGCAGGAGCATGCCAGGGATCTGCTGACCTTGCCGGCCCTGTCTCAGGACGGGCAGGTGGTTCTGCGAACCGACGCCGGACAAACGTTTCTGTGGGATCAGATGCTCTATCTGGGAAATTCAGGCCGCAGGGCTTTTGAATTCGCCGTGCGCCAATGCGGGCTGAGCGACAGTGACGCCAAGACCCTTCAGCGTCACTTCGGTTCCATTTGGGAGGTTCAGAAAAACATCTATATTCGTCACGAACTCGGCGAACTGGAAGAGACCGTATTCGATCGTGATGTCTGGCAGGCCATGCTGTCCGCTTATCCCCATACCGCGGTGGAGCTGTTCATCCGCACCCTCAAGGATCTATTGGCGGATACCGGTGACATGGGGACCTTGGCGGATATGATTCGCCATCGGAACAAAGCCGGGCTCGGTTTGTATATGGCCTTCGGCAACGGGATTACGCGCATGCTGACCCATCCGCTGATCTGTGCGTTTGACGCCTTTCTCGATCAGCCCGATTGGGACCGGATAACGGAAGCCTCTCTTTCGGTCAGGGAGGCGATCATATCCCACACGCGGCAGGTGACCTCCATTTATGAAGAAGGACGCCGCCGCCGGGACCTTCCCTGGGCGCAACAGACCATTGAAGATGAGATGCGAAGATCCGGGTTGATTCGGAAATAATCGCCAGCCGATACCTGTCCAGCGCATACATCCCTGTCTTTTCGGCCTTCGCGCCAGCCAAAGCAAACGCAGGGCCGGCCTCCGCGCCGACCGGTTGGAACAATGGCCACGGCATCGCGCAGCAGCGGGGGGACGGATCCCCATAAGCGCTGAAATATTTTTGGTTCGCGTCTGCAAATTCGTACTCGTAATCGAGTGGGCTCAGAATCGAGATTCACCACCGGCGGACGATGTCTTAACTGTCTTAAATAACAGGCTTATAATCCTGAAATAGACGTCGCCGCTTGAATTTTGCCCGATGACGAGAACCATCACGCGTACGAACAAATAGCCAAGGGAGTTTAACATGCCGCCTGTATCTAAGACAGATTAGCGGTAACAACTTAGCGCTTATGCCGGCCGCCTTCCATGACCATCAGGATATCCACTTGATTTTTATAAGCTTTGGTGTATGTAGGAGGCGAGCGAAATCAATACACCCGCAAGGAGTTTTTACATGGGCATTCAAGATACGGCAGTCGCGGCCAAAAATGCCGCCATTGGGCTGTCCGCCGTTCCAACAGAGATCAAAAACCGGGCCCTGTCATCCATCGCTGATGCACTTGAGGCAGACATCGATGCCATCGCAGCGGCAAACAGCGCTGATCTGAAGCGTGCCGAACAAGAGCAACTGGCCCCGCCGCTGCTCAAACGTCTGGGGTTTGGCGAATCAAAGATCCGGGAGGCTGTGGATGGATTGAAAAGCCTGATCACCATACCCGATCCGGTCGGTCGGACCCTGAGCGCCACCGAGTTGGATCAAGGGTTGGAATTATACCAAGTCAGTCGCCCCATCGGCGTCATCGGGGTGATTTTCGAATCGCGCCCCGATGCCCTGGTACAGATATCCGCGCTCTGCCTGAAAAGCGGCAATGGCGTATTGCTCAAAGGCGGCAGCGAGGCTGCCGAGACGAATCGCATCCTGGCGGAGATCATCGTCCGGGCCAGCGTGGCGGCGGGCATTCCTGAGGGGTGGCTGGGACTTATGGAGACACGTGCCGACGTGGCCGACATGCTCGCCCTGGATAAAAGCATCGACCTGATCATCCCCAGAGGAAGCAACGAATTTGTCAAACACATCATGGACAACACCCAGATACCGGTGTTGGGACACGCCGACGGTATCTGCCATGTCTATGTGGACAAAGGCGCCGATGCCCAGATGGCCTTGAAGATTTGCGTGGACAGCAAGACCCAGTACGTGGCCGTGTGCAATGCCGCCGAGACCCTGCTCGTCCATCAGGACTTGGCGCCCACCTTTCTGCCCGCATTAAAGGAAACACTTGAGGCCAAAGGTGTGGAGATCAGGGGATGTGAGCAGACACGCAAAGTCATCGATGTCGGCATCGCCGATGAAACGGATTGGTGCACCGAGTACCTGGATCTTATCGTATCGGTTAAAGTGGTGCCCGATATGGATGCGGCGTTGCACCATATCAATCGTTATGGCTCCGGCCATACCGATGTGATCGTCACCAGCGACAAGGCGCGCGCCGTCAGCTTCATGAATCTGGCGGATACGGCGGATGCCTTCTGGAACTGCTCCAGCCGTTTTGCCGACGGATTCCGCTTTGGCCTGGGGGCCGAGGTCGGGATCAGCACCAACAAGATTCACGCCAGGGGGCCGGTGGGCCTGGAGGGATTGGTGATCTACCAGTGGCGCATGATCGGCAATGGCCATATCGTGGCCGACTACAGCGGACCTGGCGCCAGAACCTATACCCATCGTGCCTTGGACAAGCGCTTCGAGGATTGATAATTCATGCCCTATCAACGCTTAAAAAATGCCAGGCGGGTGGTCATCAAAGTGGGAAGCAACGTGCTGACAGCCAGCAGTAGCCTGAACACCAGCGCCATTGAGTCCATCTCCCGTCAGATCTGCGTCCTGATCGACCGGGGATTGGAAGTGCTGCTGGTCTCCTCGGGCGCCATGGCCGCCGGTTTGCGCAAAATCGGATTGGATCGGCGACCCGATGAAATTCCCCAGCGTCAGGCGATCGCCGCACTCGGCCAGAGCGGGTTGATCAACGCCTATGAAGCCGCATTCGGAAACTGCGACAAGAAAGTCGCCCAGATCCTGCTCACCAGCGAAGACCTCAACAACCGTCGGCGCTATCTGAACGCCCGCAATGCGCTCAATGCACTGCTGGAGTGGAAAGTCGTGCCCATCATCAACGAGAACGACACCGTGATGGTGGAAGAGATCAAGCTGGGAGACAATGAC
>JBNLAV010000015.1:0-20043 GCA_050302315.1 Desulfobacteraceae bacterium
CGCACCGCAGCAGGTGCGGCCGGCACACCGTTATTGGTCCAGTTGCACCGAGACCGGCACCGCCCGGGTCAACGTATCGAACACCGGGGAGTAGGTCGGCCCCAGATTGACGATCTCTTCGAGCTTCTCCGGCGGCGCATCGGCATCGATGTTCACATACATCCGGATTTCCTTGTATCCCCGTGGGACATCGTCCCGGATGCCGAGAAATCCCTGGAGATCGATATCGCCTTCCAACCGCGATTCCATCGAACGGATGGTGACGCCTTTCGCGGCGGCATGATAGACTATGGATGTCGTCACACAAGCCGCCAGGGCGGTGAGCGCATACTCCACCGGGTTGGGCCCCTGGTCCTTTCCCAGGAGGATGGGCGGCTCATCGGCGTCCAGCACAAAAGGCTTTTTGTGTTCATGATCCTGCTGGGTTCCAAAGAAATTTTTGATCATGGTGCGGTTATGGCCGCCATCCATCCACTGATTTTCAGCTCTGAATCTGAATTTCGCGATGACCGGCGCTGCCTTGACGGCATTGATCGTACCAAATAATTCGTCCACATTGACGCCGTTTACCATGCTTGTTGCTTCTCTTGTTGGTGTTTGCTGTTCCATTGGACTATCCTTTCCATCGGTCGGTTTGTTTTGTTTCAAGTTTTTTTCGTTCTACTTGACCATTGGTAAATCAGGATGCGTGCCAATCCTGAGAGATTAAGGTTAAAGCAATAATAACAGATTGATAGGCTGGCGTTGCGGATATGAAGATGGAGACGAAATGTCGTGACTTACGATTTTTCGTGACGTTTACTGTCGAGATCTCGGTAAAATTTGCGGCAGGGGTGAAAGCAGGGGGTATCGGTGGGGGGCTTTGAGCGGTTTATTTCCGGCGTGCTACCCCGGTCGCTCGATTCCCATTGCTTTCATCCGGGATTGCAGTGTGGAGGCCGGCAATCCCAGCAGTTGCGCAGCCCCGTCTTTGCCGGCAACTTTCCATTGGCATTGTTGCAGGGCATAATGGATATTGCTTCGCTCCAATTCCTGCATCTGGGTTGCCGTCAGGACCTTTTGCTTCTGCCGGGCGCCAATTGCTGCACCGGGTTTTTCCGTGTCAGATAGTGTTTGCGGCAAGGCGTAATCGAGATTCACGTATCCGTGATGAGCGGTAATAACGCCCCGTTCGATCACATTTTGCAGTTCGCGGACATTCCCGGGCCAATGATATTTTTTCAGGCGATCCAGCAGATCAGGATCAAGCGGTGCAATCTGTTTGCCCATCTGCGCTGCGTACTTCTCAATGAAGTGGTCGGCGAGCAGGCCGATATCATCTCCACGCTCCCTGACCGGCGGTATCGAAATCGGAAATACACTTAACCGGTAATACAGGTCCGGGCGGAAGGTTCCCTGCTGGACGGCCAGAGAAAGGTCGCGATTGGTCGCTGCGATCACCCGCACATCGACACGTTGATCACGGGACCCGCCCACCGGCGTGAATTCTCTTTCCTGCAGCACGCGAAGCAGTTTAGACTGCATTTCAAGGTTCAGTTCTCCCACCTCATCGAGAAAGATGGTACCCTTGTCGGCGAGCTTGAACCGGCCTTCCCTGCGTTGCGTCGCGCCGGTAAAGGCGCCCTTCTCATGGCCGAAGAATTCACTTTCCATCAGCGATTCCGGGATGGCTGCGCAGTTGACCGTTATCATGGGACGGTCACGTCGCCGACTGGCGGCCTGGATGGCTCGGGCGATGAGTTCCTTGCCTGTGCCGGTTTCGCCGTAAAGCAGCGCAGTGGAATCAGTGGGAGCGACTTCGGCGACGAGTTCCAGAATGCGGCGAAACGGTTTGCTGTTTCCGATGATATGGCCATGACCGCGCAGGGCGCGGATTTCATCACGCAGATAATGGGTTTCCACTTTCAGCGATGCAATGGTCTTTTCAGCGGCGTAGCGTTCATTGACATCTCTTAAAATCAACACATAATACGCCTCTCCCTTCAATTCCATATGGGAAAGGGTTGCATCGGTGCGGATTGCTTCGCCGTGCGAATTTCGCACTTGAAGCCCATTGGGTATCCAGATGTTTTGGCGGCCGCTCGGACGATTCACCAGCTTTCGGACAATCCCGTTGATCCGACGAAAATCCTCTCTTTCCAGGAAGTGATCGAATTGACGGCCGACCGCCTGGTTTGAAACGTCAAACATGCGATGCGCCGAAGGATTCATCATGATGATGCGAAAGTCCTGATCCAGTTCCACAATGGCGTCCAGCGCGCCGTCGAAAACACGCCTCAGTTTTTCCTCCCTGTCCCGCAATTCCGCTTCAGCCCCCAGGCGCAGCAGCTCTGCAGTCGCTCTGGCGGCGAAGATCCGGAACAAGGCCAGGTTTCGAAATGAATCCGGCATCGGCTTTGTGTCCAGTACAGCCAGATTCCCCAGGACATGTTGTTCGGGACCAAGCAACGGATAGCCCATATAGCTGACCGCGCCAAGTTTTGGTAAGTCCGGGTCTCCGGGAAACAGCTCGACAACTTTTTCCGGGATATGCACGTAATCCTTTTGCGTTATCGCGGACTCACAAGGGGTTCCCGGCACGCTGTATTCATAATGATCGACGTAGTCGTCCCCCAGCCAGAAGGCCAATGCACGCAGGCGGTTCTCATCGGGCAGAAATTGGGTTACCCATGCACCCCGGGTCCCGAGCGCCTGACTGAGGTTCTTGACAAGGGATCGAAAAAACTGCGTACCGGTCTCAGATGCCGTTCCATCCGATATGGTTCGCAACAATAAGTCGTTGTCCAGATGTTCGGGGTCGGAGACCACGGTGTTATACCTTCAGCTCTATTAATAGGATATGTGACAACCGGCTTTTCCGCTACAGATCATGATCCGCCTTATCAAATGATGGGTGCCGACACGCTGTAACCTTTAATTTAAGGTTAATAAGAATGATTCGATCCCAAATCAACCCAACACGCTTTTAATGCCCTTAAATAAAACAAGAATCGAAAATGGGCGATTGCGGCTCCACCGCCGCTCTTCCTTGCCGCGGCCGTCCCTTTGGGCACCTGCAGCCAATTCTGGAATGGAGCAAAGGCGGCAAAGCAGACGGCGCACTCCCGGGAGCGTTTCGGCGACGGAAATGCGATGACATCACCATGCGGTCCAATTGGTCGCGCGTTGATCTAATCTTATCCGTTATTGTCGATCAGGTGCCGCTGGTGGCAATTCAACAAGGTTCAGCTCGCTTGTCAGTGTGGGAGGATGGACCAGGGTTTGATAAATAACGCAGTACCGCTCGGTGAGTTCGATCATTTTCCGGAGTTTTTTCGGACTGGCCGTGCTGTCGATTTCAAAGCTGAGTTTGATGTCGGTGAGTCCCACCCGGCAATCCCGATCGACCGCCAACGTTCCCCGGACATCCCATACCCCGGAGGCGACGACCTTGGCGTGCTTTAGATCGATGCGCATGGCCGTGGCAACGGCCTTCAAGGTGACGCCTGCGCAGGCGACCAGCGCCTCCATCAACATGTCTGCCGAGCACATTTTGGAGCCGTCGCCACCGGCGGCGGGATGCAGGCCGGAGACCGTGGTGCCTGCGTACGTATCGATGCGGCAGGAAATATCCTCCCGGTCAATCACCGCTTCGGCCCTTGCCGGGATGCGTGCGGTTTCGGGGGCCTTCCGGTAGTTTTCTTTCAACGGCGCCTGCAGGGAGCGAAGTTTTTCTGCATCCATGATATCCTCCTTTGCTGGCGGCAGTTGGAATTACCGACGCCCAAGAGCAATGTCGCCGGCGCAGGCGTTGCGCTGTTCAGGTTCCCCTTCGGCTGTAGGGCCGGCATGTTTTTCGAACTTGCAGGGCAATGCCCCGCTGTAATGGTTGCCCGTGGGGGGAATGCCGCGAAACTCCTTTGAAAATTTGCACTCTTCGAGACATGGCGGATCTTCGCGGTTGAGTTTGATCAGGGCCTGCACGACTTTCTCATCCAATGCGCCCCGGTCGGCCTGCCGGGTCAAAACTTCCAGCGCCGTGCGGACCTCGTAGCTGTTGGACCTGTAGGGACGTCTGGTGATCAGCGCATCGAACACATCTCCGGCAGCGACAATCTCCACAATCCTGTTGTTTGATCTGATCCCGCGGGGATAGCCGCTGCCGTCCCGCCGTTCGTGATGATCGCGCGCAGTAACGGCAGCCGGATGGTTGGCGTCTTGAAAATAATAACTCAGCAACACATAGCCGGCGGCCACATGATGGCTCAGCTGCAATCGCTCCTGTTCCTCCAAATGCGTCGATTTTTTCAAGACGGATAGAGGAACGCAGACCTTGCCGAAGTCGTGGCTGGGGGCCGCCGCCACCTCCATGTCCAATTCCTTGCGGTTTTCGATGAGATCCTGGGCCATGAGCAACGAAAGGGCGAACACCGTCAGAATGTGACGGTAAGTATACGGATCCTGGGTCTTGAAATAATCGTAAAAATCCAGCAACGGTTGAGCGAGTTCTACCCGCTGCATGGTGTCGAATACCCTCTTTCTGCGCGAAGGATCTGAGAATATCCGGCAATAGGGATGGCTGTTGCAGATCCGGTCCAGATCCCTTGCAATCGTACCGTGGGCCATCAGTGACCGTACGGTATAGGTCTGTTTTTTGGCCAAGCGAATCAGGCTCTCCATGGTATCGGATGTCAGGAAGGTGCCTGCGGGGAGCAGTTCTCGGCCATCGAGGGTGGTCACCGGGTAACACAGCTGTATCGGTTGGTTCATATGCAGCTCCGATTCAAAATATTGCGGGTCAGAAGAGAAAGCACTGGCGCATACTATCACCGCTCGCGGTAGATATGCAGCTATCTGTGAAGTTTATGCCAACCAGAAAACCCTACTATAACATCTTAACTCTTTTTTGGATAGTCACGGTCGTTATTACAACCATAGCGATGATTCCCCGAATTATTCCTATGGTTGTTTGGTTATGCCCGCCTCCCGAAAGCTCCGGACGAGCATTGCGTCCGGATAGCCAGGCTTGTGCATTCGAATTCTGTCCGGAATCAAGCGCTTGGGGATTCGAATTCCGGTTGCCGCGAGGAATCGGAATCCGGGTCGGCTTGACTTCCCGACGCTGAGAACATACAGTCTAGTCACCTGCAAGATAAGGAACTTACTGGTGAGGCCGGTATAAATGTGCCCTTATCCCAAAGGATGTTTGTCGAAGATCTGCATTTATGCCACCGAGGCTCACCGTCAGCCGCAAGGATAAAGGAGCGCCCGATGGCATTTTTTGGCAAACTGTTTGGCACACAGAAGTCCTATCCGCCATTAGAACCCGACAATCAAAATTATGCGCGATTGCAAGAGTTCCGCCGGCCCCTCGAAACCCTGGCTGATGAAGTAAACGATCAGCTTGAGGTCCTGCCGGGGGACAAGGCAGCGTACGTTTTCATTGGCAAGCCGCCGAAGAAATTCGGTATCGCTTGGATTCGGAACGGAGAAGTTTTCAATTTTAAAAAGGTGGCCGAAAAGCAGGCCGTTACCCCCGTCCAACTCCAGAAAGCCAGCGAACATCTTAGAAGCGCTTACGAGCGCAGTCAAAGCGACACCCGCTACAGTACCCAACTGGGGGATCGGACCCTGGTGGTGGCCGACTCGAAAAAGTTGAAAGGGGAAGTCAGCCGGATTATCGGCGATTTAGCCGTGTAGGCCGGGGCGGCCCATGTTTCAGCATAGGGCGGGGCTGCCCGTGTGGGCAATTGACAAATGATCGATAAATTCCATGGCCCGGTTCCCGACCGGCAGCTGCGGCCAGCGGTGAACTGCGTTGAACCGACATGGCCGCCTGCATCGTTTCAACCTGCACTGATGATCCCGGCCTTCAGCACCACTGGTTCACTTTGTATTGTATGACAAGTCAGAGCGAAACTTCCGCGGATCTAATACCCGCCGACAACATGACAGCCTTCCATACACGGACAACCGGTGCACCCCTTCATGCAGCAGTAGCCGTCATTGGTTGAAGCGATTTCCTGACATCGGTCGCTGCACTCCGCCGTTTTACGCGAGTCTGTGGCAGCAGGTCGGTCGGCGGTGGCGGTGGAATCTGTCCGGGAGGAGCGCTTTTTCGACGAATGATAGGACGGGCTGCCCATTGGCAAGGGCTGCTCGGTCAGATAGATGTTCTCTCTTTCTTGCTTAAGGCGGGCGTTTTCAACCGCACGCCCTGCCGCATTAATCCAGGCGCGTTTACTGCGTTCTCTGTTCTTCCGGTGCCAATCGTCAATTTTTCGGGCTGCTTCGCGATTGCGGTGCCACCGGTTTTCTTCCTGGGCAATAGCATACTTGAGGTACTCCTTGTGTCCGGGGGTGGCCTGGCGCATTTGACGGAATTCGGCCGGGGACATGGTCGGATCGCCATAATAATCAAAAACGATCCAGGTTCTGGGTTGATCAAACTCAAGCAGACCATTGGGTGGACGATATTCTTTAATATAAATATTGCTTCCGGCATCATCCAGCAACAGACCGATGCGGGTGTCGGTTTCGGAACTGGACTTGCCCACATAGTGCGGATTCAGTCGTCGTTTCAGTTTATCGGCAAGTTCGCGGGGATCCAGATTGTAGAACCTCTGGGGATTGTCGCGCTGCCCCTTGACCATGAATTTTACACTATAACAGCTTTCGTAGCGCCGGGACGGGGTAATTGATTTGAAGGCATCTTTATGCTCCCATTGAACATACAATTTATCCGTAAAACCGGTATCGATCTTATCACCAACATCTATCTCGGGGGGGCGCTGGCGAATACAGTTTTCATAAATGAAGTCCGCAACGCTATCGGGAGATTGTCCGAAGCCATGGGCACAACCAAAGAACGTAAGTGCGCAGATCAGCAGCAACAGGCTGCTTGCCGTTGTCCTGGGAAAATAAAGATTCGTTGCCGGTTGAGCCTTCATTTCCGGTCCGTTCGTGTGGCGTCCTGTTGCCGGATGCATGTATTGCTCCTTTCCATCATGAAAACGTTTAATTTTTACTTTGCCCATCGCATATTGGCTCGGCAAGTTGATCCCCAAGATAGAGCTCTACGGTAAGGCTTATTGTACCTGCGCTATTTGTGTTTTCATTGAAATCGATCCAGTAATCCAACTTAATGCGCTTATCCTCCAGCAATTCAGCCCTCGTGATATATTCTTCCTCAACAGGTCCGGAATAGTATGGTTTGATTTTGTCTGTCAAGGTACTAAATGGGATCAAACTTCTATAAAATTCATCTGTATAGGGCCCGACAACAACATAGTGAATCATCCAGACCCGATGACATTTAAATCGAATGCCATAGGTTTCTCTGATTCCGCTTTTGGTGAACTCGTAACCCGCCCAATCCTTATCGATCAATAAAGGATGACGCTTTTTCAGTAACGCCATCGCTTTATCTTCCGGCATGCCAAAGTATATGCCGCCGGGCATTCTGATTTTCGTTATTGTGGCGTTATCAAATTCAGGAAGTTCTGACGATGCTGCAGGGACGGAAAAAAGCATAACCAGACCCAAAATCAGCAAAACTTGGTATTTCATAATTCTTCCTTTAAACTCTGTTTTGTTGGAAGACTCTAAGTTTGGCGTAGTTTCATTTTCTTTCCCAAAATGCACATTCGGGTTCCTCATCTCTTTCACCCCAATAGAGTTCGATCATGAGTTGTGCCTTGTCGCCGAGTGAATCATTCCAGATCTCAAGCCTGAGGTTTTCATCATCTACTAATTTCACCCTGATGATATACTCACCGTAAACAGGCCCGAAATAGTGCGGTCTGAGGTTGTCTATAAAATTCTTTAACGGGCTCAAATTTTCATAAAATTCCACCGGATCGGGCCCTAAAATACTATAATGAATAAAATAAACCCGATTGCATCTGAATCGAACGCCATAGGTTTCTTTGATTCCGTTTTTGGTAGACTCATAGCCAACCCAATTTTTAATTCTCTTTAATGACGGATTGCGTTTTTTCAGCAATGCTATGGCGTCATATTCCCGCATCCCATAGTATATGCCACCCGGCATCATGATTTTTGAATATGTGGCATTGTTAAATTCAGGAAGATCATACGCCGCTGCCGGCGAAGAAAAAAGCAGAACAAGGCCCAAGCATAGTATGGATATGTTTTTCATGGTTTTAATTCCAAATACCATTAAAGATGATTGATTGGCCGGCTTGATCTCATTGCCCATTACAACCCCATTCAATACCGAAAACCGCCAATGCAAATGAATCAGTTTGAAAAACAGACTTGATCAAGATTGCGGACGCAAGCTTTGTGCCATAATCGTCAACCGGCCAAACCCGCCTGGTGTCTGTGTAAAATGATGCTTGCGCCATTTAGAACCATTTTTTTTGACAAAATACGACGGACAAGGGGACGTAAATTGTCGCTATCAATGATTACGTGGGTCGAAATATTGCCGGTTCGGAAGAGAAAGCGTTTGTGCCTACGACCAAGGCCTTTCGGTTCTCCTTGTCCACGGCGGGCCGCTTCAGAACCTTGACCATTCGTCGGTCTGGAAAAAGTTTGTAACTTTTTGCGCCAACCCGGGTTTGCATCTTCAAACGGTTAAAAATGACCATTACAGCACACGGAGGCGTTATCATGAAGAGAGCTATTGTTGGCATGTCAGTGTTACTCATGTTTGGATTGGTGACCACGGTTTGGGCCGATGGGCGAATTGGCGATCGGATGGACAGCAAAGGAGATCGCATCGAGCAACGCCTGGACCGCCGGGGGGATCGGATCGATGCCCGCTTGGACCGCAAGGGGGATCGGATCGACAGGCGCTTGGACCGCAAGGGCGATCGGATTGATCATCGGCTGGATCGCAAGGCAGACCGGGCCCGGGAGAACGGTCACGACCGGCTGGCCAACCGGCTTGACCGTAAAGGGGATCGCATCGATCGCCGGCTGGACCGCAGGGGCGACCGCATCGACCGCCGGCTGGATCGCAAGGGCGACCGCATCGACCGCCGGCTGGATCGCAGGGGCGACCGCATCGACCGCCGGCTGGACCGCCGGGGCGATCGGATAGACCGCCGCGCCGACAGACGCCGGCATCACTGAAACCGGCGCGCAAGCCGCTGAAGCTTCCCTCCCGCCTTCTCCATGGTGGCGTAGCATCGCCGACCATGGAGAAGGCCGGTTTTCCCTTCCTTTTATACCTTCAATTCCAAATGCACCCGGTGTGTAGACTAAAAATGACGACCATGCGTCTATGTAGTTAACGTTGATCCGCTAACCCGTGAACGATGGAACAAAAGGGTGGACAGGCTGGTGTGCAGACGGATAAGATCCCGATTATGGTGGCGAAACGAACAGATACGGGCAACAAGTCCCAAGGGGTGGACGCACCGATTGTCGAGATGGTTGAAAAAGCCCAGGCTGGGGATCAGACGGCTTTTCACCGGCTGGTGGATCAATTTCAACCGGAGATCTATCGTATGATTTTTTATCGAACCGGTTCCCAGATGGATGCGGAGGACCTTACCCAGGATGTGATGTTGAAGGCGTACAAGAACATCGGAAGGTTGAAGTCTCCGGAAGTGTTTCGCAGCTGGCTCTACCGCATCGCCGTCAATCGGGTAAAGGACTACTATCGAAAAAAGCAGTTCAAATCCCTTTTCGGTTTTACCTCGATGGATGAAGAGACCTTCCACGAAACCGCCGAAATGGCGGTCGAACCCGAAGCGGAAGGGGGGATCTCCAAAAAGGATTTCTGGCGTCAGATCGAACAGATGCTGACGAAGCTGTCGAAAATGGAGAAAGAGGTCTTTTTATTAAGGTTTTTCGATGAGTTGACAATAACGGAGATGAGCGCAGCACTTGACAAGAATGAAAGCACCATCAAGACTCACCTTTACCGCGCCCTGCGCAAGGTCAAAACCATGGCCGGTGAATTGGATGGGCTTCTGGAGGGGATATGACACATTACGATCCCGATACACACCTCTCATACGATGAATTATTGCAGGCCATGACCGACCGTACGGATCTCGGACCGGGCCCGCGAGCGCATCTGGACGCCTGCCGCCACTGCCGGCGTCAAGCCGAGAATTTGACCGATCGCTTCGACCGGTTAGGGCAAATGGCCAGACAAATGGCGCCCAAACCGCAACGGGTCTTCAGGGTGCCGGCGCGCCATGCCGCAATCGGCCGGTGGCGCTTCAACCCGGCCATGGCGCTGGGGGCATTGGGTGTTCTGATTTTCGTGTTCACCTTGTGGGGGCCGCAATTCACCGGAGATTCAGATGCGCCTGTTCCCATGGTGGCGCAGCATCTTGACGACGACCGCCTGATGGCAGAGATCGACGAACTGGTGGAGGACGCACTGCCAGCGAAATATCGGGAAGTGGCCGTGCTGTCCGACGATCAATCCGTTGAGGAACTGGACGATTTTATCAATTGGATGGTGCCAAGTCCGGATGAAGATGAATTTGAAGATACGGATCAGCCCGATGTGTCGGATCGGGACACGCAGACAGAACCTATAGCCCGATCTTTCTTGTCGGTCCTCGCAGAAGAAGGGATAGTATGATGTTAAAACGAACGCTTTCCATGATGGTTGTTGTTGTGCTGCTGGCGGTGGTGGGGCCGGATACGGCCCGGAGTTCGTCAAGATGGCGATGGTGGCAGAACGACGCGATCATAACGCAGCTCAATCTCACCGTGGACGAGATCCGGCAGCTGGACGACGCCTATATCGAGTCACGACACCGACAGTTGGAGCATAAAGGCCGGGTGGAGGCCGAGCGCTTCAAACTGGAAGAGCTTTTGAGCCGTCCGGATATCGATGAGACCGCCGTTCGTGAGCAGAATCGCCGGATGGAATCGGCTCGCTCCGACCTGGCCGCTGAACGCTTCGAGTTTCTATTGGTGTCCCGTGAAATTCTCGGGCACGAGCGTTTCCAGAAGTTGGCCGAAATTCAGCGCAAATGGCGGGAGGAACGCCGCAAAAAGTGGGAGCAGAAAGAAAAAGCCAAGGAAAACTAGAACCGGCAATACCGAATTGTTCAAAATGCCGGCCGGCGCGCCGCCGTTGCCTTTTGACATCACAACAAGGAACCTGCCGTATCCACGCGGCAGGTTTTTTTTGTCCGCTTTTTAAGCCCGCCGGCCATTGGGTGCTTCGAATCGAAGGTAATTATTGCTGCCAGAGGTTTTGGTAATCGAACGGCTCGCCGATGAGGTTGAACTTGATGACTTCAAAGTTGGGACTTAAATCAAAATCCCGGGGCATTATCTGGCTGTAGTGGCGCATCAGCAGCCGTGCGCCGTATGGGTTGGCGGGCAGTGCGCGCCGCCCCGCCGGAAGGGGCCCCAACTCCGGAACGATGGGGTAGCCCGCTTTTTGGAAGGCCTTGGCGATCATTCCGGAACAGATCACCTTAAATTCGTCGCAGCTGCCCAAGCACCTTTGGCGGGTGCTTTCACGATGGGGGCTGATGACAGCCATGATCATCATCCAGGCCAGGTCGATGACATTCTGGTCGTCGTATCGATTGCCGATTCGGTCGATGACATCCCGGACCACGGTGTCCAGGTCGTCGGCCCGGATACCATAGGGGCGGCAGATGCGGATATTGTAGTCCCGGTAGCGGTAGAGCGGGGCAACCGTCACCCCCCGGCCGGAGTAGGCCTCCACCAACAGGTGGCGGGCCTGGCTCCCGTACAGGCTGAGATAATCCTGACGATTGGGGTGGGCGTCCTGGATCAATGCATCACCCACATACATGGCCACGTGGCTCCAGTGGCTGCTGGAGAAGAGTTTGATGATCCGGCTCATCTGAGAGCGGCCCTCCACCAGCACCACATCGCCTTTACGGATCACCTGTTGCAGTTTGTCCAGATTGTTGATGATGCGCTGCCGATAGGCCGGGTTGTCCCGTTCCAACCAGGTTAAAAGCCTGCGCTTGAATGCTATGCGCCACTTTTTGACCAGCCGGTATCCCATGACCCGTCCAAATTTCGAATATCGAATGTTGAACCGCTAAATATGGAAGTAAGGAATTCTGTCGTTTTATAAGATGGCTGAGCGCAGTGATACCATCCTTCGTTATTCGTCATTCCTTGTTCGATATTCTGCGGTTCGCGACAGCGTCCGTCGCTGTCAGGGCTTAGTAATGCTGATCCGCGAAATCCACCCAACCGCCGGCCTTGACCAGTTTGCGGTCGAAGTCCGATACGCTGAAAGGGATGCGCTCTTCATCTTCTCCGGCGCGGACGATAAGGGTGTTGTTGCCGAAATCGGTCTCCACCACGGCTTCCCTGCCGCCGAAGCGCTGGAAGAGCAGGTCGATGGTCTCGGGCGGCAGTTCAACGGCTATCATGCCGCAGTTGAACATGTTCTGCCGAAAGATGCGGGCAAAGCTTTCGGCGATGACCACGTTGATGCCGTTCATTTCTAGTGCCCAGGGGGCGTGCTCCCGGCTGGAGCCGCAGCCGAAGTTGGCCCGGGTGATGACCACGCACTTGCCCTCGATGTCCGCTGCCGGATCGAACTCTTCCAGGTTGAGGTCTTCCAGCAGGTGGGGTTGAAGCGCCTCTTTGGTGATCTCGGTGAGGTACCGGGCGGGGATGATCTCATCGGTATTGATATCGCTGCGGTCGAGAAAGAGTACTTTTCCGTTGAAGTTCTTCATCGTTCTATCCTTTGTACAGATCGGAATTGGTGATGCTGCCGGTGATGGCGCTGGCGGCGGCGGTGGCCGGGCTCATCAGGTGGACCATGCCGCCTTTGCCCATACGGCCGTTGAAGTTGCGGTTGGTGGTGGCGGCGCACACCTCACCCTCGGCCAGGACCCCGTTGCTCATCCCCAGGCAGGCGCAGCAGGTCGGGTTGGTGACACAGAATCCGGCATCCATGAAGATCTGGATGATGCCCTCTTCCAGCGCCTGGGCATAAATCTTCGGTGTTGCCGGCGAAACAATGCCCCTGACCGTGTCGCTGATGGACTTGCCCTCCAGCACCCGGGCGGCGATGCGCAGGTCTTCGATGCGGCCGTTGGTGCATGAGCCGATGTAGACCTGATCCACCGGGGTGCCCGCCATCTCGGCAACCGGTTTGACCTGGTCGGGCTTGTAGCCGAAGGTCACCTGGGGGGTGAGCCGGCCGACGTCCAGCGTGATGACGTCGGTGTATTCGGCATCCGCGTCGGCTGCAAAGCGGGCATAACTTTCCAGGGCGGCCTCGGGGGAGTCGAATTCTTCCTGGATAAAGGGCCACAGGTAGTCGACCGTGGTGGCATCCGGGGTGCAGATGCCGCTGGTGGCGCCGGCTTCCACGGCCATGTTGCACAGGGTCATGCGCGACTCCATGGTCATCGCCTCGACCACCGGGCCATGGAACTCCACCACTCTGTTGGTGGCGCCGTTGACGCCGATCCGGCCGATCACCGCCAGGATCACGTCCTTGGCGTACACCCCCGGTTGAAGCTCGCCCTCGATGACGATCTTCATGGTGGAGGGGTACTTGAAGGCACAGACCCCCTTCAGGATACCGACCTCCAGGTCGGTGGTGCCCACGCCGGCGGCGAATGCGCCGAAGGCGCCGTGGGTGCAGGTATGGGAGTCTCCCATGATGATGGTGTACCCCGGCCTCGCAAAACCTTTCTCCGGAAAGATGGCATGGCAGACGCCGTTACGGCCGATGTCGAAGAAGTCCTGAATATGGTGGCGGCGGGCCCAATCGCGCAGAATCTTGCCCTGCTCGGCGGTTTTGCCGTCCTTGGCCGGGGTCACATGATCGATCACCGCCTTGATTTTTGCGGGATCGAACACCCTGTCCTTGCCTCTGGCCTTGAGGTCGTTGATCGCCACCGGTGTGGTGATCTCATGACAAAACACCGCATCCAGCCGGATCACGTAGGTATCCGGCGTGGGTCGATCCACCAGATGGGTGTCGAATATCTTCTCTGCAATCGTCTTTCCCATACAATTCACCTCTATTGGATTTCTTTAAATCGTTCGAAACATCCGCTTAAAACCTGAAACGCTGATGGCCGGCCGGAAACGGGTCGCCCAGGCGATGGCGTGCGCATGCATTATCCGTATCGACACTGCCGATCCGGACGTCAGCCGTCCGTGTCCGTTTTCAAAACCGCCAGAAAGGCCGACTGGGGCAGCATCACCTTGCCCACCATCTTCATGCGTTTCTTTCCCTTTTTCTGCTTTTCGAGCAGCTTGCGCTTCCGGGTGATGTCGCCGCCGTAGCATTTGGCGGTGACGTCCTTGCGGAATGCATTGACCGTCGAGCGGGAGATGATCTTCCCGCCCACCGCACCCTGGATGGCGATTTTGAACTGCTGGCGGGGGATTTCATCCTTGAGTTTGTCGCAGGCGAGCCGTCCGCGCAGGTAGGCCCGTTCTTCATGCACCAGTTGGGAGAGCGCATCCACCCGCTCCCCGTTGATCAGAATGTCCAGCTTGGCCAGCTTGGAGGGTCGGTATTCGATGATTTCATAATCGAAGGAGCCGTACCCCTGGGTGACGGTCTTCAGCTTGTCGTAGAAGTCGAAGATCACCTCTGACAGGGGCAGTTCGAAGACCATTTCCAGCCGGTTGCTGGTCAAATATTGGTAATTTTTGTTGAACCCGCGCCGATCCAGGCACAATTTCATCACCGCGCCCATGTAGCGGTCGGGAATGATAATGGTGGCGCGAATGAACGGTTCCAGAGATTCGGCGATATCCGTGGGATCGGGATAGAGCGCCGGGTTGTCGATGATCATCTCCTCGCCGTCGTTGAGAATCAGTTTGTACTGCACCGACGGAACGGTGAGGATGATGGATTGATCGTACTCGCGCTCCAGGCGCTCCTGCACCACTTCCAGGTGGAGCAGGCCGAGAAAACCGCAGCGAAAGCCGAATCCCAGTGCGGCGGAGGTATCCTTTTCATAGATCAGCGACGCATCGTTGAGCTTGAGCTTTTCCAGGGCGATGACCAGTTCCTCGTAGTCGTCGGCGGCCACCGGATAGATGGAGGCAAAAACCACCGGCTTGGCATCTTTGAATCCCGGTACCGGTGCGCTGCACGGGCGTTCGTTCAGTGTGATGGTGTCGCCGCAGCGTGTGTCGCTGACGGTCTTGATACCGGCGATCATGTAGCCCACCTGCCCGGCGGTAAGCTCTTTCTGCGGATTGCGCACGATCTGGAACAGCCCCACCTCTTCCACCTTGTAAGTGGCGTTGTTGGACATGAAGCGAATGCGGTCGCGGGCCTTGATGCGGCCGTCCACCACCCGGAAGTGGACGATGGTTCCCCGGAACGGGTCGTAATGGGAGTCGAAAATCAATGCCCGCAGCGGGGCCTCCGGATCGCCCTCGGGGGGCGGAAGTTTGGCCACCACCGCCTCCATGACCTCATCGATGCCGGTGCCCTCCTTGGCCGACGCCAAAATGGCATCGTCGGGGTCCAGGCCCAGGTCCTCCTCGATTTCCTCTTTGACCCGGTCGATATCGGCCGACGGCAGGTCGATTTTGTTGATTACCGGAATGATTTCCAGGTCATGTTCCATGGCCAGCAGGAAATTGGCCAGGGTCTGGGCTTCGACGCCCTGGCTGGCGTCGATAAGCAGCAGGGCGCCCTCGCAGGAGGCCAGGGCCCGGGAGACCTCGTAGGTGAAATCCACATGGCCGGGGGTGTCGATCAGGTTGAGGGCATAGGTCTGGCCGTCCGACGCGGTGTATGGCAGGCAGACCGTCTGGCTTTTGATGGTGATGCCCCTTTCCCGCTCGATGTCCATGCTGTCGAGAATCTGGTCCTTGAAATCCCGGTCGGAGATGATGTCCGTGGTTTGGATCATTCGATCGGACAGGGTTGACTTGCCGTGATCGATATGGGCAATAATGCTGAAGTTTCGAATATGTTTCATACCACTCACAATACATCGTGTATGGATTTAAATCAAAAATCACCGAAACTTTACGGTCGGAGCGTGTCCGGCTGGTTTTCTCAAGGCTTCGGCGCAACCTGCACTTTGGTTCGCGGCGGGTAAAAGCCGGTTGACTTCCCCCCGCCAAAAGAGTATAAAACCCCATAATTAATGAAATTTACCTTAGTATCAGATTGCTTGGAAAAGTGTCAACCGATAAAGAAGGTACCAAAAAGAGCGCGCCCCAATCCCTGACGGAGGCGCATGTCCTCATCGTGGACGATGACGCCGCCATCCGGGAATCCATGAACGAGTTCGTGGACATGTCGGGGTATCAATCTTCTACCGCATCGACTGCGGAAGAGGCGCTGGAGCGGCTTTCCCAAAACGAGATCGATGTGGTGATCACCGACATCATGCTCCCCGGCATGGACGGGCTCGAACTGACCGACCGGATCAAAAAGGAATATGACATCGATGTCATCGTGATGACCGGTTACAGCGGCGATTATTCCTATGAAGAGGCCATCAGCAAAGGCGCCAGCGATTTTGTCTTCAAACCGGTGCGGTTCGAAGAACTCCTGCTGCGGCTCAGAAGGGTGCTCAAGGAGCGGCTGCTGACCCAGGAGCGCGTTCACATGCTGGACAAGCTCAAGCGCCTCTCCATCACGGACGGTCTGACCAAGCTTTTCAACTCCCGGTATTTCTACAATCAGATCAAGGCGGAGATCGACCGCACCTCCCGCTATCAGCGCCCGCTGAGCCTGCTGCTGCTGGATATCGACCAATTCAAGGAATACAACGACAACTACGGGCACCTGGAGGGTGACAAGGTCCTGGTCAGCATGGGCAAGGTCATCAAGTCCTGCCTGCGAAAAATGGATTCGGCCTACCGCTACGGCGGCGAAGAGTTCACCGTCATCCTGCCGGAAACCGAAGGAGATGAAGCCGCCACGGTGGCCGAGCGTATCCGCTCCATGGTGGCCGAAGGCAAGTTCTTCCCCAGAGGCGACAACGATCCCTGCACCATCACCATCAGCATCGGCGTGACCGAATATGTGCCGGATGAAGAGGTGGCCATCTTCGTACAGCGGGCCGACAAAGCCATGTATCTTTCCAAACAGTCCGGCAGGAACCGGGTCTCCTGCCTTTTCGCCACAAGAACGACATAGGAAGCTTCACTCGTCCTTTCTGCACCGAATGGTGATCGGGTTCGGCAATGGAAGATATCCGTACGGAAAAACCGGCACGTTACCAGTTTCAGCATCGATTGAGCCTGTTGCTGCTCGCGGTGCTGGCATTGATCGCGGTCTGCGTGGTTTGGGTGCAGGGCCGCTACGAAACCGCCGCGTGGCGTGAGCAGGCGGCGACGCCGTCTCAACCGCCGGACGGCGGCCGGGCGGATACCGAAGGCGTCACTCCGCTCTCACCCGCCGAGCGTTATCTCACCGATACCTTGTCCGACAAGATCAACGGAAAGGCCGATCTCTACCTGGGCGCCGGTTTCAAGGAACTGGCGAGCCGCCGCTTCGCGTTGACCGTTGACAATGCCCGCTGGCTGGAGCGCTACGTTTACGACATGGGCGGCTTTCGCAATGCGTTTTCGGTCTACAGCGTGCAGCGCCGCACCGACGCCCGGGCCGTTGACGTCACACCTCACGCCTACCTGTCGTCCAACGGTCTTTTCATGGTGCACGGTCCCTACTACGTGGAGATCATCGCCTCCGAAGCATCCGAGGCGATGCAGGCGCAGTTGACCGCCTTGGCCAAGGCCTTTGTCGAAACCCGTGCAGTGGAGACAAGCCGCCTTGCTGAATTGGACCTGTTTGGTCCGGACAACCTTGTTCCGGGGAGTTCCAAGCTGATCGCCGATTCCGCTTTCGGCATCCAGGGGCTGAATTGGGTCTACACCGCTGAATATGCCGAAGCCGATGCACGGGCGACGGCCTTCATCACCCGGCGCGAGCAAAGTGACCGGGCGAGCGACCTGGCCGCATCGTTTATCGCCTTCTGGAATGAGTACGGCGCCGAGCCGATCGATCCGCCCAATGATCTGCCGTCAGCCCGCATCGCTTTCATTCTGGACAATTATGAGATCGCCATGGTGCACGGCCCTTACGTATACGGCGTGCACGAGGCGTCCAGCCGGGACTTCGGCCTGAAAGTGGTGCGGCAACTGCAGCGCGCCATCGAGGAGATCTCACGATGAGTCCTCCGGCCACCTTGGACAGGCGAGCGTTTTTCCTGCGGCTCTGGCGCGGCGTTCTCGCGGCGGCCGGGATCTCCGCCCTGGGCGTCGCCCTCTGGGACCGCAAAGGGCCCGGCGGAGAGGATACACTGAACCCGCAGTTGAAAATCGACAGCTTTGCCGTTGCGGAGCAGGCCGGCAGACTCGCCGTGGCAAAAGGGGAGGAACGGGAACGCAACCTCAGGGCGGCCATCGGCGCGTTGGGCGGGATGTCGCTGTTTGTGGCGCCCGGCGAAAAGGTGCTGCTGAAGGTCAATGCCGCCTTTGCCACCCCGCCGGTACTGGGCGCCACCACCCATCCCGATCTGGTGGCCGAAATGGTATCCCTCTGTTTTGCCGCCGGCGCGGCCCAGGTGGCGGTGACGGACAATCCCATCAACGATCCGGCCTCCTGCTTTGAACTCACCGGCATCGGCCCGGCGGCCCGCAAGGCCGGCGCGCGTGTGATGCTGCCGCGACCCGACCGCTTCGAACCCTTTTCATTGGAAGGCGGGCAGTTGATTCACAAGTGGCCGGTGCTGGGGGCCCCCTTGCGATGGGCCGACAAGGTGATCGGCATGGCGCCGGTGAAGGACCACCATCGCAGCGGCGCCTCCATGACCATGAAGAACTGGTATGGCTTGCTCGGCGGGCGGCGCAACATCTTTCACCAGCAGATTCACACCATCATCACCGAGTTGGCCATGATGATCCGGCCCACCCTGGTGGTGTTGGACGGCACCCGGTCCATGATCGCCAACGGCCCCACCGGGGGCACCCTGGACGATCTGAAGGCCACCAATACCCTGATCGCCGGAACCGACCAGGTGGCGGTGGACGCCCTGGGCGCCGCTTTGCTCGGAAAGCGCGTCGGAGATTTACCCCACCTGCAACTGGCGGCCGATGCAGGTGCCGGGACAACGGATTACCAATCCCTGAATCCTGTCGAAGTAAAGGCGGCCGGGGGGTAATTCCATAAGCGTCGGTTTATTCGTAATCGTACTCGTTCTCGTAATCGTTCTCGTAATCGAGCAATACCAAAGAGGAGTTGCTTTGGTCCCGGTTTGCAAGCCTGTTAACTGTGACAACATTGGGTACCAGTGGCGAATATTGATTCAGAGTCGATTCGAGTACGAGTACGAGTACGAGAACGAGAACGAGTACGGGAGCGAGTACGAGTTTGCAACTCCAGGTCAAGAGAAGTTAGCGCTTTTGGGGCGTAACCCCGTGCAAAACAGGTATCATCGAATCCATAGGTCAATATGCTGAAAATCATCACGACCCGTCGTATCGCCCAGAGCTTTTTCTTCGCCCTTTTCCTCTGGTTCTGCATCGTGGCCACATTGGGCGAGAACTGGTGGCAGCTTCGGGGCTGGCCCGTGAACTGGTTTCTTCAGCTCGATCCGCTGGTGGGGCTGGGCGTCATGCTGGCCACCCACACGCTGTACGCCGGCCTGCTCTGGGGGGTGGTCACCCTGGTGCTGACCCTTTTCCTGGGGCGTTTTTTCTGTGGCTGGTTGTGCCCCATGGGCGCACTGCAGCAGTTTGTCGGCTACCTGGGTCTGCGAAGCCGAAAGCTGGGGCGGCGGGTGGCCCTGAACCAGCCCCATGCGGCCCAGCGCGTCAAATACTGGCTGCTCCTTTTTCTGCTTTCGGCCGCGGCCGCGGATCTGATGGCATGGCTGTTGGGCGGCTTTGCCCGCAATCCCTATCTGTATATGGCCCTGGTGGCGTTGGCCGTCGCGGCCCTGCGGGCGTTGCAGGCATTTCAACTGGTCCGTATCAAAACCGGCACGCTGCTATGGGGGGAGGTCGTTTTCATCATCGGCGGCATATGGCAGTGGCAGTTTTCCCAATACCAGTGGCTGACCGCCACGCTGCAGACCGGGTTGCTGGACCCCATTGCGTTTGTGCATCGGGCGGTCAACC
>JBNLAV010000016.1:0-2084 GCA_050302315.1 Desulfobacteraceae bacterium
CAAGCTGCTGGACGAAGGTCAGGCGGGCGACAACATCGGTGTGTTGCTGCGCGGCACCAAGCGCGATGAAGTTGAGCGCGGCCAGGTGGTATCGGCGCCGGGCTCGATCACGCCGCACACCAAGTTCAAGGCCGAGTGCTACATTTTGAGCAAGGAAGAGGGCGGGCGGCACACGCCGTTTTTTACCGGCTATCGTCCCCAGTTTTATTTCAGGACCACAGATGTGACCGGTATCCTGCATTTGCCCGAGGGTGTGGAGATGGTTATGCCTGGCGACAACGTGGCCATCACGGCCGATTTGATCACCCCGATTGCCATGGAAAAAGAGCTGCGCTTTGCCATTCGTGAAGGCGGACGCACTGTCGGCGCCGGCGTGGTCAGCGATATTATCGAGTAAGAGAGAATACCTATGATAATGAACGCCAAGATTAGGATCCGGCTTAAGGCTTACGATCACAAACTACTGGACCAGTCCGCAACGGACATTCTGGACACCGCCCGCAAGACTGGTGCCAAAGTGGTAGGGCCGATACCGTTGCCAACCAAAATCAACAAATTTTGCGTGCTGCGATCACCCCACGTCGATAAAAAGTCGCGGGAGCAGTTTGAAATGCGCACCCACAAACGACTGCTGGATATTCTTGAACCCACCCAGCAGACCGTCGATGCGCTGATGAAACTGGATCTGTCCCCCGGTGTCGACGTGGAGATCAAATTGTAGCCTATTTAGGGAATGATGAGCCATGCGTAGTAAAGGACTGATAGGAAAAAAAGTGGGGATGACGGCGATGTTCACCCCCGATGGCCGACATATCCCGGTCACGGTGATCATGGCTGGCCCCTGCGTGATAACGCAGATAAAAACGGTTGAAAAAGACGGTTACAATGCCCTGCAGATCGGTTTCGGTGAGAAGAAGGAAAGTCGAACCAATAAACCGCTCAAAGGTCACTTTCAAAAAAGCGGCGGCAAATGCTTCGCATTTTTAAAGGAAGTGGGGGTTGATAACCCGGAAGAGTATACCCTGGGCCAGGTTCTGGGATCCGATTTTTTTACCGTCGGAGAGCGCATCGATGTGGTGGGAGCCTCCAAAGGCCGCGGATTCGCCGGTGTTATGAAGCGCCACGGATTCAGCGGCATGCGCGCCACCCACGGCGTCAAAGGCCATCGCGTTCCCGGTTCCATCGGCTGCAGTGCCTGGCCCTCCAAGGTCATCAAGGGCAAGAAAATGCCGGGGCACTACGGGATGGAGCGCAAGACCCTCAGGAATCTGGAAATCGTTGACATTCGACCCGATGACAATTTGATCCTGATCAAAGGTGCGGTCCCCGGGTATCGTGAGGGGATCGTCATTCTGAATAAGTTAAAATTCGCACCCAAGAGTTGATTCGGTGATGATGGCGGCGGAATCGCGGGAAATTGAGCAATCGACCGCGATGGACCCCTGCATGAGGAAAATTATGGCAACTGTAGATGTAATCAATATTAAAGGCGATAAAGTATCCCAGGCCGAATTGCCGGACGAAATTTTTAATGTGCCGGTCAATGGCCCGGTCCTGCATCAAGTGGTCAAGGCCCAGTTGGCCGCGCGGCGGTCGGGTACGGCGTGTGTCAAAAACCGTTCCGATATCGCCGGCAGCTCCCGCAAGCTTTACCGGCAAAAGGGTACCGGCCGGGCCCGTAAAGGCAACATCAAGTCGCCGGTCCTGCGCGGCGGTGGCGTTGTATTCGGCCCCCATCCCCGGTCCTACGAGCAGAAGGTAACCAAAAAGGTGCGCAAACTGGCTTTGAAGATGGCCCTGACCAGCAAGCTGCAGGACAATGAGCTGATGGTTCTGGATCGTTTCGAGTTGGCCCAGATCAAGACCAAGGATTTTGTTGCCGCCGTACAGACCCTCGAAGCCTCAAAGGCCCTCATCGTTACGGTTGACAAAAACGCCAACCTGGAGCTGTCTTCGCGCAACGTTCCCGGTGTCAAAATCATTCGGTGCGAAGGTCTTAATGTCTACGACATTCTCAAATATGACAAACTGATCCTGCTTGAGGAGGCCGTTAAGGGGATAGAAGGGAGACTTCTGTCATGATA
>JBNLAV010000017.1:0-9051 GCA_050302315.1 Desulfobacteraceae bacterium
AAAGTGCAGATCGCCGCACTCCAGATAGTGTTGGATCACATGCTGATTACCGGTATCAAAAAAGCGCCCTTCCCGGATGGGAAGAGCGCTTTATAATGCGAAACGATTTACGTTGCGGCTACACTTCGAGCCAGGAGTCTGAGTAGAGGGTTTTTCCCAGGATGACGTTGACGGTCTTGGCGTAGTCCTGCATCTCTTTGGAGAGGCTGGCCATGTCGGGGTCGTTTCCGTCCATGATGCCGTAGATCAGGTCCACGATGTCCTGGCGCTGCCCCTTGGCGATGGCGGTGAGTTGGTCGTCGCGCGGATCGGAGATCACCGACTCCATGCCGCATTTTTCCAGCATGACCATATAGGTCTGGTTGAGGATCGGCCGCAGGTGCTCAGGCGGTCCGTTGGAGATGTTGGACAGGCCGCAGGTGCTGCGGGCGCCCGGAGACATGTCGGGGATCATCTTCTGGAATTCCATCAGGCTGATGGCCTGGGGTTGCTGGATGTTTACCGGGGTGACGATACCGTCCACCCAGATTTTCTCGTTGGGAAGACCGGCTTCGTTGGCGAAGTAGAGCAGCTCCACGCACAGGGCGGCGCGCTCGTTTTCGTCCCGGGGCAGGCCTTCGGGGCCCCACATCAGGGCGATGAAATCGGCATTGTATTCGGCGCACATGGGCACCATGCGCTCGTAACGCTCGGGGCGGGCCATGATGGAGTTGACGATATGCGGGGTGCCGCTGGGCACTTGCTTGATCACTTTCAGGGCCGCTTCGATGGCGTCGATGTTGGAGGTGTCCAGGGCCAGGGGAATGTCGGAAACGACATCCTGCACCACTTCCACCACCCAGGGCATCAGTTCATGGCCGTCTTTCTTGGCCGGGCCGAGGTTGATGTCGATGTAATCCATGCCCTTTTCTTTTTGGAAAAGGGCCTCTTCCTGGATTGGTTTGGGATCGCGCGCCTTGAAGGCGCCTCCGATTTTCTTGGAAATGACGTTTAAGCTTTCGCCGATGAGTAACATATCTCCTCCCGTAATTGTTCAACTGGTACTGGGTTAGATGAAAAACGTGCGGCTGCCGGCAGCCGCACGTTTCGTATGACTATTCGTATTTTTCCTTGAGGAACCCGGGCAGATGGGCTGCTTCACGCGGCCCGACGACCACATTCCAGCCCGGCAGTTCTTCTTCGATGTCACCCACGATGGCCGCCGCATAACCGGGGATGATCAGGTCCTGGTGCTTGACCTTATCCATGATGCCCGATTTTTTGACGAACATGCCCACATCGTCGCCGGAGAACTTGCCGGCAGCCCATGCGGTGAGAACGGAAAGACCTTCGGCGTCTTTGATCAGCAGCCAGGACGGAACGCGGCTGCCTTCGATTTCGCCGGAGACGATGAAGTAGGTGAGGGCGAAGTTGGTGGTGACCAGCACCGGGGAATTCTCATCCGGACTGCCGATTTCGTAAATGCCTTCGGTCACGGTCATGGGACGCTGCGGGTCGGTGAATATGTTGAGGCGTTCCAGCAGCAGCGGGAAGATGCTCTCACCGGTAAAGTCGCTCATCACCACGATGCCGCCGTATTTGGCAATGTGGGTGGCGGCCAGCATGGTCTCCATATCGAGATTGGCGGCCATTTCACACGGAAAGGTGATGGTGGGGAATCCCACAGAGCGATTGCCGTTTTTCAGCGCGGCGCGACGGATGGCGATCATGTCGGCATTGGACTGCTTGGGTTCGCGGCTGCCCGGGTCAAGCACGATGTCCTTGATGCCCATTTCGGCGATCTTTTCGGACAGTGGTACAAGTCCTTCAACCGAGTCGGCTTTGAGGCCGATAGGAAGATCGTTGTCCTTGGCCAGCGCTCCCATGGCGTCGATGTTGGCGGCGGTGGCGCCGTACATGAGCGGACGCTTGGAACCGGCGGCTTCGACGCCGGCCTTCATGACGTCGGCGTCTTCGGTCATCAGGATGACGTTGAACTCCGAAGATTCGGCAATTTGTTTGGCGGCCGCGCCGAAGACGCCGGCGTCGCCGTTGACATCCTTAAGCGCCACCAGTTCGGGACGCAGATTCAACCCGACGCGCTCGAACTGCAGAGCGTTCCACTCCTTGAGCTTGGCGGCAAGGTCATCTGAAGAGATGTCCGAGTTGACCTGGGCGGCCAGCAGGGTTGGGTTGAAAAAGGTCTTTTCATGGCGGTACTGGACTGTTTCACCGCCGGTGGCGGCTTTTCGCACGCCTTTGCCCACGGTCACGGGGCGGATCGGGGGTGCGGACGCTTCGGCCAATTGTTCGCGGGCTTCGTCCGATACGTAGGGGCAGGCGTCCAGTTCGGCCTTGCCGGATGCCAGGTTCATGGCAAAGGCCAGGCAGGTCGGCACACCACACTCCTTACAATTTGTCTTCGGCAGGAGCTTGAAAATCTGAATACCGGTTAATGCCATTTGATTCTCCTTCTATTGGGTGATCACCGGAGAGCCGTCAGATGGCGGCTCTCCGGTGCATCGGTGTGTGTAGTTAGCCGACCAGCGGATCCATGGTCAGCGCCGGATGTCCCTTCTCTTGCAGCCAGGGCAGAATCTCTTCTTCGGTGATGCCCACGGTTTCGTCGGCGATCATGTCAGAGAAGTTTTTCACGCCAAGCTCTTCACCGCGTTTGTCCAGACGCTCTTTGATCTCGTCCTTGAGGATCTTGGGCATCCAGACCATGCGCAGCAGGCCGCCGTCGCCGGTGATGAACTTTTTCTGGGTGATATTGAACTTGGAGTGTCCCACAAAACCCGGGGAAGAAGCACCGCCGCCCATGACACCGGCCAGGGTGGTGAACTTCATGCCGCAGGGGGTCTCTCCGGCGTACTCACGGTTGACCGTCATGATACCGTTGCACGACGGCAGCATGGCCGCGATGGCCTCGCAGCAGCCGCAGGTCGTCATGGGGTCGTTGACCATGGAGTAGAAGTTGTAGCTTTCGATGGCGCCGCGGGAGGCTTTCTTGATGAACTCATTGACCCCGGCAAAGGTGCCCATGACCGGGTCCAGTACCTCGCCCTTTTCGATGGGCTGGTTGGGGCCGGTGGGGTTGATTTCGTAGGAAGCCTTGCAGTCCATCCAGTTGTAGGCGCCGCACAGGCCGGTACGCTCCGGGCTGACGGTGCACACGTGGGTGGGCGCAAAGGACTGACACAGGGTGCAGGAATAGAAAAGTTCCACATCCTCGTCGGTCATGGTCTCGACGCGCTCGTCGCGATGTCTGTAAGCCGCACGTGCTTCGGCGGTGATTTTGTCCACATCTTCCGGTTTGGTGTAGAGCGTGACCTGCACCTTGTCCAGGATCTTGCCGAAATCCTGATGGAACTTGGCGTGCAGCACGACGCCGATGTCTTTCAGGGTGAAACCCTTTTCGACGGCGGCTTTGCTGATGCGCACCCAGGCGATGTCGCGCTGGCCCATGTGCATGATGCCCTGGATGTAGTTGATCAGATGATGGGTCTGGCGCTCGAGGATCGGCTCAAAGTCTTCCTGGAATTCGCGGCCGGCCACCTGCATGAAGATGGCCATGGGGAAGGTATCGCCCTCTTTCATGTCGGTAATGTCCGGCCCGACCACATCCACTTTGCCGTCTTCGATCTCGTTCATCTCGGCCATTTTCAGGTATTCGGTGCATTGGGTCTTGCCGCCGCCGCTCTGGGTGTAGAGATCGGCGCCGCGCACACGCTCACCCTCATAAGCCGGGCCGAAAGCACACGGGATCTCGATTTCGGAGACCGTGGTTTTCAGGCCGCGCACTTCCACTGATTTTTGGACCATCTCGTCGTGGGGTACGTTGGACACGACATGCTCGTAGGTACAGATACCGGTGGGCAGTACTTCGGGAATGTCGGTGTCGGCGATGGTGGGAAAGCCCCAGTTGATGGCGCCGGCCGCTGCGGCGGCCCATTCGGCGTTCACATCGCCCAGCGCGTTGACGAAGGCGAAGATACGTTCCTTGTTGTAGTGCAGGATGGTCTTGTAATCGCCGGGTTGTACGCCACCGAAAGCCATGGCCGCGCGGTTGGCGAAACCCAGGGCGAAGATGGCGGAAGAGATGTCCGGCCCGAACGGTACGATACGGGTGTTCCAGCCCACCTGCACGTCGGCTTCGATGAGCTGCTCGATCACCGTGGTGCCGTTCTGGTTGGCGGCGCAGAAGATGTAAAGACTGCGGCGCTGGTACTCTTCCACGATGTCCTTGGCGATCTCGGCGGTGGGAGCGGAGCCGACGATGGCGGCGAAACCCGGCGCCGAGCCGTCCACGAACTCCACGCCGCGTTTGCGCATAACCGTGTCGTCGGCGGCGCCCAGCCAGATCTTGCCGGCCTCCAGGTCCACCTCTTCGGTGGGAGAGTAGAAATCCGGCTCGTTCAGGTAGCGCAGGCATTCGTCAATCTCGAATGCGAACAGCGCGGCCATACCGGCGTCCAGCAGGGGCCCCAGGTAGGGCAGGTGGTTGCTGCCCTTAACGTGGGGCGGCAGCAGCTTGCGGGCGAACTCCAGCGGCTTTTTCATATCTTCCAGTGTTTCCACCTTGATGCCGGTCAGGGAGTAGATCACCGGCAGGAAGTAAGCCGTGTTGGGAAAGCCCACCTTTGTGTCGGCGTCGTAGGTTTGCAAGGCTTTTTGATAGTTACCTTCTACCTTGGAAACGATATTGTAACCGCCTTGGATGGCGGCAAATGCAACAAGTCGTGACATTTAGTCCTCCTTCGTTGAGGAAATAACAGTTTAACCTTAGGCTTCGAGCTTCTGACGATCTTCCATGGACATCAGCTGACGCTCTCTGGCTTTGTCGATACCCAGCTCTTTACGCTTTTTATCGATGTGAGCGATCATCTTGTGAGCGTGCTTGATGGGGTCAGGCTCGCAATCCCATTTACCGCCGTAGATGGTTTCCATCTCTTCGTACAAGTGGTTCTTGAACACCGGGGCGCCGTCCAGGGGCATATGGTAGCCGAAGACGGTGTAGACGCCTGATGAGACGAAGTAGTGGCCGATGGCGATGGCCTTCTCGCTCATCCATTCCGGGGCGCTGCCGGCAGCCGGCAGATCCTGGAGGTCGTTGCCCAGGCCGCCCGCCTTGACCACTTCGGTGGCCGCCAGCAGGATGCGGCTGTTGTCCACGCAGGAACCCAGGTGGAGGACCGGCGGGATACCAACGGTTTCACAAACTTCTTTGAGCCCCGGTCCGCAGTAGACGCCTGCGGTTTCAGGCGTCAGCAGGCCGTGGGTACCGCAGGCGATGGCGCTGCAGCCGGTGGTCAGGACCAGCACGTCGTTCTTGATGAGCTCTTTGATCAAGGTGATGTGCTCGTCGTTGTGCTTGGTGCGGGCGTTGTTGCAGCCCACTACACCGGCCACGCCGCGGATGCGGCCGTTGATAATGTTGTCGTTCAGGGTGTAATAGGTGCCGCGGAAAGTGCCGCCCAGATGATATTCGATGGATTCCACGCCGAAGCCGGCGATCTGGGTGCTCTTGTGCTGCGGAATGACCACCTCGGTACCACGGTTTTGAAAGTTGTCGATGGCCATCTTAACGATTCGCTTGGCATCTTCCATGGCATGATGCTCGTCGAATTCGATGTGCACCACGTTGTCCTGCTCCATCTTGGCCATGGGATGGGTGGTGATCAGTTTGGTGTGGAAGCAAGAGGCCACATTGGCAAGGTTCTGGAACACACACTGGACGTCCACGACCATGGCGTCGCAGGCGCCGGTGATGATGGCCAGCTCCTGCTGCAGGAAGGTGCCTGCGGGCGGAACGCCGTGGCGTTGCAGGATCTCGTTGCCGGTGCAGCAGATGCCGCCCAGTTGGATGCCCTTGGCGCCTTTTTCCTTGGAATAGTCTACCATCTCCTTGCTCTGAGCTGCGGCGACGATCATCTCTGACAGGATAGGCTCATGACCATGGATGATGATGTTGACGTGATCCTCTTTCATGATGCCCATGTTGGCTTCGGACTGCAGCGGCGAGGGGGTGCCGAACATGACATCCTGCAGGTCGGTGGCCATCATGGCGCCGCCCCAACCGTCAGCCAGAGAGGCCCGGGTGCACTGTTTGGTAATGTTGACGTAGTCCTGGTCCACACCCATGGTGGTGCGGTGCATGATGTCAACCACTTCGCGGTCGATGTTGCGCGGCAGCACGCCCAGTTTTTTCCAGCGTTCGTAAAGCGGCTGGGGGGCGCGTTTTAGGTAGAGCAATTCGCCTTCGGGCTTGCCCCATTCGGCCAGGGCTTTCTCGGCCACTTCCAGTGCGATTTCATCCAGGTCACGGTCTTTGGTTTCGCCGTCTTCTTCAACAGTGATGTCCACGCCGAAGTGCGGTGCGATGGCCAGCAGTTTGATGGGGTCTTTGATTTTGTAGTCTTCGGTCTCCTTGCGGGCGACGGAAAGGAAGACTTCCGCTACGCTTCGACCGTGGTCGGAGTGGGCGGCAGTGCCGGCGGCGACCATGCGGGCGAAGTTACGGGCTGCGATGGTGTTGGCGGTGGCGCCGCACAGGCCTTTGCGGGTGTCCTCGCCTTCGATGCCGCCCTTGGGCAGCGGCAGGCGGCAGGGACCCATGGCACAAACTTTACAACAGGTGCCCTGCAGGCCGATGTTACAGGGTTTCATGGTGGCGGCACGATCGAAGACCGTGTCGATGTCTAGCTTTTGGGCGCGTTCAATCATCTCCTGGGTTGCAGGGCAGATCGAAGCGGTCTGGGCATCAGCCATTTTTTTCGCCTTGGCTGCTTTTTCTTTTACTTCTGCCATTAGAGGTTCCTCCTCGTATTGTTTAGCTCAACGGCTGTGGTGGACTAGATCAACAGGCCTTAGGCGACCCTTCTATGGATCCGATCCAGGTTCTCCGCCATTTTCTGCAGTGCGTCTTTCTGTTCGGCAGCGGGGGTTTTGGAAGCCGCTTCGCCGGACTTGGCCGCAGCCCGCTTGGAGGCCAGTTCGGCCCGTTCTGCGGCGCGTTTCTCACGCAGGGCCGCTTCTTCGGCTTCGCGTGCGTCGCGTTCGGCTTTGGCTTTGGCTTCCGCTTCGGCTTTGGCTTTGGCTTCCGCTTCGGCTTTGGCCTTGGCTTCGGCTTCAGCCTTGGCTTTGGCTTCGGCCTCGGCCTTGGCCTTGGCATCCGCTTCGGCTTTGGCCTTGGCAGCCGCTTCAGCAGCCGGATCTACCTTGGGAGCTTCAGGCTCGGGGGCCGGTGCCGGAGCAGGCTCGGGGGCCGGAGCGGCGGCAGGCGCTTGGGGTGCCGGTTTGGCGGCTGCAGGAGCGGCTTTGGGCGCTTCGGCCTTGGGTGCAGCTTTCTTGGGGGCCGCTTTCTTGACAGGCGCCTTCTTTTCTTCCTCGATGGTCAGGTCGGGTTTGGGGGCCAGGGCCGCCAGGTCGACATCTGCCGCTGCGAGTTTTTTGTCGATGGGGGCCACGTCGGCTGCGCTGCCACCGTCCATCATCAAGTCGATGTAGGCTTTGGCCAGGCGAATGGCTTCGGGATGGCGCATGATGAGCACGTCACTGCCGGAGAGCAGGTAGGTGACGGCACCTACGGCTTCCATCAGGATGCCGCGTTTTTCCGGGTCGCCCAGGGTGGGGGCTTCTTCGGATGTCTGCTTGGCCTCTTTGCACTTCCAGACTTCGTTGCCCAGGTTGTTGATGATGGGCAGCTGAAGCTTGTCGTCGCCTTGGGCCAGCGCCGCCATGCGCAGACGCTCCATGACCGAGTAAGAATATTCGAGACCGTATCCCAGGCCGCCGGTGGTGGGATCGATGATCACCTTTTCCATGGGCACACCGAGGTTCTCGAGCAGGATATTGACCTGCTTGGCCAGGTTGACGTCGATTGGGGAGGAGGAGATCAGGGTATGACCGTAGGCCATTGCGGATGCTCCGATGCCCTTGTGGTTCTTGTCCTCCACCGGGCCCAGAATCAGGTTTTCCCCCTGGAAATCCTCTGAGATCTGTTTGAGGACCTCTTCATCTTTCTCAACGTTGGCGCTGCCCCATATAACCAACGGCACATCAATGGCAGCCAGCACTTTTTTGACCGTGGCCGAGGCATCGGCCGGGCTGGCATCCTGTCCGTTGGGGTCGGTGCTCTTGAGTTGCAGGACGATCATCTCCGCGCCATATTCGTCCACACATTTCTTGGCCCATGCCGCAGCGTCGCCGATCACATCCTTGAACGGCTCCAGGGCGGCTTCCGGCCAATCTTCGGGCTGCATGTCCCAGACTTCCATCGCAATGCGCGGTTTGTGGGGCATTTCGCCTTCAAAGTGATAGAACGGATAGCAGCTCTCTCCGCCAACGGTCACGGCCTTGTCGCCCTTTCCCAGGGTGACTTCCATGACGCTGCCGGCATAACTCTCTTTATAGAATTCGAAAGCCAATGTTTCCTCCTTATGACAATACCGGTTAATAGTTGCAATTTCGCAAATTATGCCGCAAATGGCCCCATAAGGACCGGATCATACCAAGATGGTTAAATCAACCCTCCTTTCCGTTATTTTTGTTTCTATTTTGAAATCTACAACGGTAGATATTTCCGCGAAGGTGGAGTGAGGCCAGCCGTTTTGAGCGGTGGTTTTGGTGCGGCAGCCGAAAGGCTCGAATTGAATAAAGTTACGAGTCAAGGTGTCCTTCCAACGCAACCCATGCGTTCACCATCCCGGAGGGTGGCGTTATCGCGTTTGGTTTTGTGTAAATATATAAAAATAACAAACTGTTATCTAATGTTTACATCCTTAGAAGAAACCAAGAATCTACCTTATATAGTGTCTATTTTTTTGTCAATAGATATGCAGGGGGTTGAACGTGAATTTGAAACTAAATATTATTCAATTGTTTCTGTTAATTGAGAGGCGGATGGGGTGATCAAAATCATAGCTTTGAAGTCGGAAAATCGCATCTTGCATTATATTTTTTGAGTGGATAGAAAAGGGGGGGCTTCCTGATCTCAGGGAGTCAACGACCAGCCGCAAAGCGTGTGGATAGGATTGAACGCATACGACCGCTCGGCACCCGGAAAGAGGC
>JBNLAV010000018.1:0-8293 GCA_050302315.1 Desulfobacteraceae bacterium
GCCGTTGAAGGTCTTTTGTCTTGGGTGTGGCACACCCTTTGCTCTTCAGTCAGCCTTCTGAATCGACGCCTTTGTCAATCCGGACATGGGCGGTTTCCGAATCTACACTAGGAGAGCATGAAAGGTAAAAAATGAGTAAACTTCAGAACAATCACGTATTTACCAGCGAATCGGTCAGTGAAGGTCATCCGGACAAGGTGTGCGATCAGGTGTCGGATGCGATTCTCGATGCATGTCTTGCCGAGGATCCCTCCAGCAAGGTGGCTTGTGAAACAGCCGTGACCACCAATTATCTGATCAACATCGGTGAAATCACCTGCCGTGGCTGGGACCATATCGATCCCGAAGCCATTGCCCGGCAGGTGGTCAAGGATATCGGGTACGACCGCGACGAATTGCTGTTCTGCTGTGACAGCTTCGAATATGATTGCCGCATCCACCCCCAGTCGTGCGACATCGCCCAGGGGGTCTGCGAGGGGCAGGGGCTGTTCAAAGAGCAGGGCGCCGGCGACCAGGGCATGATGTTCGGCTATGCCACCAAGGCAACGCCGTCGTTGATGCCGGCTCCCATTCATTACAGTCACCAGCTTCTGGATCACCTACAGCGTTTGCGCAAGCGAGGTGACATCGGTTACCTGAGGCCCGATGCCAAGACCCAGGTCTCCGTGCTCCACGAGGCGGGCGTGCCCACCCGCATCACCAATGTGGTGGTTTCCCACCAAACCGATGACGTGCCGCTGGAGAAGATCCGCAAGGACTTGATTCAGGTTGTCCGGGAAGCGCTGGGCAGCACCGGGCTGCTCGATGACGATACCGAATACTATATCAATCCCACCGGTAAGTTCGTCATCGGCGGTCCTCACGGAGACGCCGGGCTGACCGGCCGCAAAATCATCGTGGACAGCTACGGCGGCGTCGGCTGCCACGGCGGCGGCGCTTTCAGCGGCAAAGATCCGTCCAAGGTGGACCGCTCCGCCGCATATTTCGCCCGCTATGCGGCCAAGAACGTGGTGGCCGCCGGCCTGGCCGACAAGTGCGAGATCCAGGTGGCTTATGCCATCGGCGTGGCCAAGCCGCTGAGCATCAATGTGGATACCTTCGGCACCGGCAATGTGGATGAAAAGGCTATCCAGGCCGAGTTGGAATCCGGCGAACTCTTCGATTTCCGGCCGGCGTCGATCATCCGCGATCTGAACCTGACCCGGCTCGATGGCTGGTCCTACCGGGAGACTTCGGTCACCGGCCATTTCGGCAGGGAGATCTTTCCGTGGGAACAGACCGACAAGGCCCAGGCCCTTGCCGACACACTGGGTTTAAAAGAGAGGTGTGTGGCATGACCGCCGGCATCGGGTCCGACATCATCGCGGGCGTCGGGTCACCGGTCGTCGACCAGGTGGCCCATGTGTCGGAAGACTTTCTGGATACCGTTGAGGGCGATAAAGGCGGCATGCTGCTGGTGGATGCCCAGCCCCTGGAGAGCCTGCTGGCGACGCTGGCCCACCCGCCGGTCAGGGAGCCGGGCGGCAGTGCGGGCAATACCGCATTTGCGCTGGCGCAGCTGGGAATGCCGACGCGCTTTGTCGGCGTTGTCGGCAATGATTCGGCCGGCGATTACTACCGGGAGTGCTTCGCAACGCTTGGCGGGGATACCCGCTGCATCCGCACCCGGGATGCCATGTCCACCGCACAATGCCTGAGCATGGTCACACCCGATGGCGAGCGCACCATGCGCACCCACCTGGGGGCGGCCGCCTCGATGCAGGCAGAGGACATCCCCCCTGAGGCGTTTGCCGGCTGCCGGCATGTGCATATCGAAGGGTATTTGCTGTTCAATCGGGATCTGATGATTCACGTGCTGCGGACGGCGGCATCGGCTGGCTGCACCATCAGTCTGGATCTGGCATCCTTCGAAGTGGTCAACGATGCCAAGGCGTGCCTGCCGGAACTGCTGGATCGATACGTGGACATCGTCTTTGCCAATGAAGAAGAGGCCGAGGCGTATGCCGGCAGCGATAACCCGGATGACTGCCTCGCAAAACTGGCCGAGAGCTGTTCGACAGTGGCCGTCAAGCTGGGCGCCCGGG
Source organism: Desulfobacteraceae bacterium (assembly GCA_050302315.1). Lineage (GTDB taxonomy): Bacteria > Desulfobacterota > Desulfobacteria > Desulfobacterales > Desulfosarcinaceae > JARRKU01. Next base: position 2,085 of record JBNLAV010000018.1, read on the forward strand.
GCGCCTTGCTGCACAACGGCCGGGAGACCTGCCGCGTGTCCGCCGTACCCGTGGAGACGGTGGTGGACACCACCGGGGCGGGCGATCTTTGGGCCGCCGGCTTTCTGTTCGGCCATATCAACGGCCACAGCCTGAAGCAGTGCGGTGAGTTCGGCGCTGTCCTGGGGGCCGCCGTCGTGCAGCAGGAGGGCGGATCGATCCCCGGGGACCAGTGGAAATTGATGACAAACCGCTTTGCCGCATAACCCATATTACCCATATCACGACTAAGGAGAACCAATGCAATCGGAATCCGCTACATCAGCGTCAGATAACAACGGCTCGGTCATCACCGAGATATCGAAGATCATTGCCGGCGAAAATACCCCGGTCGAAAAGGATTACAAGGTGGCCGATATCTCCCTGGCCGCATGGGGGCGAAGGGAGATCGAGATCGCCGAAAAAGAGATGCCCGGCCTGATGGCCACCCGTGAAAAATACGGTCCCCGGCAGCCATTGAAAGATGTCCGCATCATGGGCAGTCTTCACATGACGGTTCAAACCGCGGTGCTGATCGAAACCCTGACGGCGCTGGGCGCCGATGTGCGCTGGGCCAGCTGCAACATCTTCTCCACCCAGGACCATGCCGCGGCCGCCATTGCCGCCACCGGCACGCCGGTGTTTGCCTGGAAGGGCGAGACCCTGGAAGAGTACTGGTGGTGCACCCTCAAGGCCATGACCTGGCCGGACGGCAAGACCCCCCAATTGATTGTCGACGACGGCGGCGATGCCACCTTGCTGATCCACAAAGGCTTTGCCGGCGAAAACGATCCGGCGAGCATCGACGCCGCCACCGACAATAAGGAGCTGCAGATCATCCAGCAGCTTCTCAAGAAGGTCTACCAGGCCGACACCACCTTCTGGCATCGCGCGGCCCGGGAGTGGAAAGGGGTTTCCGAAGAGACCACCACGGGCGTGCATCGCCTCTATCACATGCAAAATGAAGGCGCGCTGCTGGTACCGGCCATCAATGTCAACGATTCGGTCACCAAATCCAAGTTCGACAATGTCTACGGCTGCCGCCACTCGCTGGTGGACGGCATCTGCCGCGCCATGGACGTGATGCTGGCCGGAAAGACCGCCATGATCTGCGGTTTCGGCGATGTGGGCAAAGGATCGGCTGAATCCCTTGCCGGGCAGAAGTGCCGGGTGCTGGTATCGGAGGTGGATCCCATCTGCGCCCTGCAGGCCTGTATGGCCGGCTACACGGTTTGTACGGTGGAAGATGCGCTGGATCAGGCCGATATCTTCGTCACCACCACCGGCAACAAGGACATCATCACCGCCGAGCATATGAGCCGTATGAAGGACCAGGCCATCGTCTGCAACATCGGTCATTTCGACAACGAAATCCAGGTCGATGCGCTCAACAACTGGCCCGGCATCCAAAAGACCCAGATCAAGCCCCAGGTGGACAAGTACACCTTTGCCGACAGTCACAGCATCTATCTGCTGGCAGAAGGCCGACTGGTCAACCTGGGGTGCGCCACCGGCCACCCGAGTTTTGTGATGTCCAACAGTTTCACCAACCAGGTATTGGCCCAGATCGATCTGTGGCGGCGGAAGGAGTCCAGGCAGGTGGATGTCTACTGCCTCGATAAGAAACTCGACGAAGAGGTGGCCAGGCTGCATCTGGACAAGCTGGGCGCCCGCATGACCCGCCTGACCCGGGAACAGGCCGACTACATCGGTGTGGAGGTGGATGGCCCTTACAAGCCTGAGCACTACCGGTACTGATGGTCTGTTCAAGTGAACGTTGGTGCGCGCATGAAGATTGCGGCGGCTGTCAACAGATGATCCAGTTGGAGCCGGCGAAAGCCGGATAAATCAACGGCATGCCAATCGCGGGCGATTGAAGAAAGAAGAGGGGCTTGCAAGACATGCATAGGCAGCGTCAATTCAGAGCGCCTATCGACCGGTGTTGCCAAAATAACGCATATGCGGGAAGGTCTGATATGTCAAAACAATTAGATTTCAATATCCATCTGCCAGATGTGGAGAGCATCGAGCAAGGAAAAGAGTTTCTCCTCCTCGAACAGGAGGGGTGCAAGATCAAAATTGAATTTCATGACTACGACCGGATATATAAAGTTCCGGGACTCTACGAGCATCTCTTCTATGACCGATACCAGTGCAATTCTCCGGAAGTGGTCTGCGGCCTGCTCAAAAAACATATTGAAAAGGAGCACAGCGCCGACCCTGAGATCGTGGCGCTGGATATCGGTGCCGGGAACGGCATGGTGGGAGAGCAATTGGCTGATCTCGGCGCCAGGTCCATCGTCGGCATCGATATCATCGATGAAGCGGCCGAAGCCGTTAAGCGTGATCGCCCGGGGGTTTATGACGCCTACCATGTTGCCGATCTGACCGATATGCCCTCGGATGTTGAGGCGGCGCTGAACGATGTCGATTTCAATTGCATGACAGTGGTGGCGGCGCTGGGGTTCGACGACATTCCGCCGGAGGCCTTTGCCAGCGGCTACAACTTCATTGATCCAGACGGATGGGTGGCTTTCAATATCAAGGAAGATTTCGTCTGTGAACAGGATCAATCCGGGTTCTGCAGATTAATCGAACAGCTGGAGGAAGATGGCGCCATGGAGATCCGTGAACGGCTCCGGTACCGCCATCGTTTCTGTCAGGATGGGACGCCGCTTTACTACTACGCTGTTGTGGGAAAAAAACAAAAGGACATCTCCAGGGAGATGCTGGCGGAAATCTCCGCTTGAACCTGAGCGGGTTTATCCTTAAAGCGAAAGGCCATGATCGTCATCGGAAGGATGAAGATCATGGCCTTTTATTTTTGCAGGTTGCTTCAAACTGATGACCTGAAGGCTTTCAAGTCTATTCAATGAAGAGCTTTTGCCCCGGATATATTTTGCTGCGAGGGGTCAGCTGGTTGATGTGCAGCAGCCGCCTTACGGTCATGTTGTGCTTCTGGGCGATGGTGTATGGGCTGTCTCCGCGCTGGACCGAGTAGGTGCTCAATTTGCTGGTGTCGGGCAGCGGCCCGGGTTTGAAACCGGGTATCTTAAGCGCCTGGCCGATGTAAAGGTGGTTGGACGACAAGGCGTTCAATTTGCTTATTTGCTGAACAGTGGTGCCGTAACGGTTGGCGATGATCCACAGGGAGTCGCCTTTGCGTACGTAGTGCATGCCCGATGACGGGACGGGTGCGCTTTCTGTGGCGGCGCTATGGCGAACCGCGGTGTAACCGCGGCTTGGAATTTTCAGCCGTTTTCCAGCCCGGATGAAGGAGCGTCGCATGCCGTTGGCCCGCATGATGGCGCGAACGCTGGTGCGGTATCGTCTGGCGATGGTCGACAGGGTCTGGCCGCGGCGTACGCGGTGGTAGACAAAGGCCGGCTGGGGAAGCTTGCTGGTGGGCACGGTGTCGATCTTGGCCAGCAGATCCTCTTCTTTGCCCTTGGGTATGCGCAGGGAGTAGGATTCGGCCGGTATCAGGCTGTATCGCAGTTCCGGGTTGAGGGCCTTGAGATCTTTGAGGTCCATGCCGGTGGCCTGGCTGATATCCTTGAGCTGGACCTGTCGCGAGATGGTGGCCGTGTCGTATTCAAGCGGTGTATTGAGATCCAGATCATTGAGCCCGTATTTTTCGGGATTCTTGACGATGTGCAGGGTGGCGAAAAAACGCGGCACGTACCGGGCGGTTTCCCGGGGCAGCCGCTGGTAGAGGTCCCAGAAGTTGTCCAGGTAATTGACGTTCTGGGTGCGGATGACCTTCAGAACGCGACCTTCACCGCAGTTATAGGCGGCCAGTACGGTGGCCCAGTCGCCGAAGATGCTGTGCAGCTCCTTCAGATAGGCGATGGCCGCCTCGGTGGATTTGACGAAGTCCAGGCGTTCGTCCACATAGCGGTCGCGTTTGAGGCCGAACTTGTAGCCGGTGGAGGGAATGAATTGCCACAGGCCGAGAGCACGCGCCCTGGAGAGCGCCCGCACCTTGAACCCGCTTTCGATAAGCGGCAGCCAGGAAAGTTCCTCCGGCAGACCGGCCTGGCGGAGGGCCTTCAATATATAAGGACGGTAAAGTCCGGACCGAGCGTAGGATTCGATGAAGAAACGCTTTTCGATGCCGGTGAAGCGCTTGAGCTCTTTTTCCACATGGACATTCATCTCCATGGGGATTTCATCGTGCAGACCGCTGACCACGATGTTGCGCGAGGCATAGATCTCAAGAATGCGTTTGGAGATGAGAAAGCGCAGGTCCTCTTTCTGCTGGATGAGCTTGACGTCTTCCTGGGTGTCTACTTCAAGGATCAGCTCGTAGGCACTGTCCAGCGCTTCCAGGGCTTTGTCCAGATCGCCCTTCTGCCAGTGGGTTTGGGCTACTTCGCAAAAATCCAGAGCCTCATCCAGAAGCGGCTGGCCTTCCTTTTTGGGCTCTTCGGCGGCCTCGCCGGCTTGATCCGGGTCTATGCCCGGATCATTGGAAAAAGGCGGATTGATGATGGCGCTGCCGTCGGATGGCCGAGCCGTCTGCGGATAGGTCAGGGCTGCCTGCTCACCGGGGGTGCCGGCTTCGATGGCCGCTGCGCTCTGGGGGGCGTCAGTGACGATGCCATCTTTAGCTCCATTGGCATCCTGGCCTATGGTGTTTGTGAAATGACTGCAGCTGCTAAGAAAACCGACGGTCGCTATAATTAGAACAAAACGTTTTGGTGTTTTCAAAATCGTTATCCAAATCTCACATGATATCGTGGAACAGTGGAACTCGCGCCGCGCGACGGGGTCGGATGGGAAAAGCCCCGAATTTCAAGGCACTGTGGGACGATTACACGGTTTTTTCTACATTTGTCAAGGAATTAACGCATATGTCGTTCTGGGGTGCGGCCGCATCCGATATCGATAAGGGGGAGACGGCAGCCTGACCCTATAATATCGGGCAGGCGGAGCAGCGTATTTTTGAGAATGGAAAGATGCATCGAAGCACATCGATGACGTCAATTGAAATAGGGGTTTCTATCAGTTTTCAGGGAATAAGGCGCGGTAAATCCGTTCGGCGATATTCTGCGGTTCCCCATGTCCGGCTTCCAGCTGCGGCAACGCCAATATGCGGTAATTTTACGATTAAGTGCTTGTATTTGTAAGCGGATATGTGTATGTGACCATGTGCGCGGCGTCAAGGACGCCATATGCGGCATTAATCCAGGGGGTTGTTGCTGCTTGAATGCGAAAATCGGCTTAAAAGAGAGAAATTCGGTAAAAAAAAATAACATTTGCCAATATTTCTAATTTTATGCTAATAATTGCTCTATTATCACGTTTGTGTTTTTCGTTTGGGATGGTTACTTACTGCCTTTTGTTAGCCCGTGATGCGTTTGCGGGCTATGTTTTTCAGATCTTTAATATATTGAGTGTATTGCGGAGCTGTGGGCCAGCGTAGCTCAGCTGGTAGAGCTACTGATTTGTAATCAGTGGGTCGGGGGTTCGAGTCCCTCCGCTGGCTCCATACGACGCCCCGGTGGGGTTCCCGAGCGGCCAAAGGGAACAGACTGTAAATCTGTCGGCGAAGCCTTCGGAGGTTCGAATCCTCCCCCCACCACCATTCGCGTAAATAAAGTTGATGTAGGAGATTTCCAATTCGGAGTCGTTTTTGACTACATGGCTTCCACTAGAATCACTGCTCATATTCGCATGCGGCGATGATTTATGTGAATGCGGGGTCTCAGAACGGCACAACCAAAAAAGGTTAAAATGCGGGAGTAGCTCAGTTGGTAGAGCTTCAGCCTTCCAAGCTGAATGTCGCGAGTTCGAGCCTCGTCTCCCGCTCCATGCTTTGTTCTGAGGCTCGCATAGCCTTCGAGCAAAGACAATCTGAAAACGAAAAAAACGCCCACGTAGCTCAGACGGTAGAGCGCTTCCTTGGTAAGGAAGAGGTTCATCGGTTCAATTCCGATCGTGGGCTCCATCTGTTGCCGACACATTTGATCCGTTTCTCCGTGTGATGGCGACAGACGCAGTCGTTTGACGAATGTGCCAACTTTATTGAAAATAACTTATCGTATGCATCATGGGAGGACGAGATGGCGAAGGAAAAATTTGAGAGGACAAAGCCGCATGTCAACGTGGGGACCATTGGTCATATCGATCATGGCAAGACGACGTTAACGGCAGCGATCACCAAGCATAACGGATTGAAGGGCAAG
>JBNLAV010000019.1:0-2510 GCA_050302315.1 Desulfobacteraceae bacterium
GATGGCGGCGTCGATGCGCAGCAGGTCCTGGTAGACCACTCTCCCTGCACCAATGTTGAGGTGGCCGACTTCCGAGTTGCCCATGATGCCTTCAGGCAAGCCAACGGCTTCTCCTGATGTTTGAAGCTCCGTTTTGGGGTATTGCGCCAGCAATTCATCCAGATACGGCGTATCGGCCGACATTATCGCGTTGCCTTCGGCGGGCTCCCCTTTCCCCCATCCATCCAGAATGATCAGCATCACCGGTTTGGGTCGTTGCATGGCATTCTCCGTTCAATTATTGGTTTTCGTAACGTGGCAGCGGTTATCGCACGCAGGTGGTCGGAGAGAGTTTAAGCATGAAAATTCCGATGCCAAGCTTCAATCGATAATGATTTCTTCACCATCGAAAGGCTCTGCGCCATGTTTGTGGTCATCGAGACGCTTGGAGGAGAGGCGCTTGGCGTCCACCCACAATCCCTCCAGGTCATAGAAATGCCGCGTCTCTTCGTAAAAAACATGAATCAGGATATCGCCGTAGTCCATCAGGACCCAATGGCCCTCCTTCAGGCCGTCCACACTCAACGGCCGGATGTTGCTGCCTTTCAGAAAGCGCTCGACATGCTCGGCAATGGCGCTGACTTGCCGGTTGGAGCGGCCGCTGCAAATGATAAACGTGTCAGCTATGGAGGTCAGGCCGCGAACGTCCAATGCAACCACGCTTTCAGCCTTTTTCCCCAGTACGGCTTCAATAAACAGATCGAGCCGGGCATCAAAATCATCGTTCATCGATACAATCCTTTGGTTTCAATATAATCTGCCACCTCTGGACCAACCCAATCATCCGCCGGTTGGCCGAGGCGAATCATATCACGTATTAGCGTGGACGCAATGGCTACCGGCGTAACCCTTGCCAGATAGATGGGTTTCTTGCTCGGATGCCTCAGGATGTCGGCGTCCTTAGATACGGCGTATTGGTCGGAGATGTGCTGTTGCGCGTAGGCCATAACCTTTGATCGGAGCGACGCATTCCGCTTATTCCGGGTTGGCCGCGTCATCACGATCAAAGCGGTCAAGTCGAGCAACTCGAGAAATGACTTCCACGTATGGATCTCCAGAAACGCGTCCACACCCATCAAAAAGTAAAAAGCAGCGCTCGCAGTACATTCGGTTTTAAGCCCCCTAAGCGTGTCGACGGTGAAGGATGTGCCGCCGCGTTGTATTTCGATGTCCGACACCATCATGCCGGGGCGGTTCCGGACAGCGATGCGCACCATTTCGAGGCGTTCCATGGCCGATGCCAGCCCCCCCTCGGCTTTATGGGGCGGAAAGGCGCAGGGGATGAACAAAATGTGGTCCAGTCCGAACTGTTGTCGCACTTCCTGAGCCACTTTCAAGTGACCGATATGAACCGGATTAAAGGTTCCGCCGAGGATACCGATCCGCGCCGGGGCGCTATGAGCGGGTTTCGCTTGATTCATCCAACTGTACGAGATGTTTGGCCATGGCCGCGATCAAGGCCTGCAAACCTTGGTGGGTGGCGGCACTGATGCGAAGCACGGGAAAATCGGAAAGGGCCCGGCAAAATGCATCGGCCTTTTCGTCCGCCCCTTCGATGTCGAGCTTGTTCAGTACCACCAGCTGTGGTTTTTGTGCAAGCCTCTCGCTGTACTTGGAGAGCTCCTGGTTGACTGTACGATATGCGCAAAGGGGATCTTCGACATCAATGGCAGCCGCGTCAATCAAGTGCACCAGGACGCGGGTTCTCTCCACATGGCGTAAAAACCGGATGCCCAACCCCGCTCCTTCATGGGCTCCCTCGATCAGGCCGGGGATATCGGCCACCACAAACGGTTCATCCATGGGGCCTTTGACCACGCCAAGGTTCGGGGTCAGGGTGGTAAAGGGATAGTTGGCGATTTTGGGCTGCGCGGCCGAGAGCATGCTGATCAGGGTCGATTTGCCGGCATTGGGCATCCCCATGAGGCCGACATCGGCCAGCAGCTTCAACTCCAGCTTGATGGTCCGGGTCTCTCCCGGTTCACCCGGCTGGGCGAAACGGGGCGCACGATGGGTGGATGACTTGAACCGGGTGTTGCCCTGGCCGCCGCGGCCGCCGCGGGCGACGATCACCTTCTGATCCGGCTCCACCAGGTCATGGAGCACCTCCTGGGTTTGCGCATCGCTGACAATAGTGCCGGGGGGCAGTTCGAGAACCAGGTCGTCGCCATTGCGGCCGGTCTTCTGGCTGCCTTGGCCGGGCTGCCCATTGACCGCCTTATAGTGTTTTCTGTTCTGGAGGTGGAAGAGGGTGCGCTTGTGGGATGTGGTAATGAGGATGACGTTGCCGCCATGGCCTCCGTCGCCGCCGTCCGGACCGCCACGGGGAACGAAGCGTTCGCGTCGAAAACTAACGCAACCGCGTCCCCCGTTGCCTGATTGGACCGTGATCGTGGCTTCGTCTATAAATTTCACGCGTCATAAACACTGACCTTTTTGCCGGTTCGTCCTTTTCGTTCATAAGTGACGAC
>JBNLAV010000020.1:0-48977 GCA_050302315.1 Desulfobacteraceae bacterium
TCATCCCGGCCCCTGCGCCCCCGTGTGGCAAGGCAACCGGCCACGGGGGGACACGTGATTTTTGCTTGTCTCCTTACGATCCGTTGCGGTAGAAAAACATCGCGTGTGGTTCCATCCGGCAGCAGGCGAAGGCTGCGCATACGCCACGAATGCCACCACCATCCCCAAAAAGGAGTATTGCCATGGCCCATGTAAAAATCATCCACGCCTCACGGACCGGAGAGACCGAAGCCATTGCCAATCTCATCGCCGAAGGCGTGCGTATCAGCGGCCATCAAGCCACTGTCGAACCGGCCAAATCCATTAAGAAAGCATCTGAATTATATGACTGCGATGCGCTGGTTCTGGGATCGGCCACCTATCACGGTGAAATGATGGAGAGCATGAAGACATTGCTTTTTCTTGCGGAGAAAGCGGATCTGGAAGGCAAAGCGGGCGGTGCTTTCGGCGCCTTCGGATGGAGCGGCGAAGCACCCGAGCGTATCTACAACACCATGTTGAATATCTTTAAGATGAAAATGGTGAGCGGGCCGCTCTTGCTGAAATCGAGCCAACTGGGCGGCGGCATCCAGATGGCCCAGCAATACGGAAAGGATGTGGCGGCGGCTGTACAGGGGTAATTATGGCGCTGGGTTTTCCCGCTCAGTTGGGCGGGATCGCATCAAGCCTCCGGTCGGCGGGCAGGTAAGTCTTGAGTAGGTTGTCGAGGTCCTCCGGATTGACCGGTTTTGACATGCAATCGTTCATACCGGCATCACGGCAACGCCGGCGGATGCCTTTGACCACATCGGCGGTGAGCGCCACAACGGGCACGTTGGGATTGTGAACGGTTTTAGAGCTGCGAATGGCGCGGGTAGCCTCGAAACCATCCATGACCGGCATGTGGCAGTCCATGATCACCAAATCATAATCGATCCGGTGCAGGGCGTCTATCACTTCGTTGCCGTCGGCCACGGCATCGGCAAGGTAGCCTAATTTGGAAAGAATGTTCAGGGCCACCTTCTGATTGATGATGTTGTCCTCGGCCAGCAAAATGCGCCAAGGGTGCCGGCTGTGTTCGGCGACCGTATGACGGGTGATGAGCGGCGGCCGATTGTCGCCACGCGGATCCCTGGACATATTGAGGATCATCAACAGGCATTGACGCAGTTGCTCGGATTTGATGGGTTTGGTCAAATATCCGCTGAAACCGATGGACTCCATTTGCCGTGCATCGCCGCGACGGGCGAAAGAGGTCAGCATCACCAGGTGGGTCGCCTCGATCGACGGATCTTCTTTAATCTTTCGGCCCAGCACAACTCCGGACATCGGGAACATCTGCATGTCCAAGAGGGCGATGCTGAAAGGATCCCCCTCTTCAGCCGCCTTCGTCAACGCCGCCAGGGCTGTTTCGCCGCTTTCGGCTTCGCTGTACCGCCCGCCCCATTGATCCAGCAAAATGCTGAGGAACCGGCGGTTGACCGGATGATCGTCCACGATCAAAATTCGAGCATCGCTCAGATCGACACCTTCCAGATGACAGCTTAGATCCGCGGGCTGAACCTGCTCCAGTTGAACAGTGAACCAGAAAGTTGAACCGGCATTCCCATTGTTCTCCATGCCGATGGTGCCGCCCATCATCTCGACCAGTTTCTTGGAGATGGTCAATCCAAGCCCGGTTCCGCCGTAGCGGCGCGTCGTGGAGGTATCGGCCTGCTCAAACGCCTCGAACAGAATCTCCTGACGCTCCCGGGGTATACCGATGCCGGTGTCACTCACGGAGAAACGAATGGAGACCTGGGATGCGTCCAGGTGCGCCAGGCCCACATTCACCGCCACTTCGCCGCTGCCGGTAAACTTGACGGCATTGCCCACCAGGTTGGTCAAAATCTGGCGAATGCGGCCGGGGTCGCCTTTCAACCAGAACGGGACGTCCGGATCGATGCTGTAGATATACTCCAATCCTTTCTGATGGGCCTTCACGGCCAGAAGGTCATTGGCCTCTTCGAGCATCACCCTCATATTGAACTCGACCTGCTCCAGATCCAGCTTTCCGGCCTCTATCTTCGAGAAATCCAGGACGTCATTGATAATGCCGATCAGCACTTCGCCACTGTTCCGGACCACTTCGGCATATTCCCTCTGATCGGTCTTCAAATCCGTCTCCAGCAGCAAGCCGGCCATACCGATCACCCCGTTCATGGGGGTGCGAATCTCATGGCTCATATTGGCCAGGAATTGGCTCTTGGCTTTGCTGGCTGCCACGGCTTGATGGGCCAGCAGTTCGGATTCGGCTTTGGCATAGGCCAGGGCATCGTTCTTCTTTTCCAATTCGCGATGGGCCGCTTCGCTTTCCTTGATGCGCACTGAGATCATCCGACCGCCCAAGCACACAGCCGCCATCCCTATTATCCAAACCAGGCCGATTCCCACGGCCGTGATCGTTTTTTGCGGTCGGACGATGGCCCAAAGGGGCTCCATGGGAACCGAGATGCTGATGCCGCCGCGCACCGTTCCGACTGAATAGCCTTGGTTCCGGTGGCACTTCAGACACCCTTTCTCGGTGACAAGCGGCCCCATATACCGCAGATGGACTCCGCCATTGATATCCTGGAGTTCGACCACCTTCGCAGGCCCCTTCGCCAATTGCTTGAGCGCCCGCGCCTCCCATTCATCGGCCCGGTTTTCCGGCCGGATCGGATTGAGGCTGGTGATATGGCCCTTAATCCCCGATTCTTTGCGTCCCAACTCATGCACCAAGCGGGTCATGTAAGCGGGATTGATCAGGGTCAGTTTCATTCCGGAAGGAGTGGATATATCGCGTTCCGGCACCTCCAGATAGGGATTGGAAGGGGTGGTATCGGTCTGAGGCGCGTATACTCCCCCCAAACTTGCCACCCATCGACGGTAGAGAACATCCTTTTCAAAGGCGGCCAGGGCATGGGACCTGGCGGTTTCCACAGTTCCATTGTCGATGTGCCGCAGCGACAGGATCAGGGTGAGGGCGAGGATGACCGTCCAGCCGGCCGCGATGAACCATAGGGCCGTTCTGAAGCGTTGCGAGGTCCTCGAATTGCCGAATTGCATATGCTGCCCGCCCTGTTTCCCGGCTTTCTCCATTGTACGATCGATCGACAGCTTGAAGCCATTTTGGACCGCAATATTAGTCCTCAATTCGAATATCGGTCCATTGGACGGGAGCTTTAGGCAAATATGGCCGACGCCCTTCCCGCGACAGATGCCGCCGGTCGATCGCAATAAAGATTGACAACCTTGAATATGGTGGCAACATAGAACGATAATACCCCCTCGGCCCAAGAGGTGTTCAATGAGCGTCAACAAAACCAGCATAGCCGCAACCATTGCCGCACAAACCGGACTGTCAAAAAACCGGGCATCAAATGCCGTCACCGCCATCATCGAGGCCATCGCCTCATCGCTGGCATCCGGCGAAGAGGTCAAAATCGCCGGGTTCGGCAAATTCTATCCCCAGGCCCTTAAAGCGCGCAGGGGCCGACATCCCAAGACTGGACGATCCCTGGACATTGCGGACCGCAAGACCGTTCGGTTGACGTGCTACAAGCATCTGCGGGAGAAAATCAACGCCCCCGGGCGCAAAGCGGTCGGCGGCGCACCGAAACCGTCCCCGCAACCGGAGCGGCGCCACGAGCCTCGCATGGAAGATCTGCCACGCGGCAAGGCCGTGGTCAGAATCAGCGGCATTCCGGTCTGCGAATTTGATATCAAGGATATTTCGGGAAACGGTACCAGCATCCTGATGGAAGAAGATTCGGTGGTGCTGAGGAACATCCGGGTGGGCCAGGATATTGAGCTCCACATGGCGTATGCCAGCAGCAACAAATCGGTTCTGCAGCGCTCGAGAATCGCCCACATCACCCATCAATCCGACGACGACGCCTACCCCGGCCATGTCATGGTGGGGGTGAAGGTCATCGACACGCTGGCGATCCAATAGAATTCCGCAGTAAATCGAAGTAGAAAAAGATCGGATTGGCGTCGAGCCTCAGCCCGGCGAAACGGTGTCCGGCCTGCACCGGTGACGATAGGATGCAATAGAACACAGTCCGGTCGACACGCCATCAGAACAGGTGTAGTTTTTGGCGATAGGCATCGATGACTTCATCGGGATCGTCGGTGATCACGATATACGCTTCGATCCAGTCGGGGGCCCGGTTGTGTCGGACCATGGTGCCGATCTGTTCCCGCATACCGGACCAAAACTCCTTGTTCCCATCCGTGTCGAAAAGGATGATGGGAACGCGTTCCATAATGGAGAGCTTCATATTGCACAAGGTGATTCCCAACTCTTCCAGGGACCCCAACCCCCCCACATTGAAAATCGGAAACGAGGCGATTTCGAACCATTTCTGCCGGCTGTGGCGGCATGTTGCCTGGAAGACCTGACAGAAGTCAACATCGGTGGTCATTGCTTGGTCGGTGATGTCCAGAAAATTGGCGCCGGATAAAATCGATCGCTCCCGCGCCAGGATATTTGCCTCCTCCATTACGCCGCTGCCGCCGCCGGTGACGATGCCGATATTCTGCCCCCAGAATGAGACCAGCGCATCCATCAGCCGGCCAAGCCGCTCCTTGCCTGCCGGGGTCAGCGGGAGGGTGGAGCCGTAGAAGGCGAACAGCATCGATTTGTGAAAATCGGCCAGCCGTTCGGGAAGCACAAAATAACCTTTTCCGTCGCGGATGGTGTGGGTCATCAGACTCCGGTTCAGACCGCAAACCCAATAGACCTCCACGCCAAACGCATGGTACTCCAGAAGTCTGCTGTGGTCCTCCTGGGACAGGAAGGGGCCGTGCTCTCGAGACGCCTCGAAAAAGTACAGTGATTTGATTTTGCCTTCGACCGCATGGTTGATGATATCGCGGTGCTCGACCAGGTTAGGGAAATATTTCAACGCCAATACGACCGGTTGCTCGGCCACAAGGCGGTCCAGTTGGGAGGTCGCGTAGGCATGCGCGCAGCGGCTGCGTGTGGAGTAGTCTTGCCGCACGACGGAACAATGGGCCTCCGATACCGGGCAAGCTTCCTCGGGTCCGTTGGACGCCAGCTGCGTTTTCTCTTTTCCGCCGTCCGATGGCTGGAGCACCGCCAGGGGCATGTCGAGGAAATGACAGGTCGCCGATTTTCTCCCCGACAGTTTCTTTTCAAGCTGCTTGAGTTCCTTATAGCCATAACGATAGTGGTTGCGCATATCGGCCCTTCGCCGTTCGATATGCTTGCGTTTGGGCGCCCCGTAGACGCGAGCGCTGATCAACGGATTTACGATGGTGTGGGCGCTCCCGTTGACGATCTCCAGGTAGATGCGAATACCCCGGGTCTTGATGGGGTCCAAGACCGTAGCCGGCAGGTTGCGCCCCAGCGCGAAGCCGCTCTGCAGCACGACATAATGATCATTCAGATACATGGAGCAGGTGGTGATCACCCCCTGCCCGGGCGGGATGATCAAGTTTGGAACCGGCCGGTTGATCTGGTAGCGGCTCAGTATCTCGCGGCCGTCTTCATTGAGCAGGATTCGGCCGAAAATCTGGTCGCTCAGGTCCTCCCTCAACTCACACACCTCCTTGTGGGGTGCAATGACGATGCTGCCGTCGCTCGAGATGGCCGTGGACGCCGGCAGCTTGAGCTCCGCCCGGTCGATGGCGGCCATCACCTCTTCCGAGGTCAGCAGGGAGTCCGGATCGCAATAGACCATGCGCCCAACCGGGAGTCCCTGGGCAAAGAAGGTTTCCAGTCGATCCAATCCCGGATATCCGGGAATAGCCGCCGATGCCGTCTGCACCATCACCAGACGATTGCCGTCCATTTGATCGGCGCTCACCAGATCATGGGTGATCTGAACCCCCAGACGGGCAATTCGGCTCCGCTCACTGAAGACCACCTGCTCGGGTTGATCGTTCAGACGTTCGATCATATGGCTGGAGAGGCCGAAAGCGCTCTCGAATGTAATCTGATTTTGACGTTTTTCCAGCACTTTGGTTATAACGCCGTCGCCGGATTGCAGCATCCCCCGATAGGATCGATCGTCTTTGATCAATTTGGCCATCTGCACTTCCCTGTCTTGAATTTTGATACGATGTCGAACGCCCCGCACAATGGCATCACATCCCAATGGCTATAAAATATTTTTAGTCCCAAGTGACGATATTTGTCACTTTCGCTTGATTAGAAAAATAAACTGATCGGAGATCTACGGACCAGAAAACCGTCTGTTACACTATGCATACCACATAAGCGCCGAGGCCCCAATATTTTGTATCACCGGTTCCAAAGGCGTTTTTGATTCGCATTTGGCATGAGTATTGCTCCAATCAAACGCTATTGATTAGCCTTCCGGCTAACCCCCAAAAAATCATCAGAAAGGCCAATTCATGAAATGCCCAAAATGCGGATATATGCGCCAAGCCAGAGATGATGCCTTTGTGCCGGTCTCCGAATGCCCATCTTGCGGCATCGTTTACTCCAAGCATGATACCATCGCAGCACCGGCCGATCCCACATTGGCCGCCGCCGCTCCCCACCTTCGCCCCAGCGCGGTGGATCCCGCATCATTGAAAAAAGCGCGGGAACGCGTCGAAAAACGTCTTCGAGAGCGCATGGCATCCCGTACCAGGGACAATCGATACGAACAAACGCTTGAATTGGCGAAAAAAATCACCAGCAACATCAACAATGGCCAGGACGCCGATTCAAAGAAATCGAAAGAAAAAACCGGCAGCACCCCGACAAGGCGCACTGCGGAAGCGGCTGTGCAGACGGAAGAGGCCGTGCTCCTGGACGAGATGGTCGGGGTCCGACTTCACGACGGAAACGACGCCAAGGCCCCCAAAGGCGGGGATGGGGCTACGGCGACGGTATCTCCCTCTCCGGACAATGCTTCGGCTGAAGCTTCCGCTGATAGGGACGCGGTGGAGGCCGAAGCACCAGCCCCGGAAAAGGAACAGGCCGAAGCAGCGGCACCCGAAGCGGATGTGGCGGATGCCATTGCGCATGCGGCCACGGGTGAAACCGCCGCGACCCAAACAATGTCGGGGGAAAATTCGCCACAAAAGGAAGGCTACTATCCTGAAGACGTTCAGGTCGAAACCGTCGTGCTCACATCACACGTCGAGACAAACGGCCCCATGTCGGCGCCTGACCTCGGACTCGAACCGCCCGCCAGTGAAGCAGCCATGGAAGATGAAAGCGTTGATCTGCCCGACGCCTATATCGCTGAAGCTTCCAATGCGACGCGCTTTGGTGCCAATCTGACACGCCTGCTCCCCATGGTGGCCTGGTTCATCCTGGTGGCCGGTTTAGTGGGTGCGGTGCTGTCCTGGACCACCATCGGCGAGGTGCAGGCCGGTGTCAACACCACGGCGCCCCCCCAGCCGGGAAGCGCACTGCCGCTAGGGCTATTGCTGGGATTTGCCTATCTGGCCACCGGCGCCCTGGGGTTTGCTTTCTTCTGGGTTTCATCCATGATCAACCGCCAGCTCAAGGATATCCGCCAAATCCTGATGATCCACCCCAATGTCTCCGATGCCGAGGCGCTTGCAGCCCACCTCTCCGCGTGGACCGATCCGGTGGACAAGCGGTAAACCGGCCAATCAGGTGCTGGGCATCCGGTATTCATAGCACCAGCACTTTGGCGCCCCTGATCTTTCGCTGCTTGAGGTCCATCAACGCCCGATTGGCGTCTTCCAGGCCGTAGGTCTCTATCTCGGGCCGGATCTTCATCCGCGCCGCCAGATCGATAAACGCCTGGACATCCCGACGTCCCACGTTGGCCACACTTTTGATCTCTTTTTCCATCCACAGGTGGCGTGCATAATCGATTTGTTTCAAAACGGCCCGATCGCCGGTTTCTTTGCGGATGGCATTGATCACCAGGCGTCCGGAAGGCCGCAGGTGCGAAAGGGCCTGAACCACGGGCGTCCAGACCGGCGTGGTGTCGATAATGCAATGAATCCGCTGCGGCGGCGCCTCATCTATATTTCCCGCCCACACCGCGCCCAGTTCCAGGGCAAACGCCTGTTCCTTTGGATTGCGCGCGAAAACAAATGTTTCGCATTGCGGATATTGGTGCCGGACCATCTTCAATACCAGATGGGCGGAAGCGCCGAAACCGGTCAACCCCAACCGTTGTCCGTTTTTGAGTCCGGCCAGCATGAGGGATCGATAGCCGATGGCACCGGCGCACAGGAGGGGCGCAGCTGCTTCATCGGAAAAAACGTCCGGTAACCGATAAGCGAAATCCTCTTCCACCACCATGAATTGGGCGTAACCTCCATCAGCGTCCCGTCCGGTGGCCCTGAATCGGGCGCACAGGTTTTCCAGCCCTGACCTGCAATAGTCGCAATTCCCGCAGGCCGAATAGATCCATGCCACACCGACGCGGTCCCCTTCTTCAAAGCGATCTGCCCGGGCGCCCTTGGCGGCCACCCGGCCCACCACCTGGTGGCCCGGTACCACCGGGAACCTCGGCGGTGGTGTCCTGCCCTCGATTTCGTCCAACTCGGTATGGCAGACACCGCAGGCCGTCACTTTTATAAGCACCTGGTTCGCCGCCACCGCGGGAATCGTCAACCGGGTCGAGGTCAATGGATGGTTCTCGCTGGACAGATCATAAACGCGGCCAAGGACCATGGCTTTCATCATGGCGCATCTCCATAATTCGGTTGCAGGGTTCAGGCTGAAATACGCGCAGCTGTAACTTTAGTATAAATCAGCAACCGGAAACGAGAAACCGGAAACCGCGCTCCAACAACCGGAAACAACATTGAATTAACTTGACCATCTGAAAATTATTGGGCTAGACTGAACGCAGCGTGGCAGATTGTTTGCGGCGCCGCGCAAGGCTTCTACTTTCACATCCACATACCAGGACAGCGATCTTCGAGATACCCGACACCTATCATCGATCGACGGAAGGTGTAGAGGCTGTACCAAGAACAACCGGGTGGCTGCAAAACTATCTGCCGTGACCGCACGATGGCGCCTGGCGACTCGGACACAACTTTCAAATTGGCATGGGAACACTTGAAAATGACCAGATCTTTGGGGATATGCGTTGGGTCCACGACCATATCGGCCGTTAAGATAACCCCTGCCGCGCATTCCGGCACTTTACGGCCCGGCACCGCTTCCGCCCCGGTCCGCATTCTGATGGCCAGAGCCCTTCCGCATGGGGGGGACTTAAAACGGACGCTCACATCGGTGTTGGAAGAGATGGGCTTGTCCGATGTGGATAAAATCGCCGCTACGGGCCGCAAATTCCGCCACATGCTCAATTTGCCATCCATATCCGAACCGGAAGCCGTCGAGCAGGCCTACCGCCACACCAAGCCGCACCATATCGATTGCCCCGCCATCATTTCCGCCGGTGGTGAGACCTTCATGGTCTACAAACTGAATGCCCAGGGCCGGATTTCCAACGTCTATACCGGCAACAAGTGTGCGGCCGGTACAGGTGAATTTTTCCTCCAGCAACTACGCAGGTTGGACACGTCGTTGGATCAAGTCGCTTCGTGGACTGCGGATGTCGAACCCTATCCGGTATCGGGCCGATGTTCGGTTTTCTGCAAGTCAGATTGCACCCATGCCACCAACAAGGGGATTGCAAGGGAGAATGTCGTCGCCGGACTAGGCGCGATGATGGCGGGAAAGATCATCGAACTTCTGAAACGGATCGATATCCACAACGTGATGCTCACCGGCGGCACCGCCCAAAACCATATGATGGTCGAGCATCTGCAAAAAGCGCTGCCCGGATTGATCATTTCGGAGCACGCCCCGTATTATGAAGCCCTGGGAGCGGCCGTTTGGGCGATGGATCAACCCGATGTGCGCCTGACGGGAATTGATGCGCTGTTCGGCGACCATCAGCACCGTTTCGAAAAATTGCCCCCCCTGGCCCGGCAGCGCGCCAATGTGGAATTCAAAACCATTCGACGCGATCGGATACGCCCGGGCGATGTCTGCCTGTTGGGTCTGGATGTTGGATCCACCACCACCAAGGCCACCTTGCTCCGCCAGACGGACCACGCCCTTCTGGCCTCCGTCTACCTGAGGACCAATGGGGACCCCATTGGCGCTTCCAGAAAGTGCTACGCCGCAATCGCAACACAGATTGAAGAAGTGGTTCCACTGGATCAGATACACATCACCGGCATTGGGGTCTGCGGCTCCGGCCGCCATATCGCCGGCCTGCATGCCATGACCGATGGGGTCATCAATGAAATCACCGCCCACGCGGCGGCCGCTGTCTTCTTCGACCCGGGCGTCGAGACCATTTTCGAAATCGGCGGTCAGGACGCGAAATACACCCACATCGACAACGGTGTGCCGTCGGATTACGCCATGAACGAGGCGTGTTCGGCAGGCACCGGCTCTTTTCTCGAAGAATCGGCTCTGGAAACCATGGGCATTGCCATGGAAGAGATCGCCGGTGTGGCCATGAAGGGCCAGTCGCCGCCCAATTTCAGCGATCAATGTGCCGCCTTCATCGCATCGGACATCAAAAACGCCATTCAGGATGGTGTGGCCAGAGAAGATATCGTGGCCGGCCTGGTTTACTCGATCTGCATGAATTACAACAACCGGGTCAAGGGAAATCGTCCGGTGGGCGGCAAGGTCTTCATGCAGGGCGGGGTTTGCTACAATCACGCCGTGCCCCTGGCCATGGCCGAACTGACCGGAAAGAAAATTATCGTACCGCCGGAACCCGGCCTGATGGGGGCATTCGGCGTGGCGCTGGAGGTCGGCAAACGACTGAAGCACGGCATCATGGCTTCCGGGCGCTTCCATCTGGATACCCTGGCCGACCGCAAGGTCGCCTACGGCCGCTCCTTTACCTGCAAGGGGGGCAAAAACAAATGCGATCGCCGCTGCAACATCGCCCGCATCGAAATCGAGGGTCGCGCCTATCCCTTTGGCGGCGCCTGCAACCGCTATGACAATCTCCGGCAAGGACGCCGCGTCGACGCCAGGCGCTTTAATCTGGTACGCACGCGACAGGCGCTGGTGTTCGAGAAATACGCCCCGCCCCCGCTGCCCCCCGACAAAATCAAGGGACGTGTCGGCATCAACCGCAGCTTCCTGGTCAACACCTTCTACCCGCTGTATGCCCATTTCTTCGGTGCAATGGGATTCGAAACGGTGGTTCCGGAAAAGGCGGACCCGGAAGGTATCGACCAGCGAAACGCCCCATTTTGCTTCCCCGGCGAACTGGCGCATGGGTTCTTCCACAACCTGATTTCAGCACCGAATCCACCGGAGTATATCTTTCTTCCCCATTTGAGATCACTGCCCACGGTCAACGGCGAACGCCACTCCCAGGTCTGCCCGCTGGTCCAGGCCGAGCCGTACTTTCTTCAATCAACCTTTAGAGAACAGATCGATGCGCTGCGCGCCAAAGGCACACGCGTGCTGCGTCCGCTGATCGATCTTCATGAAGGGCGCAAAGGCGCCGCTGCGGCGCTTGTCGAAATGGCCGGGCAGATGGGGATCGACAGAAAGACCGCCCTGCAGGCCTTCGATCTGGCCTGGGAGAAAATGCAGGCATGTTTTAACGAAATGCAGGCCATCGGGCGCCGTGCCATAGAGCGCCTGAGAGAGACCCCCGAAGCGATCGGGGTGGTTATCTTCGCCAGGCCCTACAACGGCTATGTCTCAGAAGCGCATATGGGCATCCCGGACAAATTCGCTTCGCGCAACATATTGGTTCTGCCGCTGGAGTTTATCGACATCGCCGGCGAACCGTCCATCGCGTCCATGTATTGGGGTATGGGCCAACGCATCATGATGACCGCTCGCAAGATAAAGACCGATCCGCAACTCTACGGCACGTATATCACCAACTTCTCCTGCGGTCCGGATTCCTTTGTGCTCAACTACTTTCGCAGTGCAATGGGAGACAAACCGTCGCTGACCCTCGAGTTGGACAGCCACAGTGCAGATGCCGGAATCGAAACCCGCATCGATGCATTCCTGGACATCCTACAGGCCTATCGCAGCATCAGCGAAACATCCAACAGCAGCACCGGTATCACACAGTTCAAATCGGCCACCACTTCCCTGGACAACGGGAAGGTCACCATCCGGACCTCCGCAGGGAAGCATCTGCCGTTAAACGATTCCGACATCACCCTGCTCTTTCCTTCCATGGGGGCACTGGGAACCGAAGCGCTGGCCGCATCCTTCCGCAGCGCCGGTATCCGGGCCAAAGCCCTGCCCCCGGGAGATGAATCCATTTTGAAGATCGGCAGGGGCCATACCTCCTGCAAGGAGTGTCTGCCCTTGATCCTGACAACAGGATCCTTGCTGAACTATATCCGTGCCCATCGCAGGCCGGGCGAAGTCGTCGTCTATTTCATGCCCAACGGAACGGGGCCATGCCGCTTCGGCCAGTATCATATTTTCATGCAGGACCTGATTCAAAAACTCGCCATACCCGATGTGACCATCTTGTCGTTGTCCTCTGAAGTCGGCTACGACGGTCTGCCGTCCGACATTCACCGAAGGGCCTGGTGGGCCGTGGTGACTTCGGATGTTCTCGAAGATATTCGCGCCATGCTGCTGACCAATGCCAGGGACCTCGGGTCAGCGATGGCGGCGTTCGAAGAACAGCACCAAAGCGTTCTGCGCGCACTGGAAAAAGGACGATGGCAAGATTTGAAAGTATCCCTGCAGGCCGTCGCGGATCACCTTCGACAAATCCCATTGAAGCGTCCGGTGGATCAGGTCCCGTTGATCACCCTGGCGGGTGAAATTTATGTTCGACGCGACGGGCTTTCGCGGCAGCACCTGACCGAATACCTCGCCCGAAAGGGCTTTGCCACCATCTGTGCGCCTGTTGCCGAATGGGTGCTGTATGCGGACTACCTCATCCTCAAAGGGCTGGGGGGCGATCCTGAGAACAAGGGCCTGAAGCGCAGACTAAAGGGGCTGATCAAATCATGGGTGATGCGCTCGGACGAGCGGCGCATCAAGAAAATTCTTTCCGGGTCACGACTGGTCCATGCCGCACCGATCGATATCGATGCGATCATCGATACGGCGAGCGCCTACATCTCCCCCCATTTAATCGGTGAAGCGGTGCTGACGGTGGGAAGTGTCATGCGGGAAGTGGCCGCAGAGACGTGCGGCGCGATTGCCATCGGCCCCTTCGGGTGTATGCCAAACCGAATTTCCGAAGCGATATTGATGGAAAGCATGCGCCGGGGGGAGAGTTCGAAAGATAGCCCGTATAGCGAGCGGCCGCCGTCCGTTCTCTCCGAATGGAACGATCTTCCCTTCCTGGCCATCGAAAGCGACGGCGCTCCCCTCTCCCAACAGACCCATGCCAAGTTGGATGCGCTCTGCCTCAGGGCCGGCCGGCTGCATCAACGCATGCGCAGCCAGCGGTAGCATTTTCGTGTTTGATGGTATGTCCCGCAAATCAGGCATAAAAAAGATGCAGGAGCGGCTTTCAGCCGCGAATTGTACTGCCGTGGCCTGCCTGTATTCATCGCGGCTGAAAGCCGCTCTTACGAGATGGAAATTATCTCCGGGACACCACTATTGTTTGCGGCGATCCGTACCGCTTCGCCGATCCGGATACTTGGAGAGCGTTACCACCACCCCGCTGCGGGCGGCCTTTCGGCGATCCGTTTTGGCTTTGCGTCGATCTTTGGTTACCTTTTTTTTCAGCGCCTGCCGGCGCGAGTTGTCGCGTTCCTTCTGATTGTTCTGCACCGGCGGAATGGCGCCTCCGATTCTGATATTAATCATTGGAGATCACCTCCTGTCATCTATATCGACGTTTCAACCGGAGAGTTGAGAAAAAAATGCACTTTATTTTTCGGACCTGCAATCCAAAACAGTCTGATTCGTCTTTGCGGACCTCGACAGGAAGGGTCTGGAAGCAAGACTAAGGTTCGGAGGAAATCACCTTGAACACCACTCGGCGGTTCAGGGTTCGATGGTCTGCATTGATTTCCGGCTGGGTGAGCTCGCGCGATCCGGCGGCGCGCAGAATAAAGATCCCGCGATCTATGTTTGCCTCGGTCAGCAGATCTGCAAATGCCTGGGCACGGTTCCGGCTGATCACCAGATTTGTTGCTTCGGTTCCGGTTCGGTCGGCATGCCCCTCGATTTCGATTTCGATCGGGTGATCCAGAAGTTCGGACAGGGCGATCAAACGCTTCACCTTCTCGATAAAAACCTGCAACTGGTTTTCCTGCCCCGGCATCAACACATTGCGTCCGATCTCGAAGTAAAAGACGGCTTCGTTGATTTCCCCCGACAATGTATTCCATTCCTGTTGGTCGGCATCCACAAGGTGCTTGTCATTGTACGCCGTAATTCCGGACAGCGATTGGACGTCAACACGCGCCTGTTCGATCCATTTTCGGGGCGCGCTTCCCGATGCATGCAGGGTCTGCCCGCGCAAATCAAAATGAACCGTTTCGGGTGTTTTGAGAAACGATTCGATGACCACCACGTCGTAGTCGTCATATTCATCTATCCAGGGAAGCAGGCGTACCATCCGGCGTGTGTCCTGAATCCATCGAAAGAGTGCGCTGCCGGTGGCCCGCATGGTTCGTCCGTCAAAGGCCAATACAACGGATGCCGGCGGTTTAAAAAGCTTCTTGAAACGCAACTGGGTGTATTCCGGATAGGCGGATTGGTAAGGTTCCAGATGAAAGACCACACTTTTTTTGGATATACCCGTATTATCAATAAGTTGCGCTGGTAGAGGTGCAAAGGGGTCCCGTAAACCGTATAGATGCCGCTTGCCGTTCCGATGCTTGATATCGGTCAGAACGATACCGGGCTGGGCATGGAGGCGATCGACAAATTGCGACCACTTGTGACGCTCCATCAACCAGTGAATAAGCCCCCAGCCGGCGAAAAGCAAAACCATGCCGATCACGATCCCACCCTTCAACGAACGCCTGGATTCCTCGGTCTTGAACTGGATCTGCAGCAGTCCGCTCAAAATGGGCCGGGTTTCGTCGAACGGGACAGTATCACCGTCAAAGTCGTGCAGTTTATCAGCATTGGAGACGTGAATGTCGTCGAGAACGTCCCGCATCATCTCCCTCAGGAGAACCGGCGGGTTGCCGCTGATCACAAGGGCGAGCATGGCGTGGGCTCCATGCTCGATCCAAACCTTCCGGTGGCCCACCTGGAATGTGTCGAGGGTGTCCTCCTGGGCGGCGCCGAATGAATCCTGGACAAAATCCCTGATGGCCGTCAGCATGCCCGAAACCAGGTCGGGGTTCTGGGAGGCGGCCGTTTTGGCGACCACATGCGATATGAGCACGCCGGATTCCCGGTGGATCAGAAACACCTGCTCCACCTGATAGACGAGGGTGTGCAGCAGCACGACCTCTGCGAAAGGCCGCCGCGTCCGCAAAGCTTCCAGCCGCCACCGCAATCCTTTGATGGAAAAGCTGTGTTCCAAAATCTGGTTGAAGTTCTGGATCAGGCCTTGAATGGTGGCGGCGATGGCCTTTCGGATCGCCGGTCCCATGACCGGAAAGAGCACATCCACGAAGACCTGGCGGTCTTTTTTGATGGAGGTGCGTATGGCCTGTTCTGTAATCGGCGCAAGGGATGCGGCCAGCTCTCCGTCGCGGTCCGAGCTCATGGCAACGGCACGGGGGAGGATCCGGCTGATGTCCCGGGCGCGCTGATCCGGGTCGTCGAGCTGATGCTGAACCCGGTCCAGCCGCCGGCTGGCCGGGCCGATGATCAAGTTCCGCAGTTCAGTGATATCCTCCTGCGGGTCCCGATGCTTGTCATCCGCAGGCTGCGTGTCGCTATGTTGGGATGCATCGCTCATCGATCTGGTGATCGTTTCTCAATGGGTTATGCGGAGGGCTCCACCAAACGTTCGGCCATTTCCGCGAGCAATTGGGACAGCACTTTTCGAGCGAGCTTGTCTTCATCCAGTTTATCAACCGCCGCTTCCAGATTCTTGGCGGCCTCCACCTGCTGGATGTGCATCTCGTCCGAAAGCTCGTTGGACAATTCCTTCACCTGCCGGTTGACGGCCTTTATCTCCTGGTCATGCTGCTTTGTCTGTGCCTCGATGGTTTTCGATATCACGTCCTTGGCATCGGCGATCTCCTGGGACAGCGCCTCAGCGCCCTGGCTGCGTTGGGATTGCTCGCTGTCCAGACGTCCGGTCAGGGCTTCATTGTGCTTTTGAATCAAGGCTTCAATCTCTTTGAGATGCTTCGCCGTCTGCTCCCCCAATGCCGCCATTTGCGCATCGAGACGCTTCTCCAACTGCGCAAACCGTTTTTCTACGCCGGCCATTTGGCTTCCAAACAGGATGTCTCTGACTTTATCGATTTCAGCGGTCGCGGCCTGGATCGTTTCTGCGGCTTCGGTCATATCTGCGGTATTGGGATTGGTCCTCTTTGGAGTGGAACGGTTTGCGGCTTTCGGCTTGGCCTTCTTGGCTGCTTTTGTCACCTCTGTCCTCCTCCCCATATGTTTTGGAATGCTTCGGCAGAACGCCTAGATAGATTTAACATAAGTTTTTCTGGGAACTTATGTCAAATCATTATTGGCCGCCATGGGCGTAATCCATATGGCCAATGCAGATCGTACCGGCGCTTCGAGCCGCTTTCCGACGGCGCCTGCCGCAAAGAGAGAATCCGACGACGGTGCCTGCCGGACCGTTCCGAATATGGATGAACGCCGGTGCAAACATCCGTTTTTACTCCTGGTTGCAATTCAATAAAATCGTTGTATAGTATAGATGACCATGGTCGTCCGCCTTACCCGGTGGTAGAGGGTACCGGCCCGGTCACAAACGCTACTATCCACAGGTCCAAGGTGTCATATATTGATGATTGAAAGGCTTGCCCAACCCGAATGGGGAGCGGCCTCTCAAAGCGATAATACCTTCAGGAGAGAACGAAACTTCGGAAGAGATCGGTAAAAACCATGCACCCAATCAGAATTGCTGTCGTGGGTATCGGCAATTGCGCCAGCTCCCTCATCCAAGGGCTTCATTATTACAAAAACAAAGGTCCGGAGCAGGCGATCGGTCTGATGCACTGGGAAATCGGAGGCTACCATCCGGATGACATCGCGGTGGTGGCGGCCTTCGATATCGATCAACGCAAGGTCGGCCGGGATGTGAACCGCGCCATTTTCGCCCCCCCCAATTGCACAGCGCTATTCTGCAGGGAGATCCCCGATTCGGGAACCGTTGTCCAGATGGGCCGAATTCTGGACGGGGTCTCGGACCATATGGGTGATTACAAAAAAAGTCGTACTTTCCTGCCGGCGGACCTCCCTGAGGCGGACCGTAATGACGTGGTCCGCATTCTGAAATCCGCCAAGGCGGAAATCCTTCTCAACTACCTGCCGGTGGGATCGGAAAAGGCCACACGGTTCTATGCCGAATGCGCGCTGGAAGCCGGAACGGCTTTCATCAACAACATCCCGGTGTTCATCGCCAGCGACATGGAGTGGTCCAAGAAGTTCGCCCGCAGGAAAATCCCCCTTATCGGCGACGATATCAAATCCCAGCTGGGCGCCACCATCACCCACCGCGTGCTGACCGATCTTTTCAGGAAACGGGGTGTCCAACTCGACCGCACCTATCAATTGAATACCGGCGGCAATACGGATTTTCTGAACATGTTGAACCAGAAGCGGCTCGCGTCAAAGAAAAAATCCAAGACCGAGGCGGTCCAATCCGTAACCGCCGAGCGCCTCGAGGATGAAAACATCCACATCGGCCCCAGCGATTATGTTCCCTGGCAAAATGACAACAAGGTCTGCTTTATCCGCATGGAGGGCCGGATGTTCGGAGACGTTCCCATAGACCTGGAATTGCGGCTTTCGGTCCAGGACTCTCCCAACTCGGCCGGTGTGGTCATCGATTCGATTCGATGCGCTAAGCTGGCGCTGGACCAGAACATCGGCGGCGTATTGGAAGCGCCGTCGGCCTACTTCTGCAAGCACCCTCCGACACAGTTTTCTGACGATGAGGCGTTCCGTATGACCGAAGCGTTTATCAAGGCATATTCGGAAGGCTGGACCAATTAGAAACCGCAGAATATCGAACAAGGAACCGCAGAACGTCGAAGGAAGGCCATTTATCATTCATATCGGATGATGGAGCTCAGCGACACCACACTTCGGCATTCGATATTCCTCGTTCGATATTATGAGGTTCCATCACCCCCCACGTTTTCCAATGACATAGGAAATATCAACTTTGTCTTTGAATCCGTCGGCAATCTTCAGCGATGCGGGAGGCAAAGACAAACCGACGGTGATCCTTCCGCTTGAATCCAGGGTCTCCAACCGGACCCTTTCAGTATACAACGTACTGATCTTATTTAAAATTACGCCGATACCGGTCACAGACACCTGTTCCGGATTGATGTGCACATTTTTCAGAACCAAACCCTCGGGCAAGGCCCCCACCCAATCCACCTGGATGGGGATCTCTTTGGTGATCGGAATGTCCAGCACCACACGGACCTCGGAAGGCTCGATGCGGTTCAGACGCACGCCTGGGGGCATGGCGATGTTGTCGTGGGAGATGGTGAATACGTTTTCGCCGTTGATCGCATTGCCCAGGTCCAGCTTGACTTTGACCTGATCCGGTTTCATGGAGCTGATCAAAGCGCCAGATCCGCTCAGGTGCAACCGGACAGTGTTGTCAGAGGCCGACAGGATCTGCATGCGCGAATCGCGGTTGAGGTATTCCAGCGGAACTTCTATACTGGTCAGGGTCTCGAGCCCGCGTGCAAAGCTGAACCAGACACCGGCCATGCAAAGAAAGCAGACCACCGCCGCCACGCCGAGTTCCATGGATTCCCGACGGGTGTGGGCCTCATCTATCTCCGACACGATGCCCAGATGGACACAGAGTTCCCGCTTCAACGCCAGGTTGTCCTGTATGGGGATGATGTCGCTGTTTTTGGCGACAATCACCTCGCCACGCTCTTCCGAAACGACGATGACCATGGCATCCGACTGTTCCGTCAATCCCACGGCCGCACGGTGGCGCGTGCCGTATTTACTGGGAAGATCGTCCCGCTGACTCAGGGGCAGAATGGCGCCCACCCGCATAATGCGTTCTCCGGACATAACCGCGGCCCCATCATGAACCGGATTGCCGTTCCAGAATATGGACATCAGCATCTCCCGAGAGACCATTCCCTGCCAATTGACACCGCCCTGAACGATTTCATCGATATCCTCTTTTCCCGGGATCACGATCAATGCACCGATGCGTTTGCGGGCCAAATCATAGACCCCCTCCACGATACTGTCCAGGGGTGCGCGGGCGCTGTTGTCGGGAAATCCCCAGAGGATGGCACGGATATTTTTCGCCTGTAGTACATTTCTGATTTCATTTCGAAAAACAATAATAATGATCAAAGCGGCACCGGCAATGATGCCCTGCATGGCCCAACTGGTCACGATCAGTCCCATCCCTGCGGCCAATCGCTGAAATATCCACAACAGGGCGATGCCGGCCACCACACGGATGACGTTGGTTCCCCTGAACAGGACATAGAGGCGGAACAGAATATAACTGTTCAAGACCACATCGACGATGTCTTGCCACCGGATGGTGGCCAGGAAGGAAATCAGGGTGTTCATGTCATATCAATCGGTTACGCTGAAGCGCAGTGTCTTCATCACTTGGTTTTGACGGTTCAGGATCTCCACTCGCCATGGCCCTTTGTCAGCCTCTCGCAATTGGATACTGCTGTAGGTCGACCAACTGGGCGGCTTGAGCGTCAGGCGTTTGGTGGTGACCAGTTCATCGCGCCGGTACCATTTGTGCATTGCATAGGTTGATCTTTTGATATCGCTGAATGAGGTAAAGCATGAGATCTTACCCACATCGATGGAGAACACCACGGCTTGGTTCAGAGGCGCGAAATCTTCTATAAATTCGCACATTACGGCACGATCCAGCGAAATCTCCTTGGCCGGCGGCCGTGACGGGTCGTCGGCACCAAATACACCGGCCACAGCGGTGATATAACACGTCAGGATGGCAAGAAGAGCATATGACCAACGTTTCATCATCATAGGATATTACTAACCGGTCCTATGATTTTTGCAAGGGAAAATCGGTCCATGCGCGCGCAGGGCGATTGAGAGGGATGGATCTACCGGCATCGGCGGACAACCCGGCAAGCCGGTACGCGACCGTAATCGATAGATCGGTGACAAGGATAACCTCGCTACCGTTTGCTTAACGACGAAAAGGAGATTTTGTGGATACGATACACTTATCTGCATCGAAGCAGATCGGACAGCGTTTTTTCGACGATGACATCTTCGTTACAGCTGTCGCTGTGAATTTTCTTGATGATTGACCTGTCAACCACCCAACCAAATCCCAGCTCGTCAAAAAAAATGATCTCCTTACGGTTCATATTCGCCTACCTTCCTTGGAACTTAGCGAAACCAGTTGCTCAAAATGGGCCGCACTCTGCCGGGAGCCGCTCCATGCTGTTGCTTCAATCTTGATATCGTCATTCGAAGGGCGGATCTTTAGCTCAGATAGCACCATGCCACCTGCTGATCCGACAAATTGCGGGAATTTATGGGCAATGGAGGGAAGCCGACGAAAGCGAAACCACGCCTTCTGAAATTCGGCCGTTGCATTTGACCATAAGGGGGGTGGGCAGCCGGAGGTGACACAGGTGCTCGGTTTCCTGAAAGACCGGCATCCGGCGCAGCCGGTCCCAGTCCATGCGGTCGTCCCCGTCTTCATCCACCGTGAAATAAAAAAGGCCGTTTGTGGTAATATGTTGAAAAAAATGAGATCCTTGGGAAGGATCCGCTTTAAGGGAGGTGTTGCGCAGTTCCACGATCACAGCCGCCCCGTTGATCTCTTTCCACTTCACGGGAATGCCCAGCAGAGGGTCGAAAGATCCCCATCGGCCGGGACCCGCCAGCAGATAGGAGCGGTTTTCGGCCTTCAGCGCAGCATTGATCCGGGCGATTTCCCGGGCCATCTGCCGGGTTCGCAAAGGATCGAAAACCTCTGGCCGCACATACACCACATCGGAAATATGATTGCGGGTGCCATGTCCCAACGCCCGTGACGAAAAACAGAGCGCCTCGGCTTTTTCGGTATCTGTGATCCCGACTTTGTAGGGGTCGCTGCCGATGGGCATGGGCCGCATCTGCAGGATATAGAACACCGGTACCTCCTGCGGCGGAATATCGAGGTTCACCGCGAACTCGAACTCCACATGGCACCCCATTCCATTCCGGCCGAGATCTAACAGGTCGCCGACCAGGTCGGCCAAAGGGAAGGTCTTATGCTTCAGTATGGGGGCGAAGGTGACCAGTTTGGGGCCGGGCAGCACGGCAGAGTCCCGGATGCGGCCGTCTTCCGGCAGGAAGGTACTGAGCACGCCGGCCAGGGCCGGTTCGGCGGCCGCATCGGCAACGTTGCGCAGGGTCAGATCGATATCCAGATCGATCACCGGTTGCCCGGCCCCGATGGGCAGGGCATAAAAGTGTTGTTGGGCGTTGTTCAGGATATCCTCGGTTTTCGAAAAGTCCGGCAGGCTCGTGGGGTATTTGGGACAGAACCGAAGCCCCCCCTCCCCTGTGGCCAGAATCTTTCCAAAACCGACGGCGATCTTGGCCATTCCATCGTCAGGCTCGATGCGGTCGATGGGATAATAGTTCTGAGATCTGGCCACGCCTGAAATGGAGGGATAGAAAAAGGCGTCGTGCGCGCTGCCGACAATCTGCTGGATCAATACCGCCATCTGTTCCTTCCGGTGCCTGAAGGCGGTGCTCAACGCGAATCGTCTCGGTTCCTCGAACCATGCCGAAGCGTAGACCCGTTTGACCGCTGCTGTCAGTTGAGCCAGTCGCACCGCATCGTCCGGGTGGTCATTGGGAATCATGAAAGTGTCGTACAGCCCCACCAGCGGCTGATGGTGGGCATCTTCCAGCAAGCTGGAGGAGCGAACGGAAATCGGTCCCCTGACATTCTGGAGATAAGCGCTCAGGTCCGCTTCAATCTGCTCCGGCATTTGCGCCCGGGCAAAGGCATCGGCGATCGCATCGTCGGTCATCTGAATGCAATCGGATTTGAGCAGCTGATTCTGTTCTACAAACAGATCGAACCCGTCGGTTGTGATCACCACCGACGGCGGCACCCGTATGTCGATACCTTTGTACTTTTCGTAGAGCCAGGCGGATTGCCTCAGTAGATTGGCTACAAACGCCAGGCCCCTGGCCTTGCCCCCCAGAGAGCCCCTGCCGATTTTGGCGATATCGGCAATCTGCGAATCAAAGGTGCCGGCATTGAACTGGATCACCACGCCCTTCTGTCGCCATTTACGCAAACCATGAATACTGCCTATCAGGTATTGGCGTATGGCCGAAACGTCCGGAAAATCGGATACCTGCAACTGGCGCATCTGGGAGGCGAGATTGATCTCCGAACGCGCCATGATCCAGTTGGAGAAACGGTTGCGTGAAGCGTGGTAGCAAAGGGGCTCGTCGGGCAGATCCGGTAAGATTTCCTCCAACTGCCGCAGATTGGAAGCACGGGCCACCTCTTTGCCGTCCGCCTTTCGGAAAATAAAATCCCCGAAGCCGAGGTGGTCGAGGAAGAAGGTATGCAGCTCTTCAAAGAGCCGGGGAGAATTCTTGTCCAGGAACAGCGACGGGATGGTATCGGCCTGCCTGCGGTTCTTCGACTCATTACTGATGAGCAGAACCGGCAGATCAGGTATGGCCTGCTTGACGCGCTTGAGAAACTGGACACCGGCATCCTCAACCAGTTGCCCGCCTTTGGGGAAACGGGTATCTGCCACCACGCCGAACAGATAAGGCTGGTAGCGGTTGAACAATACCTGGGCCGCTTCGTAATGATCCGCCACCAGGATCTTAGGCCGGGCCCGCATCTTCAGCAGTCGGTGCTCCTCGTTCAGGCTTTCATCCAACACCTCCTGGGTCTGGTGGACCACCTCCTTGTACATGAGGGGCAGAAAGTAGCTGCGATACAATGGTGAATCCTCCACCAGGATGATCACACGGACCTGCGCCTTCTCAGTGTCGGCATCAACGTTGCGCCTATCCTCTACATTCTTGACGATGGCCAGCAACAGATCGGCATCCCCCGACCAGATATAGATCTGATCGATCCCTGAGCTGTCCTTGTTTTCCGGCAATGGGAAAAGCCCGCGAACGCTGTGGGCCAACAGCACGACGGGCAGTTCGGGCTTGACCTGCTTGATCGAGCGCCCCAGTTCAAACGGATCCATATCGTCCAGGTGGGGCATGGTGATGACCAGGTCGAAGGACTCGGTGGCGATGGATTCCAGGGCACCCAGCGCCCCGTCGACGCGTGTCAACCGCGGCGGACGACTCAGATTGAGCCCCCTGTACTCGTTGATGATTTTGGAGGCCAGAGACCCGTCCTCCTCCAGGATATAGGCGTCGTATGCGCTGGCCACCAACAAGATCTCCATCACCTTGTTTGACATCAATTCATGGAACACCTTAAAGTGGGTGTCAAAATCCGACGTCATATATTTCAGATCGGGATTTTCGGGTATTTTTGTCATCGCCGCCCATCACAAAAGTGTAGTATTTTAGAATAAGTTGACCCATCCCCTTTTGCAAGGAGAAAGGCGGAACCTGTATGGAACCGGCAATCCCCGAACGGCCATAACCCAAAAACGATGAACTCCTGAAAGGCGCCCCATGCCGATAACCGCGCAGAAACTTCCAAAGCGACAAAAACGCACCATTTTCGCCTGGGCGATCTACGACTGGGCCAACTCAGCCTTCACCACCACCGTGATGGCGGTCTTTTTTCCGATTCTGTTCAAACAGTATTGGAGTGACGGTATCGACGTCAATCTGAGTACGTTCCGCCTGGGTCTGGCCAACGCTCTGGCCAGCCTGGTGGTGGCGGCCATAGCGCCGATTCTGGGTGCTTTTGCCGATCATAGCGGCCGCCGCAAGGGGTTGCTGATCTGTTTCACCTATCTGGGGGTATTGATGACCGCCATACTGCCCCTGGTATCGCAGGCCCACTGGCTGGCGGCCCTGACCCTATACGCTTGCGGCACCATCGGATTTTCCGGTTCAGTGGCCTTCTACGACTCGCTGCTGCCCCAGGTTGCCCCGGCTGACCGCATCGACCAGGTGTCCAGCCTGGGATATGCCCTGGGATATCTGGGCGGCGGTATTTTGCTGGCCGTCAATGTCTTGATGGTCTTCAAACCGTCCCTCTTCGGGATGGCAAATGCGGCCCAGGCCATAAAGGCCGCCTTTGTCACCGTGGCGGTTTGGTGGGGCCTGTTCGCCCTGATCACCTTTGCATGGGTACCCTCGGATTCCAAACCAAGGTCCCTTTCGCTGGGGCAACAGATCACGGCCGGCTGGCGTAAAGTGAAAGGCACGCTCAAAAAGATCCGACGGCTGAAAGTGCTGTTCACCTTTTTGCTCGCTTATTGGTGTTACATCGACGGCGTGGACACCATCGTGCGCATGGCGGTGGATTACGGCATGTCCATCGGATTCGGCCAGAAGGACCTCATCGCCGCCCTGCTCATCACCCAGTTCATCGGGTTTCCGTCCGCATTGTTGTTCGGCCAGTTGGGCAGGTATTGGGGGGTCCGGCGCGCCATCTACCTCGCCCTGGTGATCTACATGGCCGTCACCGTCTGGGGCGCCATGATGTCCAGGCCCGTGGAATTTTATCTGCTCGCCGCCGTTATCGGCCTCGTACAGGGCGGCATTCAGGCGTTGAGCCGTTCCTACTATGCACGGCTGATCCCCCATGAGCAGTGCGCCGAGTTCTATGGATTCTACAATATGCTGGGCAAATTCGCCGCCATCATAGGCCCCATGCTCATGGGCCTGACCGGCTTGATCACCAAACGCCTGCTTCTGCCGCCCGCCCCCACTCCGGAACAGGTCGCATCCACCGGGCAGTTGGCCACCCGGCTGAGCATCATCTCGGTCTTGCTGCTCTTCATTGCCGGTGGCGTGCTGTTCTATTTTGTGGACGAAGAAAAAGGAAAGAAGGAACTGGCTGCACAGTCTCGGGAAGCAACCTGACCTCACGGATCATCGATGCGGTCTGGAAAAAAAACGGACCTATAACCCAAAACAAGGTAATGAACGTTAGAGCCGGTCTTTGGGGCCGGCCAACCCGGCGCACGGGCAAGGATGGCAAGCAACCGTAAGATGCGCTGCGGGCGGGCCGCAAACTCGCTGCGCTCAAACAGCTTAGGGCCCGCTTATCCTCCGCTGCATCTAACGGTTGCCACCCTTGCCCAATGTGCGCCGGGCCGACCGGCCCCCAAGACCTCCCGTCGAGGATGATAGCGGTCCAAGGACATCCACCTTGTTTTGGGCTATCGGTCCGAAAAAAAATGGGCCCCTTACGCAAATTAACAATTTGGGATTGTTTCTCCGCTCCCCTGTTTTGCCAGCGACGATTCCCATATTTCTTCAAATTGCGTCAAACCCTCCGGACTGTCCATATGCTGGATGTCGTGCGAATTCAAAACAAGACAGGTCTCCGGTTTGACTTCCTTGTCCATGGCGCCGCAAATCCGGTGGATCAGGTCCTGGTCCTTGAGTTCCGTTGTGATGAGTTTTTGATCGTGGGCGGTCAAACCCCGGACAAGCAACCGGCCTTCGGCCAGATACGCGAACGGCCGGGACTTGATGGCGGTCACCAGCGACGGAGGCGCATTTTCCTCCATGAGAACGCCGAACAGCAAAGCGCCGGCATACTCCCGGGCCGCGGCCGTAGCGACGATTTTGCCCTGAAACAGGGGCAGGTAATCGCTGTTGGCAATCTCAATCCAACCCTGCCAATCCGAGCTCCGCATTTGCTCCAGGCCTTGCAAAATGGCGCTTTTCTTGTCCCGCCGGCGCGCGATTACGATCCCCACAACGGCGGCAATAACGGCTATTTTGATCAGGAGGGCGAATGTCATGGACAAAACTCCTTCCTTTTTTCTCATTCATATCTTCGTGGTTTTTGTTTTTCTTCTATAAGTTGGCTGCAAATGGCTTCGTCTCTTGTATACACAAGATGAACGCTAAAGGTCATACTTTTATCGACCGGGCGGCAATGCAGGTACCCGGTTCGCTCAACATACGTTTTCACGCGTACGGATACAAAAAAAGCGCATGCAAATAAAACAATGAGAAATATGAAAAAAAATAATTAAAAAAGACGTTTTTCCTTTTAACTGCCTTAGGGAAAAATTTTTCATATACTGCGAAGATATGAGCTATCGGAATGCCAATACCAATAAAAAAGAGGCCGACCTTGTTATTGAATTCAACCGAATCAGCAGATATGGCAATACCAGCAACAACTTGGTTTATCTCATTATACCCTATCCAGAAGATGAACATGGCAAGCAGGTCAGCAAATATTATGACAACATGGGCCGTTTTTTTACTCATTATCACCTCATGGTTCAAATGGCTGTCAAAAAAGCTCTTAACTCATTTTTCTGAAATCAACCCAAGTGAATTCAGTCGGTATTAATTCGCGACGGATCATCGATGTCAAAGCCATAACCACGCCACATCAGCTCTCTTTCGGCGTCATGAAGCAGGCTGCCTGCTTTTTGTTCCAACTCATCGCTGTATTTTTCAAGCGCCGCCACCAGTTTATCGGTCAGCCCATAATGATTAACTATTGCTCCCACGGCCAATCCTGTAAAAATGCCGACCACTATTGTGACAGCAATTGGGACAACGGCAACAGTCGTAAAAGCGCCGACCATTAGGCCGGCAATAGCCGATATGAGCGCGCTAATACCCACCTTGATCAGATCCGAAGCGACATGTCCGATTGCCTGCGACATGGTTACATGATCCCTTAGAATGCACTCCAGGATGGTCAACGGAACCGCCAGGCAAATGGTCAGACGAGCGCCGTTTTTGACCATGTTTTTCAAGCCCATTTCTCCGATGGTCATCTGGATGATTTTACGGTTGCGGGCGGTGTAAATAGTGCCCGGCAGATAGGTTCTGAGGCCGGCGTAGCCGGTCGATACAATGTATTGGCGGCCGTTGATCACCTTGGGTCAGGAAGGCAATGACCATGGCAAAGGCCTTTCTTCTCTTTTTCTTATTAATATCCTCGTGGCTTCCGTTTTTCTTCGATGAGTTGGCTGCAAATAGCTTCGTCTCTTGTATAAACAAAACCAGTCGAAAAGCTAAGCTGATGCTCAACTTGTGGGCAACGCAGATATCCAGCGTCTTCAGCATATGTTCTCACGCGGGCGGATATAAAAAAACCGCCAGCAAATAGAATTATGAGCAGGATGAGGCCCGACCAATTAAAAAAAGCTATTTTTTTTGCAACAACCTTGGGCCAATAATATTCATAGATTGCAACAAGGTGTACGATCGGGAAAACGGCACCAAGACAAAAGAAACCGACTTTACTATTAAATTCAACCGTATCAGCAGAATGTGCAATGCCGGTAAAAACCTGATTTAAAAGATTGTAACCCGCCCAAAGACCGGCAACGGAAAATATATCAAATAATATTGCCAGAATATGTGCTTTTTTTTTGCTCATCATCATAAAGGCATTAAGTTTCAGTTAAGATTGATGTTTTTATCGATCATGGAAGCGAATCCAATCATTTTCAATCTGTATTGACTCGCAACGGATCATCGATATCATATCCATAACCGCGCCACATCAACTCTCTTTCGGCATCATGAAGCAGGCTGCCGGCTTTTTGTTCCACCTCATCGCGGCATTTCTCGATCGCCGCCACCAGCTTGTCGGTCAGTCCGTATTGTGTATCGATTGATTCTAAGACTATTCCTGTAAAAACTCCGAGTGCTATCACAGCAATAATGGGAAAAATCGCAATAGTAGTAAAAGAGCCGACCACCATCCCGGCAATAGCCGAAATGAGCGAACTTATCCCAACCTTAATCAGATCCGAAGCGACATGTCCGATTACCTGCGACATGGTTGCATGATCCCTTAGAATGCACTCCAGGATGGTCAACGGAACCGTCAGGCAAATGGTCAAGCGGGCGCCGTTTTTGACCATGTTTTTGAGGCCCATCTCTCCGATGGCCATCTGGATGATTTTACGGTTGCGGGCGGTATAAATAGTGCCCGGCAGATAGGTTCTGAGGCCGGCGTAGCCAGTCAATACAATGTATTGGCGGCCGTTGATCATCTTGGGGATCGCCCTGCCGTGAAGGCCGAGGTCTTTGCAAACCAGGGACAGGGTATAGGTGTCGAGAATGGGCGATAGATAGGGCGCCACGTTTCGTTTGGCAAAGCCCACGGCATCCAACTCGGTCAGATCGGGCATCGGAAGGGAGGACCGCCTTTGGGATCCGCTGTCCGGCTTGGCGCAGCTGTATCCAAAGGATTTTTTTCTCCAATAGGATACATGGCAGGGGACGCATTCATGACTACCGGCCGGCGGTGCTGAGTAGCGCCACTCCTGCGGCACCCTTGAAAAATCCACGCTGCGCTTGAAGCGATTCGCTTGCCGGAAACGCCATACGGCGATCAATTCATCGGCTTCGATAACATTAAGGATATAATCATTGGCTTTCATCTTGCTTTTTAGATCCTTTTTTATGCTCATCACCTCATCCCTGGTTTGAATTTTCTTTTTTGCGCAGCACACGTGTGCGGCGATATGATTTTCAAAATATGCGGGTAGCGATGGAGACAATAAATATGCAGCAAAGAACTTGCTTTTATGGAGATGGCGCAACATGCCAAAAAAACAATTGGCTGTCAACCCTGCCGGATTCGCTAAGGGTTCACGCCTAAAATGGGGAAGTTATTTCTGCGCGAATCCTAAGAAGAATAGTGATTCTCCACCCGCTATGCGGGTGGAGAATCACGGATGCTCAAATGAAGCTGTTATTGGCGCCGATCATGCGATCGAAGCGCAGGATCATAGAAACCCACCCAAAGAGCTGAAGAAGCCATGGGTCCTTATGGGGCCGAATGTTCCACTACCCCTCGGCCTTTTTCTCAAGCTCATCCAGCTTGTCCGGCTCGGAAACGGCGATGTCCACCAGCGCCTTGGGGATGGAGCTCTGCTCGCACATCACCCGGATTTCCTTTTCCTGATCGCTGAACTCCATGATTTCGCGGATGGAGTCGATGTAATCGATCATCTGATCGGCCGGGATATCTTCCAGGGCCGGACCTTCGGCCTCAGCCTTCTTGCGCGCGGCCTCCTCTTCAGCCAGCCGCTGTTTCTCCTTCAGTTCCTCTTCCATGGCTTTATTGACGGCATCGATGGCTCCCTGATTCACTCCGGCCATTTCGATGATCAACGCCTCGGCGACATTGTTATCAATGAGGTAACGAACCTTTTCCTGGTCGTCCTTGTCCGCGACCTTTTCGAGAAGGCCCTTGACTCTCGCCTTTTCCGCGCGTTCCTTTTTGATCAGTTCGTGCACCTCGCCGACCTTCTCGTCGGTAATCTCCATCGCTCCGCTGATCACACCAAAATCCACTCCCTTTTCGATCAACAGGCGAATCCCGGCGTCGCCTTCAAGGCCTTTTGCCTTTGCAATCAACAGATCGAGCCTGGTTTTTTCGACGATCTTGATCACATCCGGCCGGCGTTCGGATTGCTTAAGCTCCGGCCACATCTCTGCCAGATCTTCCAGGATTTTGTTGGTGGCGGCATAGGGATCCGCCACATCCTCAAGCGTCAGTTCCGAAATCGCCGCATTGAAATCCTTCAAAAGGGGTTTTCCCGCCTTGTCGGCCTTGTCCAGTGCAAAACGTACCTTGATCAGATTGCCCCCGTGACGCGAAACGTTGAAACCGGCAGCATCGAGTTCGCCGGCAATGCGCTGAACCGTGGGCTCGAGGTTCGCTCCTGAAAGGTCCTGCAGATTGGTCTCAAGAATTTTTTCCTCGATCGAGAGCCAAAACGGCTTTTTTTCCGTAGCCTTGTCCGTCATCTTCTCATCTCCCTTTTATTGGTTTATTCGGTTCAATATATTTGGCTGATGGAATTGGATATCGTCAGGCTTTGATAGCAGATCGGCACCGCTTACGCAACACAGTCCCGTAGGGCGGGCAGGGCAATCGCAAGTAAGTTTCGGCACGAAACTCAGGCACTGCCGGACGCCATATCCGGACCTATGTGGCCATGAGCCCGTGGAAGGGACGGGCAACGGCGCCGGCGTGTCCGATGCCGGAGGGTGGGTATGCAAGATGGCCCCGTAGAAAGGCCGGGCTCCGTCACCGCCGCTGCGCAATGCCGTGCACATTGCTCGAGCCGGTCGGCACGGAGGCCAATCCTTCGATCGTTTGTATCGATTACAGGTTAGAACTCAACTCTTGGCTATCATGTAGGAGCGGCTTTTAGCCGCGAAAAGGGTCCTAACAGGCATTCGGGTCGCGGCTAAAAGCCGCTCCTACACAGCGTTCCAGACTGAATTTGAGTGAAACCCGAAAGTCGAGATAGAACAAAATCGCTGTCGCGGCACTGCATGTATCGATCCGAATCATGCATTGAATTTGATGATTTTGATGGCCTCTTCGGCCCATTCGGTGACCAGCCGGGCCTGGGTGCGGAACTGGCGGTCATTTTTCAGACGCTGGAAATCCTCGTTGTGCTGTTTGACACCTTTAAGGATAGGGATATCGTTCATGCCGCCCACCGTTCCCAGCCCACGCAGCGAGACCCGCAGGTTCTGTATCATCCCGCCCAGGAACTTGTCGCTCTCTTTTTGCTGATAGATCTCGGATTTCGGATCGCCATATTCGTTTACCGCAGAGCGCAATATGGACTTGCCGGTGTCGCATGTCACCATGGAAAGGAAAATGTAGAGCTCCCGCTCGAGGTTGAGCAGGACCGATGCGGGAATGTGTTTTTCGCTGGTCTCACCCAGGCAGAGCGCTTCCATCAGCTTGTTGTGGATGGTCTTGACCTTGGTGAAGAACTGCTCGCGCTCCTTGTCGATGCGCCATGCCGCATATTGGACCACCATGGGATCGAGGTTCTGGAGATTCAATACGATATCTTCGGGGGTGATCTCATAGTCGGCAAGGGACTTATCCGGACGGTGCACGATCAGGTTGGCCAGCATCAGGGCCTTGTTATCCGAAAACTGCACCTTTTCGGGATCGGAGCAGATGTCTTCAAGCAGAATTTTGAACGCCCGTTTGGGTTGCTTCATCTGGTTGGTCAATTCCTGGAGGGCGTTGAGGAATGCGACCCGATCCTCGGGCAGAATGGCGTCCTTCATGTGGTGCCACAGGAATCCGAATATTTTCTGTTCGTACTGCTTAAAGTGATCGAAGGCCGTACGAAACCCATTTTTTCGGAACCGGCCGCCTTCGCCGAAGCAGCCTTTGAGCTTGTCCACCAGCGCCACGGCATCATCGCGGGAGATCCGAAAATCCTTGGCCAGTATATCGTAGTCACGGGATTTGAATTCGATGGGGCGGTGCACCATGCCCACCATCTTTTTACGGGTGGTGGAGCGGCCTTTGTAAAAATTTACCATCTGGACCACCTGGCGGTGGACCCCTTTGCCCGGTTTACCGTCTGCGGTCGCGCCCTCTGCCCCGCCGACCGAACCGACATCGACCTCATCGATCACATGGTCCTGAACCTGATCGAGACGCATGTTCAGGTTCCCGAGCAACTCTTTGCGCACATCCGTCTTTTCAGACCGCTGCTCCGCCGCGGTGAGCAGATCGGATGAGAGGTTTAACCGCTCTCCCAAAATGATCTTGTCGATTTTAGCATAGTCATCCCCATAAATGCTCTTGATCATTTTGGCCACTTTCTGGGGGGCGGCGCCGGCCGTTTCCAACGCCAGCCGGGCGACGTACGCCTTTTCCAGGCTGACCTTATCCTCCTTGGTCTCGGAAATCAGCCATTTGACGTTGTTCATCTCCACCAGGGGCTTCTTCAATTGGGCCCTGATCTTGGGGAATGCCAAAGCGGCATTGTAGACGGCGGTGTACTTGTTCGAATCGCTGGTTTTGTCGCTTTGTTTGCGCAGCCAGTGATCGATTTTCTCGACCAGATTCTCCATCGACCTCACTTTGAGCCGGTTGATCCCGGCCAGCAGGGTAAGGTTGGGATCTGGAAACATGCTCTCATCGTTGATGACCGGTACGGTGATCTGGTGACCGTCCAGATCGACCAGGACAGCGGCCCCCGTCTGCCGGGATTGGCGGAATCCGGAAAGGATCTTCAGGTTGACCCGAATCGTGGGCAGATGGTTTCGAAGGTTGTCGGGTATTTCGATGTAGATGTTGTTGACGCCGTAATCGGCAAAGACGGAGAAGGCATCCAACAGCAGATCCGGCAGTTTGGCGGCTTTTTCGCCATTTCTGCGGGCCACCCTCGGGGCCATCAGGCTGTCCACGGCTGTATTGCCGATCACCAGCTCATAGTCATACTTATCGGGAAGTTGAGGGTCGGCAGGGGCGCCGCGGTAGCGAATAAACGCACAACCCAGATGCCCGGCCAGTTCCTCCAACCGGGTCAAAACGCCGGCCAATTCATTGAATACTTCCGACTCATGCGCATCGCTC
Organism: Desulfobacteraceae bacterium; assembly: GCA_050302315.1. Taxonomy (GTDB): domain Bacteria; phylum Desulfobacterota; class Desulfobacteria; order Desulfobacterales; family Desulfosarcinaceae; genus JARRKU01. Next base: position 32,562 of record JBNLAV010000020.1, read on the forward strand.
TTGGCAAAGGCATCGTTCTTGAGATAACGGCTCACCAGATAGGCGGTCCGGATCAGCAGAATGCGAACCGTGTCCAACCGCATCTGTTCAGCGCGCAGGGTCTCCGCCAGCCGGTCTCCGCCGGCCGCCACGCGCCCTTTCCACGACTCCATCCCCCCGAGCTGTTCAAACAGACTTTGGGCTTCGTCATCTAGTTGAATGCTCTCATCTCCCATGCATCGCTCCATTAGAACTGAGGTGCGGCCGATTCGACCAAGCCCCCTGGTGAATTAACTATCCCCGCTGCCAGCCGACCGTGCGAAAGGGTATTAGTGTCGCTATCGGTCGTTTGGCCCAAAGCCTTAAACCGACCCGGCCGTCACTTGCCTCAGGATGCGGCCTGGCGGACCCGGGACAATATGCCCTTGCGTGAAGCCAGCTGCGATTTGATCCTGGGAAACCGATCGATATCGGTGTGGGGCAGAAAAAGGGCGGCCACATAATTATCCATGTAAGACGGCGTTTCGGACAATTCGAAATTGGTCATCATGTTGGTCACCCCCACCACCTCTTCCCGAATGCTGTTGGTCAGCGCGCTCATGCGCGCACCCAGCAGCGAGGCGTTGCCCACGTAAACAACTTTGCCGGCATCGATCTCGGGCAGCAGGCCGATGACCATGGCCTTTTCCAGATCCACAAAGCTGCCGAATCCGCCGGCCAGTATGATCTGTTCGATATCGTCCGGCCCCATGCCCACCTCGGCCAACAGTGTCATGCATCCGCTGTATATGGCGCCTTTGGCCCGGATGAGGTTTTCGATATCGATTTCGTTGATGGTGATATCCCGGTCAATCTGGGTCTCATCCTTATAGGCCAGAACATACTCCCATACATCCTTGGTCTGGCGAATGCGGGGGGTCCCCAGGTCCCGGTCGAATTTGCCCTGATTGTTGATCACCCCCATTTCAAAGAGGATGGCCACCATGGTAATCAGCCCGGAACCACATATTCCCTTGGGACGGACATTTCCGATGGTGACGATCATCGGCTCGAGGGTCTCAGGATCGATGGAAAAATCCTCTATCGCCCCTTTGGCGGCGCGCATGCCGAACTCGATGCCGCCGCCTTCGAAGGCGGGCCCGGCGCTGCAGGCGGCGCACGCCATCCAATCCTTGTTGCCGATAACCACCTCGGCATTGGTGCCGATATCCAGGAAAAGAGATAGTTTTTCCGTGCGGTACATGCCGGAACCCATCACGCCGGCGACGATATCGCCCCCCACATAGCTGGAAACCTGGGGATAGACCAGCGCGGTGACGTGATCGTCCAAGTCGATGCCCAGTTCATATGCTTTGATATGCGGATAGATGCGTGACGCCGGAACATATGGCGAACGACGGATGTATCGGGGTTCCACCTTGAGCAACAACTGGGTCATGGTGGTATTGCCAGCCAGGGTCAGCACCGATATGCTCTGCCGCGCCACTCCGGATTTTTTAATGATCCGGGCCAACACCTGGTTGACGGTCTCAATGACCACCTGATGAATTTTCTCGAGGCCTTCGGGCTTCTCCGCAAATATGATCCGGGAAATCACATCCTCGCCGTAGCTGATCTGGCCGTTGAATTTGCCGGCCTCCGCCAGCACTTTCCCGGTGTTCATGTTGACGACCTGACCGTAGACGGTGGTCGTGCCGATATCCATGGCAACGGCATAATTTTGGTCCGCCGTATCTCCCGCCTCTACATTGATGATCTGATTCTTACCGGAGGGCCGGACCGGTCGTGCGACGGTAACGGTGACCTTGAAATCCTGTTCTCTGAAAACCGAGGGAATTTTGCGAATTACCGGCAGCGAGATTTCCAGCTTCCCCTCATCGTGCTGGATGCGCAAATAATTCACCAAACGGCTGATGTCCGGAAGATTGTCGCTTGCATCGGGCGGGGGAAGCTCCAGGTAGAGTTTTTCCATGGGCGGCACAAAAAGGCCCTGCTCTTTGATGTCCTCGAGGTCCATCTGCTGGATGCGAGCGGTCTGGCGCGGCGATTTCCGCTGCAAGGCCGAAGTGTCGATGGCCGACTCCACCGGAATGCGAATCACCACGTCTTCGCTCACCTGTGCTTTGCACGCCAATCGATAGCCTTTATCCCGATCCTCGGTGCTCAAATGTTCCGAAATGCCCCCCTGCACCTGGCCATTTTCGATCAAAACGCGGCATTTGCCGCAAACCCCATCTCCACCGCAAGACGCATTGATGTGGACGCCGGCCTCCATGGCCGCGCGAATGATGCTTTCACCGGCATTCACCTCGATGGCGGTATCATACGGCAGAAAAGTCACCTTGAAGCGTTCCATTCTATCTCCTGCAAAAGTCCGTGTATCCGGCATGCGACCGGCGAAAGGATCGTAGCCTAAGTTATAGTTTCTAAAGAGAAAACGGGTGTGTGTCAACATTCAATTCCACTGATTGAAGTCGTGATGCCGGTCATCAATCCCCGCAAGAGGCGCCCTGCCTGCGCCGATGGTCACTGCGTGAAACATATTCCGGCCTGCAACCAGAAGGCTTAGCGCGAAGCGCCCCACACACCATAAGACACGACCCTATCAATACAACCTGACGGCCTTGGTGTTGACAGCGAACCATTGTTCCTGACGGTATCGGGATATGCGGTCATTGAGGGTTGTTCAACATAGTGTATTTACGCGCATGTCGACACACTATCACCGGACCGGCGTGCCCGGTGCCGTAAAAATCAGTTTTCCATCACTCACGGTGAATTGAAAAGATGTTGAAAAGGGAAGGCCGGCGGCAACGGGCGGAAGCCCTCGCCCGGCAGGCATGGCGGGACGGTAGTGTCTCCTGGATGATTTTTGTGACTGTGACGCTAAAGTCCCGCTGATCGGCTGGACCTGGACGTTCGATAATCCGCTTCGATGTGCTGCGGTTCGATCAACGCTCTCAGGTTGCCAGACGGGCGATGGCTCTTATGACGTCGTCGTGGAAAGGCCGGTTCAGTTGGAGGTGAACCGAGTACTCATCGAGCGGATGGCTTTCAACGCCTTGCACGATGCCGGTGGTGACGACCGTTTTGTCCGCTCCGTTGATATTCAAGCTGAATTTGAGCCCTAAAGGGCGCCCGATCAGTTTTCGAACGGCCTCACGATTCTTTGACTGAAAATAGAACGACAATCCGCGCTTGGAGATATCCCACATCTCAGCGGCAACCGATCGATGCAGCGCTTTGGGATTGTCTGACTCAAGCAGTTGAAACCGGATCGTGCGGCGAAGATTAAAGCGTTTCGATGATCGGCGATCGATGCCCTTCTTCCGGAGGATAGCTGTCAGCGACCGGCCGGCCGTGCATATCTTCTCAAGGTTGGACCGCAAAGATTCGTGCTTTTTCTGGAGCCGCTTCAGGTCAGCATATTGGATAAAGCTCAAGTGGACGGGTGTCTGGGTGATAATCGTGGCAGTGCAGACATTGACGGAGAAAAACGTATCTTCTCCAAATACATCGCCGCTGTCCAGCCTGCGCAGCAGAAGTTCCTTCTGCTTGTCGATATAGACGGCTTTCAGCTGTCCTTGTTGAACCAGAAAGAGCCGGTCGTTTTGTTGGCCCTGGCCGAGAATAATCTCTTCGCTGTCGACTTTAACCTTTTTCAAAGCGAGAAAAAATGCGTTGGCATCTTCCTCGGTAAGGGTCTTGAAAAATGGCGCCCAGAGAATACGGTATTCGGGCGGTATGAATTTGCTTTTCTGTTTTTCGATGACCTCGTTCACCGCTATAATACGGGATAATGCATCACTGTCCACTTCATACAATCGGTCCCGATAGGCTTCCGATTTCTGAAAAAGTCCCTTATTGGCGCTTGCGACGGCCAGTTGATAGATCAGCTCAAACGCTTTTTCATTGTGGCCGTCCTGAATGTATTGTTCAACCTTGGCTTCAATTGCGGATAAAGAAAGTGTCATGTTCAACTCCAATGCACATGCATCTATGCATTATTCTTATATCATTGACTGCATTATCGGTGATCTAGTGGAACGACTTTAACCTGCGCCGATACAATCAGGGATGAATGCCGGCTGAGAAATTACCGGGCACTGAGGATCGTGGTGCCCCATGCTGTGCATCAGCTTCCACTGATAACGCAAAAACAGTTAGAATACAATAGCTTAAATTCTATCCGGCAGCCGGCGTTTATGGCCTGACCGGCTGCAGCGCTATCTGCGCATCAGATCTGTGATGATTTTAATTGTTTTTGTCTTCATGGTTTGGAGATCGGGATACCTTTGCCCATGGCGTTGGGCCGCTGCAACCTCGACCGCATATGCACTTTGTATCGACTTCATGACATCGGCCGAGAATCGGGTGATGGTTTGCTCCAGGTCCGGACCTGAAAAATAGCGCTGGCCGTAAATTACCCTCGCGGCATTGTCGACAAAGACGGCCGCTGCCCGCTGCTTTCCGGAGCGGGCCATGACAGCCGAAATTTCCCACCGGACCACCTGACCGCCTTCGTTCCGCAGGAGAAAACCGGATTGGCGGATCAGCCGGGGAACCATGGCGGCCACCTCCTGATGTTCCGCGATCAGGAATCTGACCGGCGAAAACCACTTGTACTCGCGCTCCAGTTGGGTCAGCAGTTGTTGAAATTGGGGCGTACGTCCATTGCCGCCCAGAAAGAGGGCATGGGCCTGATCAGTGACAACTGCGGCCTGATGGGCCTCTGTCCAGCGGTGTATCTGCAGCTTCCGCCCGGCCGGGTCCGATTCCGGCATCAGGTACGCCAGGATGTTTTCACGATAACGGGACAACGCCTCCACGTTGGTCTGCATGACGTTCCGGCCCACCGACGCCGGGGTGGAGAATTCAAGGTACAAATTGTCATCCGTGTTGACAATACCGTCGCGGCCAAATTCGACCATACCCTGGCTGCCCATGATGAAATAACTCAGGAAATCGACACTAGTGCCCATCATCACCGCCGTCAAATCCTTTGCCACTGCCGGGTCGGACAGTCGCTGCGCCAGTAGGGTTTCATCGAATATCAGGGGTTGGTTGCTGCCGATGAGTTCGGCGTCATACTGGGTTAGCCAGGCCATGGTGTATTTGAAGTTCTGTGAAAAGGTTTTTACCACGGACTTGAGGTCCGCGACGCTCAGCTCATAGATGGGCAGCCACTGGCACATGACACCGCCCGGCGCAAGATGTGCGGCCGCCAGCTGAAAATATTCCGTAGTATAAAGATACCCGGAGCCCTGGGTCCAGGGATGGATGGGGTCGGCGGTGATGACGTCATAGCTGTTCCGGGTGGTCAGCAGAAAATTGCGGCCGTCATTAAATACCACCTTCAGCTTGGGATGGTCCAGGACATGATTGTTGTAGCGTCCGAAGGTCCGGGCCGCGCCGATTACGTTGGGTTCGATCTCCACCAAAGTCAGTTCCTCGACGCCGGGATGCGCGCTGACCGCGCCCAGGGTCATGCCGGTACCCAGCCCCACCACCAGGACCTTGCGGGGATTTTTGTGGGCCAGCATGGGCAGGTGCCCCAGGGTCAGCTGGCACTGGCGGTCCTTCAACGCCGAGGAGGCGACAACCTTGCCGTTCACCAGTACGGCCTGGTTGCCCCCTTTGATTTTGATGACGCTGATGGTGGAATTGATGCCCTCGTGGTAAAACAGCACATCGGTGTTTTCCAGGGCGTCTTTTTTTCTCTCAGGGGTATTGTAGGCTTCCGGCTGGTTATTTTGAAAGATGGCGAAATACTTCTCGTCCCACATTCTGAGCAGATCGGGCCGGAGCGCCAGGACAACCAGCACCGCCACGGTCACACCTGTCACGCTCCAGTTGATGACGCGGCTTTGCCGGGGGCTGGTCAGCAGCAGAACACCCAAACCGATATTGACCACCGTCAGCAGCTGGAGCGATCTTTCAATCCCGAAGACATAGATCAGCAGATAGCCGCTGACGGCGGATCCCAGAATCGCTCCCAGTGTGTTGAACGCTAAAACACGGCCCACTGCCTTGCCGACCTGTTGCGAATGGGCGGCATTGACATTACCGGCGATGGGAAAGGCCACGCCCATGCAAAAGGCCGGGCCCACCATATACGCGAACGCCAGTGTCAGATTGGCCCATTGCCGGGCGCTGAACGGTCCCAGCCCGCGGCCGAGGAAAAATTCGTGCAGGGCAATGGCATGCACCGGAAGATCCCGGATGTAGAAGGTCACCGCCAGCGCCAATAGGCCTATAATGAGCTGGACAAAACCGAAAATGCGAACCTGTCTCGGAATCGCGTCAAGGTGCAGCGGCCACAGCTTCAGACAGAAGCCGTAAGTTTTGCTGCCAAGGGCGATACCGGTGAGAAAGGCGGCCAGCATGATGGCGAATCCATAGACGCTCGTTCCGATGGTCAGGGTGAGGATCCGGGTCCAGAGAACCTCGTAGCCCAGCGCGCAGAAACCGCTGACGGAGATGCCCAAAAGCACCAGTCGCGCGGCAATGCGTCGATCGGAAGTTCCAATGGCCGCACGCGCCGCGTCCCCCGCCCTTTCGGCTTCCTTTCCGTTCGCCGGTATCGGACGATGCCGCTCGGAAATGCCTGCGGTATGTCTAACCGGAATCAGCATGCTGGCCAGACCCACACAGACGTTTATCACAATGGCCGTATGGTAGGCGGTGGCCACGGAATAAAACCGCAGCAGCAAAAACCCGGTCACCACCGTACCGGCTACGGCGCCCAGGGTGTTGAAGCCGTAGAGATAGGACAGATGCGTTCCGATTCTGGCGGGATGACCGGAGACGAAGCGGGTCAGCACGGGAAGCGTAGCGCCCATAAGGGTCGTGGGGACAATCAGGGACAGGGTGGCAAACAGCACCCGCACCATGGACAGATAGACCTGCGAATCCTCCCTCCCCTGGACCATGGCAATATAGACGGCCGGATAAATCTTCACCAGAAGGAGAAAGATCACCGCACAAAGGGCGATGGCCATTTCGAGATAGCCGTAAAATCGCAGCGGGTTTTTGATGCCGTCCACCCTGCGCCCGATGAGGAAGCCGCCCAGCGCCAGACCGCCCATGAAAACTGTCAGAACAGTGGTCACCGCCAGATGGGTACCGCCGAAGATAAGGCTGAGCGAGCGCACCCACAGGACTTCGTACATCAGCGCCGCAGCTCCGGAAAAGAAGAAGATGACATAGACAATGGGCAGCAATGGCGACATCGGTGCGCTTTCCTCTCGATGGCATAAGGCTTACAGGATTTGGCTTATTCTACGCGATATCGGCAATATTTACAAACGGCTTCCGCGCAGGATGCGCCGGCCGGCTATCCTTCAACCCGGTACATCCTTGCCCGAATACCGCTGATGGGCATCCGGCAACGGATTCCGGCGTCTTTTTCCTTGACAGACCAAGACCGGTTGTTCCTATTATGATTTTATGCAATAGCGCCGCACCTCGACACGAACAGGTAACCATGTCGATACGCCCCCTTCACATAGGACCTTTGTATCAGCAGGCCTGCATACGGGTGTTGTATATCATCGTGACGCTGGCGGCATTATACCTGCCGCCGGTTTTTCTTTCCGGGGCGGAGGCCGCAGACGCCAAGAACTGCCTGATGTGCCATAAGCATCGCTACATCGGCCGGATCGATGAAAACGGCAAGCGCTGGAACTACAACGTCGATGAGCTGCATTACAGTCACAGCGTCCACCGCGCGGTAGACTGCGACGACTGCCATCCCTACATTCGCAAGATTCCTCACGATCCGGTCACCCAAACGGTCAATTGTGCGACGCAGTGCCACACCAAACCGCCCTTTTCTCAGGACAAGTTCTCCCACGAGAAGATCGTGGAGATATTCAATGACAGCGCCCATGGTACCCAATCCGGGGACAGCCGGCTGGCTAAAGAAGCAAAACCATATTGCAAGTTCTGCCACGAGAACCCGACCTACAGCAGGCTTCCGGAAGAAAATATCGCCTATGAAGAGACCCTGCGGCGATGCTTGAACTGCCACCCCCAAAGCGGTGTGGTGCAGGCCTACAGACATATCACCCACCGGTTGCGCAGAAAAACGTCCCGCTCTTCCCAGGAAATCGTGCGGCTTTGCGCCAAGTGCCACCAGGATGTCGAAGTGATGAAAAAACTGAAGGTCTCAGACAGAGCCCTGGAAGCCGTCGCCACTTACAACCAGTCCATCCATGGCAAACTGGTCCGCCTGGGTTCGCAGAAAGCAGCAGACTGCATCAGTTGCCATGCGTCCAATGCCCTGCATGATATCTATAAAAAAGATTCCCCAAGGGCCACCATCAGCAAGTCGAACATTCAGAAGACCTGCGGTCAGTGTCACACCAAGACCAACAACTGGTTCATCGAGATCGCGGTGCACCCCAGCACCGAACACAAGGACAATCCCATCATCCATCTGATGAGCATTTTTCTTCAATTGGCCATTTACGGAACAGTCATCAGCATGGTGGGCCTCATGCTGTTTGAGACTTTCGGTCGGCTCAGGGCGGGCGTCCGTCTGGTGCTGATCAACGGCACGAGTTGGCGCGGAAAAACAATACGCAACAGCAAAAAGGACCGATAGCAGACCCCATGTCCAGAATAGAAGAACATATCAACGGCCAACCCAAGGATTCCGGAGTAGAAACAGCCCCGGACGGCTATTATACGTTTGTCGAAGGGGTGGGCCATATCCCCCGGGATATCTACAAATACGTCGAATCCAACCCCCTGGGAGATCTGCCGCGCTATTCGGCGCATATTGTGATTCAACATCTGATCCTTTTTATCACCTTTCTGATTCTGGCGGCCACCGGGTTGCCGATTTTTTTCAGCGAACTCTTCTGGGCGCCCCATGTGATCGCCTTTTTCGGCGGGATTGATTTGGCACGCCGCATCCATCGGGTATCGGCCGTCGTGATGATGATCGGCGCCGGCTACCACGTGGCCACCATTCTGGGCGGGACGCTGTGGAAAGTGCTGCGGCACGAATTCGACTACAAGCGCACCCAGATACCCCGGTTGAAGGATCTGCAGGATTTTATCCACGATTTGAAGTTCTTCCTCGGTTTGGAGCCCCAGCGGCCGAAAATGGAGAAGTTCATGTACAAACAGAAGTTGCACTATCTGGCCGTTTTGTACGGCAGCTTCGTGCTCATGGCGGCCGGTTCCGCGCTCCTCTTCCCCGATCTGATGGCCAGACTGGTCCCCGGCACCATCGGCAAAATCCTGCCCCAGGGCGCCATCGGCGGAGACTCCTATTCGGCGTTTTTCCAGGATCTGGTGAGGTTAATGCATGCCGATGAGGCGGTGATGGCCCTCATCGTGCTGGCCTTCTGGCATTGGGTCAATGTCCATTTCGTGCCGCGCAGATTTCCCATGCAATGGTCCTTTCTGACCGGCAAGATCACCCGGGAGCACCAGATTGAAGAGCACTTTCTGGAATATCTGAACAATCTGAAAGAAATACCCGAAGAACGGGAATACATGAAACAATTGCTGCGGGAAAAAGGTCTCGACCCGGCGGCTCCGCCGGATCCGGCGGCCGTCCAATTGTCGGAATTGTCGCGCATACACTAGCAAAGGAGAGCCCCCATTGCGCGCAGCCCCAAAAAGAACCAACCATCCCCTGAGCGCCTATCTCGTCGGCGCAGTCTTTATCGTGCTATTGCTGACGGTATTCGCCGGCGTGGTGCACCATTTGACCATTTCACCACGCGGTCCGGGTCTGTTCAGAGCGAAATGGCAGCAACACCTGGAGGAGCAGAAATCAACAATTCTGGACCAGGCCAGACGGCTGGAGGAATTTGAACGGCACCGACACTTTCACCACATCGCAGACCAGCCCCAATTGCCCGAAGCCGAACGGCCGGTATGCTTCATCTGCCACTCGGACTATCCCCACAGCAAAAACAAGAGAATCCGCGCCCTGATGAATATTCACACCCAGTTTATGGTGTGCGAGACGTGCCACATCCAGGACCGACCCGGAAAGCATATCGTCCATAAATGGTATAATCCTCAGAACGACGACCCCCAGGGACCGTTTTACGGTACGGATTATTTCCCCGAAACCGGCATGCTCGTCAAAGGCGACGGCGGCCTCACCAAGATCGCTCCGTACTATAAAGAAGGGATCCGCGATGAGCTTACCCCCGCGATTCAGAGGCAGGATGCTCCCCTGGCCAGGGACTATATGAAGGTCAGGGACCAGCTGAGCCCGGAGCAGAGAGAAGGGGTCAAAAATAAATTCCACGAAAATATCAAACCCAAAGGACACGATTGCAAAGCATGCCATACGGCCCAGAGCCTGCTCGATTTCAAGCAATTGGGGTTTTCCGATACGCGCATCGATAACCTGCTGAAACTGGACATGATCGGCATGCTGGAAAACTACGATAAATTCTACCTGCCGGAGCTCTTCGACCAATAGCATCCGTCGCCGCAAACCGATTTGATATCCATAGAAGCTGACGGCCGTCCTCGAGCCGACAGCTGCGCCTGCCGCAGCCAGTAGAGTCCAACTATTTGCTCAAGTATTCCTTCCGAAGCGTCGATGAAAGATAGGAACTTTCGCATCGGGAGAAGAGCATGAGAACCTGTAGATTGGCGCGACAATTTGTCTTTGGCCTGATGATTGGATCGTTGCTGGCGGGGTTGCCGGTGCGCAATGTGCTGGCCATGCATGAACAGGTTCAGTGCCGGTCATGCCACAGGCCGGACCCCGCAGCCAAGAACGGTATTGCAAAGGAGTTGCAGGTTCCCAAGAATGCCATCTGCTTGAGATGCCACGATGCACTTCAGGATGTTTCCGGCAAGGGACCGCCCCATGTGCTCAACGGCACCAAACCCCTGGCCGGTGGCTCATTCACGGCCACACTGGATTCCGACGGCAGCGGCCACAACATTATGAACATCGATGCGGATTTGGAGTTGACGCCACCCGGCGGATTGGCACGGTCGGAATTCGGTTGCGTGAGCTGCCACGATCCCCATCCCAACGGCAATTATCGCAACCTGAAAACCGAGATCAATGGGCAGGATACCTGGATCAACGCTAAAAGCGGTGACGGCTTCGATAAAAACATCTATATATCAGGCATAAACAACTTCTGCGGTGCATGCCACCGGCAATTTGCCGCCCCATTGACCGGCAGCGCCGTTGGAAGCTGGCGGCGCCATCCGGTGGGCATTACCATCTACGGTGCGCGGCACGCCGATTTCAACCATTGGGCCAATGCCGGCAACCGCATCACCATCGCCGAGTTTCCCACCGGAAATCCCGACGGGCGCACCGCTGCCCGGGTTTTCTGCCTCTCCTGCCATGTAGCCCATGCAAGCCCCTTCCGGGACGCCCTGCGTTGGGACTACTCCCAAAGCTCCCGCGGTTGCCTGGAGTGCCACTCCTTCTGAGATGCGTGAGGTTATTTCAGCTCGACAAAGATTTGCACACGGTGGTTGCTTGTATCGGCGACGAACAGGTCTCCGCGCTCATTCAGGCAGACCTGTGAGGGGTGGTTGAGCAGCCCGTCTTTCCAGCCCTTGTCCGAAAAGCGTCCCACATAGGCGCCATCCGGGCTGAGAACGACTATTTTGCTGCCATTGCGGTCGCTGAGGTAGATCCGGCCGCGTTGATCTATGGCCAAATCCGTGGGGAAGCGCATATATTGCTCCAGGCTTTCGCTCAATGCAGAAAATAGCGCTTCACCGGACCTGGCTTTGAATACCCTGGCATTGACGCTGTCGACAAGGAAAATTTCCCGCCTTTCGTTCACGGCGATATCAGAAATCCAACCGTTGGTTTCCGGGAATTGGACGTGTTTGATATACTGGCCGCGTTCATCGCAAATCAATACCCGTTTGGAGAGAATATCCACAAAATATAGGCTGCCATCGGGGGCCACGGCAAAACTGGAGGCCTCGATCCTTGCCGGAGTGGGTAAGCCCGCGGGCTCGATAAAACCGAGATTTTGGCCTTGGGCCGAGAGGCGGACAATCCTGCCCGCCTTCGCATCGAGGAGGTAAATCTCCCCCTGGCGGTTCATGCGAATCCGTTTCGGGTAGATGGTGAGCGGTGTTTTAAGCACCTGCACCTTTGGATTGGAATCGTAGTCGCTAAAGGTATAGCGCAGCAGCCGGTCATTTCCCGTATCGGCCACCACCAGAACGGAATTTTCGGTACAGGCCACACCCTGGGGTTGTCGGAGACCGATGCCCTCGCCATCCTCATAGAGCGACTTGGCGTGGCGAAAGCGCACTTTTTCGGCTGCCGGGGCATTCATCGGCCCCATGGCCGCTGCCAGCAATATAGCGACAAGTATCAGCAATTTAAATCTACGAGGCGGCATGATCACCCTCAAATCACCGTTTTCGTTCGACATGACATTGGACGCAAAGTTCATAGGTGGTGTCATAGGGCAGCATGGCGGGTTTGTTCCCCGTCCCGCAGCCCACATGGCAGCTCAGGCACTCCACCGACAGATTCTTGTTGCGCTGGTCGACGATCTTTGCACCGATGGGGTGCGTTGAGTGGGTCTCCCATTCATGACACTCGCCGCAAACATTGACGGAGATATTCTCCTTTCGCATGAGCAGAAAATTGTCTGCAGAGTGCGGAGAATGGCAGCTGCTGCATGTTCCTTTGCGGACCGGTTCGCAAAGGTGCTTATTCTGCGGGTTTGCAATGGACACATTTTGCAGTTCAACGGTATCGGCGTGGCACTGCCCGCAGACCTTGGCCTGAGAACCGCTGATCAGCTTGGGTGTTTTGCTGCCGTGGGGGTTGTGGCAGTGCAGGCAGGCCGTCTCATCCGCCAAAGGCCAGTGCACCTGCTTTTTCAGATACATTGCATCGATCATCGGCTTGTGGCATTGCAGGCACAATGCCTTGCCTTTCTGCTTGACGTCCAGGGCATTGGCTGAGGCAGGGCTGTTGTGGCATTTCTGGCAGCTCTTTTCGGCCACCGGCGCATGCACCGTATCATAAAGAATGTTGCGTTTGTCGGATCCATGGGGGTCGTGACAGGAGTTGCAATTGCTGGCCCCCACTTTATAGTTCAGGTGACGCCGGGCAAAGATGGGCCGGTTGGTTTTGTGGCAAGCGGTGCATAGGGCGGAGGCCTCGTTTTTCAGCAGTGCGGTCTCTTTGGTGGATGCGTGGGGGGTATGGCAACTGAGGCAGCCTTGTCCTTCGGTCAAGGGCTTATGGGGAAATTTCACCTTTGCCAGACGCGTGCCCATCTCGGAATGGCATTCTATGCACAGCTCGTTGCCGGCCTTGGTGAGCAGGCGGCGGTTGTTCGATCCGTGGGCGTCGTGGCATTTGCTGCAGTTTCCCTCGACCACAACTTTATGCTGGCTGACGGCTTTTTCAGGAACAATATCCGCGTGGCAGCGGTTGCACAGTGTCTGGATATCTTCAACCAACAGCTTCTTCTGGTTGGAGGTGTGCGGATCGTGACAGCCGGTACATTCAGCCGGTTTTTTCAACGGGTGTGTGGAACGGCGGCTGAAGGCCTTCTTCTGATCCTCGTGGCACTCCAGGCACTGTTTGCTTTTGGCCCCCGGCTTGAGTTTGACCTTGTGCGCAGCGTTTGCAGGCCCAAAGGCGGCCAGGGTCAGCAGAGAAGCCAACAAAAGCGGCACGATTCTACAGCGCAATTTGCGGATCCCTGGTGTGCTGATTATTTGGTGATATGGCAATCTTTGCATTTTCGTTCGGCAAATGGTTTATGAATGTCCGTCTTGAATAGCTTCGGGTCCGTGGACGCATGCGCGTCATGGCATTTGCTGCAATTCATCAGACCGGCGTCGATATTGATGTGCGCTGTTTTAAACGGCTGTTTCTCATAATCGTGACAATCCGCGCACAGCTGCTGAATGGGCTTTGTCGCCAGGGCCGGGTCTTCGGCATAATGGGGCCGATGGCAGATTTTGCAATTTTTGAGATCAGAGGGGGCATGCAGGAAAAAGCGGGTTTCCTCCTTTTGAGCCTCTGCTGCTGCGACAGCGGAAGAAGCGGGTTCTTCCCCGCTGGCTGCTTTATCGGGATACATCTTGTTTTTCAAATCGGTGTGGCATGCCAGGCACAGGTCAGGATAATCGGCCAGCAGCAGTCGGTTCAGGTTAGCTTTATGGGGGCTGTGGCATTCAGTGCACTGCCCATCGACCACGGGGGAGTGGTTGCTTTTGGGGGTTTTCACCTCCTGCCCCGGGTCGGTGCCGTGGCACGAATTGCAGAGAAAGCTCTGCTTGTTTTTAATCATACCGGCTACATTGCTGGCGTGCACTTCGTGGCAGCTCATGCATTTGCCGGCTTTGAAGAAGGGGTGCACGGATCCGCCAGGGGGGGTCTTCATAAAATCCCCATGGCATTTGCTGCACAATTTCGGATCGTCCGCAGCAAACGCCAGCAGTTTTTCCCTCTTGCCGCCGTGCGATCGATGACACTCATTGCATTCGCCCTGCAGCACGGGTTTGTGGGTGTTGGTCTTCAAAAACTTGGACTCGGATTCGAAATGGCAGCTGTAGCAGACTGAATTGGTATTGGCCTTGAGCATACCGTAGAAATTGGAACCGTGTGGGTTGTGGCACTTTCCGCAGCTGCCTTCCATAAAAGGGGTGTGGGGCTTAAGGGTCTTCTTTTCCAGCAGGATGCGGGTGTGGCATTTCAGACACACTTCCTGCTCCCCGGCCGGTAGCATTTTGGGCTTGGCGCTGGCGTGCCGCACGTGACATGCCAGGCATCCCTTGCCTTCGGTAAGCGCTTTATGGGGGATGGACCGCTTGGTTTGCCGGTCAGCGTGGCAGCCGAGGCATAAATTGTTGCCTGGGCGCACCAGCAACCGCTCATTCTCGGAGGCATGGGGCAGGTGGCACTCTTTGCACCGGCCTTTCTGAAATGGCGGATGCTCCAACGCCCCGCCGGCCATCAGATCCTCTGCCTTGTGGCATTTGAGGCACAGATCCCGACCCTTGGTCGGGGTGGTAAAGTTTTGCTCCGATTCGGCAGGGGTATGGCACGCATTGCAATCGTCCTTTACAACCGGGGCATGCACGCTGGCCTTCATCAATCTGGGCTGCAGGGAGGCATGAGGGTTGTGACAGCCGGTGCATTCGGCTCTGTCCACCGGATAGTTGTCATGGGCTTGCCTGAAGGCACCTGCACCCAGATCGTGGCAGGACCGGCAAAGGGCAATGCTCTCGTTTTTCAACAAATTCGGTTGATCGGAACTGTGGGAAAAATGGCACCGAAGGCAGGTTTTTTCCTTCAGCGCCGGATGGACCACCGTCTTGTTAAACTGATCGCTCTGATGGCAGCGGAAACAAAGATCATCGCCGGCGGCTTTAAGCAGCTGGGACTGTTCCGAGGCATGGGGGTTGTGGCAATCGATGCATTGGCCGTTTTTCAGGGCCGAGTGGACCTTGTTTTTGGCCATCCCAATCTGATCGGTCTTATGGCAGGTGAGGCATAGCTGATTGCCTTGTGCTTTTAACAGCAACTTGGGTAAGACCCCATGCCGCAGATGGCAATCTTCGCACTTCTGATCCTTGACGACGGCATGGACACTTTTCATGCCGAAGTATTTGCCTTTGAAATCCGTATGGCAATCAAGACATTGCTTTTTTGTGAATTTGCCGGTGGTGCGCACTGGGCCCGGGGCGCAAGTGATGATGGCGAACATTGCGGCCATGCATAGCAGCATGGCCGCAAGGGAAAGCAATTTCGCGCGCGGGCTTCGTTTTTGTATTTTCATCAAAACCAAATCAATGAATTGTTGTCATGCATATCGCTTATTTCAGTTTGGCCAGCGCGCTTCGATATATCTTCACAGGATAGAATTTACCAAGCTGGTCAGCCCACCGTTCAACGCTCTCCTTGACTTTTGTGTCGAAGACGGCCTTGGCAATATCCTCTTTTACATCGGCGAAAGATTGCTGCACTGGTGCGATAATCTGATCCACATACAACAAATAAAAATGGCCTTCGGAATCGGCATACAGCCGGGAATCCCCTTTGGCTGCGTCCGAGACTGCTTTGCGGATATCTTCGGGAAGGTTGTTTACGGTCAGCGGCCGGCCTTCGAAATTGAGGAGTCCCCGGGTGTCCGCCGGAACCTGCCCATGGGCATTGGCGCTCAACCAGGCGAAGTCGGTCCCCTTGTTTAATTTTTGCATGGCGGCAACCGCATCGTCTCTTTTGGCAAATACAAGGTCCTTGATGCGCATCATCCGGGAAGAGGTGAATTCGGAGATATTTTTCTGATAATAGGCCTCTAGTTCCTTCTGCGGCAGTTGGATGTCCGGCACCACGACTTTTTTGATAAATGCTTCGAAGATCTTTGAATTTTCATATTCTTTGACCCTAGCATTGAATGCCGCGCTTTTGTTGATTTGTTTTTTTTCGGCTTCGAG
>JBNLAV010000021.1:0-116631 GCA_050302315.1 Desulfobacteraceae bacterium
TTGTCCGACTGCAACTGCCTGTCCGAGGGCGCGACCATCGTCGCCGAACATGAACCGGATGCAGAAATCGAAATCGCCCCCGCCACGCTCACCTTAACGGATACCCGCCGCTACGGCAGCAACCAACTCTCCTTTTTCCGCTATCATCGATAGGTCTCGTACGCCGGGGGCACCGGCAAGTTGCTGCCGGAGTTGCGAAGCAACAAGAAGCCATGCGCAATTGACCGCAGACTTTATTCCAAACTGATCCCGGGCAGGTAATTTCCCGTCCTGTCTTCTCATCATCTCTTGGCCTCCGGCTACCGGCAATCAGTTGCCGGTGCCAATCGCGATTACCATGATTGAGCCGCCCCGATGCGTTGCAATTTCAACGGTCCCGTGCTAGAATCGGCCAACTTTCGATACACATTCCGATACCAGAAGAAAGGATGCCAAGTGAAGCGCATCGCCATTTATCCCGGCTCATTTGATCCTGTTACCAATGGGCACATCGACATCGTCCGCAGAGGTAGAACACTGTTCGATGAGATCATCGTGGCAATTTTGCACAATCCCAATAAGAAGGGATTGTTCTCGATTGAGGAGCGCATGGAGATGCTCACAGAGAGCATGAAGGGAATTTCGGGAATCTCCTTCGATACATTTAGCGGGCTGCTGGTCGACTATGCAAATCAATCCAGCGCTAATGCCATCCTGAGAGGTATGCGGGCGGTATCGGACTTTGAATATGAATTTCAGATGGCCTTGATGAACCGGAAATTGAACCGGCACATCCAGACGGTCTTCCTGATGACCGGTTTACGATGGATCTTCACCAGTTCATCCATCATCAAAGAAGCTGCGCAGTTCGGAGGAGATGTGTCCGACATGGTACCACCGGTGGTCAATCGAAAAATCATTCAAAAATTCAAAACATTCAAAAAGAGCGGATAATGGACCTATGGCACCTGCACATATTCTGCAAGGTCGTTGAGCTTCAAAGCTTTTCCAAGGCCGGTGAAGCCGTGCGGCTTTCTCAACCGACGGTCAGCAGCCACATTAAAGATTTGGAAGATCACTTTGCCACGCGTCTCATCGATCGAATGTCCCGCAAGGTCTCTCCCACCAAAGCGGGAGAAATGCTTTACGGTTATGCGCACCGCCTCCTCACCCTGAGAAATGAAGCCGAGACGGCCATGGCTGAATTTACCGGAAAAATAAAGGGCCACATCGCCATCGGCGGCAGCACCATACCTGCCGGGTATATTCTTCCCCGTGTAATTGGAGAATTTTCCAATACCCATCCCGGCGTCCGCGTGTCGCTGGTGGTGGGGGATACGTCGGAGATACTGGCCAAAACGATGGCCGGGCAAATCGAACTGAGCCTGGTTGGCGCCCTCAGCAGAGAAAAATCGTTGCGCCAGGCTGAATTGATTTCAGACGACATGGTACTGGTGGTGCCAGGCCAGCACAAATGGCGGCGACGGCAGCGTATCAAATTCGAGGAATTGTTGACGGAGCCGTTTATTATCAGAGAGGAGGGATCCGGCACCCTCAAGTCCATCGAAAAGGCCCTCAATATAAAGAATCACACCATTAAAGACCTTAACATCACCGCCGTGATGGGAAGTACGGAAGCCGTCCGCCAGGCCATTATATGCAATGCCGGCGTCTCCATTTTGTCCGCCATTGCGGTGGCCGAAGCCTGCCGGACCGGTCAACTCAAAACGCTCACCATCGAGGGCCTGCGGCTCCATCGACATTTTTATCTGACCACTCACCGTCAGCGCAGCCTGTCGCCCCTGAGCCGTGCCTTTATCGCATTTTTAAAGCAGTCGGTTCACGAAGAGTAGAAGCAATTTCATAAGAGGATTATGATCGAACGACAAACTGGATCGCACCGGATGATCCTGCTTGGGCTTTTTTACCCGCACAGATGGTCCCCTCTCCGAAGAGATGAAGTTCGTCGTGCTTGACATAGACGGGATCTCTTCCCTCCACATAGACAAAGGTCCCGTTCGAACTGGCATCGACCAGCACAAACTTACCCTTGCGGTACTCAATTTTGGCATGCATCCTGGATACGCCTGGATATTTCAAGACGATATCGTTGGCCGGCAACCTCCCGATGGTGACAGTGGTGCTTTTTTCATCCACCATAAAGGTGGCGGAATCGCAGGAAAGTTCCATGGCGACGGAAGAATACCGCTCTTCAGAGGGCCGCTCCATGACGAGTGTGGCGTTCTCCGCCTCATGAAGATACTCGAAAATATCATAAGTCCCGGACTTGCCTTTGATCGGCAGTTTACCGATAAAGCGGGTCATATTCTTATGGTGATCGGACAGATAGTTCAGCGTGGACTCTGAAATCAACGTCTGGAACGGCTTGGCCAGCGTCTTCATCTTGGCTGCGGAATTGACCGCGTCACCAAAGAGCTTATTGCCAACACGAATCACGGTACCCGAATCCACCCGGATATAGAGACCGATGGCATCGATTTCTCCCCATCGCACCGGGGGACGCGCATCGACAAGCTGGTGCATGCTTGCAGCCGCCATTACGGCATCGTCTGCCGATCCAAACGCACACATAATTTCGTCCCCATAGGTTCGTATGGATTCGCCGTTATATTTGCGGACAACATTGGACAGGTCGCTGAGCAATTCCATGATCAGCCGTCTGGCCTGATCATCACCCAACAGTTCATACATCTTGGAGCTACCAGCGATATCCGCAAATAGCACCGATCGATTGAGCGTTGTCTCTTGCATTGGATCCCCGCAATTGGATGGCCTCTGAAACTGTTTCCAACGATATGGCATGTAACATATTGGGAAATGGGAATTCAAGAAACAGAGGTATGAGAACCACCTTTATCCTTGGATACCTCTCGATACACCGCAACCTCTACCTAAGTCAAGATCCAGGCGATAGAAATTTGGATGAATAGGAGCAGGAAGAAAAAACTGAAGGATAGAAGCGCCAACCCCACGTGGTGATGTTGGGATTCAAATGGCTGGATCAGGATATTTCCGGCGAGGCGATTTTGGCCGGCGGTTCAACCAGTCTGGTTTGAAATTCTTTTGCGCTGACCTGGTAGAGGTTGATGGTCTCATCCACACCCAGTTGGGTCACCAGATCGATCCCTACGTCGAGGAATCGGTACTGTGCGTGGGCATCCCGCTCAGCCATGGCCTGGGCCAATGGGATTTCCCCCGTGTCTTGGACGACATGATGCAACAAATCCGGCATGATCTGCCACACCAGCCCCCCTACAACGGCCTCCTCCACGGCCATCCAATGATCGATTACCGCCTTCACTTCACCCAGTTTTTCCGGTCTGAGGTTCGTCAACTCTTCATGCATGGCCTGCTCGGTAGCCGACCTCAGGATTATGTGCAGGGTTTCCTCGATGGGCACGATGAGTACATTGTAAGGATTCCGGGCGCTGTTCTGCCAAACGGTAAAATTCTCGCGGATAAATTCGAACTGATTCTCCGCTCCAATTTTGAGTTTGGAGGTATAGGAACCGATCTTGCCGTCATATTCGCGATTGCTCAGTTTGATTTTAATCTTTGACGCTTCGTTCTCCTGATCAAAAAACAGGTACTCTTCAATATACTCATCGGCAATATTGTGAACCAGATACGCCGTAATGCCGTCCTGCCCGGTCTGGCTGGGATCGGGAAGCGGCCCCTTGAGGGTCGCTATGGAGCTGTAAGGGCTGGGCTGATGGATACGCTTGAGCAGATAATTCACCGCTTCACGGCAGTATCTCTCGAACAATTGGGCGTACTCGTCCCGGGGTTCCGGTACCACCCAAACCTGTTTGAAGGAGGTACTCAGTTCCCATCGGAGGCGATTGCCACTGATATGGGATTGGATTTTTTGGAGCAATTCGCTGTTGGCGCTGATATAGGCCAGATTTTCTTTGTTCAGACGGCGATCGAATTTTTCCTCAACGCCTCCGAACGGCATGAGGGGATCACTCAGATCTTCCTCCTGAATATAGTCCAGGAGGCGCACATAGCTGGTGGTCGGACCGGGGGTATTTATGGCGGCAACAGGTGCGGCGATCATCATACAGCCGACCCCGAAGGCAATTAAATGAAGTATGCGGCGAATGGCCATGGGTCTTGTCCTTTGCCGATAATATTGCGCCGGAATTGATGATGAACACACCATCCTCAGGCGTCCATAATACAGGTCAGCAAAAAGCAAGCCAGTTTTTCCGGTTGGCTGACTTGAAACCCGGCCGCAGGGACAACTACGCCCGTCCCGGCGTGAATACCATATGAGTATCCGCAATCATTGAAGATTTGAGTCGATGAGACCAACGGCTGCAACCACCCTCGATTTGGAGGCAAGCCTGCACCTGATCGCATGGGTATATTCCTGACGCTTTTTGAAAATATATTGACGCTGAGTGTCAGCCGTCCCCTTCCGGCCCATGTAGGAATGCACTTGCTTATGACGGGAAGATGAGGCAACATCCCCCACAGCCAAAGGGAATCAATGCCACGAAATACTTACAAAAAGATTGGAATCGCCACCCTGATCATGATGGCGAGCATATTTTTGAGCCGTGTGATCGCTTATGTTCGGGAATCGGTCATCGCGGCGGTGGCAGGCGCAGATTTGTCGGTGGATGCCTATCGCGTTGCATTTGCCCTGCCGGAGATTCTCAATCACGTACTGGCGAGCGGATTCATGTCCGTCACCTTCATCCCCATCTTTTCCCGATACCTGACGGACGATGACGAATCCGGTGCCTGGAATATCTTTTCCGTGATTCTGACGACCTTCGGCCTGTTTCTGGTCATACTCATCGCATGGAGCATGCTCTATGCCCCCCGGATCGTTCCCCTGCTGGCCCTGGGACGAAAGGATCCGGAGTTTCTCGCCATGACCGTGCACATGACCCGGATCATCTTGCCGGCTCAATTGTTCTTTTTCGCCGGCGGCATTCTCATGGCGGTACAATTCGCCAAGGAACAGTTCTGGATTCCGGCTCTGGCGCCGTTGATCTATAACCTGGGCATCATCTGCGGAGGACTGGTTCTGGGCCCGTCATTGGGAGTGGAAGGGTTTTCATGGGGGGCGCTGATCGGCGCTTTTGTCGGAAATTTTCTCATTCAAATCATCGGCGCCCGCAGGATCGGATTGACCTTCAGGCCGCGTTTCGACCTTCGGCACAAGGACCTCCGCCGTTATGTTCTGCTGACCCTTCCATTGATGGTGGGACTGACCATGGTGTTCTCCATGGAGATTTTTTCTAAATTTTTCGGAAGTTACCTCCGCGAAGGCAGTATCGCCTGGCTCGATTATGCCAAAACCATCATGATGATGCTGGTGGGTTTTTTCGGCCAAGCCATTGGTGTGGCCTCATTTCCTTATCTGGCGCGAATGGCCGCCGATAAGCGATGGGATGAAATGAACCAAACATTGAACACCCTTTTGCGCTATCTTGTGACTTTGGTGATCCCCACGGCCATTCTGATGTACGTGCTGCGCCATGAGATCATACGGGTGCTTTTCGAGCGCATTCACTTCGGCCCGGAAGACACGCGGATGACCGCCATTGCCCTGAGCGGACTTCTGGTGGGGGCCTTCGCCATTGCGGCCATGACGGTGGTCAATCGCGGTTTTTACGCGATGCAGAACACCCTGCTGCCCGCCATATACGGCACCATCGCCGTTGCGGCGAGCCTTCCGGTGTATTGGCTGGGTCTCAAGATGTATGGGCTGCTGGGCGTCGCGCTGGCAGTTTCCTTTTCAGCCATCGCGCAAGTAGCCGTGCTCTTTGCAGTGTGGAATCGACGCAGTCGCAATGTGGCGGGCCGAAGCGTCTATTTCGCCTGCATCAAGACAATCGCAGCCGGAATACCGCTGGGTGCTGCGTTGTGGGGCCTGCATCAAGTTCTGGTTCGACGCATCGACCCAACCACCTTTTACGGCAGCCTGACAGTGATTGCAGGGGTTGGTACAGCCTTCCTGGTCATCATGGCGTTGGGAGGCTGGGTATTCAAGGCCGAGGGAATTCGCTACCTGGGAGATCGCATCTCGGGCCGCTTGCGCACACGCCCCCGCCGGAGGGCGGGTCCCCCCACCGGTCGGCAATAACCCCCTAACCCTTAGAGCCAGCGGATTGGGTCGCCTGCCAAGGGTTTCTTCAACACGATGATCTGCGGAATCCGGCAGATATCGCACTGGTTGCCGGCTGGCCGACCGATGGCGCAGTCGAAGCGGCAGATGTCATCCGCCGAACGGCGCGGAAACGCTGTTTCAGGATTTTTGATCCAGTCCGATACGTCCCATGACGCCGCCAATGACCGATTCAACGGCAGCCCCGATGCTGAGATTCTCGGTATTGAGCACCATATCGTAGTGAATGGGGTCGCAGATGTCTGCGTTAAACGATTGCCGTATGAACGCCCTTCTGCGGTTTTCGCGAACCAGCACCCGCCGCTTAGCCGTATCGGTAGGTACGCCGAACCATTTGGCCACATTTTCGATACGAAGATCCTGCGGCGCTATCACCCGAACCGCAAACCGGTCTTTAACCGGCATAATGAAATTGGCCCCCCGGCCCACCACCACCGATCGACCTTGTTTGCCGATGGTGCCGATGACCTGCATCAAGTGATTGAGATAGATGCTGGGGTGGATGTACTGGTCTTTGACCAGAGAGGAGATAAAATCCTGAACGCCTGAAAGCCGCTCCTTTTCCAATGATTCCACAACGGTAGTGCTGATGCGCGCGCTTTCGGCGATTTTGTGAATGATATCGCGATGAAAAAAGTCGAACCCCAGGCGCTTGGCGATCTGCTCGGCGATCATGCAGCCGCCGCTGCCCGGTTCCATGCAAAGTGCGATCACCGGAATCCTGGCTTTTTTCTTTTTAACCTCATCGGCATAAAGCTTTTGCCATTTATCGACTTGTTTTTGTACAAATTCCTCAACTGAGAGTTGATCATGGTTGGTGGGTTGTTTGGCCATTCCTCTGAAACCTTCCTTGGTCTAATTTATAAAGCGCTATAACGGTATACTGGATGTCCAACAGGTATAGGTAGCAAGACAAGCGAAAAGTTTAAAGCGAAAAGTTCGCAAATCAGGGGCATCCGTTATTTTGAAGGGTCGGATTGCTCCATCCAGAGGCGAACCATCTGGTCGTGATCCTCCTGGGTCAACATCCCGGGCAATTTTTCCATGGCTTTAACGGTGGCCAATTCGATGAGTTCCGAACGAAGGGTTTTGTGAGCTTCTCTGATCTGGCCGCCGATCTTGGCACGGGCTGTCTCCAGCATCCTGCGGCTTTCCTGCTGGGCAGCGTCAATCATCCTCTCTTTTTGCCGCTGGCCCTCCGAAATAATCCGGTCCTGAATCAGTTTAAGGCGGTCTTTGCTGGCTTGGAGCTCGATCTGGCGTTCTTTGATTTTCTCCTCAGCCAATCGTTTTTTCCCCTCAATCTCCTCGATCGCACGAGCCGTTTCAGCCCGCTTGCCCTTCAGGAAGGCGATCACCGGCGCTCGGGCGTATTTGACGATCACCCCCACCAGGATCAGAAAATTGACCCATCGCATCAAAAGGTCCCATGAGGCCCGGGAATAGTTGGTTTTGAGGTATTCGATAACGCGGGCAAGATAGGTATCATGAACGGCGGGCGAGGTGGATCCGGTCTCCGCACCCCATGACACGGCCGTCCATCCCCCCGCGATCAGCAACGCGGCCCACAAGCAGTATTTCCAGTTCTTGCGCATCATGCACGCTCCTTCCTGCCCAGCAAGGTTGCGATCATGCGATCTGCCACGCCCTGTGCTTCGGAGGCCAGCTTTTCACGCGCCTGTGCGATCTGGGCATCCGTCTCCTGTTGAGCGGAGTGCCGAAGTTCATCGATTTCCACTCTGGTGCGGTCCATCAGCTCACCGATGGCACGCTGCCCGGTCGCATTGATCTCATCCCGGAATTCAAATGCCGATCTACGGGCCTCGGACTCCTGGCCGATAATCTGCTGTGACAGCGCATCATAGTTGTCGTTGATCTCTTTGATATCCTCACGCACCTGGACCAGGTACCGCTCCCTTTCCGTCATGACTTTTCGAATCGGTTGAACCAGAATTCGGTTGAACAGCATCATGAAGACAAGAAAAGAGATCAATTGGACGAGCAGCGTCGCGTTGATGCTGATCAACGCAACATTTTCCACCACTTGCATGGACAGGGTCCCCCACGTTGCGGTTAGCGTCCATCCAGAAAAGGCATCTTGCGGCCCGGATAGCGATTCGCACGCGGCTGAAATTCGCGATGTAGAGCTGCTATGCCTCCTGTTTCAACCTCGTTGCGGCCGCATCCGGGCCTCAATCCACCGCTTCTGGATGGACCCCGGTTACGGTTAAACGACGAAGAGCAGCAACAATGCGATCACCAGGGAGTAAATGCCTGTGGATTCCGAAACAGCCTGGCCCACCAGCATGGTGCGGGTCAACAAGCCGGCTTCTTTGGAGTTTTTGCCGATTGCCTCGCATGCCTTTGCAGCCACCATACCTTCTCCAACGCCCGGGCCGATGGCGCCCAATCCCATTGCCAGCCCCGCCCCTAAAAATGCGGCGGCTTTAACCAGATCTGCACCTTCAATGGCCATAGTTTCCTCCTGCGATAATGATGAAGCTTAAATATCAAGATTAAAGTTCTAAGGCATTGACGCCGCCCATTATCAAACAAACATCCATTACATCAGATCACAAATATCAGCACCAGGCTGATCACCATGGCATAAATCGCCGTGGACTGCGCGACCGCCTGACCGACCAACATGGTGCGCATCAAATCACCTGCATGTTCCAAGTCTCGGGCGACCCAGCGCACGGCGCCTTCGGCGGTCATGCCGTTTCCGATGCCCGGTCCGATACCACCGAAACCCATGCAGACCCCCGCGGCCAGCAGTGCCATGGGTGCGCTCAGCGTGTCGGCTGCCGGAAACGATTTAAACATCAGGACGAAACTGACCAGCAGGCCGAAGATGGACGGCGTCTGAGCCACCGCCTGCCCAACCAGCATGGTGGTGGTGACCTGACCCGCCGATTGTGGTTGTCGTGCGACGCTCTCGCAGCTTGCTCCGGCCGCCAGACCACCGCCGTAACCCGAACCGATGGCCGCCAAGCCGGTGCTCAGGCCCGCACCGATGAGCGCCGCCCATGTCGGTTGAAGCGGCTGCACGCTGAAATCCATGAAGATCAGCATCAAAGCGACCACCATTGAGAAAATCGCCGGTGTTTGACAAACCGCCGATCCGATCAGCATGTTGGTGGTCAACCGGGATGAAACCGCCGGTTGTCTGGCGATACCGATGCACGCCTGTCCACCTGGGAACCCTGAACCAAGTCCGGAACCGATGGCGCCGAAGCCCATGCTGACGCCGGCCCCCAATAAGGCGGCGGCTTTGATTTTGCCGCCACCGGGCGCATCCACAAACAGCAGCAGAATGGCGACAACCAGGGCAAATATGGAGGCCGATTCGGCCACGGCCTGTCCCACCAGCATGTTTTTGAATAATTCACCGGAATTTTCCGGTTGTCTCGCCACGGCGATGTTGGCCTGGGCCGCCGTATAGCCTTCGCCGATGGCAGCTCCGACCGCTCCCAGGCCGATCGACAGACCAGCGCCGATCTGGGCGGCCAAACTTGTCAAGGTTGCTGGATCCACTCGGACTCCTTGGTCATCGTCTTGCAGCGGGGGGCATAGAACGGATCTGGCGCCCCGCCGAGAATGCTATTTGATCTGAACCGATATGTACACCACCGTCAGCATGGTAAACACAAAGGCCTGAATCGTCCCCACGAACAGGCCGAAAAACGCGTTGAGCAGCGGCGGTAAAACCAGGCTGAATGTCAAATGCGATACCACCAGTATGATGATCGAGCCCCCCATGATATTTCCGAACAAACGAAAGGAGATGGACACTATTTTGGCCAGTTCGCCAATCAGATTCAACGGCATCATGAAAAACATGGGTTGGAAGTATTCTCGGGAATAAGCCTTGAACCCTTTTGATTTGATACCGGCGTAGTGGGCCACCACAAACCCCATCAGGCCAAGTGCCAGGGGAGTATTCAAATCTTTGGTGGGTTCTTCCAGATGGGGGATGATACCGAGCCAGTTGGAAAGCAGCATGAAGAGAAATAGCGCACAGATCATCGGGCCGTATTTCTCCGCCTGTCTGCGATCCAGGGCATCCTCCGTGAGTTGATAAAGCTGCCCTATAATCATCTCGGCGATAATTTGAAGCCGTCGCGGCACAAAGCCCCGTTTTCGGGCGGCCAGAACAGCGAAAAGGAGTAAAACCGCAAAAACAATCCACGTCATGACAATGGCTTCGAGGTTCAATACGATATCGAATCCGGCTATACTGATGACCAATTGGTGTATCTGTCCGAGATTTCCCATAATTAGAAAAGGACCCCATGAGCGCGCCGCCATTGCTGCCAGATGCGTTCTCCCAATATGACCAGCTGAACGGCAAAAAGCCCAATGACGACGGTTGACACGGCCAGGTGCGGAAGCTTGACGGCGAGGATCAACGGCAAGGCCATTAAGGCATACCGGCCGCAAATTGAAGTGATCGACAGGAGAAAGGTCCTGGCACGCCCGCGCCCCAGGCGGGAGGGCAGTGCCTTGGCCATTAGCCAAAAATTCAAAACGCTGAAAAGGGTCCCGGCGAGCAACCCCTTTCCGAGGGGGGCGTACCCCATGACAATGAACCCAGCCCCGCCAATGACGGCGGCGATCAAGGCCATGGAAGCATATCGCTTTTGGACGGTATCGATGGAAGCTTGAAGTTCGGAAACGGTCACGCTTAATTCTCCCATTCGTTAAGGAGATGCACACCGGATTGATCCGGCAGACAATCACGGGTCGTCGTGATGCTTTTTCTCTGGTTTGAGTGTTTCCAGAATCTGGCGATAGGCGGTAACGGCACCGCCGATGACGCCGAGGATGGTAAAGATAGTGACCATCAGCCCCTTGGTGCCCAACCAAGAATCCAAATAGCGGCCGACAAAGAAGCAGAATGCGATGCAGCCCACCATGGTTAGCCCCAGCTGCAGTACGATCTGGAGATGGGCGGCCCACGCTTTATTCTGTTTGAAGTCAATCACCATCTGAAAATGATCATATCCGCCCCTTTGGATTCTGGCAATTGTTTTATGTCCCCATACTTTAAAAAGGGCGTCATTAGCGAACAGGGGCGCCAATGAAACACTTCCCAGGACCTCCTTTTTTATATCAATCCCCCTCCGTGTTGAATAACCGAAAAAATGAGACAAGCAAAAAACACTAAACATCTATTTAAGGCCTTGACAATTACTAACCTTTTTAAAAGATGTCAAGGAATGCGGACACATACGATTTATGTATCTCATATATGTTATGAACGGGATTTTTCAACTTGACCTATCCTTTCTTTTTCATTACGGTTATTTCTATCACTGCCGCCACACCAGGTTCAGGCAACCCAAGGAGAGCGGCATGCCGGAAATCGCTGCTCCGTTACAATTTGGGGTTCAAGGCCTGGCATCCGGACGCCCGCCCCTAACAGGCCCGGATCAACCATGGGCCTGAACGCAAGGGTTTCCCATCTCTTTCCCAAAAAAGTAATTCCGGCAATACAACCTTCGGCCTGACAGGGATTCAGGAGTTCGGACATGTGCCGTACCAATGCCTTGAAAACGATCCTTGTTGTCGCCACGCTTGCGACGGCATGGCTGAGCTTCCACCCGATGCCAGCCGTGGCTTCTTCTCCGCAACATCAAGCCGCCACCGAGGCGTCCTCCCAATCGGAGCATTCCGATGCCCAAGACAGCGCACACGGCGCCCACGGAGGTGCAGACTTGGGCCGGCAGTTGCCGCTGTGGAGCTGCCTGCCGTTTGCCTGCATGCTCTTGTCCATTGCATTATGGCCACTGCTGGCGCCGGAGATGTGGCATCATCACTTCGGAAAGATATCCCTGTTCTGGGCGTTGTCGATGGCGCTGCCGTTTACCGTCGCCTATAAGGGTACGGCGGTATATGAGATCCTCCACATTTTGCTGGCCGACTACGTCCCCTTCATTATTTTGTTATGGTCGCTTTACACGGTATCCGGCGGGATCCTGCTCCGGGGCACACTGCGAGGATCCCCGATCGTCAACGTCACCATGCTGGCCATCGGAACAGCTCTGGCTTCCTGGATGGGAACCACCGGGGCCGCCATGCTGTTGATCCGCCCGTTTCTGAGAGCCAACAAAAGCCGTAAGAACAGAACTTTTATGGTGGTCTTTTTCATTTTTCTGGTTGCCAACATAGGCGGGGCCTTGACCCCTCTGGGCGATCCGCCTCTCTTTTTAGGGTTCCTGCATGGTGTTTCCTTCTTCTGGACCATGAAGATCAGTCCGCACATGCTCTGCATGGCGATATTGCTGATGACCATATTTTTTGCCATGGATACCTATTTCTACAGGAAAGAAAAAGCCGGCGTCGAAACCCGGGCCGGCAGCGCCGGAGCGAACCCGGATGCACCCCGCGTTAAATTGGCGCTGGTCGGAACCCACAACTTCGTTTTTTTGGCCGGCGTTGTCGGCGCCGTTCTTTTCAGCGGTATCGTGGACTGGGGCGAACTCAACACGCTGGGCGTCCACAGGGGTGTTCAGGACTGGGTCCGGGATGTGGTGTTGATCATCATGGGCGTATTGTCCCTGCTCACGACCTCGGCCGCCGTCCGGCAAGAAAACGAATTTTCCTGGTTCCCCATAAAGGAAGTGGCCTACTTGTTTATCGGCATTTTCATCACCATGATCCCGTGTCTGCTGATTCTCAAAGCCGGACAGAACGGAGCGCTGGCCTTTCTGATCTTCCGTGTCAAAGAGCCGGTTCATTACTTCTGGGTCACAGGGGCGCTTTCGAGCTTCCTGGATAATGCCCCCACCTATCTCACTTTTTTCAACTCGGCGCTGGGATCTTTTTACGCCGGAATGCCCGAAGCACAGGCGGTCACGTTGCTGATGTCGGAGAACAGCATTTATTTGAAAGCCATTTCCGCCGGGGCTGTTTTCTTCGGCGCATGCAGTTATATCGGCAATGCCCCCAACTTCATGGTTCGCTCCATCGCCGAAGAGGCCGGAACCCCCATGCCCAGTTTTTTTGGCTATATCGTTAAATACGCGCTGGTATTTTTAATCCCCGGTTTCGTGGTCGTCACCTTGCTGTTTTTCATCTAACGCCCTACAGGAAATCATCCATGGCCCCATCTTCACGATCGGAGTTACTGTCCCAACCCACTGAGATCCTGCGGGGTTCCAAGGTGGGAATTGTCGGTGGCGGTGACGTTTGCTACAAGATTATCGAGTTTTTCCGATCCGAAGACCGCGCCCCGATCAAACCGACCATCATCGGTGTTGCCGATATCAATCCCAACGCCAAAGGCCTGTCGCTGGCCCGCCGAATGGATATCTTCACGACCTCCGATTACACCCGGCTGTACGAGCTTGAAAACCTGGGCGTCATTCTTGAAATAACCCACGACCCCAATCTGGCGGCAGAGATTACCCGCTCCAAACCGGATCATGTCATGCTGGTGGATCACTTCCAGGCACGCTACTTGTGGGACTCCTTGCAGATGGAGAATTTCCGCTATCGCATGCTTGAAGAGTTTCACCAAAGTGTTGATAATCCCCAGGCCGTCGAGGCGCTGATCAAGAAAAGCTTTGACTGCTCGGCCGAAATTATCAGCCGTCGCAACGAACGCTCCAGGCAGATCGAGTTGGAATTGCTCGATAACGAACGGGCACAGTCCCAGATTATTCAAGGCAGCACGATTCCGACCTTTGTTATCAATAAGAACCATATCGTCACCCATTGGAACAAGGCGCTGGAAAAACTGTCCGGCAAACCCGCCGGAGAGGTGGTGGGAACCAATCGCCAATGGTCGCCCTTCTGGCAGAACGAACGGCCGACCATGGCGGATGTCATATTGGATCAAATCGACAAAAAAGAGATCGAAAAACTCTACGGTTCGCAATGGCGCGAGTCGGTCCTCATCGAAGGTGCATACGAAGCGGAAGTGTTCTTTTCCAGCGTGGGCGAAGCCGGCAAGTGGCTGTGGTTCACGGCCGCTCCCATCAAAAGCCCCGATGGCACCATCGTCGGCGCCATCGAAACGCTATGGGACAAGACAGAGGACAAGAATGCAGAAGAAGAAAGAGAACGCCACACCCAGGAATTGGCCGCCCTGGTCTCGATTTATACGGCACTGAGCGCCCCGCGGACCATTGACCAGCGCATCGAAGCCGCCATCAAGGAGATCCGCTCCTACCTGAAGGCGGATGACCTCAGCGTTTTTATCCAGGACGAGGATGACCAATTCTACCTGAAATACCATCTTGGCGAACAGCACCTCCTATCCCCCGACGATCACCCGGCTGCCTATAAAAATTTCATTCAGAGGATCGCGCGCGAAGGAAAGCTTTTCTGGAAAGAGGGGATCGAGCACGAAACCAGTCCTGAATTGACCCTGCTGACGCGGCTGGGGTTTCAATCCGTGGGTTTCATCCCGATCAGCGCCAAACAGAAAAAAGCCATTGGAATCCTGCAGATCGCCAGTCGCCTGTCAAATTTCGCGCCGGTGGAACGCCAGGCCCTGGATCTGATTGGCAACCGTATGGGGGTAGCCATTGAGAATGCCATGCTGCAAGAGCAGTATATCAAGTCGGAAGAGAAGTACCGTTCCCTCTTCAACAATGATCCAAACCCCATCTTTATCATCGAACAAGAGAGCCTCGAGATCCTGGATATCAACGAACGCGCCAAAGAGTGCTACGGATACAGCCGTGATGAATTGTGCGGCATGTCCTTCCTCAAACTGGGCGATCCCGATGATCGAGAGGTGGCTTACGGATTTGAGCACCTGGCTGTGGGCCAATCGATCCTGCTGGCCAAACGTCGGCACCACCGGAAAAAAGGGCGATCCTTTTATGTCAACATCAGCGTCGGCCACGCCCAATACGGTGAAAGGGACGTCCTGATCGCTACGACAACGGACGTTACTGAAAGCATCGAAAAGGAGACGCAGCTCATCCAGGCCAGCAAGATGACCACCCTGGGGCTGATGGCGGCCGGCATGGCCCATGAGATCAACCAGCCGCTCAACGTCATTCAGATCTGCGCGGATTTCTTCCTGAAGATGCTGCGCAAAAAGCAATCCATCCCGGATGAGGATCTGCGCAGCATGGCCGAGGACATCATCGCCAACGTTTCCCGGGCCACCGGCATCATCAAGCATGTGCGTCATTTTGCCCGCCAGTCAGAGGTGGTCACCAGCAAGGTCAATATCAATGCCCCCATCGAGGATGTGTTCAAAGTCCTGGGACACCAGATAAAAGTGCACCAGATAGAACTTGACCTCGATTTGGACCCCGATATACCGTATATCATGGCCGACCACAATCGCTTGGAACAGGTTTTCATCAACTTGGTCACGAACTCCATAGACGCCATGGACGAAAAGGCGGAGCAGCCCGAATACAAAGGCATGGAAAAACAACTTCGGATTCGAAGCTACACAAAAGGTGATACGGTGGCGGTGGCCGTTGAGGACAACGGTACCGGCATGAGCGATGAGGTAATAGACAAATTGTTCGAGCCTTTCTTTACCACCAAGAAAATCGGCAAAGGGACAGGGTTGGGGGTAAGCATCAGCTACGGCATCATCAAGGACTATAACGGCTCCATCGACGTGGACAGCCAGGTCGGCCGCGGCACCACCTTTATTCTGACATTCCCGGCAGCAGAGATAGCCGCTGATGAGTAAAATCCTTCTCATAGATGACGAGGAAGCCATTGTGCGCCTGCTCGCCATGTCATTGCGCAGCGACGGCTACGATGTGGTCACGGCGCTCAGCGGTGAAGAAGGGCTGCAGATTTTCAAGGAAGAAAAACCGGAACTGGTGCTGACCGACATCAAAATGCCGGGAATGAACGGCATCGAAGTGCTTCGCAACATCAAATCGATGCAACCCGATACCGAAGTGGTCATCATTACCGGTCACGGCGATATCGACAATGCCATAGAGGCCCTCAAATTCGGCGCCTCCGACTTCATCAACAAACCTGTTCGGGATGAAGTGCTGTCCGTCGCGCTTGAAAGAGCGAAAGAGAAACGGGCCATAAAAATGCAGCTCAAGGCCTACACCCAGAACCTCGAACGGGAAGTACAGGAGGCCACCCGGGAGGTCCGTCGCAAATCCAATTTTTTGGCCAAACTCGTCCGAAGTTCCAACGACGCCATCATCGCCACCGATGATCAAATGTCCATCGTCATTTACAATCCCGGTGCATGGCGTATATTCGGATATCTGCGGGATGAGGTGGTCGGACTGCGCAAGATTACCGACCTGCTCTCTGAAAAAACCGCATCAGATTTCAAACAGCGGGTATTGAACCATACGAAGGGAAAGGAGTTGACCGGTACGGAGATCCAGATTCAGGCCAAAAATGGCGACTTGATTCCGGTTTTGTTTTATGCCGCTCCGCTGTTCGAGGAAAACAATGTCGTGGGAACGGTCTCTTTTTTCCAGGACTTGCGAGAAATAAAGCGCCTGGAGAATGAACTGGTCAATGCGGAACGGCTGGCCGCGATTGGACAGACGGTGGCCGGTGTGGCCCACGGTGTCAAAAACATTCTGCATGGTTTCAAGGGCGGCAGTTATCTGGTCGAACTGGGGATCAGCAAAGGCAACGACGAAAAACTCAAAAAAGGATGGGATATGATCCAGCGCAACATCAGTCGTACATCCGACCTGGTGCTGGATCTGCTCACTTATTCAAAAGAGCGCGAGCCTGAATTCAAGGCCTGCGATCCCAATGCGATTATTGCCGATGTTTGCGAAGTGATGCAGGAACGGGCCGACGAGCACCGAGTCAAGCTCGTCACCGAGTTGGACAGCGCCGTTGATTCGGTGATCATGGATCCCCACACCATCCACCAATGTCTGACCAACCTGATCTCCAACGCCATCGATGCCTGCCTGTTTGACCAGGATACGAGCAAACAATGGCGGGTTACCGTCAAAAGCAAATTCGAGGACGACCGCCATTTCATTATCAGCATCGAGGACAACGGCATGGGGATGAGCCAGCAGGTGATGTCCAGGCTCTTCACTTCATTTTTCAGCACCAAAGGGCATCGGGGAACAGGATTGGGACTTCTGGTCACCCGCAAGTCGGTGGAGGAACACGGCGGCACCATCGACGTGCAATCCGAGGAAGGAAATGGTACGGTATTTACCCTTCGGCTGCCGTTCAGCCGTTTGGATATGAATAGTTAAAGGAGGAAACATATGGGCAAGAAAGTATTAGTGGTCGACGATGATCCGGACGTCCGGCTCTTCAGCATCACGGTATTGGAAGAAAATGGCTATACCCCGCTTGAAGCGACAAATGGTGAAGAAGGCATGCAGATCATCCGCAAAGAAAATCCGGATTTGATTATTCTGGATGTTCTCATGCCAAGAGAGAGCGGCATCCGGTTATACCGGCAGCTCCAGACCAATGCCAAACTCAAAACGATCCCCATCATCATTCTGTCAGGTATCACGCGCAAGTCTTTTTTACGCTCCCAAAAGGCCCTGACCGAATTTGGGGGGGATCCCGTTCCTGAACCCCAGATGTATCTGGAAAAACCAGTGGAGCCGGAGGAACTTGCATCAGCCATTCAAGCAGCGCTGCAATAATCGCATGCTTGATCTGGCTGCCGGCCGTCCGGGGTATCGGCTTAAAGGGCCGGTCCCTGCAGACCGGCGGGAGATGTGGAACCGATGAACCTACACAAACTGCTATTCGTCACCAAATTCAACGACTTGAGCTTTAGCGCCCTGCAAAGCCTGTTAATTCTGCGCGCTGCCTCGCTGAACCACGTGGTCTTGACCAACGTGATCGAACGGGAGAAGGTCGCCATGCACCGGGGACTGGGATACCAGAAATCGGAAGAGTTGCGGCTCAGGGAAACCGCCAATATCCGATTCATCGATTGGGCCGAGCACCTGTTCGAACAGGGTATGGAAGTCGGCGTTTACATTGTGGTGGGCAACCTGATTAAAAAAGTCATCGAGGCAGCCCGCAAGGAACAGGTTGACCTCATCGTTATTGGACGCTCCCGCAAGGGATTCCTGGACCAGCTTTATTCAGGCTCGGATGTCACCGAGATCATTCGGCAGGCCTCGACGCCGGTGCTGGTCTATAAACCTCCCACCGATAAAATCGATATACTGGACAAACCCTTTGCCCGGCCGCTTTTGGCCACGGATTGGTCTCCGGCCTGCGAACAAGCCGTGCAGTTGATGCTCCCCCTCAAAGACGTCGTGGAAAAGATCAATGTCATCCATGTGGCCAATGAAAAAGATTTAACAGGATCGGCCATGGCCATCCAAAAGGTTCGCAAAGAGTGCCGCACCAAATTGGATGCAGTGGTCGATCGCTTCGAAGCAAACGGCATCGCCGCCAGCGCGCACGTCTATGTCGGGGACACGAATGAAGAGATCGAACGGGCGGCCGCCGATTGCCAATCGAGCATGATCGTCATGGGGTCATCCGGTAAATCTGCATGGACAGAACGGTGGCTGGGAAGCACCCCCAGGGCCATTGCGGAGGCATCGGATTATCCGACGCTGGTTGTGCCGCCGCTGAAAAATGCGGGTCAAGGCTTGGACGAAACATAACCATCCCAATATAAAGGAGGCCCAGATGGCCGTCATCACCATATCCAGGCAGTTCGGTGCCGGAGGTAAAACCATCGGAACGATGGTCGCCGATCGATTGGGGTATACCTTCGTAGACGAAGATATCATTCAGATCATCGCCGAAAAAGCAAAGGTCTCACCCGGATGGGTCGAATCCGTAGAGAAGGAAGCCGGCGGACGTTTGTCCCGCATCGTCTCGCGAATGGTCTCAAAACCGCTGGTGGAACGGGTGCTCAAAGATGAATACGGCTATATCGACGAGCAGATCTACATCGACTACCTGGTGGTCATCATCGCCCAGATGGCCGAAGAGGGCAACGTGGTTTTCCTGGACCGGGGCAGCCAATACATCCTCAACGATCACCCCGACGCATTCCATGTCCTGTTGATCAACACCTTTGAAAACCGTGTGGCGTTCATGATGGACCGGTATGAATTGACCCAGTCCAAAGCCACGCATGTGGTCAAGAGCGAGGAGAAACGGCGCGCCAATCTGTATAAAAAGATCGGCAAACAAGATTACGACCACCCGGAACTTTATCACATGGTGCTCAACATGGCGAAAACGGATCTGGACGAGGCGGTTTCCACCATTATTCGCTCTGCAACACGACAAACCTGAATCTTGCCACCCACGCACACCGGCCAGCGGACCGTGGGGCACCAGGTGAACTTTGATCCCTCCCTATCCTTGACTTTTGGTGCAGTGGTAAGTTATTTTCGCTGATTGACACATCGGCCCGACCGGTGGATGACAGTCTGCGGTCCTGAGGCGCGAGTCAAGCATCAAAACAAAACTTTGACGTATCATCATTCCGTTTTCAAGCGGATCATGATCCAATACCCAATCGCATATAAGGAGATTCACCATGGGCAATGAACGGTTTCTGTTTACATCGGAGTCAGTAACGGAGGGGCATCCCGATAAAGTGGCGGATGCGATCTCCGATGCGGTCCTGGATGCCATTATGGCGCAAGACAAAAGCTGCCGGGTCGCCTGCGAAACCATGGTCACCACCGGACTGGCTTTTATCGCCGGAGAGATCACCACCAGCTGCTACGTGGATATGCCTGAAATCGTTCGTTCCACCATCGCGGATATCGGCTACAGCTCCTCTCAGATGGGATTTGACTGGCGCACCTGCTCGGTGATTACCAGCATCGACCGCCAGTCCCCGGATATCGCGCAAGGTGTAAACGAAGGCGAGGGCCTGTTCAAGGAACAGGGCGCCGGCGACCAGGGGTTGATGTTCGGATACGCCACAGATGAAACACCCGAACTTATGCCCATGCCGATCATGTATGCCCACAAACTGACCAAGCGGTTGACCAAGGTGCGGAAAAACGGCGCCCTGGATTTCCTGCGCCCGGACGGCAAATCCCAGGTCACCATCGAATACGACAACGGCACGCCGTTGCGGGTCGACGCCGTGGTGGTCTCCACCCAGCACAACCCGGATGTCACCTATGAAGATCTGCGGGAGGCCGTCATCAACGAAGTGGTCAAAAAAGTCATCCCGGCCGAGATGATCGACGGCGATACCCGCTTGTTCATCAATCCCACCGGCCGTTTTGTGGTGGGCGGCCCCATGGGCGACTGCGGTCTGACCGGGCGTAAAATCATCGTGGATACCTACGGTGGCCAGGGAAGCCATGGCGGCGGCTGTTTTTCCGGCAAAGACCCTTCCAAGGTCGATCGGAGTGCCTCCTATATGGGTCGCTATGTGGCCAAGAACCTCGTCGCGGCCGGCCTGGCGAAAAAATGTGAAGTCCAGGTGGCCTATGCCATCGGCGTGGCCGAACCGGTATCGATCATGGTCGATTTTATGGGCACCGGCAATATCTCCGAAAGCCGCGCACGCGAAATCGTTGGCGAAGTTTTCGACCTGCGGCCGGCGGCGATCATCCAACAACTGGACTTGTTGCGTCCCATTTACCGCAAAACCTCCGCATATGGTCATTTCGGACGCAATGATCCCGATTTTTCATGGGAAAAAACGGACAAGGCTGAGACTATCCGTCAAAAAGCCGGGATATAAACAAGCTATTACGTTTTTTCATAAAGCTTAAGTTGTATCAATATCAGGTGGGGGAAAATCGGTTTAAAGTTTAAACTTGCCCCACCCCCTATTCAACTTATGCATTGCCAACCGAACAAGTTATTTTCGAAAGGTGATGACATTCACCACAGATGTGTTAGATTTCCGATACAAAAATCAGATCCATCCGGAGACGGACTCCGGATGCGAAGGAGGATTCAATGCCGGTTGCACCGAAAATCGAACCGCAGCGGGGATTCATCGATGTGGATCCCGAGCTGCCTTACAAAGTCGCCGATATGGCTTTGGCCGAATTCGGCCTGAAAGAGATGGCCCTGGCGGAAAAAGAGATGCCGGGCCTCATGGCCATTCGCGAAAAATATGGCCCCCAAAAACCCCTGAATGGCCTCAAGGTGATGGGCAGTTTGCACATGACCATCCAGACCGCCATGTTGATCGACACGCTGAAAATATTGGGCGCTGACATTCGATGGGCATCATGCAACATTTTCAGCACCCAGGACCACGCCGCGGCAGCCATCGCCCAAAAAGGCTCAGCTGCCGTATTTGCATGGAAGGGTGAAACCCTGCCCGAATACTGGTGGTGCACCGAGCAGGCACTGATCTGGCCCGACGGCAGCGGACCGGATCTGATCGTGGACGACGGAGGGGACGCCACCATGTACATCCACCAGGGCGTGGCCGTTGAAAAGGATCCCGCGCTGCTGGAAAAAGAATACGACAGCGAGGATATGCGCTGCCTGATAGAACGGTTGAAAGTCAGCCATGCCCGCGATCCTCAATTCTGGACGGGGGTGGCTCCGGCAGTCAAAGGGGTTTCGGAAGAAACCACCACCGGCGTCCACCGGCTCTATCAGCTTCAAAACAGCAAAGAGCTGCTGTTTCCAGCTTTCAACGTCAACGATTCGGTAACCAAATCCAAGTTCGATAACTTGTACGGTTGTCGGGAGTCGTTGGCCGACGGCATCAAGCGGGCGACCGACGTGATGATGGCCGGCAAGGTCGTGGTCGTTTGTGGCTACGGAGACGTCGGAAAGGGTTGCGCCCACTCCATGCGCGGTTACGGCGCCCGGGTATTGGTCACCGAAATCGACCCGATATGCGCCTTGCAGGCCGCAATGGAGGGATACGAGGTCACCACCATGGATGAGGCGGTGGCCTATGGCGATATCTTCATCACCGCCACCGGCAACTGCGACGTCATTACCGGAGCGCATATGGAGCTGATGAAAGATGAAGCGATTATATGCAACATCGGCCACTTTGACAGTGAAATCGAGATGAGCTACCTGGAAAAAAATCCAAAATGCACCAAAGAAAATATCAAACCCCAGGTAGACAAATGGACACTGGCTTCCGGGCGCTCCATCATCGTACTGGCCGAAGGGCGTCTGGTGAACCTGGGTTGCGCCACCGGCCATCCCAGCTTTGTGATGAGCAACAGCTTCACCAATCAGGCGCTGGCCCAGATTGCGCTGGCCACCAAGCCGCACGAAAAAAAGGTGTACACCTTACCCAAGAAATTGGACGAAGAGGTGGCGCGGTTGCATTTGGAACGTCTGGGGGCCAAGCTGACCGTCTTGACCCAAAAGCAGGCGGACTATCTGGATATTCCGGCAGATGGGCCGTTTAAGCCGGAACATTACCGCTATTAGAACACAGTCACCCAAATCAAAGGCCGCCGTCATCATCACAGGCGGCCTTTGATATTGGACGACCAAGCGCCAACGATATACCTGGTCGCCGGGCTCAGTCGTTCTTCTCCCTTTGCTGTAAACTCTGCTTTAATTCAATGAGCTTGTCGTAGCCGTTTTGCACGGCTCGAAGTTCAAGATCGCTGTCAGCCATTCCTTCCGCCAAGGACAGGGTTTCCATGCCGGCATCGAAATCGCCCTTTGTACCCAGCACCATACCAAGTCCCACATACGCATTCACGCAATCGGGATCGAGTTCCTTGGCCCGTTCGAATTCCCGATAGGCATCGTCAATTTTGCCCCGTTCAAGCAGCTGATTACCATTTGCCACATGTTGGGACGGTGTATCCAATCCGGGCCGCAAAAAGATGGTATCCGGGCCGCAGCCAATGAAAAATACACACAACCATAGCGAAACATACCATTTGGCCTTATGCATGGCAGCACCTCAATGACTTAATCGAGCACGATAATGACACGGCATTGCTTTAAAAATTCCAAGTGGGAAGAGGCGCCCCGAAGCTTGGAGGCATCGGTATTGCTGATGACAATGTGGCAACTTCCCTGCGGTTCCGATTTCAAGCCTTTCACCACCAACGGCCTGGGCGCCACACGCTCGAGCGTGGACCAGGCGTTGCTGGTGAGGCGAACGTATTGGCACACACCGTAATGTACGGCATATTCTCGGCTGACGTAGGCGGGACCGAAAACCGCCGTCCCGTTTTCATCCAGCAAAGAGGGAACCATCGACGGCTTTGCACCCGTACCGCGGGCATCGACAATCAATCCCGTATACCCCTCGGCTGCGGCCTTGTGTTCGAATTCGTCCGGTCCCGCCGTCTGCGGGTTTTCTGTTTTGACAGGGACATTGAGCGGCATGATGGGCTGCACTTGCCGGATGTCGGGGGGCAGTACAAATTGGGCGAACCCGCCATACAGGCTCATTTGGACCGTCATCGTACCGCCACCCGAAGGTTCCCTTTCCACATTCAGGACCTTGGATAGCGCCACCATTTCCTCGATCTTTGAACGGGTGTTTCGATCGCCGCCAAAGAGAGCGGCCCCGCGGCGTTGACCGTCGATGCGCAGCTGAAGCAGGGTGTCGTAGACGTTGCGAACGGCTTTTTGAAAGGCCATTTCAGTGACTTGCCGGCTCATATTTGCGGATTCGTCATCTTGATCTGAAATCACGCCGTTGGCCACTACCAGGCCCTGGGTCCAATTGATCTGCCCCGAATTGAAATATTCGATCAGGTCCAAACTGGCGTTGGTCTCGGCCAACAGAGGATCGATCCAAAAGCAACCCCATAGCAGAATGATCCAGTAACGTATTTTCATCTTTTAATCTTAGGCAGTTATCCTAATTGGTTGACCACGGGCTTCAATATATTGTAAGACGATATGGAAGTCAACTCACCCGAACGGTGGCAACAAGGGAAACGAATCTTAGCATATGGAACGCGTGACCGGTTATATTGGGCGCAAAACCATCGGCTCCATCAATCACATCCTCGACTTGTTTGCCTTTGCCTATCGAATCCTGGCCTTGGCGATATTGCGCCCGAAATCCGGACGCACGCTGATCGCGCGTGTTATTGTACAGCAGCTCTATTTTACGGCTGTCCAGGCCTTGCCGGTCATCGTCCCCATTGCATTGCTGATCGGAACGGCGGTCATCATTCAGTTTGCCAAGCTGTCGGGCCAGTATGACTTCGGTCGCGTTTCCGTTTTGTTGATTGTCCGGGAAATCGGTCCCATCGTTACCGCCATGATGGTGATTCTCAGGTCCGCCACCGCGGTCACCATCGAGGTGAGCTATATGCGGGTCCTTCATGAGTTGGATGCCATGGAAATGAATGGACTGGATCCCATTCGCGTCGTGTGTGTGCCGCGGCTGGTTGGCATCACCTCCGCACTCGTGGGATTGTTCATCGTGTTCGATCTGGTTTCGATAATGGGGGGTTATGCGCTGGTCTGGGTTTCGAGATATGTCCCGGTGGGTAATTTTCTCCATCAGATCGCCAAAGCCATTACCGTATCAGACATCGCCGTCGGACTTATCAAGGCGATTACATTCGGCATCATTATCACCGTCACCTGCCTCTACCGCGGATTTGAAATGAAACGACAAATCACAGAGGTACCGGTGGCAACATCGCGTTCGGCCGTAGAGTGCTTTCTCTATTGCCTGGTCGTCAACGGCTTTATCTCCATCGTATTTTATCTGTAGCGAAACCGGAGGGATACCACACGCATCATGACACCAAATCGAGCCAATCGGGTGATAGATTGACGGCAATTGTCGAAATGTCGAACTACACCCTTCCGCCCCAGGGTTCGGGAAACGGTATCAACGGATTCTATTTTGCCCTTTCGCCGGGGGATGTGTGCGCCATTGAAGCGCAAAATCCGGATGACGCTACCGGTTTTCTCAGGTCCGTGGCCACTCTGGTCCGGCCGGTCAAGGGCACCTATCGATATAACGGCACCCGCATCAATCTGGCATCGTACAAGGATATGCTCAAGTGCAAGGAGAAGATCGGCTATATCGCACCTGATGCGGCTTTGATCAGCAATCTCACTATTCGTCAAAATATTCTGATCCAGCGGTACTACCGTGAAAACGACCTGACCATCGATCTCGATGAAAACCTTCAATCATTGTGCGACACCTTCGGAATCTGCCAGAAGTTGGATTTAAGACCTGCTGAGCTCAACACCATGGAAAGCAAAATGGCCATCGTCATTCGGGAAATCAGCAAAAAGCCGCAAGTTTTGTTGCTGGACCGGCCTGAAGACTTTATCGGTCATGCCAAATTCGATATACTGGT
The DNA here is from genome assembly GCA_050302315.1 of Desulfobacteraceae bacterium. GTDB lineage: Bacteria > Desulfobacterota > Desulfobacteria > Desulfobacterales > Desulfosarcinaceae > JARRKU01. Next base: position 25,330 of record JBNLAV010000021.1, read on the forward strand.
TGAAATATTCAATGATTGGATCGCCAAGAACAGGCCGGTCGTCTTTCTGTCTTATGACCGCAGACTGGTCCGCAGATTCGCCAATCGCAAAGTTCTGATCACCAACGGCGCATTGACCGCCGTTGCTGTAAAACAATCGAATGGCGACCCATAAGGGTATTGGGGGAGGATAGACGCTCCACCGATATCAGAACACCGATTCACAGCTGATACAAAGGATTAACCCCGACATGGACATGGAATTTTCGAAACTGGAAAGGGTTGTGGGCACGTTTGTTATCGGTGTATCCATACTGCTTATCGCAACGCTTGTGATTATCGGTCGTGGCAAGGACTGGTTTGAGACCTATATCACCTTCTATACCACCTTCAATGAAAGCTACAATTTGCAGGAGAGCGCTGCGGTCAAGCTTTTCAAGGCTGACATCGGGCGGGTCAAAAGTATCGCCCTTGAAAAAAATCGGGTTCGGGTCAAATTGATCATTCTGGAGAAATACGCCTCCCGCATCCGACAAGATGCCGTCGCCGTTGTCGAGAGCCCCACCCTCATCGGTTCCGAGTACATTTCCATCATTCCCGGATCGCCCGAATCTCCCCTCATACCGGAACAAGGAGAGATCCCCTCCCAGGAAAAACGCTCCATCTCGGATATCCTGACAGAATTCGAAGTCGAAAAGACCGCCAAGATGGTGGTCAAGGCCATTCAGGACATTTCCAATGTCGCCCAGAATCTAAGCGATCCCAAGGGTCCGCTTCGATCCGCCCTGTCAAACCTGGAAAAGACCAGCGGCCATACCGAACAAATCGCATCTGACCTGCGGGCCGGCAAGGGCCCCATGGGGACATTGCTGAAATCCGAAGACCTGTTACTCCAAATTTTGCATAATGTGGAACGCATGGGAAACATTCTGGACAGCATCAACGCAGCCACAGACAAAGCACCGGCCACCATGGACCTGGTTCAGGAAAATTTGAACGCCTACCGGGATGCGGGTCGATCGGTCGTCCAGCGTGTCGACCAGGCGCGGAGTATTCTTGAGGACATACAGGCTTCCACGGACGACCTGCAGACCATTTTGAAAAACATTAAATCAGGCAGCTATAACGTCCCTCGCATCTCCACATCTTTCAGAGACGGGGTCGATGAAATCCGTGAAGGTGTAGAGCAGATCAATCGAGTGGTTGATTCATTGCAAGAGAACGTCTTCATTCGGAAAAATCTTCCGGAAGAGCCCGTGGCCCGGACGACGGATGCCCAAGCGCGCCCCTGAGGGTTCGCGCCAAAGTAAAAATTACATTTTTGCGAGAGCCCTAGCCTCGCTCCGCATTTACAATCGACAGCCGCTCCAATTGAGCTTGGCTTTGAGCACCTCAAAGTAATCCCGATCCGGCAACTGGATCATTTTGACCACCACCGGGTCCTGACGCACGACGATGGTATGGGATGAATCGATGGGAAGGCCTGCCTGGCCATCGAAGGTGAGCATGATGTCGGCGGATTTTTCGGCCAGCTGAATCTTGATATGCGCCGAGTCCGGTACAATCAGAGGGCGGTTGGTCAACGCAAAGGGACAGATCGGGGTCACCAGAATCCCTTTGACTTTCGGATGCATTATCGGGCCGCCGGCAGCCAGAGAGTATGCCGTTGACCCTGTCGGCGTCGCAACGATGAGACCGTCGGCCCGATAGTCCGTCAGGTATCGGTCATCGACGAATGTTTTAATGTGGGCCAGCCGGGCAAGAGCGCCCTTGTTGATCACCACGTCATTCAAAACCGCCTCACTCGCCACACGCTTTTGCTCCCGCCAGACCTCAACCCGCAACCGCATACGGGGCCGGGTCGTAAAGGGCCTGCTCAGGATATGGTCAACGACCTCTAAAAGGCTCTCCTCGACTGCTTCAGCAAGAAAACCGACCTCGCCGAATTTTACCCCCAGGATGGGAACGGCCCGGTTTCCCAACCATCTCACCGCGCTTAAAAACGTTCCGTCGCCTCCCAACACCACCACACAGAAGAGATCGTCCCGCAGGCCGCTATCGATAGCGATATCCCTGTTCACAGCAGATGAATCCGCGGGTTTGCGAACTACGCGGCACCCTTTGGATTGGAGCCATTTTTCCAATTCGCCGGCTTTTTCCAGTGCTCGGTCTTCTTGCTTAACTACCAGTCCGATTGTCTTTGCCACCATCGGCTCCTTTACAGATAGAATCTACCTCGTTGATGGGAGATCAGATGCGTTGTTTTCAAAACAAGTGTGCAATGCACCCCGTTTCACCTGCAGCGATGCGGCCCGCCGGATTTTTGTTTTCCCGGCCGATGGCCAAACGCCCCAAAGCCCCCCGCTTTGCAGATGATCGATTATGCGCCACCGATGATCATACACAAATAGATTCCTTTGCTTCAAGCAATATCCATACGGACCTATAACCAAATCAAGGTTGTGGAAATTAGACCGAAGTCCTCTTCAACCAGAGGTCAGGGTACCGGCTTCAAAACGCAAAACTTTAATTTTGGTATGGATCCGTATCCATGTACCCGAACTTCATCGAAGCACCCTTATTCGACCAACAATGAAGGGATGTCCTACATTTTTGTCTTTATCAGATCGAGGAATTTACATTTTTGTTGTATACATCGCCGGTTTTGCCGTCAATTTATTTAAATGCCTAATTTATCAGATAGTTATATAATAGACAGGTTCGGCATGGCCCGTGCAGTGTATTGTACGATTTTGGCCTGCAATCCACAAAATTGTAGGCCAACCCCCTTAAGCAAACGATACGACATTTTTGTAGCAATCGACTGTAATTTAAAATGAGATACCACAATCAACTCCCCAGACAAAATCAACGGCACCTCCGACCGGGTGCTTATCAGTATCAACGTCAACCATTGCAGCCACATCGATTCATTGAAAAGGAGGATGAATGAAGTTCCTGTCCAAAACCGCACTTATGCTCTCACTTGCTCTTCTATCGATCCCTGCCCTCGTTTTCGGGGCTGACGCCCAGCCGGTTGATACGGGCACGACGGCATGGATGCTCATCTCCACCGCCCTCGTTCTGTTGATGGTTCCAGGCTTGGCGATGTTTTACGGCGGCCTGGTCAGAACAAAAAATGTTCTCGGCACCATGATGCACAGCTTTGTCGCCATCGCCATTATCGGGGTGCTGTGGGTGGTTTGCGGCTACAGCCTCGCATTCGGCAAAAGCATACTGGGCGGTTTCGTCGGTTGGAGCAACGACTACTTTTTTCTGAAAGGCATCGACGACACCATTACCAACGGGGTTCCCGAATATGTCCTGGCGATGTTTCAGGGAAAATTCGCCATCATCACCCCGGCGCTGATCAGTGGTGCTCTGGCCGAAAGGGTCTATTTCCGCGGGTACACGATGTTCATTATTTTGTGGTTTCTGTTCATTTACTGTCCGCTCTGCCACTGGGTCTGGGCAGGTGACGGGTGGCTGTTCAATTCCGGAGCGGCGGGCGTCATCGATCTGGCCGGTGGTCTGGTGATTCATGTCTCGGCAGGTATCAGCGCATTGATTGTGGCGCTCTATCTTGGTCCTCGTAAAGGGTATCCGAAAGCAACCATGGCGCCCAACAACCTGGTGATGACCATGATGGGCGCCGGGTTGTTGTGGGTCGGGTGGTTTGGCTTCAATGCCGGCTCGACCGTTCAGAGCGGGCTGGATACGGCCAGGGCATTGACCATGACACAGGTATCGGCCGCCAGCGGCGCCCTGACCTGGATGATCATTGAAGGCCTTGTCTTCCGCAAGGTCACTTCTTTGGGATTCGTATCGGGTATCCTGGCCGGCCTGGTGGTGATCACGCCGGCCGCCGGCGTGGTTCAGCCGGTTGGCGCTATCCTGTTGGGCGCCGCTTCCGCCATTCTCTGCTACTGGGCCTTGAACGCGAAACTCAAACTCGGGTACGACGACAGCCTGGACTGTTTCGGCATCCATGGCGTGGGCAGCGGCCTGGGGGTTCTGCTGCTTAGCTTTTTCATTCGTGACAGCTGGATGGCCGCCGCCAATGAGAGTGTTGCCGGCTGGACCATCTGGCAGCAACTGCTGGTTCAGCTGAAAGGTATGGGGGCCACCATAGCGCTGGCAAGCGTGGGCACCCTGATCATCTGTGTGGTGATCGAAAAGACCGTCGGATTCCGCATCGATGAGCAAGGCGAATTTGACGGATTGGACCAGGCACTCCACAGCGAGAACGGCTATGGTCTGATCTTTCCGGAAGCGCGCTAACGCCTTATAGACAAGTTCAGGTCCCGGGAGGCCGGTTCATTCCAGCCCCCGGGCCTGATCCGATTTTCTTTGGATCCATATCTTAGACATACGTATTGCGCGGTGACGGCTGTCAGGGTGCCGGTCGCCCGGACGAAAGATTGAACCACGCCACCACAGTCCGTTCAACCTGTTTCGCCGCACCGGATGGGGCCATTGCCATCGAGGGCGTCTCGAACGGAGCATGCCAGCTCCTCACGGGTGATGGGCTTGAGCAGGACCTTAGCCGCACCAATTTTTTCAGGCGCCTGTTCGTCGATCCATTCGCTGAAACCGGTGCACAAGATCACTGGCAGGTCCGGCCGCACCTGCCGGACCTCACGGATCAAGGTTTCGCCTGTCATCCCGGGCATGGCCATGTCCGTTATCAGCAAATCAAACTGCTCATGGCGCTGCCTGGCAATGGCCAGCGCTTTTTCAGGGGATGTGTGCCCTTCAACGGTATATCCCATTGCTCCCAGCCGTTCTTTGAGCCCCTCGACGATGGCGTATTCGTCATCCACCACCAGAATACGCTCGGTGCCAACAGGCAGCGTTCGCGTATCTTCGGCCTCGCCGAGGAGGTGTGACGGACGCCTGGCGATGGCCGGCAAGTAGATATCGAAAGTCGTTCCCTCGTTGACCTGGCTCGTTACCCTGATCCCTCCGCCGAGACTCTGAACAATGCCGTGCACGACAGCCAGTCCCATGCCTGACCCTTTGCCAACCTCTTTGGTTGTGAAATAGGGGTCGAAAATACGCTCCGTGAGTTCCGGTGGAATTCCGAAACCCGTATCGCTGATCTTCAACTGGAGATACTCGCCATGATATGGATGGTGCTCCATATCAATATCCGACGACATGAAAATCCGGTTTTTTAAACAGATATGAATCGATCCGCCTCGCCGGGTGGCATGTGCGGCATTGGCACACATGTTGATCAGCACTTGGTGGATTTGGGTGGGATTGGCCATCACCATGAAGCAGTCTTCGCCAATTTCTGTCTCTATTTCGATATTTGCAGGGATGGTCGATCGCATGAGTTTGACGGACGCTTTGACCAGAGGCTCCACCTGCAACGGCTCGCGGGATTCGTCTGAATTCTGGCTGAAATGAAGTAATTGCTGAACCACTTCTTTGGCCCGGGCGACCCCCGACTTGATTTCCTTCAGATATTCATGGGTCGGATGGCCTTCGATCAAAGGGTCGCCCGCCAGCTCGGCACATCCTAAGATGATTCCCAGAATATTATTAAAATCATGGGCGATCCCTCCAGCCAGGGTCCCTACTGCCTCCATTTTGTGGGATTGCCGTAAACGTTCCTCCAACTTCTTGCGTTCGGAGATATCCCTGGCGACGCCATACACCATATCGTTCTCAGATGCCGTGAACAATCCGATGCGAATATCGACCGGAACGCTGGACCCATCCTTGTGCCTCAGCAGGCCTTCTGTTTGAACGGTCCGACCGCTGCAGACCTCATCCCAATAGGCCCTCAGCTGTTCAGGGCTGATGCCGTATTCCACATCCTGCACCGACATGGAAAGAACCTCTTCTCTACGATAGCCCAGCAGATCACAGGAGGCTTGGTTGGCAAAAACAAAGCGGCCTTCCAAATCATGAACAAAAAATGCGTCAGGCGCCTCTTCAATCAACTCCCGGATCAGCGCCTCCCTCTCCTGCAGGTCCTCGTTATCCAGCTGCAAATCTTCGATCTCCATCCGGAGTTCGGCAATCTCATCCAGCAGGGTATCGTGGGTCTTCTCCAGCGAAGCAAGCCGCGACTTCAATCTATTCGCATCATGTGGCATCGTATTTTTCCCATTTTTGGAGAGCCAAACCAAACGTTGGAGTGCCGGTCGATCAATCGCCGTCGGGTTGTTTGGCTTTGAGATCCGCACTCATGCGCACGGGATATTTTGGCGGAGCATGCAACTGTTTATAGGCTTCGGGCAGCGCTTCAAACTGTGACTTGAAGTGCTGCCGGATGTCATCGAGCGAGGGGAACGTATGGCATCGCTGCCCATTTTTCATCACCGGCAGCAACAACTTCTCCCCTTCACGGAAAACCTCTTCCCGGCAACCGATGATATCTTCGACAAAAACGCCCCTCTGGTCTTTGAACCGAAAGATCTGTTTTGATGACGCCACCGTCCGTTTACCGGTAGAAAGTTTATATACGTCCCGATCCATGTACTGCACCAATTTGTAGACCAGGTCCAGATAGGGATAATCGGCTGAAACGCCGACGTGGGTGCCCACCCCAAATGCATCGATGGATGCTCCCCTGGCCAGTGCCTCGGCCACTTTGAATTCGTCGAGCCCGCCGCTGGCATAGATCTTGACTTCCGTCAGTCCAGCCTCGTCGAATATGCGCCGCACCTGCCGGCTCAGTGAAATGACGTCCCCTGAATCGAGCCGCACACCGATCAGCCGCTTTCCTTTAGATGCCATGTGTCTGGCAACCGCGACCGCTTTTTTTGCCCCCGCCAATGTATCATATGTATCGATGAGCAGTATGGTATTGTCCGGGAAGATGTCAGCATAGGCCATCATGGCATCTTTCTCAACGCAAAAAGACTGAATAAAGGAATGTGCCATGGTACCGGCCAACGGTATTCCCAACCGCTTTCCGGCCAGCACATTGCTGGTGGCTGCAAATCCTGCCAGGTACATGCTGCGCGCCGCCGCCATACCCGCATCCTGGCCCTGTGTACGGCGCAATGAAAAATCAATCAGCGGGCGTCCATTGGCAGCGTGAACACACCTGGCCGATTTGGAAGCAATTAAAGTATGCACCCCGATGATGTTAATGAGAAGGGTTTCCAGCAATTGGGCCTGGATCAGCGGGGCGGTTACCTCCAACACCGGTTCTTCTGGAAAGAAAAGCGAGCCTTCGGACAGGGCCCGCACCTCGCCTTCAAAGCGAAGGCTCTGCAGGTAGCTCAAAAACGAGGATTTGAACAGGCCCAGTTGATCAAGATACGCTATATCTTCCTGGGAAAAACTGAATCGTTCCAATGCTTCCAGGGCCGGCTCAAGACCGGCCGCCACGTAAAAGCCACGATGGGCCTGCGGCCTCAGGAAGAGAGAGAAGGTGGCCGCTTCATCCCGGCCTTTCTCCCAATAGGCAGCCGCCATGGTGAACTCGTACAGATCTGTCGATAGAGGACTTATCTCGGCGTTGGCAGTCATAGGATTCCTCGGACTCCATCCATTCTTTCAATCGGCTTGTCTTCATACCCGTATCCGTATTAATTCAGAAGCATAATGCGTCCCTTGTCTCAATCCGACTCCCTCCGATTCATGATCATACATGGGATACCGGATCGATGGCACAGGATCGGAAATCCCGGCTGGAACACGATAGCCCCTGACGCTCCAAAAGCAGGAAGGCACCAGGGCTAATCGGGACGTGGCCATAATTCATCGGAACGATCTTCCATGTGGTAGCAGAACCGTGCCCACTCGAATTCCCGATGGGAGATGGGACATTTGAGTGTCACCTTGGCATCATTGACCCCAATCACCTCCCAATCGCCCTGGCGTTTTCCGCCCTCGATACGAATCTTTTGCCCCACCTTGAAAGGGTATGGCTCAAACAGCGTCACATTGTGTCGGTCCATGGCGTTATCTTCCTTTCAGCTATCATGCCTTGTCTTCCCGATGGCTGCAAATTCCTGAAACATCCTTGCAAGAGCGCCTAAAGACAGTTCATCTTTTTTGCCGCCGTCAATATGCAACGAACGCGGTATGTCAGACCATAACATAATGCAGCACGGTGAAATACGCCACGCTGGCGACCAACAATACACCCAGCGGCATCAGCATGTGCCGGTACACCCGCATCGGCGAGGTTTCAAAATATGCATTGGAAAGTAAAAAACACAGATGCAGCGGCGACAGCAAAACCCCAATGAAACCGCACGCCAGCCCGAGTACGAGGTAGGGTACCATGAGATGGGACTGCCCCATCGACTCGATCAGGGAAATGATAATGGGGAACGTCGCCCCCACAAAGGCGATGGTGATCCCTGCCACCCCCCCCACCAGAAAAGGCAGTACCATGCAGATGGGGATCAGGGGAATACGATGCCTAAGCATCTCCATGCTCAGTTGGGCCACCGCACCGCTGTCTTCCAGGATGCCTTTAAAGATCAGAATGGCCGCCACCATATAGAGCATCTTCAACATGGCCGGTTGGCGCACGATATTCCATCGCTTCGACCATGCCATACCGTTCTTTTGCCAGACCCATAAAATGGCCATCAGGAGCGCCAATATCAGCCCGATTTCCTTTGCCACTGGCGTCAGACGCTCCGGCAATCCCAGCGGCAACATCAACCCCAGCCCCAATCCGCCGAAGATCACCAATGCAATGGGCGCCAGCTGCGTCAAAAATTTCATCAATGCCCTTGGATCTGCGCCGCCGCGCGACCGATGGACCCGCGAGACCAGCGCTGAGCGCAACGGCCAATAGCCGGCCAAAACCGCCACCAGTGTGAGAGGCAGGGCGGCAGATACCAATCGCCACAGATCGACCTCCGCCAGAGCCGTGGCCAGCAGAATACCCGGATAAAGCGGCCACCAATACTCCCAGATGTGACGAAACCAGTAGTTGATGTAACTGAGATGAGCGCCCGACAGGTTATGGTCTTTTCCCATGTTTTTGACCATGGGCGCCGAAAAGATCGCTCCGCCCGGCATGGGCAGGAGTCCAATCAAAACCGGGAACACAATCAGATTGATCCTCGGTTTTCGAATCAAGCCTTTGAACGAGGTCAGCAAACGGGTCATCTGGCCACATCGCTCGAGGCTGTGGCTCAGCACCAGTATCAGCCCCACGACAATGGACAGGCACAAGGTTTTGGGATGGATCAGCGCCATTGCCATGGAGCGGCCGATGGCGGCCGGTGCCATTGTGAATACAACCCCCATCGCCAGGGCGCCGCCCAAGAAAGCATTCCCCAGCAGCCATTTTCGTTTAATGGCCAGCAGGATCAGCACAAAGACCATGAGAATGCGAATAACCGCAGGAATGCTCTCCATATCAGCACATCTCTAATTGTAAAGCGGGCCGACGATGCCGGCAGCCAGCCTATCGAGCCGTGAGCGGTGCAATCTGCAGGCTGACCCTCCTGTTTTGAGATCGCCCTTCAGGGGTGCTGTTTGAGGCGATGGGCTGGGACTCGCCCATGCCGGCGATCAGCAGACGCGCCGGCAGAACGCCCTGGGAGGATAGATATTCTGCCACACTTCGCGCCCGGTTTTCCGAAAGCCTCTGGTTGTAGCTCTCCACACCGACGCTGTCGGTATGTCCGATCACATCGACGGTGGTCTTTTCATACTCATCGAGCACGAGGGCCACGGAGTTGAGGACCTCGTAGAAACTGGCGTTGATATCGGCCGAGCCCGTATCAAAGGTCACATTGCCTGGCATATTGAGCATGATCTGGTTGCCGACACGGGTCACGCTGACACCGGAATTGCGCAGACGCTGGCGCAGCTTGGCCTCCTGCACATCCATGTAGTAGCCGATACTGCCCCCTGCCAGGGCGCCGACGCCGGCGCCGATCAGTGCATTGCGCTGCCGATTCTTGCTGTCGGCGGTGATCAGACCGATCAGCGCGCCGCCGGCCGCACCGATGCCGGCACCGATGGCTGCCTTGCTGGCCTGCTTCTCTTCCGTGTAGGGGTTGATGGTGCTGCACGCCACCACGGTAAAAACCAGACAAATGAACAAGGACGCAAATTTGAACCAGACGGATTTCATACAAACCTCCTCTTATGATGCTTGCTCCCCAGCTTATTGTATTCACCGCAAAAAGGATAATCCTTCATGATCCGATTTGCAACGCCTTATACAGTACCCATAAAAAACCCCCGGGGGGGTGCTCCCGGGGGTATTTTATGGCTTTGATTTAAAAACCGTTTAAAAACGGTATTGAACGCCCAACGAATAAGCGGTGACCTCTTTATCGAGTTCAGTGCCTGCTACCACCCGGGTGTTTGTTGTGGTTGCGACGACCTCGTCATAGTAGGTCATCGTATAACCGAGTGTGATATCCAGGCGCGATGTAGGACTGTATACAGCGCCGATGCCATAGGTCCTGGCATCCAGTTCAGCAGCTTCCGGCAGCATGCTTTCGGGGTCGATATCCTGAATATCGGTGTAGAGGTACCCGATGCTGGCCCTCCATTTTGGAGTGAAGGTGTAGGTCAGGCTCATGCCGACCTCCCAACTGTCGCCTTCATCACCCGAAAAACGAACCCCCTCCCAGGTGGCATTCCCTTCTAAGTACCGGGTATAGGCCACTTCGGCACGCAATTTTGGGATAATTTGATAACCAACGCCAAGGCCTACCAGCCCGGGCAGATCTTCACGCTCCTTGGTCCCGTCCGCCCAACCAACGCCTGCAGGAATATTCAATGGACCGGCTGGTGAGTTATCTTCCTTTACGTCGCTTTTGTAATCAAGCTCTGTATTTGATTGAAAGAGCACGCCGATGTTCAGGTTTTGGATAGGAGTGATGTTCGCCCCTAAAAAGTATCCCCAGCCGGTTGCGTCTCTTTCAATCTTGACCCGGTAAGGATCCGCCGGCGCGGTTACAAATTCGATTTGCCCTTTGAACTCCTGAAAAGCATCGATATAGCGTAAGCCACCGGATACGGAGAACATGCTGTTGATCTCATAAGCGCCGCCTACCGTATAGCCAATGGCATAACTATTGGCCTCTAATTGCTGGCTTTGAACACCGCCAATGCCAGCTCCAAACGCAGAATACACCCTTGCCAATGCTGCCGTTCTGGCATTGCCGTTTTCGTACTTAACTTCTCCCCCGCCTCCAGGAACAGTCACCGCAAAAAAGGCAGCCCATTTATCCCGTTTGTAAACTGAGAAAAACCCTGGGACAAGAGAGGGCTCATCGCTATTGAAATTACCACTCTCCCCAAAATCAGGCGCGGATGTCGGTACCTTGTTGTCGTAATCTTTATTGATGTAAAGCAGATCCAGCTTTACATATAATCCGTTGTCCAATGCCATGACGCCGGCCGGATTATAAGCGATGATATCCGCCGCATCGATGGAGGCATGCCGAGACAGCGACCGGAAATAGTCCGCGCTCAGGTTGGATTTGTTGATGATTGCGCCTGCCAGTACTGGTGCAACCGAAAGGCATACAACCCCCATAATTCCCAAAAGTGCAATGACAAATCTTCTCATAACCTTTTCTCCTCCCTGCGATGTTATCCATGGACACCTTACATCCACATCATCCCATCCAAATTGTTGCCATTTTTACCGAGTCTCCCATCAAGGGGGGGGCGGGTATGATCGCCGAACAACCCATTGCGCCAAATCGAGCCTCCGATAGCAAGAGCCAGCGAAACACCCTTTTACTTTGTACCTGTGCGTTTATTCCGGCGTATTTTGTTTGTATACTAACCATGCAAGGCCATGCAACAAAAAAATTAGGGTGCGGTGAAAAATAAATCCTGCATATTTAATGATTTATATTCACCAACCAGTGCCTTGTTCCAACGCTTCAGGGCCTGCCGAAACGCCCCACCAGATCCGCATATCGCAAGCCTTTGCCGCCGAAAATGTCGAGGGCGCTGCCCACGGTGAAGTCGATTCCGTCGCCGCCCAATTCGGCGATCAGACGGATGTCTTCCATGGAGTGGATGCCGCCGGCATAGGTGATGGGCAACTGGGCCCAATTCCCAAGCAATTCGACCAGAGGGGTCTCGATGCCCTGGCACCGGCCTTCCACATCCACGGCATGGATCAGATATTCGGTACAATATTGGGAGAGGTGATCCAGCAGGTAAGGCCCTATCCGTTCCTGGGTAAACGTCTGCCAGCGATTGGTCACAATGTAGTAGTCGTCACCCCGGCGCCGGCAGCTCAAGTCCAGGACCAGCCGCTCCGGTCCAATCGATTTGGAGAGTCGCGCCAGCCGTCCTTCGTCTACTTTCCCATCGTGAAAAACCCATGAGGTCACAATAACGGCGGCAGCCCCGGCGTCGAGCCACTCCACCGCGTTATCCAGCGTGATCCCGCCGCCAATCTGCATGCCCAAAGGCCATGCCGCCAGCGCGGCTTTGGCGGCATCAAGGTTGCCGCTTCCCAACTGGATGATGTGACCGCCAGTCAGCTGATCCTGCCGGTATAGCCGGGCATACCACTGGGCCGGCTTTTCCGCTTCAAAATTGGTCTCCAGCCGGCCTGAATCATCGTCGTCAAGGGTCCCTCCGACGATCTGCTTGACCTTTCCCTGGTGAAGATCGATACAGGGACGAAATCGCATAACCAACATATCCTGTTATAGAAAACATTTAAATAATCGACGCTTAAACCTCTACCGCGATCCGCGTTCACCATCATGCAACGTTATTGTCGTGCCTGCAAGAGGAATTGTTAAGCGGATCCGTTAGGTATCGATTACCGTGATCGGGCAGGCCCGGCTGAATTTTTGAAAGGTACCGTCCCCGCCAGAAGGCGGCAACCGGCACCCTTTGGCTTGTTCGGGATATCCGGAGAGCGAATTACCTGAAAACAACCATTGCCTGCCGCCAATTTGTTTGTTTAAATGCAGACTGTAGAATCCGCGCTCAGCTGATCCGGCAGCCCATACCCTAAAACGGTTTATGAATTCTCTTAAGCATCTGAAACAAAGTACCGATTAATACTGCAAAGAACCTGTTTGCGGCCATATCATCCACGGATCGGGGGAGAGCATATGGAAAACAGTGCATCGATCATCGACCTTGACGAAGCGCTCAACCGCGCAATGGGAGATGTTGACTTTCTGAAGATGATGCTTGAGGAATTGCATCGCACGATACCGGATTACACTTCGCGAATTCTACTGGCGCTGCAATCCCAGGATAGCGACACCCTTGGCAGCGATGCCCATCAATTCAAAGGCGCTGCGGCCAACCTGGGAGCCAAGGCCATCGCCCATGCAGCCCTGGAACTCGAAAACATCGGCAAAAGCGGCACCCTGGAAGGTGCCCAGGAGGCTTTCGACCGCCTGCAGGAATCCATAGAAACCTTCAGTCGATATTTCAAGCAGATTGATTGGGCCAACATCACCGCAGACTGATGTGCGGATTGTTGACCTACCGGTTGGGACCGTTTTTCCCTTTGCCATCCCATAATCAATCGCTATCTTAATGATCAAAAGACACCGGCGACTTCCCATCTCGCCTCTCGAATGGCGACGTTGCCGCATACTGCAAAGGAGGCCTTCATGAGCAAGCGCATACTGTTACTCGTCGGCATGATCATCATGGCGCTGGGATGTTCGACGGCGTACAAGGCACAACCCCTGCCGTTTAAGGCCCCTGCCGCATATGACAATATGATCGAGGCCAATGGAATCCAGGTGGGCGCCCAGGCATTTTCGGATCCGCAAACCGCCCAAAAAGCTTTTGGCTTCGATATTCGCGGCGCCGGCATGCTGCCGGTGCAATTGGTGTTCGACAATCAAGGCCGGCAGAGCGTGGTGATCAATCCGGGACAAACGTTCCTGGAGGATCAGCAAGGCAATTTGTGGCCGGTACTTTCGGATAAATTCGCATACGAACGGGCCACCCGGTACGCACAGACCAATGAAATGTTTAAAGAAGGGGCTCACAAGGGCTTTCTGGGGGCCGCTGCCGGCACTATCATCGGAGCAGCCATCGGCATCGTTTCCGGTGAGAATGTGGCGCGCACCGCAGGAGAGGGCGCCGTTATCGGCGCCGCCGCCGGTTCGGTCTTGGGCGGTGCGGCCGGATATGCCTCCAATGATGCCCGGGCTTCGATCATCCGGGATCTGGAGGATAAATCATTGGAAAACCAGGCCATCGATCCTGGCAATCTGGCCCACGGCATCATTTTCTTTCCCGGAGAGGCGGGGACCGCCAAACAATTGCGCCTGCAACTCCGGGAGAGCGAAAGCGGAAAGCTCCACACGTTGTACTTCAATTTCCGGTAAATTCGCCGGCCGGCAGTTTGATGTTGCGGGTTATGATCCGACAGGGCGTAGAGGTTCCACGCTGTTCCTGTGTCCGGTCATTCGGATGGTTCGATCAACTCCTTGACGGTATCCCGCAGGGGCGGTGTCAGCTGGCGCCATTTGGGATGCATGGCCTTTCGATCGTGCCATTCAAAATCCACGATATCGAATTTGGCCGCAATGCGGCGCTGATCTTTCTCTCCATATGTGGTTTCCGGCTGGTACTCAACATAAACCATTCGTTGCGGATCGAGGTCGAAATCGCGAACGACGCAGGTGGCGATATGGCTGGTGCAACTGCGCACCGACAGTGCCTTCATGTTTGCCTTGTCAGCCGGCAGGTCTGATACCACCACCACCAGCGGCTTGATCATCTTGACCTTGCCGCTGCTTGCACCGGCAAGATCGAATATTCGCAGTCGGCATCGGCCGGAAGCCAGCCCCAGCACACCTCCAAAGCCCTCCCAGGAAAAGATGTCGTCATGAATGCGCATGCCAGGCTCCGATAAAGGAATTAAAGGATCACTGTCGCGAAGCATAAGCGACCGTTGAATTGTTTGATTACATCGAAATCGGGATCGGGATCGGGATCGGGATCGAATTGCCAGGGTTTCATCTCTTTTCGATTTCGATCCCGATTTCGATTTCGATTTGGATTATCCCAATAACTAAATTCAAGAATGGCCGGATGGCAAGCTTTTTATGGCCCGTCTCAACACCGCGTCAAGGTGCCATACAATCGCAGAAGTTTGTCGGGCAGTTCGCGGACATCACCGATAACGTGGTGATGGTTGCGTCCGTAAAGGTCGTCCAGACGAGGATCGCTGCCCACATTGACCGTAATGGCCTTGACATGAAAGTTGCGGGATCGCACTTCCTGAACGGCCCGACGCGTATCGGCGATGGCATACTCGGCTTTGTAGCCAAGGTCGTTGGGGAAACCGTCCGATACAACGATCATCAGCCGGACACGGGCGTCGGCTTTGGCCAGCAGTGTTCCGGCATGTCGGATAGCAGCCCCCATACGGGTGCTGCGCTGGGGACGAAGCGCCGAAATACGGGTTCGAATCTCGTGGTTCATATTTTCACCAAAACCTTTGATGCCATAGAAATCGACACTGTGACGGCCGGTTCCGGAAAAACCTGCGATGGCAAACGCATCGCCCACCACGCCGAGGGCTTCGCAAAAAAGTACCAACGCCTCCTTGGCGACATCCAATACCGTAGCCTGGCCTGACGATACCGTATTGGCCGTTGAGCGGGACAAATCCACCAACAGCATCACCGAGACATCGCGCTCATGCTTGAGGCGTTTGATAAAAAGGCGATCCGACGGAATCAGGCCGGCCCGCCGATCCATGGCAAAGTCCAGCAAGGCCCGATAGTCGAATGCGTCCCCTTCCGGCCACTGGCGCAGCAGCGTCAGCCCCTCTGGTTTGAGCAACTCGAAGGCGCGCCGCATGCGGGCCAACAGACCTCGATACCGCAAAAGAACCTGATCGTAAAAATCATCGGTGGCCTCTGCCGGCATGTCGATCTCATACACCCGCGTATGGTCGGCGAGGTAGTCCTGGAGATGGTGATCCCATTCAGGATAGCAAAAGGCGCCTTCCGCGGCCCTGCGCACCGCACCGGCCGAATCGGCCGACACTCCGAACAGCGCCTCCCAGTCCACGGCCGACAGATCTGCAGCCGCCTCCACGCCCGGTGCGCCCGAATCCTTTGTCAGCACCAGATCGGCAATGTCATCGGCGGACAACCCGCCCTGCCGGTCGCCAAGCCGATTTCTCAGGTCTGAGCGATAGACGCGCAGCCCCTGCTCCGCAAGACGCTCCTGGATTTGGCGGGCGATATGATCCCGGTCTGCGAAAGCGCGTCCGACCAGATCCCAGTGCAGACGGCGGTCAAAGGGCCGTTTCAACGCTGCGTAGGGCAACAATCGCCGCCCCAGCTCATCCCGGATCCTTGCATAAGCGCGGCAGACGAGGTCGGCCGCGGCCTCCACCGGGCTATCCGGATCCATTCGCTCGTCATACAGCGCCGTCAAGCGCTGTTGCAGCGATCCCTCCGGCAATAGGCTGCCGCCCGCCAGCACCAGATTGTCGTAAACCGGCGCCAGAGGATGGGCCAGGGCCTGGGGTCCCAGGGCCTGCCAAAACGAGCACAGGATGGGCATCACCTGGCGCATCAAACCCGGATAGTGACGACCCAGGTAACGCGCTACTCGCGCCTGCTCAAACAGATCGAACAGATCGGCGGCCAGCTCACGATGGGTGAATCCGTGAATAAACCGTTCGCCGTCGCTCAGGGAGGCTGTGCCATGGTCATTGACGGCGCCGGCCATGCAGGCGGCGATTTCAGGATAGCCGTCGCAGGCCTTCTCCAGGTCGAAATCGAAGGTTCGGCATTCGAACAGCCCGGCCTCCAGCCTTGTCAGTGTCCGGAATAGCATCCCATTGGCATCCCGCTCTCGGTGGAAGTCGATTTCATCCGGCAGGTAGATAAAGCGGCCATCCGATCCGATCCATGGTATCCCCGCCGCATCCGGTGGAAGTTCGGACACCGGTTTGACGGCGACGGCGGTGCCGATGCGGGCGTTGAGGTATCGATTGAGCTGTGCCGCAACCTGCGACAGCGGCACCGCCCGTTGAAGCAGGGCGCAGGCTTCCTTTCCGATCTTGGAGGACAAGCTGAGGAATTTTTCCCCGGCGCCGGGGGAGCACTTGTGGAGTTCCAACGCCTGTCCGACGAATGCCGCCAAACCGCTTGCATCCAACAGCCCGCTCCCCCTGGCCAGTCCATCGATAAAGGCGTCCACCAGGTTCAGGCTGACCGCCGCCACCTTGTTCATTTGGGCGATCTGGAAGCGCCGCCGCCGAGGTGAAAGTTCGGAAACCGCCTTCGGGAGCAGATAGACCAGCCGGAGGCTTTGATTGTAACTCAATGACTGGGAAAAGGTGGTATCGAGCAGTTCCAGGTAGCCCCTCGCGCCGGCCTTGTCGCCTGCCGACAACAATTCGACCATTACCTCCAAAGGGGTGACGAGGGTATACGTCCCTTTTCCCAGCATCACCCCCACTGTGGTCTGAAAGTGGTCCAGAAATGCATCGCCGGCCGCCAGAACCGGCGCTAGAAACGTGGCCATAATGCGTCCGAGGGTGGGGCCGGTTTCGGCGGCTTGTCGAACCAGGGCTTCGTACCGGTAGAGTCGGCGATCAGTCCCTTGTGCCATGAGACGCAACATCCCTTTGGCCACGGCCTCGCCCAAGCCAGGTTCCTGAGAGAGCCCCCAGATGGTTGCATCCACCAGCCTGTTCAGCGCCCCTTGCCCCGGTATCGGAGATATGAGCGTCAGCCGCCCCCGCACCCACACACAGGTATCGGGATCGGCGATGCGAAGTCTCTCCAGGGGTGCAAAGTCGTTATCTGCCATTACAGGTTTCAGCTGTTCGGTAACGGTATGGGTGGACAATGCCTTGGTGCGGCGCCGCATGAAATGATCGCTTTCAGGTCCGACCAAAGGCACCGAGCCCTAAAACAAATCATCCATCAGCTCTTCCAATGTCTCCTGCAGCCGTTCGTCGTCTGTGAGCGGCAGGCAAACCGCCGTTCGGCAAGCGGTTTTTAAATCGATTCCGCTGCGAACCAGATGGGCGGCATAGATGAGCAGGCGGGTGCTTGCCCCTTCGGTGAGGCCTTGCTCCCGGATATTGCGGATTTTGCCGGCAAGCGTCACCAGACGCTGCGCCATCGGCAGGTCGATGCCACCCTCGGTGGCCACGATGCGGGCTTCGTTTTCCGCTTCCGGATAGTCGAATTGCATGCCGACGAACCGCTGCCGCGTGCTCTGTTTCAAGTCCTTGAGGACCGACTGATATCCGGGGTTGTAAGAAATAACCAACATGAAATCAGGATGCGCGGATAGCACTTCGCCTTTTTTCTCTATGCTGAGAATGCGGCGGTCATCGGTCAGGGGATGGATCACAACCGTGGTGTCCTTGCGGGCTTCGACGATCTCGTCAAGATAGCACACGGCCCCCATTCGCACCGCCTGTGTCAAGGGACCGTCCACCCAGACGGTTTCATCGTGTTGAAGCAGATAGCGCCCCAACAGATCCGAAGCGAACAGATCCTCATGGCATGCCACGGTGATCAACGGCCTTTTCAAACGCCACGCCATGTGCTGGACAAAGCGTGTTTTCCCGCATCCTGTTGGACCTTTGAGCATCACCGGCAGTTTGGCCTGCCAGGCGGACTCGAAAACCTGAACCTCGTTATCGGTGCTCAGATAATAGGGCTCGTGCTCGATGTAGAATGAAGATGCCTGTTCCGTTCCCATAATGATTCCCATTCCGCTGAACGGACAAAAGGAGAGCATCCCGCTTTCATCCGCTCCAACCGCCGATAGTATAAATTGACATTGCCACTAAAGCGTATATATTGGCGCCAGCTTTGATAACACGACGTTAAAGCGTTATTCCATAATCAGGAAGGCAACCTATAATACCTATGACACTCAAAAACAACCCAGATCCCATCCATCGCTTGTCATTCGATGATAAAGAGATTGTGCTCATCGGTACGGCCCATGTTTCCCAGCAGAGCGTGGACCTGGTCAAGGAGATGATCGAAACCGAAGCACCCGATACGGTGTGTGTGGAACTTTGCCCCAGCCGATACCAGACCATCAGCCAGAAAGACCGCTGGGAAAACATGGACATCATCAAGGTCATAAAGGAAAAGAAATCCTTCCTGCTGCTCTCCAACCTGATGCTGGCGGCCTTTCAGAAGCGCATCGCCGCCAAGCTCGATATTCGGCCGGGCCAGGAGATGATCCAGGCCATCGAATCGGCCCGGGCGGCCGGCGCCCGGATCCATTTGGCCGACCGCGATGTGCGGGTCACCCTCAGCCGCACCTGGCGAAAAATGGGGCTATGGGCGCGGATTAAACTGATTTTCCAGATGATACTCTCTTTTGGGGAGGTCGACGAGATCGATGCCGAAGATGTGGAGCGCATGAAGCAGAAGGACATGCTCGAAGCGATTCTGGAGGAGGTGGGGCAATCCCTGCCCACCTTGCGGTATACCCTTATCGACGAGCGGGACCGGTATCTCGCCGCCAAGATCCGCACGGCGCCGGGAAAGAAGATCGTTGCCGCGGTGGGTGCGGGACACGTACCCGGAATCTTGAAATATTGGAACGACCCCATCGATGTGGAGGCGCTGGATCAGATGCCGCCGAAAAGCCGGGTTGCCGGGTTCGTCAAGTGGTTCATCCCGTCCGTAATCGTGGCGTTGCTGATATACGGGTTTTACGTCGGCGGCGCCAAAGTGGGGACCGATATGTTGAAGTGGTGGATCGGTGCAAATGCCATCCTGGCCGGGATCGGTGCACTCATCGCCCTGGCCCATCCCCTGACCATTCTTTCGTCGGTGATGGCGGCGCCGCTGACCTCATTGAATCCCATGATTGCGGCCGGATGGGTTTCCGGCTTGGTGGAAGCCTGCTCCCGCAAGCCGAAAGTAAAGGATTTCGAGCACTTACAAAACGACATCCTATCGGTCAGGGGCTTCTGGCGCAACAAAGTCACCCGCATTCTTCTGGTGGTGGTATTTACCAATCTGGGGAGCACGGTGGGAACCTTCGTGGCCTTCCCCATGATGATGCGGTACCTGTAGGCGGCGGCACCTCAGATCAGGGGCGATGGGCAATCTTGACCACCTTGCGCTGAAAGACGGATTTTCCGCCCAGGTTGTGCGTAGCCGTTACCACGCGAAGCCGGCCCTGGGCGAAGAGCTGTATGCACTCCGGGTACAACTCCCACTCCAATTCGAGACCCTTTTGGCGGATCGCATTCAGATCGTCCGATTCGGTGATGGCAAATGCCCGTTGCCCGATGATCGGCCCGCTGTCCTCGCCGTAGTCTATGAAATGGACCGTACACCCGCCCACCTTGCAGCCGTATCGGAACGTATCGCCGTACCCGTCCACACCGGGAAAAGCCGGCAGCAGGGCGGGGTGAATGTTCATGATGTTGGGCCTGTTCGGGTCGGAGGTGAATCGATCGATAAAATAGGGCGTCAAGTTCCGCATGAAACCGGCCAGCACCAGCAAATCCACCCCGAACGGCGCCATCTGTTCAAGCAGACGCTGCTCGGCCACCGCACGGGTGGTTAAGAAGGCCTTGACCGCCCCGGCATCCGTTTCAGGCCCAAACAACCCCTGCTTCTGCCGGGTGTCATCGAGATCGAAATCGGGCGGTGGCGCATCGCTCACGGCGCTATCCCTGTACCGCCGGATGATGGCGCCATAATCCACTGCAAAAGTGGCAATATCGTGCGCCCGTGCACGATCCAGACCTTTGGCATCGGGTTTGTCCGATCCAACAAAGACCACTTCGCCGTCAATCCTCCCGCTTTGGCACCCATCGACAATCGCCTGCAGGTTGGTTCCGCCGCCCGATACCAGGGCGCCGATCTTAATTTTTGGCTGCATATCAACCTTTCTTTCCATTATTAATTTAGATACTGGCTATCAAACGATGATCCGGGTGTCAAAAACGAGTGTCGGATTTCAGAATAAAATTACAGATTGCAGGAGCGGCTTTCACCCGCGATAAATGCAGCATACCACCGTCAGCACGATTCGCGGCTAAAAGCCGCTCCTACATCTTTTGTAACCTTATTTGCGGGGCGCAACAATAGATGACGCAGCGTGTGGCGCACGTCCATGTGCACACCCTTTGCAAGGACATGGCGCGTCTATCCGGCGTCCGCGGCATGGAGGTCCCCTAAAGTTCTGACTTATCTATCCGATATTGATCCAGAGTACCGATGATAACGTCACACTGATGGATCGCAATTGAATGGATGCACACGTCGCGCGACAACCGATCTTTGACCGCCGCAGAAAAATTTCCGGCTACGAACTGCTCTTCCGGGACCAGACCGCAAAATACGACCCCGCTGTGGACGGTGATGTAGCCACCTCCACCGTACTGTCGAATTCCTATTTTTCCATCGGTATGGATTCTTTGGTGGGCAGTAAAAAATCCTTCATCAATTTTACCGAGAGCCTGCTGGTTCAAAAATACCCACTGCTGCTGCCCAGCGATACAACCGTCATCGAAATCCTGGAAAATGTCAACCCAACGACCGAACTGGTCGCCGCCTGCAACGAAATGGCCAGAAAAGGCTATCGCTTTGCTTTGGATGATTTCACCTATTCTCCGGAATTGAAACCGCTGATCGACCTGGCGCAGATCATTAAATTTGATTTCCGGCTCTCTTCCATGGAAGAGATCCAGTCCTACCTGCGACAGATCGAACGCAAGGACCAGATCGTCCTGCTGGCCGAAAAAGTCGAAACTTACGATGAATTCAAACAAGCCATCGATATGGGCTTCGACCTTTTCCAGGGATTCTTTTTCTGCAAGCCGGAGTTGATCACGGGCAAGGAGATTCCCGGTTCCCAGTTGGCCCTGCTCCAAATCATGGCCGAAGTTAACCAGCCCGAATTCGACATCCAGAAACTGGAAAACCTGATCATCCCCGATGTCAGTCTGTCCTACAAACTTCTGCGCTACATCAACTCCGCATTTTTTGCAAAAGCACAACGCATCTCGTCCATCCAACAAGCACTGGTCTACATGGGTGAAGCTGAAATACGCCGGTTCGTATCCCTGGTGGCCATGTCCAATCTGGTCAAAGGCAAGCCGGGCGAACTGATTCGCATGGCATGCATACGCGGCAAATTCTGCGAGCTGATCGGAGGAATTGTGAAAGAGCGGGTCAAAACGGCCGAACTCTTCACCTTGGGAATGTTCTCCCTGCTCGACGCCATCCTGGATCAACCCATGGTCAAGGTGATGAAGGAACTGCCCCTTGATAATGACATCAAAACCGCCCTGATCCAACGCAAGGGCCGATTGTCGGGCTACCTCTTTCTGGTCGAAACCTACGAAAAAGCCCAGTGGGAACAAATGCAGAAAATCAGCCAGGTCATGCACATCCCTGATAAAAAACTTCCGGAGCTCTACCGCCAGGCGTGTGGATGGAGCAACACCTTCACCCAATCGGATTAATTTGCATTGGTTTCTGGTTTGAAGTTCACGGCCTGTGATGAACACTACTCCTATCACGGTATGATGCGCCACATCCATAGACCGCGGGTAGCACCGGCAACTTGTTGCCGGTGGCCGAAGGCCGATAGGTTTTGGGAAGACAGGGTGGGCTATCTCCTGTCTGGGGTCAATGGCGCATGGCCGCTTGTTGCTACGCAACGCCGGCGAAAAGCCAGAAACCGGAAACCAATTGCCCGTAACCAGTTATTACCAAGCCCCGGTACCCATTGGTTGACAACCGCGGGGGTACATATTATTTTGGGCGAACTATTCAATCGCCCCTTAGAAAGGAATCAACAATATGGCACAGGGAATTATGGACATCGATGATAGCAGCTTCGAAGCTGAAATCGTACAATCTGAAAAACCAGCGGTCGTAGACTTCTGGGCACCCTGGTGTGGACCGTGCAAAGCCATCGGTCCGGTCATCGAAGAGCTCAATGGAACCTATGGCGATCAGGTAAAATTCACCAAATGCAATGTGGATGACAACCCTGTGACACCCGGCAAATTCGGCATCAAAGCCATCCCAACCCTTATTTTCTTCAAAGAGGGCAAGGTTGTCGATCAGATTACCGGTATGGTGGCCAAATCCAAGTTGGAAGACACCATCAAAACCATGATCTAAATTCAATGCAGGACAACATGTCCAATGCGTAATTGTGCGGAGACATCTCTTTGATGCAAAGTTGTCGCTGTGGATGGGATACCATGAAGATTCGCCTGTTCGTTTTTGTTCTCATTGCGATATCGCTCTGTTCCGGTTGCTCATGGCTGGGATTCGGCAAGGATAATCTTGAAAAGCCGGCGTATGACCTCGTGCAGGACGGTATCGACGCATATGATCGGGGCAATTACACGTCCGCTATCAAAAACTTCGAACAACTCAAAGATTGGTACCCATTCAGCAAATACGCCATTCTAGCGGAGCTGAAAATCGCGGACGCCTACTACCATCTCAAGAATTACGCGGAAGCGATACAAGCGTATGAAGAGTTCGAACAGTTGCATCCCCGCAATGAAGCCACCCCCTATGTGATCTACCAGATCGGAAGATGCTACTACGAACAGATCGACTCCATCGACCGGGATCAGACGCCGGCCCATAAGGCATTGGATGTCTTTCAACGCTTGAACCGCCAATATCCGAATGATCCCCATGCCTTACGGTCACGAACCCATATCACCAGGTGCATCCAGAGCCTGGCCGAGCACGAGTTCTACGTCGGCCAATTCTATTTCAAGTCCAAGCACTACAAAGCGGCCCTGGGACGGTTCATGGCGGTGGTGACCGAGTACCCGGATGTGGGGGTACACCATCAAGCCCTGCGCTATATTGCGCAGTGTGAAGCCATCGTCGCCCTGCAGGCGGCCAAAGAGAAGTCGGATTCCGATAATTAACCGGGATCGGTCAAATTCCGATAAGGACAATTGATCGGCACGACTCAGAAAATTCTTTACACCAAGCCCAAAACGGGATAAAAAGCCTATTTTCGATTCGCGCCCAGGCGCGATCACTTTTTGGACGAAAACCCGAGGAACGTGCCGGGAGCACACCGGGTGAATTTAACGTCAAGCGGAGCGAGATAATGGCAAAGGTATGCGATATATGTGGCAAGAAACCGATGGTGGGCAACAATGTCAGCCACGC
This sequence comes from Desulfobacteraceae bacterium, assembly GCA_050302315.1. Taxonomy (GTDB): domain Bacteria; phylum Desulfobacterota; class Desulfobacteria; order Desulfobacterales; family Desulfosarcinaceae; genus JARRKU01. Next base: position 49,389 of record JBNLAV010000021.1, read on the forward strand.
CCACAATGTTAACAAACGCCGGTTCAATCCCAACCTGCAGAGTGTCAGGGCCATGCAGAACGGGCGCACTCAAAAAATGGTGGTCTGCACCTCATGCATCAAATCGGGTCGAGTGGTAAAAGCCCCTTAACGTTAGCCCTTCCGATGCACTTCCCGTACATGCTTCACACTTTTCAGGCCCGACAGGACCAGTTCCAGTTGCTCCGTATTTTCCACGGCTAATGTGAAATAACTGGACACCACCCGATCGCTGTTGGTTTCGGATCTTGCCGTAAGAATGTTGGCGCCGCATTTGCTGATACTGGCCGCCACATCGGCCAGCAAACCCATGCGGTCCAACGCCCGCACCACAATCTTGACGGGAAAGGTCTCAGCGGTCTTTTTCGCCCATTCCACTTCGATCAGGCGTTCGGGATTGGTCTTGGCCACGTTGGCACAATTGGCCCGGTGCACCGTGACACCGAACCCACGGGTGATGAACCCGATGATGGCGTCCCCGGGCACGGGCTGGCAGCATTTGCCGAACCGAACCAGGATATCCTCAACACCTTTGACAATCACACCACCGCCGATTTTCTTTTTCTGGGCGGCCTCTGTCTTGCCGGCAACCGTTCCGGGCAGGTGCTCCTCCTCGGTTTTGGGAGCGACCTTCCGGACCACCTGCAATGGGGTGATCTTGCCATAACCAACCGAAATGATCAGATCGTCCAGGGACTTGAAACCAAAACTCTCCACCACCTTCTGCATCTCTTCGGATCTGGCCAGTTGCTTGAAGTTGAGCTTGTATTTGCGAAAAGCCTTTTCGCACATCTCACGCCCCAGTTGCAGACTGCGCTCTTTTTCCTGGGTCTTGATCCACTGCCGTATCCGGGACCGGGCTTTGACCGTTTTGACGAAGTTCAACCAGTCTTTGCTGGGCTGGTGTCCCTTCTGGGTGATCACCTCCACCCTTTCTCCGGTCTGGAGCTGGTATTTGAGCGGCACCATGCGGCCGTCCACTTTTGCGCCAACACACTGCTGCCCCACCTCGGTGTGAATCTGGTAGGCAAAGTCCACCGGCGTCGCCCCCTTGGGCAGTGATTTAATATCCCCCTGGGGGGTGAAGACATATATTTCATCGGGAAACAGATCGATGCGGACGTTTTCCAGAAACTCGTTGGGGTCGTTTATGTTGGCCTGGTTTTCCACCAGTTGCTGGACCCACGAGAAAGTCTCCGCCGCTTTGGCGTCTACGCTCCTGCCCTCTTTATAGCTCCAGTGGGCGGCAATACCCGATTTTGCCACACGGTCCATCTCATGGGTGCGAATCTGGATTTCGATACGCTCGCCGTAGGGCCCGATCACCGTGGTATGCAGGGACTGGTACATGTTGGGCTTGGGCATGCCGATGTAGTCCTTGAACTTCTTGGCAATGGGCTTCCACAGGGAGTGCAGCAACCCCAGTGCTTCGTAACACTGCGGTACGGTATCCAGGATGATGCGAAAGGCGATGATGTCGTATACTTCATCAAAGGTCAGATTTTGCTGCACCATCTTTTGATAAATGGAGTAATAGTGCTTGTATCGGCCCAATACTTCACTGGGCAGATTGTTCTCATCCATCTTGAGTTTGATAAATGCCTTGACCGTATCGATGTAGTTTTCCCGCTCTTCCCTGTCCTTGGCCACCAGCTGCTTGATACGTTGAAATTCTTCCGGTTTGATGTATTCGAAGGCGATGTTTTCCAGCTCGTTTTTCACCCAGTAGATACCCAGGCGAGCGGCGAGCGGTGCATATATATCGAGGGTCTCTTTTGCGATCTTGCGCTGTTTTTCAGAATTTTTATGATATTGCAGGGTGCGCATGTTGTGGACCCGATCCGCCAGCTTGATCAGGATCACCCGAATATCGTCCGCCATGGCGAGCAGCATCTTGCGAATACTCTCCGCCTGGCGTGCGCGGGCGCTGGGGAACGGCAGGGTGCTCAGCTTGGTCACTCCGGATACGATGCGCATAACTTCAGGGCCGAACATCCCCCCCACCTCTTCTTCTGTGGCATGGGTGTCTTCGACCACATCGTGAAGCAGCCCAGCGGCGACACTTACGGCATCGAGCCGCATCTCCGCCAGAATACCGGCGACTTCCAGGGGGTGGGAAAGATAGGGCTCACCTGAAAGCCGCATCTGTCCGTCATGCACCTTTGCCGAGAAGATATAGGCACGATCGATAAGCCCCAGATCCGCTTCCGGATTGTAATCATAAATCCGATCGATGATGTCGTTAATCCGAATCATATATGCCTGAAGTCTCACTCATCAAAACGATACGACCTTTCACCATATATCCGACAAGGTCATCAGACGATGGCACTACCGGACGGCGCGAGCATGAAAAGGATCTTTCATACCGGCGCATCCTTCACCTTCCAGAGACTATAGAATAACGCCCTTAGTAAGCCTTTGCAAATACAACGCGCTGGTCGCTGGGCGCGCCGCAGCAGATACACTGTCCCTTTTCGCCCTGCATATCATATGGCAGGCATCGGATGGTGACTGTTAAATCCTCTTTGATTTTTTGTTCGCAATCGCCGGAACCGCACCAATGGGAGAGCGCAAAGCCACCGTGAATCTCCGGTTTGTCGCTGTTTTGGGGGGTAAAAAACGCGGTAAAAGACGCCATGTCGTCGATCTGGCGGGTATGCGCCTGCCGAAACGCTTTAGCACGGTCGAACAGGTTGGCCTGAATATCGTCCAGCATCGAACCGACCTGGGCAATAAACTGCGCTTTCGGCATGGATGTTTTTTCTTTGTGCCCTTTATCCCTGCGGCCAATGAAAACCGCATCATTGGCCATGTCTCTCGGTCCGATTTCCAATCTCAAAGGGACGCCCTTTTTGATCCACTCCCATCCCCTTGCCCCGCCGATATCGCGGTCATCGATTTCCACCACCAGCGCCCTATGGTGGTAACGCTGGTTTTGCAGCTCCCGGGCCAACTGGTCGCAATACGCCATGATCTTCTGACGGTCGTCCGGTTTGTGTGCGATGGGTAGAATGGCCACGTGGGTAGGGGCTATTTTCGGGGGAACGGCCAGTCCGTCGTCATCCCCGTGGGTCATGATCAAACCGCCGATCAGCCGGGTGGACGTGCCCCAGGAGGTCGTCCAGGCGTAGTCTTCGGTTTCCTCAGCGGTTTGATACTGGATGCCGGAGGCTTTTGCAAAGTTTTGCCCCAAAAAGTGGGAGGTTCCGGCCTGCAGTGCTTTACGGTCCTGCATCATGGCCTCGATGCATTGGGTATCCACGGCCCCCGGAAAGCGCTCAGCCGCCGACTTGCTGCCTTTGATCACCGGCATGGCCAGATAGTCTTCGGCCATGCGGGCATAGACATCCAGCATCATGCGGGTGCGCTCTTTGGCCTCCTGGGCACTGGAGTGGACGGTGTGCCCCTCCTGCCACAGGAATTCGCTGGTCCGCAGGAAGATGCGGGTGCGCATTTCCCAGCGCACCACATTGGCCCATTGGTTGATCAGCAGCGGCAGGTCGCGATAGCTTTTCACCCAGCGGGAAAACGACTCCCCAATGATGGTTTCTGAAGTGGGGCGCACCACCAGGGGCTCGGTCAGTCTGCCGCCGGGGACCAGACCGCCTTTGGGGCCCTGCTCAAGTCGATGATGGGTCACCACGGCGCATTCCTTGGCGAAGCCCTCCACATGTTCGGCTTCCTTCTCCAGAAAGCTCAATGGAATAAAAAGTGGGAAGTATGCATTTTTGACCCCGGTGGATTTGAACATGTCGTCCATCTCACGCTGTATATTTTCCCACAGGGCATAGCCCCACGGCTTGATCACCATGCATCCGCGTACCGTCGAGCGCTCAGCCAGATCTGAGGCTTTGACGATTTGCTGATACCACTCGGGATAGTCCTCCTCGCGGGTGGGGGATATCGCTGTTTTTACTTTTTTGGCCATCTGTCCATACCTTTCAATCCAATTTTCCAATGCTCACGGTGTCGACGTTCGACAGGGTCGAACAAATCCAGCATCCGTCGACCTTATCGCATCAAATTCAAGTCTTTGGCTTGTGCGCCAGTTCCCATGCGTCGATCTCTTTCAAAAGGGCCTCCACCAGTCCATCCTGGGGAACTTTCCGGACCACTTTTCCTTTCCGGAAGATAATGCCGATGCCCTTACCTCCGGCCACGCCGATATCCGCCTCCTTGGCCTCACCGGGACCGTTGACCGCACACCCCATGATGGCGACCTTCACCGGGGTGCTGCGGGTGAGCAGCGCCTTTTCGATCCGCTCGGCCACGTTAAAAAGGTCATAGCCACAGCGGCCGCAGGTAGGGCAGGAGATGATCTCCGGTCCGTGCTGCCGGATGCCCAGGGCCTTCAATATCTCAAAACCCACCCTGACTTCTTCCACCGGATCACGGGTGAGCGATACCCGCAAGGTGTCGCCGATACCTTCGGCCAGCAACATGCCGATGCCCAGGGCCGACTTGACCGAACCGGCATACAGCGACCCGGCTTCGGTCACCCCGAGATGCAGCGGATAATCGGTCTCGGCCGCCAGGAGACGATACGCCTCGACGGTGCGCGGCACATCGGACGCTTTGAGGGAGATCTTGATATGATCGAAATGGCAAGCTTCCAGCAGGGCCACATGGCGCATGGCGCTCTCGACCATGGCCTGGGCGGTGGCGCCGTTGTAACGTTTGAGCAGGTCTTTTTCAAGGGAGCCGGCGTTGACGCCGATGCGGATGGGCATCTCCCGCTCTTTGGCGGCATGGACCACCCGCTCGACCTTGTCTCGGCCACCGATATTCCCCGGGTTGATGCGCAGTCCGTCTGCACCGTTTTGTGCGGCGGCAATGGCGAGCCGATGGTCAAAATGAATGTCGGCAATCAAGGGGATGGCAATCTGAGATTTAATATCGGAAATCGCCTCGGCCGACTCCAGGTCGGGTACGGCCACCCGCACGATCTCGCACCCAGCGGCCTCAAGCCGGTGGATCTGCGCCACAGTCGCCGCCACATCCTGGGTCGGTGTGTTGGTCATGGACTGCACGGTAATCGGCGCACCGTCGCCGATGGGAACGGCGCCCATCTGAATCCGTCGGGTTCTATGGCGATTGATTTTCCACGTCATAAACCGGGGTTATACTGAATTTGACGTCTAATTACAATTGACATGTGGGGCAATGCAGGCAATCCGAAACAGATCAGGCCATTCTGCAAAACGGATTATACCGCTTTTCCCGTCCGATGGTTGTGGTTTCCATATGGCCGTTATAGACGGTGGTCTCCTCCGGCAGGACAAACAGACGGGTTTGAATGCTCCGGATGAGGGTGTCGTAATCCCCGCCGGGCAGGTCGGTGCGGCCGATGGAGCCCGCAAACAATGTGTCGCCCACAAAAAGCGCCTGTTCCGCTTCCACATGCAGGCAGATGCCTCCCGGGGAATGGCCCGGGGTGTGGATCACCTCGAAATGAAGGTCTCCGAAGTCGATGCGATCCCCATCTTCCAGCAAACGGTCGGGCGCCGGGGATTCTTCGGCCCGCATTCCCCATGCCGCAGCCGCCTGGGTCAGATGCGCGAGCATGGGCGCATCCTGTTTGTGGATCATCAGATCGGCCCCTGTGGCCTCCTTGACGGCCTTGTTGCCCCCCACATGGTCGAAGTGACCATGGGTATTGACGATCACGCCGAGTTCGAGATTTTCCTGCTCCAATGCCGCCAGCAGTCGATCGGCGTCTCCACCCGGATCGACGATGGCGGCTTTGCGGGTTCTCTCACATCCCACGATAAAACAATTGGCTTGCAACGGACCAACAGGCATGGGGCGAATAATCATCATCTATCCTTTCCGTCAAGTCGATCCATCGCCTGCCGGCGGGGGCAGCGGAATCGGTTTCAATTCGTTCTTCTCCAGGGCTGTCCGGATGCTGTCGAGAATGCCATTGATAAATCCGCCCGACTCGGAGGCGCCGAACTTCTTGGCAATGTCGATGGCCTCGTTGATCGACACCTTGGTGGGAATATCCTCGCAATAGAGCAGTTCGAAGACGGCCAGACGCAATACATTGCGATCCACACATGCCATGCGGCGCACCTTCCAGTTGCTGGAGTAGCGCTCGATGACCCGATCGATATCACCAATGCACTGCAGCACACCACCGGTCAGCCGATTGAAAAAAGGCATGACCCGCTCGCTGGGGGGAAAGCATCGGCGGTAATCCGCCAGTGCTTCCTGTGAAAAGACACAACTCATATCCATGGAGAACAGGGCCTGCATGGCCAGTTCTCGCGCGTGACGACGGGTTCCCATATTTAAATCTTTTCAACCGTCCCCATCAGATTGGCCATTTCCACGGCTGCCAGGGCAGCATCCCAGCCCTTGTTTCCGGCTTTGCTGCCTGCCCGCTCAATGGCTTGCTCCAGGGTGTCGGTGGTGACGACGCCGAAGATGATCGGCATGCCGGTCTCCATGCTGGCGGCCGCGATGCCTTTGGAGACCTCGGCGCTCACATAGTCGAAATGGGGAGTGGCGCCGCGAATCACGGCACCCAGACAGATCACGGCATCATGTTTCTTGAGGGTCGCCAATTTCTGGGCCACCAGCGGGATTTCAAACGCCCCGGGCACTTTGACCACGTCGATGTCCTTATCCAGCGTACCGCTTCTTACCAGGGCATCCACCGCTCCGCCCACCAGCTTGTCCGTAATAAAATCATTGAACCGGCTCACCACGATGGCGAATTTCTTCCCCTTGGCCACCAGATTGGCTTCCACCACTTTCGGCATCACGCTACCTCCGAGTATTTATGCGTCTGTTTGTGACAATCAAAACCAGTCTAAAGTTTAAAGAATAAAGTCAATGTATTCTGTCTATTTTTTACGGAGCCAGAACCGATGCGAACGAGCACATGTTCAGCTTGATATTTGCCACCATCATACAGATCGGCGGAATTCCTCATTTTAAACTTTAATCTTTAAACTCAGGTAATCAGCTCTCCTGCTCGTCCAACTGTAGTATATGTCCCATTTTCAGTTTCTTGCACTCCAGGTAACACCGGTTGTACTCATTGGCTTCCACTTCAATGGGAATCTGCTCGGTGATGCTCAAGCCGTATCCCTCCAGCCCCACCATCTTCTTCGGATTGTTGGTGAGCAGGCGCATCTTGCGCACCCCGATGTCTCGCAACATCTGCGCACCGATCCCGTAGTCGCGCAAATCGTCCTTGAAGCCGAGCTGGCGATTGGCCTCAACCGTATCCAGTCCTTTTTTCTGCTGCAGCTCGTAGGCCTTGAGCTTGTTGACCAAACCGATTCCGCGTCCTTCCTGGCGCAGGTAGATGATCACACCGCTGCCCTCTCCGGCGATGGTGGCCATGGCCTGGTGGAGCTGATTCCCGCAATCGCACCGCATCGAGCCGAAGATATCACCGGTCATGCACTCGGAATGCACCCTGACCAGAACCGGTACCTCCGGATCGATCTCTCCCTTGACCATGGCGATATGCAGCAGATCGTCCACATCGTTTTCATAGGCGATCATGTCGAACTCGCCGCCGTGTTCCGTGGGAATGAGGGTCTCGGCGGCGCGGTGCACAAAGAGCTCCGTGCGCATGCGGTATTCGACCAGGTCTGCAATGGTTACAATGCCGATGCCGTGCTCCTCGCTGAACTTCTGCAACGACGGCATGCGCGCCATGGTGCCGTCGTCATCCATGATTTCACAGATCACGCCGGCCGGTTTCAATCCGGCCATTCGAGCCAGATCCACCGAACCTTCGGTCTGCCCAACGCGGACCATCACGCCGCCGTTCCTGGCCCTGAGCGGGAAAATGTGTCCCGGGCGCACCAGGTCGGCGGCCTTGGCATCGTCCGCCACAGCCGTCAGGATCGTGGTGGCCCGATCGGCCGCCGAGATCCCGGTGGTAACGCCGCTCTTGGCTTCGATGGAGATCGTAAATCCGGTCTGAAAAGGTGATGTGTTGTCTTTGACCATCGAAGGCAGTTCGAGGCGCTCGCAATGCTCGCTGGTCAGTGACAGGCAGATCAGCCCCCGGCCGTATTTTGCCATGAAATTGATGGCTTCAGGAGTTACTTTTTCGGCAGCCATGGTCAGATCGCCTTCATTCTCCCGGTCCTCATCATCAACCAGGATCACCATTTTGCCTTGGCGAATTTGATCAATGGCTTCTTCTACGGTTATTCTTGGCATCTTGCTATTCTCACTCCTTGTGCATGGCATCGGTGATGCCCCCATCGCCAGCTGTTGGTTGGCGACTTGCTTACGAATTATTCGTACGCGTACTCGTACACGTAATCGTTCCTTGCGCACCCCCGCATCGGTGCCGCTGACATCTTTACCAGCATAGAAACGATACGAGCAAGAGGACGCTTACCATCACGGTCGAACATTTTGTGCCTTTGCGAGTACGCGTACCGTCCTTTCGGGGCTGCCGATGTAGCAGACGCATCGTGCGGTACTCGCATGCCGGCTCATTCGAGAAATCCGCTACGGGCCAACAGGTTCATATCGACACCGCTCCGGCCGGTCGGGCGCCCCGCTTTGCCGCCGCCGGATACGAAACGCTCCACATATTTTCCGATCATATCGGTTTCAATGTTCACCGCCGCGCCCACTGCTTTCGTTCCCACGGTGGTGATTTCGGCGGTGTGGGGGATTATGCTTACCTGAAAATTTGTCTGACCGCAATCATTGATGGTCAGGCTGACGCCGTCGATGGCCACCGAACCTTTTTGAATCATGTAATGCCCCAGCTCGGGCGCCACGTCAAATGTCAGTACAATGGCATTGGCCAGATTCTTGCGGCCTGAGAGGCGGCCGATGCCATCCACGTGTCCGGACACCAGATGCCCGTCCAGGCGATCGGAAAGCCGGAGCGCTCGCTCCAGGTTCACCCGCTCCCCGATCTGGGCGCCCTTGAAGGTGGTCTTGGCCACCGTCTCCGGCGACACATCCACATGGAACCGGCGCCCTTGCAGGTGCGTCACGGTCAGGCATGCGCCGTTGACTGCGATGCTGTCCCCCAGTTTGGCGCCTTCCAGCTCGAAGTCGGCTTCCACCACCAACTGCATGGCGCCGCCGCTGGGCTTAATGGTTTTCAGCGTTCCCAAACCTTCTATGATGCCCGTAAACATATCCACCCGTTGTCTGTTAAGTGTCTGGGTTGAAATTGGCCCAGCATCCATTTGTATCCAACCGCGCACCGGCAAAGGCAATAATCTAAACACGATCTGCCGGGCAGGAAACCCCGCGGTCCATTTAAATTAATCAAGATACCCGGTAACCAGGATATCCTCACCCACCTGGTTGACGGTCATGCGGCTGAGCGGCAGGCATTCGCTCATTTTTTCCGGTCCTTTTCCGTTGCACATGGGGATGCCGTCGCCACCGCCCATAATTTTAGGCGCATAGAAAAAGTGCACCTTGTCCACTACCCCCGCCTTGAGCGCGGCACCGGCCACCTGGGCGCCGCCTTCGATCAGCAGGCTGGTGATGTCCCGCTCCCCCAGCGCGGTCATGAGCGCCTTGAGATCGAGGCGGCCTTCCGACAGGGGAAGCTCTAACAGGTAAGCCCCTTTTTCTTTCAGACGCGCCCGCGGCGCTTCAGGCGCCCGGGGCCCGCAGGCGATGATCGTCTCGGCCGTTGACGACATGTTGAGCAGTCGCGCGTCGGGTGAGATGGCCAGCCGGGTGTCCAGAATCACGCGAATCGGATCGACACCGCCGCCATGCTCCAGCCGGGTGGTCAGCTCGGGGTCATCGGCCTGCACCGTCCCGCCGCCGACCAGAATGGCATCCATGCTGTGACGCAATTGGTGAACAAAAGCGCGGGCCTTGGGGCCGGTCACCCACCTGGCATCGCCGGTGCGCGTCGCAATGCGCCCATCCAGGGTGGCGGCCATCTTCAGCACCACAAATGGTTCCCGGGTGCGCGTGTACTTGATGAAGCTTTCGTTCAGCGCAACGGCATCCGATTCGCAGATACCGCAGGTAACATCCAGACCGCGGGATTTTAAGAATTCGTTTCCGCCCCCTGCCACATGGGGGTTTGGATCAGCCATGGCCACCACAACGCGCCGGATACCGGCGGCGAGGATCTTTTCGGTGCAGGGCGGCGTACGTCCGTGGTGGTTGCACGGTTCGAGGGTCACATAGATGGTTGCGCCCCGGGCCCGTTCACCGGCGTCATCGATGGCGTTGACTTCGGCGTGGGGACCGCCCAGGGCCTGGTGGTAGCCGCTGCCCACTACCCTATCGTCCTTGACCACCACCGCACCGACCATGGGGTTGGGGGAAACATACCCCGCTCCTTTGACGGCCAGTCCCAGGGCCATGCGCATATATTTTTCGTCGTCCATCTATCCGTCTGATTAGTTGTTTTCAAACCGGGTGCTTTGCACCCGGTTACAACTGCAACGATTAAAGCACTGCGTGCTTTTGTTTTTCCGGCCTATGGCCGGAAATCCAAGCCACCCGCTTTGCGGGTGGTCGTTGACTCCGATGTAATGCAAACATTTCATTACGCACTAGAATGATACAATATCAACTTGTTGACGGGGCCGGAGGGCGTCATCGTCAAGGCGTCCGGAGGTGAAGCCGTAGTCCAACTACTGCGAACCTCCGGCAACGCAGGCGATGGCGTCCTCCGGCCCCGTCAACCTAGCGTTCGCTGAGAAGGGTTTTAAGTTCGGAAACAAAATCGTTCACATCCTTGAATTCCCGGTAAACCGAGGCGAAACGGACATAGGCGATATCGCTCAGGGTGTGCAGCTTGGCCATGACCTTTTCTCCCACCACGCGTGAAGGGAGCTCCTTCTCTCCGGTTTCGCGCAGGTCGCGTTCCAAATCTTCGATGAAATCCTCGATGATATTGGTGCTGATGTCCAGTTTCTGGCAAGCCCGCTGCATGCCCGAACGCACCTTCTCGCGGCTGAACACCTCCCGGCGGCCATCCTTTTTAATGATCATGATGGGAATCTCTTCGATGTGCTCATAGGTGGTAAACCTTCGATTGCAGTCGATGCATTCCCTGCGCCGGCGGATGACGCTGCCGTCTTTGCTGACCCGCGAATCGATGACCTTGTTGTCTAGCTCTCCACAAAACGGACACTTCATGAGCACACCTCCCCCTGGCTGCTTTCCAAGTGAATGAGTTCCACCTCGGCTTCGTTCAACATCTCTATGGCTAACGGATCAGCATAACCAGCTTGATACACGATCCGGGAAATGCCGGCGTTGATGATCATTTTGGCACAAATTGAACAGGGCTGATTGGTGCAGAACAGGGTGGCGCCTTTAATGGAAACCCCATGGTAGGCGGCCTGGATGATGGCGTTTTGTTCGGCATGAATTCCCCTGCACAATTCATGGCGCTCTCCTGAAGGCACCTCCATTTGCGCCCTCAGACACCCCACCTCGGCGCAATGGCGCACCTGGCTGGGAGCGCCGTTGTATCCGGTGGCCAGCAGTCGCCGGTCCTTGACAATGACGGCGCCCACCGCCCGGCGGGTGCAGGTGGACCGCTTGGCCACCAGACAGGTAATGTCCATGAAGTAGGTATCCCATGAAGGGCGGTTGTGAACATCCGATTTCATAGCGTCCCTTGGCCTTTACTATGGGTAGAGCGGGAAATCATTGCACAGGGCGGCAACGCGATCTTTGGTGCGGGAAAGCACATCCGCATCCTCAGGGTGCCGCAGCACCTCGATGATCATGGCACCGATCGCCTCCATCTCTTTTTCAACCATCCCGCGGGAGGTCACATAGGGGGTACCGATGCGCACGCCGCTGGTGATAAACGGTCCGCGCCTGTCGAACGGCACGGCGTTTTTGTTGACGGTGATGCCGGCCTTTCCCAATGCCGCTTCGGCTTCCTTGCCGGTAATCTCCCACGTGGTCAGGTCGGCCAGCATCAGGTGATTGTCCGTTCCCCCGGAGACCAGCGGCAACCCCGAAGATTGCAGCACGCCGGCCAGGGTCTGGGCATTGATCAGCACTTGCTGCTGGTACGCCTTGAACTCCGGATGGAGCGCCTCCTTGAAGGCCACCGCCTTTGCCGCGATCACGTGCATGAGTGGTCCGCCCTGAATTCCGGGGAACACTTCGCTGCGCAGTTTGTCGGCGCACTCGCCCTTTGCCAGAATCAAGCCGCCTCGCGGCCCCCGCAGTGTCTTGTGGGTGGTGGTGGTCACCACATCGGCCATGCCGACGGGAGAAGGGTGCAAGCCGACGGCGACCAGTCCGGCGATATGGGCCATGTCCACCATGAAATAGGCGTTGACCTCAGCGGCAATCTCGGCAAACGCATCGAAATTGATAATCCGGGGGTAGGCGCTTGCGCCGGCCACGATCATCCGGGGTTTGTGCCGGCGGGCCAGCTCGCGAACCTTTTGATAATCGATGGTGCCGGTCTGTTCGCCCACACCGTAGTGGACGAAATTATAGAATTGGCCTGAAAAGCTCGCTTTGGCGCCGTGGGTCAGATGGCCGCCGTGGGCCAAGTCCATCCCCAGCACGGTGTCACCCGGGTCGAGTAGCGCAAAGTAGGTCGCCATGTTGGCTTGGGAGCCTGAATGCGGTTGGACATTGACATATTCGGCGCCAAAGAGCTTTTTCGCCCGTTCAATGGCAAGGCTCTCGGCCACGTCCACAAATTCACAACCGCCGTAGTACCGTTTGTCCGGATACCCTTCGGCATATTTGTTGGTCAGGACGCTGCCCTGAACGGCCATTACGGCCCTGCTGGCAATGTTTTCCGACGCGATCAATTCCAAATGACTGCTCTGCCGGGACAACTCGCTATCCAGCACACGGCCGATTTCCGGATCGACTTTCTCGATGATCTCTCTGTCCAAACTGTTTACCTCGTTTAAATTAAATTATTCAAAACGCTATGGCATCGAAAAGATCCAGGCGCTTCTGGTGCCGCGCCCCCTCATAGGGTGTCTCGAGCCAGGTTTTCAAGATCTCCAGCGCCAGGACATCGCCGACGATTCGCCCGCCCATCACCAGAATATTGGCGTCGTTGTGCTCCCGGCTCAACTTGGCTGAAAACAGATCGTTGCACAATGCCGCCCGCACGTGGGGATAACGGTTGGCGACCATGGACATGCCCAGGCCTGATCCGCACAAGAGTATGCCTCGGGGATGGTTTCCCTTGGAGACCTCCGATGCCACCTGCATGCCGATAGTGGGATAATCCACCGACTCGGGGCCGAAGACACCCACATCCTCAACCTTGATACCGTCTTTGACCAGCTGGTTTTTGAGGATATCCTTCAGCTGATATGCGCCGTGATCACAACCGATAATGATACTCAAGCCACTCATCGCGCCCCCTTGGGTTGGGTCCTATGCCCATTGCCTGTTTTCATTATTTCAAATCCGTCTGCCGTGACAGTTTTTCATATCTTTATCAGCGGCATACCGCAAGAAAAAACCTCAAGCTGCGCGGCGCCCAGCCCCATCATAGGGTATGAAAAAAGCCATTGGCCCCATACATGTGGTGCCAATGGCTTTTGATACAGATGCGGATCGTTGCGCAATACCGCACACCCGGGGCATCAAGGGGTGAACTTTTTCAGAATCAGGGATGCATTGGTGCCGCCAAAGCCGAACGAATTGCTCATGGCGTAAGTAACTTCCTTTTTGCGCGCCTGGTTGGGCACATAGTCCAAATCACACTCTTTGCCCGGATTTTCGAAATTGATGGTGGGCGGCATAATATCGTTCTGGATGGACAGCGCGGTAAAAATGGTTTCAACGCCTCCGGCGCCACCGAGAAGGTGACCGGTCATGGATTTGGTGGAACTCACCGCCACCTTGTATGCCGCATCTCCAAACGTCTTTTTGATGGCCCGCGTTTCATACAGGTCATTTAATGGTGTGGAGGTACCGTGGGCGTTAATATAATCGATCTGGTCCGGCGTGATGCCGGCATTGTCCAGGGCCGACTGCATGCAGCGCGCCGCGCCTTCACCATCCGGCGGCGGCGAGGTGATGTGGTATCCGTCACCGCTCATGCCGTACCCGATAACTTCGGCGTAAATCTTTGCACCGCGCGCCTGGGCGTGCTCCAGAGACTCGAGGATCATCATCCCGGCCCCTTCACCCACCACGAATCCGTCACGATCGCGATCAAAAGGCCGCGATGCATGGTCCGGATCATCGTTACGGGTGGAGAGCGCCTTCATGGCCCCGAAACCGGCGATGCACGTCCGGGTGATCACCGACTCGACACCACCGGTAATCATGGCGTCGACCCGTCCGTATTTGATCAATTCATACGCGTCGCCGACGGCATGGGAACCTGCGGCACAGGCCGTAGCGACCGAAGAGTTGGGCCCCTTGGCGCCAAAGATAATGGAGATCATTCCCGGAGCCATGTTCCCGATGAGCATGGGGATGAAGAAGGGGCTTACCCGTTTGGGGCCTTTGGTATCCACTGTGTTGGCGGTAATTTCCAACATGTTCAACCCGCCAAGCCCGCAGCCGGTCAAAACGCCGATGCGGTGCGCATTGTCGTCATCGATGATATACCCTGAATCGTCTACGGCCATGCGTGTGGCGGCTACGGCATAGGCGATAAAGGTCTCCATGCGTTTGGCCTCTTTCTTGGCCATGAAGTCTTCCGCCTGGAAACCCTTGACTTCAGCGGCGATGCGCGTTCCATATATGGATGCATTGAAGCGCGTGATTTCGCCCACGCCTGATTTGCCGGCAATGACGCCTGCCCAGGACTCATCCACCCCGATACCCAACGGGGTGATCAGCCCTATACCTGTTATGACTACCCGTTTTTCCAAACAAAACCTCCTTGCACGGAGAACACCACCCGACTGTACCGACGGAAACCCCGCAGCGGTGTTACACTACGGATTTTCCTGAGGACCGCGCTCGGGTATTTTCTGCCCGGAACCCCGGCCCCAAGATTCAGCACCGGATCGAATGCCGGCGGCCGTATTCCGTCAGAATGTATTGGTTCATCTAACGAATTCTAGTTGGCGTTGATGTACTCTATGGCATCCTTTACACAAACCAGTTTTTCGGCGTCTTCATCGGAAATGTCGATATCAAACTCTTCTTCCATGGACATGATCAACTCTACCAGGTCCAGGGAATCTGCTCCGAGATCGTCCACGAATGACGCATCCGGCACAACTTCTTCCAAATCAACGCTCAATTTCTCCGCAATAATCTTTTTTACTTTGTCTTCAACTGACATTCAAATCTCCTTTCCAATTGGGTCTACCCTCCGCCCGTCGGGCGGATGGGGCGTCCGGCCGCTGCCGGTCCTACCTAAGCAAATCCGTTTCTTATGCGTTAGGAATAAAGCCGGATGCAACGCATCCGGCGAAAAAACCATTACATATACATACCGCCGCTGACATGCAGCACCTGCCCGGTCAGATAGGACGCTTTGTCCGAGGCCAGAAAGGCCACGGCATCGGCCACATCTTCGGGCTGCCCCGGTCGATTCAGGGGAATCATGGCCAGCATGGCGTTGCGCGCTTTTTCCGGAAGCACGGCTGTCATATCGGTTTCAATGAAACCGGGCGCTACGGCATTAACCGTAACCCCGCGCGGCGCCAGCTCTTTGGCCGCTGTCTTGGTCAAACCGATTATGCCGGCCTTGGAGGTCACGTAGTTGGCCTGGCCGAAATTGCCGATCACGCCGACCACAGATGCGATGTTGATGATGCGGCCCGCCCGTTGCTTCATCATGATCTTGGCCGCGATCTGGCTGCACAGGTAGGGTCCTTTGAGGTTGACGCTCATCACCGCGTCCCACTCCTCCTCTTTCATGCGCACCAGCAGGTTGTCACGGGTAATGCCGGCGTTGTTCACCAGCACATCGATGCGTCCGCAGGCCTCCATGATCTGATCGAAGAACCGGCCCACCTCTTCGGCAACCGCCACATTGGCGCAAATGCCCGCTGCTTCGCCCCCGGCCGCCTTCACCATTTCGATGGTTTCGGCCGCCGCAGCCTCCTCGGCTTCGGGATTGGCCGGTGAGAAGTAATTGAAGAAAATACGGGTTCCCGGCTCGGCCATGGCAAGACAGATTGCGCGACCGATGCCCCGCGAACCGCCGGTAACCACTACCACACGTTCGTTATTGTCAGCCATCTGCGTCTCCCCTATCGTTCAAAAATGATATCCGCCACCTGGTCCATGTCCGCCACCCAGTTACGCCGGGCGCCCAGCAACTCCTGATACCCGATTTCTGCGAGGAACCGGTCAACAGCATCCTGATCGGCCGCACCGGTGCCGGAAACCAGGCGCAGGGCGTTCTCGCCTGCGACCTGGGCCACTTCGCCGGCAAAGACCCGCGCCATCGCTTTTGTCTTTTCCGCATCGGCGTCACCGGCTTTTTGAAGATTGGCGGCTTTGCGGCCTATCGCGGCCCCCACTTCGACCCAGGTCATCATATCGGCCAGGTCAAACATCACCGCCTGCTGGCGTGTCAGCCGGTTGTTGTGGGCAAAATCGATGGTCTGGTTCAATGCCTTGGCCGCCAATCCGAAATATTTACAGCCTGCATCGTTGACCTCCCCGTCCAGGGCGGCCATCTCTTCAGCGATCTTGCCATAAAACTCGCCCTTGGTCTTGCGGGTGGTTTTCCAGCGGAAGGTGGAAATAATGCTCTGCTGAATCTCGCTGGTTCCTTCGTAGATGCAGGTGATCTTGACGTCGCGCTTGACCTTCTCCACCCCGAACTCACAGATATAGCCGTAACCCCCCAGGGCCTGGATGCAGTCGTTGGCGGTTTTATCTGCGGCTTCGGTGGCAAAGTACTTGGCGATCGCCCCTTCCACCTGAAGGTCATGGGCCGTGCCGTCCAGCATCACCGCCACTTCGTCGATGTAAGCGGCAGCCGCAGCCAGGCGGACAGCATTGGGAACGATCAGTTTATGGGTGTAACCCTGTTTTTCGGAAAGAGGGGTTCCAAACTGGATGCGTTCCTTTGCATAGGGAATGGCGATTTCAAGAGCGGCTTCTCCGCCGCCCAGCCCCATGGAGGCCACCATCAGGCGCGTGTAGCCAAAGACCTGGTTGGCTTGCTTGAGGCCTTTGCCTGGCTCGCCGCCGATGAGGTTCTCTATGGGAACAAAGACCTCGTCCAGGGTCAGCGGGGAGGTATTGGAAGCCCGGATGCCGTGCTTTTCCTCGCCTTTGTGCTGGGTGAAGCCATCCATGCCCTTTTCCACGACGAAAAAGGAAGGGCCTTCCGGTGTATTGGCCAGAACGGTGACGATGTCGGCATAACCGCCGGTGGAGATAAACTGTTTGCTGCCGGTGATCTTGTACCCGGTGACGTTGCCGCTCTCATCGGCGACCGGGTCGGCCTTGGTTTTTAACGCCGCCAGGTTGCTGCCGGCCTCAGGCTCTGTCACGGCATAGGCCACCAGTGTATCGCCTTCGGCGATGCGGCCGAGCCACTTTTGTTTCTGTTCCTCGGTGGCGCCTACCAGGATCGGATCCGACCCCAATTGGATGGCAAAAAACGCGGTTCCCACGCCAAGACAGATTTTGGCCATCTCGCGCGTAACGGCGCAGCAGTCCCGGGCGCCGCCGTCCATGCCGCCGTAAGCTTCCGGAATAAACAACAATTGCAGCCCTATCTCGGGGCCCAACATCTCGCGGACCGCCTCTTCAGGAAAGATTTCGTGCTTGTCCCATTCCAGCACCTTCTCCTTGGTCAGCAGTTTTTTGGAAAGCTGACGCACCGTCTCCACCACCATCTGGCGGCTTTCGTCGTCCAAGCCTCTCAATTCGATTTCGTTCATCAAAATGCGTCCTTTGTCCGGTTGATGTGAACATACACCACTTACGGTTGTGGCTTTTCCAGATTATTTGGGGATTGTTTAACGCGACCGGTCTATGGATAGCCCGATGGTCGAACGCGGCCATGGAAGGGCGGCGGGCACTCCCGCCGGCCGGCAGGCCGGGAAACTAATCCTCATCCTTATCTACGACGGTGCGTCCTTTGTAAGAACCGCAGCTTGCGCAGGCATGATGGGGTTCGACAGCCTCGCCGCATTCAGGGCAGGTCGAAAGGTTCAGGCCGTCGATCTTCTTATGGGTACGACGTTTATCGCGTTTTGACTTGGATGTCTTATGCTTGGGTACCGCCATGAGTAATCTCCTAACTAACTGTATTTATTAATTATTGAATCTTGAATCTGCCCAGCCATGGAACGAGGCATCTAGTAAATAAATTAAAAAGGATTGTCAAGGACTTTTATAAAACCCTCCCCTTGGAAAGTCTTGTTCCGGCACGGCCGATATGCTATTGGAGTGCTCTTTGGCAAAAAAACGGTATAACAATCTATCTGTCTATGATTATGATAAAAATTATCACCATACCCGGTTCAGCATGCTTGGACGCCCTTAAATTGAACCGCCCGGCGGAGCATGCGATTAAAGGCGCTTTCCCGGATGAAATCCCGGCCAATGTGGATTTGACTAGCCGCTATTTGCTCATTGCCGACCAACGAGTAAATCCATAACCGACAGATATCATGATTTATATTTATAAAATATCATCCAAAGTAAACCACCTATAGGAATTCAGGAAGGAAGCTCATGGAAACCGTTCGTACCCGATTCGCCCCCAGTCCCTCCGGCTATCTTCACGTGGGCGGCGCGCGCACCGCATTGTTCAACTGGCTTTACGCCCGTCACACCAACGGCCGGTTCATATTGCGGATTGAAGATACCGACAAGGCCAGATCCACCGAAGCATCGGTCCAGGCCATCTTCGAAGCCCTCGAATGGTTGAACATCGACTGGGACGAAGGCCCCTATTACCAGAGCGAGCGCAGTGAAATCTATCGCCGCTACCTTCAAAAGCTGATTGACGAAGGTCATGCCTATTATTGCACCTGTACCCCTGATGAGATTGAAGCCATGCGGGACAAAGCCAAGACCGAAGGACGCAAGCCGCGCTACGACGGCACCTGCCGGGAAAGGGGGCTTGGCCCCGAACCCAACGCCGTGATCCGTTTCAAAACCATTTATGACGGCACCACCACCATCGACGACAAGGTCAAGGGCCCCATCGTCTTTCAAAACGATGAGCTGGACGACTTCGTGATCTGCCGCAGCGACGGCACCCCCACCTATAATTTTGCGGTGGTGGTGGATGACATCGACATGCAGATCAACACCATCATCCGGGGCGACGATCATGTGATGAACACCCCCAAACAGATCCTATTATATAGGGCGCTGGGGGCGGAGCTGCCGTTATTCGCCCACGTGCCCATGGTGCTGGGCGACGATCGCACCCGCCTGAGCAAACGCCACGGCGCCACCTCAGTCACCGCCTATCGCGACATGGGGATGCTGGCCGATGCCTTTGTCAATTTTCTGGCCCGGCTGGGCTGGTCGTTGGGAGACCAGGAATTTTTCACACGCGATGAACTGATCGCCAACTTCACCCTTGACCGGGTAGGCAAATCCGCGGGCAGTTTCGACGCGGTCAAACTCCAGGCCCTCAACGCCGACCACATCCAGGCCGCAGAACCCAAGGAGCTCGCGCCGCAGTTGCTGCCGTTTCTCAGCGCCAAAGGCTGGAACGCATCGGACGACGACTACCTGCGCCAGATCATTCCCACCCTGCAACCCCGCAGCAAAACCCTGCAGGAGATGGCCGACCAGGCCCACTTTTACTACACCGACATCGAAGCCTTTGATGAAAAAGCGGCGAAGAAGTTTCTCAAAGGGAACGTATTAGAACCGCTCACGGCACTGACCAAACGCCTGGGGGAAATGGAAGACTACGGTGAAAAAAGCCTGGAAGTACTTTTCACAAACCTGCTGGAGGAATTTGACATCAAGCTGGGCAAGATCGCCCAGCCGGTCAGGGTGGCCCTCACCGGCACCAGCGTCAGCCCGGGCATCTTCGAAATCATGGCTGTTCTTGGAAAAGGGCGGGTGATTTCGAGGCTGGAAAAGGCGATTCAGTTCATCGAAAATAGGGTGGCCGCGGCACGATAGAACGGTATTTGGTTTTTGGTTGTCGGTTTCTTGTTTACGGTTGGGGGTTCGGCTGAACCTGGCGAAGCCCAAAACCCAACCTGAAATTCGATGCCCGCGTGGTGCAAAACTCCAGCCCAATTCTCCTTCAGCGGTGCGTCAGGTGAAATCCGGATATCGGGTTAATCACCCAAAAACCGCCGTGTTCTTTCAATTGTAATTTCCGGTTATCCAGAAAGCTCAAGCCGATGCCAGCCATCCGGTTTTCGTACACGCACTCGGAATCGGTTTTGTCCCTCGTAATTGAGAAGGCATCGATTACGCGTACTATGAAAGGCCTCCAACTTGAGCAATATAGAGAACCGCAGTGTAATTTTACGCTAAAAAAAAGTGTTTAGCGTCAGGGGCAGACGCCGCCCAGGTATTAAGATCGAATATGGTGCTTTGATTGAGGCGCAGAGTTGATGCGCAAACCTGCCCGCCTGATCTTTGATATCGTCGCCGAGTGCATCCGGTGTGGAGCAATTGCATACAACCAGCTCTCCTGCGGAATGTGCCTTATTGCTGCACAACAATCTGTGAAACGTCGTCAGAATCTGCTCGGCATTGTCTACGAAGGATCCATCCGTCGTGGCGATCAACGCCTGACGCTGGCCCTCGATGAAGGATGTATGCCCTGGTGAGCCGTATATTCCACGATGCAGGCTATGGCACCGATCAACCAATGCTTTCATTTGGGCGCTGAAGCCCCAATGGTAAAGGGGGGAAGCAAATATGGCGACGTCGCTTGCCATCATTTTTTGGATAACAACCGCGACCTCATCCTTCTGAACGCATCCCGGTTCGGCTGGATTGTTCTTGCATTTAAGGCATCCCAGACAGCCGTTAACCGTTTTAGAAAACAGGTTGATTCGCTCGACTTCGTGCCCCAAAGTCACCATCGCCTCTTCCACCCAACCCGTGATTCTGGCCGTATTCCCATCGGGTCGCGGACCCCCAAAAATCGCAACTGCTTTCAAACAGCCTCGCTGTTGACGCGTCTGCAAGTTTCTTGCTTCTTGAACGGCATCAACCCGTTGCGGCGACCCTGTGGGTATCCGTTTTCGGCCATTAAGGCCCCTGAATTTTTCTTCTGCTTTGATAAAATCAAAAAACTGGCTTCTGGACCTGGCGGTAATATTAAAGATCTCACACCCTATATACCCAAAATTTGTGCTATGGTCATGTGATTGCCATTTGACTCTCAGCTCCACCGGATCCTTAAAAGTAATATTTCGAGAGCCGGTAATGGCGTTCATAAAAAGCTTTTCGCCCTCATAGAAGTCGTCTATCATATTTTGAACAATAGCCAATCTGAATCCCGATTCGCTAAAGTCATTCGCCGCCAGTGTAATGGTTTTATCCGCTGCTTTCGCCCTGACCACGATACAGTAGACGCCATCGCTCGGCGATAGGGCAATGCGCCTGCTTATTCTTTTTTCGACCATATTTTTGGTGCCCATTACATCATTAATTTATTTAAACTTCAGAAATTTCATTCGTCTTTCCAGCTACGTGTCAACATTGTAGGATTAGCGAGATATGGAGATCTTGTAGAGTGGACGTGATTGAGGAACCAGGTGGAAGCTCTGCTCAGTCGGCACCTGCGAACCTAGGTATCGACACCTCATATCAGACCTTTAGAAGAGATATTCTGACGGGATATTGAAACGCTGCAATTATGGGAGTTTTTGGAAGCCGTAAATCCAATTGTGAAGGTTTTTTTCACACACGTCATTTGAGATTGCATGGAATTTTATGCAATATACACGTAAGGAACTTCGCCTTGCTCAGGTTCTACACGCGAATGCTTATGGCATCGCCAACACCTATAACTTTCTTATCGCCTATTCCCAGCGTTATATCTCAATAACACACTGTTATTACATCCTATGTATAGCCACACCTGCTATTTTGCCAAGGAATGGTTATACCCTTTTGGCTGTTTTCAATTTCCAGCCAAAATAACTATATTCTTTTAAATAACAATGTCTTGCCGCTTTTTATGTTAATGGCACCTGTTTTGCTTTTTCTATATTCCGGAGGCAAAGAAAAAGGAGAAGGCCATCATGCAATCGGTCCCGTTGACCCTACCCCAACCCCCGCACTGGGATAGCGGGTCGCAAAGACGATGCAAAGCATGATGGAGATCTGATTGCCCGTAAAATCGAAGGTTTAACTTACAGTTCAAATGTCAGGGGGTTTTCGAAATGAAAAAAATCGCAATCGTTTCCTTGTTCATCCTGTTGTCAGCATCCATCGCACAACTTGCATTCGCCCAGCAGTTGACAATCTACACTGAGGAATTCCCACCTTTTAACTTCTCTCAAGAGGGCAAGATCTCCGGGGTTTCGACAGAGGTCGTACAGCGCGTCTTGTCTGATGCCGGTTTCAAAGCAAAGTTTGTGAGCTTGCCCTGGGAGCAAGCATATGGACAGGTCCAGCAAAAAGAGAACGCCCTGATTTATTCAATCAGCAGAAGGCCCAATCGCGAAAATTTGTTTAAATGGGTAGGCATCCTGACACCGACCACCTACTCGGTATTCGGACTCGCATCCAGAAAGGATATCCGGGTTAATAAGTTAGAAGACTTGAAAAAATACCGGATCGGTGTTGTGAAGGATGATGCGAGGGAACAATACTTATTGGGAAAAGGGTTCCAGCTATCCGACTTCAAGCGGATCGGAGGCAAAGATCCACAGAACAAGAACCTGAAAAAATTGATCTCCAACCAAATCGATGTCTGGCCAATGCCTGATGCGGTGGCATATTACGTTGCAAAGCAGCAAGGACATGATAACCCGGCAGGTTTACTGAGAAAGGTTTATCCATTGAACGAACTTTCGGGTGGGTATTACCTTGCGGCAAGCTTAGGCACATCGGACCAGGTGGTCGCACGGGTTGCGGCTGCCCTGGAAAACTTCAAGAAGGAACAAGCGTACCAGGGGATCTTGGACAATTGGGGTTTGAGTTCTGCTGGTGTCGTTGAGTTCGCACACGTCAGTAAGCTCGCCTATGCGATCAAATTTTTTTCCCGCATGGACAGGATAGGCTTTCTGGCAGCCGACACCACTTCATCCCACAAGGATGCCCAATGGCTTCGTAGAGGGGTTCGCGAGGAAGTCATCGAGCGCTATGTCGGCACTTTTGAAGAATGGCAAAAATCGTTTATTGAAATGCAATCACAGGTGAATGTACTAATACTTGGAAATAATTCGGGTATCGCTGGATGGGACAATGATACAGCGAGGAATATCGCTGAATCAAACACTAAAATCACAACCGGATGCGTTATGGAGTGGATGGCCGATTATTCCGTAATTGGTTATTCAAAAGGGAATTTGCTGCTAAATAGAAAGATTGCGGAAAAAATCGGTATCAATTTCCCCCGGAGCTTTGTTAAAAAGGCGTCCATGATTATAGAATGATGATAACAGCAGGCAATTGTTTCTTGGCCTAAGCCGCTGTCGCTTGGAAAACAGCCAATATATATTAGTGTCAAGGCTGTAAATACTGATATTGATGCAAATACAAAATCCCAATATCATGGATTGACATGGTAAGATTGAACAAAATATGGGTCTGGACGCTATTGTTTCTGCTCACGGTTCAAGCTTCTTCGGCAGCCGCCTCAGAAGCGAACCCCAACAAGCGGTCGGCGGTGATACTCGTAGGCGGTGACTATGATTATCCTCCATATGAATTCATGGACGCCGATGGCAATCCAACCGGCTACAATGTCGAGCTGACCAGGGCGATCGCTGACGTAATGGGAATCGAAATTCAAATCCGGCTTGATGAATGGAGCCTGATACGCAAGGCCTTGGAAAATGGTGAAGTTGATGTCCTTCAGGGTATGGTCGCTTCAAAAGAACGTAGCAAACACTTTGATTTTTCCCCACCCCATACCTTCATCAACCAATCCATATTTGCACGCAAAGGATCGCCGTCCATCCACTTAATCGAAGAACTAAGCGGAAAGGAGCTGATTGTCCAAAAAAACGGGATCATGCACGATTACCTGTTGGCCAAGGGAATTGATGCAAACCTTACCTTAACCGACACACATGTTAACGCGCTTAGGAACCTTTCCTCCGGCAAATCCGATTATGCTCTGGTGGCCAACCTGCCAGGCCTTTATACCGGAAAGGAATTGAAACTCACCAATATTGTACAGGTTTCGAAACCAATTGCCGGAATGCCGTACTGCTATGCCGCCAACAAGGACAGCGGGGAGATGCTCGCTGTATTCAGCGAAGGCCTGGCCATATTGAAAAACACAGGCCGGCACCAGGAGATCTATGACCGATGGCTTGGGATCTACGAGTCACCCGGTTTTCCATGGGCCAATGTCATTAAGCTTGGCCTTCTGGCGGGTGTACCGCTACTGGGCTTCATGGGTACAATCATGATATGGAACCGAAGTTTGAAGCGGCAAGTCGCCCGCCGTACAAAGGAGATTCAATCGCAGCAAGACCAGCTCCTGCAGGCGGATAAACTTGCCTCACTCGGGACCCTCGTGTCCGGTGTCGCCCACGAGATCAACAACCCGAATAGTTCTGTTTTGATGAATCTTTCATTGATAGCGGACATTCTAAAAGATAGCCGTAATATCCTGGATGCCTACCATGAGCACAATGGTAATTTCAAAATAGGCGGCTTGGAATACTCGCGCCTTCGCAAAGAGATTCCATTGATAATGAACGATACACGAACCGCGGCGCGCAAGATTCGTCGTATCGTTGAAGACTTGAAGGATTTTGCACGACAAGGGGATTCTGATTTCACTGATGACGTGGACTTGAATGAGGTTATCAAGACTTCCGTCCGTTTGATGGAAAGCACCATTCAGAAGTCAACCAATAGCTTTGAGGCAAGACTTGCTCCAAGACTTCCAAAGATCAGAGCAAACGTTCAACGCATTGAACAGGTAGTGGTTAACTTGATTATGAACTCTTGCCAGGCGCTGACGGATAAAGAGCAAGCAATAGCGATAAAAAGTGGTTTTTCGCCGCACAGGAAAGAAATCACGATCGTCGTATCAGATGAGGGTGCAGGGATAGCAGAAGAGCATATCTCGCATGTGTTCGATCCTTTTTTCACGACAAAGCGAGAATGTGGTGGAACAGGGCTTGGACTGGCAGTCTCTTCGACAATTGTGCAAGAACATGGCGGCACCCTCTCATTCCGATCTGCTGAAGGCGAAGGGACAACAGCGATCATGAAAATCCCTTTAGGAAGGAAAACGCCTGTATGAAACGCTCTGCCCAGTATCCTGACTTTGGAGTCCTGCTGGTTGACGATGAACCGGCATTCTTGAGAAGTTTCAGACTCTTGCTTGAGCGCTCTGCCGGCATTACCAACCTGGAATGTTGCCAAGACAGCCGGGAGGTAATGGATCGTTTGTCTCAGAAAAATATAAAATTAGTCCTCCTGGATCTGACCATGCCTCACCTGTCGGGCCAGGATCTGATGGAAATGATCAACACACAATATCCGGAAGTGGTGGTCATCATCATCAGTGGATTGAACCAAATCGACACCGCAGTCGAATGCATCAAGAGCGGGGCTTTTGACTATTATGTCAAGACAGAAGAAGAGGACCGCATCGTCCAGGGTATCATGCGGGCGATTAAGATCATAGAGCTGCGGGATGAAAATAACGACCTCCGTGAGCGCTTTTTTCATGATAAACTCGAACACCCTGAAGCTTTTTCAGATATAATCGCATCCACAAAACAAATGCGCTCCATTTTCCAGTACGCCGAATCCGTCGCCACTACCCACCATCCGGTATTGATCACCGGCGAAAGTGGTGTCGGCAAGGAATTGATCGCCAAGGCAATCCATAAGCTCAGTAAGCTAACTGGTCCGCTCGTCTCCTTGAATACGGCAGGGCTTGATGACAATATATTTGCCGACACCCTTTTCGGGCATACAAGGGGTGCCTTTACCGGCGCGGAAAAGGACCGGCCGGGGTTAGTCGAAAAAGCGGCGGACGGGACCTTATTCCTGGATGAGATCGGAGACCTAAGCCTCCAGTCCCAGTTGAAATTATTGCGCTTGTTGCAAGACGGCAAATACTATCCGATCGGCAGCGACCGTCCAAACCTGATGAGCGCCCGCGTCATCGTTGCGACAAATCAAGACCTTGCTGAAAAGCAAGCATCCGGTCAATTCCGGAATGACCTTTACTACAGGGTTTGCACCCACCAAATACGCATACCCCCGCTTCGCGAACGCAAGGAAGACATACCGCTGCTCCTGTACCATTTCCTGGAAAAATCAGCCAAACAATTAAAAAAGAAAACACCAACAGTGCCCAAAGAATTGCAAATCCTGCTGATGAACTATGATTTCCCGGGAAACGTGCGTGAATTGGAAGCGATCATATTCGACGCTGTCAGTGTCCATAAACACAAGGTCCTATCCATGGAAACCTTCAAGCGCGCTATCGACCTGGCACACCTTCAGCGCCCATCATCGAAAAAAGAAATGCCGGAGCATGAAGTCTTCGATTCCAATGCACCGCTGCCTAAACTGCGAAAAGTGGCTGACCTGCTCGCGGTCGAGGCTATGCGCCGTTCCCAGGGCAACCAATCCATCGCAGCCAGACTCATCGGCATTTCGCAACCGGCATTGAGCAAACGCTTGAAGAAAATGGGGCCAAAACCCTTATAACTTTCCAGCCGGCTATTCCCTATCCAAAAACCACCTATCTAAACGTTATTATTTAGATATTTATCGCATCGCACCTGCATGTCTGCTTGTGGTTATATCTGTTTGACCATTCCTTTTAAAATCTTCGTTAATTAGATGCCTCGTGTCTACAGTAGGTTGAAAGACTTCTTCTTGTTTGGCATCCGTTTTGCTCTGCTTGGATAGAAAGTAATAATTTTAGGAGATAACTACCATGCAGCCTGGAACACGTACTGAGCACGATTTTCTCGGATCCAAAGAAATTGACAATTCCTGCTACTACGGCATTCAAACCTTAAGAGCGGTGGAGAACTTTTTCATAACCGGAACGGCAATAAACACTTACCCGGAACTGATTCGGGCGTTGGCGGCAGTGAAAAAAGCGGCATGCCAAGCCAACCACGAATTAGGCCTGCTCCCGCACGGTATTTCACAAGCAATCCTTGCAGCATGTGATGACATTCTTGGAGACGGCCTCCACGACCAGTTCGTCGTTGATGTTATCCAAGGAGGAGCCGGTACCTCAACGAACATGAATGCCAACGAGGTGATCGCCAATCGAGCCCTCGAGATTATGGGGCATGAAAAAGGCGCTTACGATATTATCCATCCCAATAACCACATCAACTGCTCTCAGTCCACCAATGATGTCTACCCCACAGCCCTAAGAATCGCTGTGCACCATAAACTAACCGGGCTGATCAACAACCTGGAGACCTTGAAAAAGACATTTTCCCAAAAGGGCAGGGCTTTTGCGAATATCTTAAAAATGGGTCGGACCCAGCTCCAGGACGCTGTTCCCATGACGTTGGGAATGGAATTCGCGGCCTATGCTGTCACCATCTCTGAAGACATCCTTCGGCTTGGTGAAACCCGTGCCCTGATGCAGGAGATAAACTTGGGGGCCACCGCTATCGGCACCGGTTTGAATGCACCAGAAGGATACGCCCCGCTGGTAGCACAAAAATTATGCGAAGTGACCAAGCTACCCCTGGTTACTTCGCCAAACCTGGTGGAGGCGACTTGGGACACTGGGGCCTATATCCAGGTATCGGGCGTGCTGAAACGGGTTGCCATCAAGCTTTCAAAAATTTGTAACGATTTGCGCCTGCTTTCTTCCGGCCCCGTCGCCGGGCTCAATGAAATAAACCTTCCCAAAATGCAACCCGGCTCTTCCATAATGCCCGGAAAGGTGAATCCGGTCATCCCGGAAGTGGTTAACCAAGTGGCATACAAGGTTACGGGCAACGACGTGGCCATAACCATGGCATCCGAAAACGGCCAACTTGAACTGAACGCAATGGAACCCCTGATTGCTTTCAACTTGTTGGAATCCGCTGACATGCTTTCCCGCGCAGTCAATACATTGGGGCTGAAATGCATCGTCGGCATTACAGCCAATGAGGCGCATTGCAAACGGATCGTCGAAAACAGCCTTGGCGTAGCGACTGCCCTGGTGCCGGTGATCGGGTATGAGGCGTCTTCACAAATCGTAAAGGAAGCCCTTAAAAGCGAGCGAACCCTTGCCGAGCTCGTTGTGGAACAAGGGTTTCTCACCGAGGATGAACTGGAACAACTGATCACGCCAGAGCGGCTTATTCCGAACAACCCTCTCGCGGCAGCCTGACAGAAGTCCTGCTGCGCTTCAATTGCCAGGATCGGCATGTGCTCTCCATCATCAAACCGAGCAGATGCACATCAACATTTGGAGCGCACTTCAATCACATATTGGACTTATTAATCCCCACTGAGAAGGAGGAAGTAAAATGAACACAACGGCAAAAGGGAAAAAGAATGGCATTTTGAGCTGGTATTTCCAAACCAATCTCTTGCTCCGTATCCTGATAGGATTGGGGCTCGGGGCAGCGTTTGGCCTTATAATAGGGCCGCAAATTGCAGTTGTCAGCCCGCTGGGCGATATCTTTGTCAGGTTGTTGAAGATGATCGTTGTACCGGTGGTCGTCTTTACCCTGGTTGTCGGTGCAGCCAGCATCCATCCATCGCGACTCGGAAAGATCGGCGCCAAAGCCCTGGTTTTTTACATGCTCACGTCTGCATTTGCAGTGGCCCTCGGCCTGCTGTTCGGAAACCTGTTCAGCCCGGGGCAAGGCATGGAGTTGGTTGGTCTGGCTGATGCCGCCGGAAAGGAAATGAACAAGCCCGACCTGATCAGCACCTTTGTCAATATCATTCCCAAAAACCCGTTCAGCGCAATTTCAAATGGACAAATTTTGCCGATCATCTTCTCATCATTGATGTTCGGCATGGGAGTCGCCTACTTGCGTGAAAGCAAGGAAGAGCGCATTAAAAACGCGGCTGAAACCGTATTCCGGTTTTTCGAGGGCGGGGCCGAAGTAATGTACAAAGTTGTAAACTGGGTGTTGGAATACGCCCCGATCGGTGTATTTGCTCTGATCGCAGTGGTTTTTGGAAAGCAAGGCGCCACTGCTTTCGGCCCACTGGGGGTCATCACCGTATCCATTTACCTGGCCATGATCATCCATATACTGGCTGTATACGGTGGCTTGCTGGCGGTTTTCCGGATCAACTTTTTTCAATTTCTATCCCGTGTGCGTTCAGCCACCATCACTGCTTTTGTCACCCGCAGCAGCGGCGGCACATTGCCTGTCAGCATGGATGTCGCCAAGAATAAAATGGGGGTTTCCAAGGGCGTATACTCGTTTACCCTTCCACTGGGAGCGACGATCAACATGGACGGTACTGCCATTTACCAAGGTGTCTGTGCAATCTTCGTCGGTTTTGCCATCGGCATGCCCCTGACCCTTGGTCAACAATTGACAGTTATTGCCACTGCCGTTCTGGCATCCATTGGAACTGCCGGTGTTCCCGGAGCCGGTGCCATTATGTTGCTGATGGTGCTTGATTCCGTTGGTCTGAAAGTGGAACCCGGCACCGCCGTCGCCGCAGCATACGCCATGATCTTCGGCATCGATGCATTGCTGGATATGGGGCGCACGGCAGTCAATGTCACCGGTGACCTTGCGGGGACCTGCATTGTAGCAAAAACAGAGGGTGAGTTGGATCAGGAAAAATGGGATAACGGTACGGTTCAACTCAAAACTGCAGACGAAAACGCGTAATTATACGGCCAAAGGTGACCGAAGAGGCTATTCGGTCAACGGCGATCGAAGGGGTAGAAGGGCTCGCTGACGCCAGCGGCCCCTTCTACCCAAAATGAAAATTTGATTCAGGAGGAGCGCATCATGTCGTCGGACTTTGACGCGGTAACCAACCGTGACCCAAATGAAAAAGAATTTCACCAGGCAGTTAGTGAAGTATTGCAGTCCATTGCACCCGTGCTGGAAAAAAACCCGGAATACCGCAGTGAAAAAATAATCCGGAGAATCGTGGAACCCGAGCGGGTCATCATGTTCCGCGTGCCGTGGATGGACGATCAGGGCGAGGTGCATGTAAACAGAGGGTTCCGGATTGAGATGAACAGCGCCATCGGTCCTTACAAAGGGGGGTTGCGGTTCCACCCCTCGGTTACCTTGAGCATCCTCAAATTCCTGGCATTTGAGCAGGTCTTCAAGAATGCCCTGACCACGTTACCGATGGGGGGCGGAAAAGGCGGGTCGGACTTTGACCCTAAAGGAAAGTCCGATGCCGAAGTCATGCGCTTTTGCCAAAGCTTCATGTGTGAGCTTTACCGCCACATCGGCCCCGACACCGATGTACCGGCAGGAGATATCGGAGTGGGCGCACGGGAGATCGGCTATCTGTTCGGCATGTACAAAAAGCTTCGCAACGAGTTTACAGGAGTGCTTACCGGCAAAGGGTTGAACTGGGGTGGCAGTCTTATACGGCCTGAAGCCACAGGGTTCGGAGCGGTCTATTTTGCCGCCGAGATGCTTGACACAAGGGGGGACACGCTGGATGGAAAAACCTGCCTGGTATCAGGATCAGGAAATGTGGCGCAATTCACGATGAAAAAACTGATCGAGCTGGGCGCCAAGCCGGTGACATTCTCAGACTCCTCCGGCTACGTCTATGATGAAGAAGGCGTTAACCTGGATAAGCTTGCTTACCTGATGCAGCTAAAAAATTATCACCGGGGCCGTGCCAGTCAGTATGTCGAGAAATACACCGGTGCTGTATACACCCCTGTGGATGAGCGTTCAGACCACAATCCCCTGTGGAACCACAAGGCGGATTGTGCTTTTCCCTCTGCCACCCAAAATGAGATCAATGCGGTGGATGCCCGAAACCTTGTCAACAACGGCGTTATGGCCATCTCGGAAGGGGCTAACATGCCGACGGTTCCGGAAGGCATCGATATTTTCTTGCATTCCAATGTGCTCTATGGGCTTGGCAAGGCGGCCAATGCCGGAGGTGTCGCCGTATCCGGGCTTGAGATGACCCAGAACAGCATGCGGTTGTCCTGGACTGAGGAAGAAGTGGATCACCGTCTAAAAATGATTATGCAAAGCATTCACAAAACTTGCCTTGATGCGGCGGAGCAATACGGTACACCGGGCAACTATGTCAGTGGCGCTAATATTGCCGGCTTTGTAAAGGTTGCAGATGCCATGGTGGACCAGGGGGTCGTTTAAGCCCCACGCAAATGCCGGGAGCAGCGGGGGCATGTCCCCTCCATACAGGCTCCCCTGATTCCGGCTTTGCACCGCCTTACTTCCGTCCTTGGATCTGCTGTTTTTTTCTATCCTGTAATAAGCATGTCCAAAGCACCGGTTGATGTAAACACCATACACTCGTAACAGTTGGAAATATGTCTGATCCTAATTTCAAAATTTACACACATGAACGTGAATTCCGACAGGCTGTTGACCAGCATTACAAAATCATTTCGCCGGTTCTGAAGCAAAATTCCGCCTATCGCAACATGGCCGTTTACGAGCGTCTGTTGGAACCAGAACGGATGGTGACATTCCGGGTCCCTTGGACCGATGATTCAGGGCGGGTTATCGTAAACCGGGGGTACCGGGTCGAGATGAACTCAGCCATTGGTCCTTACAAAGGAGGCCTGCGATTCCATCCTTCGGTAACGCCCGGCACCTTAAAGTTCCTGGCCTTTAACCAAGTCTTTGCAAACGCCTTAACCGGTATGCCGTTGGGAGGTGCATCCGGAGGCGCCGATTTCGATCCCAAAGGTAAATCCGACAGGGAAATCATGCGCTTTTGCCATAGCTACATGGCCGAACTGTTCCGCCATATCGGCCCGTCTACAGACATTCCGGCCGGTGACCTGGGCGTTGGGACGCGGGAAATTGGATTCCTGTTCGGAATGTATAAGAAGCTGGCCAATGAATTCACTTGTGCGATGACCGGAAAGGGCCGGGGATGGGGTGGCAGCATGCTGCGCCCGCAGGCGGCCGGTTACGGCTGTGTCCATTTTGCGGCTGAAATGTTGTCCAGGCGCAAACAATCCCTGGAAGGCAAGGCCTGCCTGGTATCGGGGTCCGGCAAGGTGGCAATGGCCATTGCCGAAAAGCTTATACAGCTCGGTGCCAAGGTCCTTACGATGTCCGATTCGGATGGACATATCTATGACACCGCAGGTATCGACGCTGACAAGCTGGTCTTCCTTAAGGATTTAAAATTCCATCAATTGGGAAGGATAAAAGTGTATGCCGACCGTTATACATCCGCAAAGTACATAGAAAACGACACATCGGGCGGCGCCAATCCCCTGTGGAACCACTGGGCGGACTGCGCCTTTCCAGCCGCTATGGAGAATGACATCCGGCAACCGGATGCCTATAACTTGATTAACCAGAATACCAAGGTGGTCTGTGAAGGCGCCAATATGCCGTGCACGCCACGCGCCATCGAAGTGCTCCAATCCCGAACGGATATCCTCTACGCCCCCGCCAAGGCTACCAATGCGGGAGGATCCGCTGCCGCAGGCCTCGAAATGTCACAGAACGGCATGCACCTTCCCTGGACCAGCAATGAACTGGACCAGCGGCTCAAACAGATCATGTACAATATTCACCAAAACTGTCTTGATGCCGCAGAACTTTATGGCCGCCCCGGCAGCTATATGGTCGGCGCAAATATAGCGGGATTTACACGTGTGGCGGATGCCATGCTGGACCAAGGCATCGTATAATAATAAAAAGGGAGCAAACAGACCACGGATGGATAAGACCAAACGATATAATTGTGGCTCTACAGACTCCCGGTTCAAACTTTTTCATGACCTTATGCTGCACAAAGTCGAACAGGTTCTTCTCGTATCTTCCACCTATGATGCATGGATTATGGAAGAAGACTGCCGGCTTTCCGAATCGATTATTAATGAATATCAGGGACTTAACCTAAGCAGGCCCCCCAGGCTGCACTGGGTTTCATCCCATGATGACGCCATTTCATCGCTGGCCGATAAACACTTTGACCTGGTGATCACCATCGTTGGAAACGTTGATCGTACGGTCCTTGAATTTGGCCGCCTTCTGAAAAAAAAGTACAGAGACATTCCATCAACCCTGCTATGTCATGATGCGGCGTCTTTACAGGACGAGAAGGTTCTTCCGAAGGCACAGCAAACATTCGACCACCTATTCTGCTGGTCTGGTAATGCCGACTTATTACTGGCGATCATAAAATGTGTAGAGGACAGGCACAATATCCCAGCCGATACAACGCATGCTGGAATACGTGTCATTCTTCTTGTGGAAGATTCTCCGGCCTATATCTCGACTTTTCTTCCTATCCTATACCGGGAGCTGGTGTTGCAGGTTCAATCGGTAATGGATGAAGGATTGAATGAAGAGCATCGTTTGCTGACCATGCGGGCACGGCCAAAGATCATTGTTGCAAATTCATACGATGAAGCGCTGGAACATTATGAACAGTATGAACCGTATATCCTGGGCGTCATTTCCGACGTGCGCTATCCAAGATCCGGACGCCTGTGCGGGCGGGCGGGAATTGACCTTCTCAAAATGATTCGTCGAAAACGTTTTGATATTCCCCTGTTGCTCGTCAGTTCAGAACCATCCAACGAGAACCAGGCAGCCGAAATCCCAGCGACTTTTATCAGCAAGCATTCCCCCGAGCTTCTTGAGAAAATCCACGCTTTTTTTATTCATCACCTTGGGTTCGGACCATTTGTTTTCAAGACGCCTGATGGGCGGGAAATCTCGCGTGCCACAACCTTGCACACCCTCGAGCAACAAATCCCCAATATATCGCCAGCGGCATTTGAATATCATTGCAACCACAATGATTTTTCAAGGTGGTTTTTTGCCCGTGCTGAAGTCGAACTGGCTGACAAGGTTCGCCCCAACGACCAAAACACATTCCCTACCGTTGACAACCGTCGTCTTAACTTGCTCAAGCTCATCCGGGAACTCAGGACCGGGCGCGAGAAAGGATTGGTTATAAATTTTGAGCCCAGCACCATGGAAATGAATGCCGATTTTTACAAGATCGGCAAAGGGTCACTGGGTGGGAAAGCCCGTGGGCTTGCATTTGTTTCTCGCTTACTTGCAAACAATGTGGGGCTATTAGACAAGTACGCACCACTGAACATTTCGATCCCCAAGACGCTGGTCATCACCACAGAAGGTTTTGACGAGTTCATAGAAGCCAACAATCTCAAACATCTTGCCAAAGAATCGCACACTGATGCGCAAGTAGCGGAACAATTCATGCGATCCCCTTTGCCCCGATGGATTATGGATAAGCTGTGCCTGTATCTTTCAAAGACCAAGTACCCATTGGCGATACGATCATCAGGTTTGCTGGAGGATGCACAAAATCGTGCATACGCAGGTCTATACAAGACATATATGCTATCCAATGACAATCCGGACTTTCAATACCGTTTGGAAGAGCTATGCCGGGCCGTAAAGCTGGTATATGCGTCCACTTATTTCCAGAACCCAAAGCGGTTCGCGCAACGTGTTGGTCACAGAACCGAAGAAGAGAAAATGGCGGTTATTGTGCAGCAGTTGATGGGACAAGCGCATGGAGATCTTTTTTATCCCGCCATTAGCGGTGTGGCCCAATCGTACAATTACTATCCGTTTTCCAGGATGAAACCGAAAGATGGTATTGCCTTCATCGTTGCAGGCCTCGGCAAAACGGTCATGCAGGGAGGGAAGGCTCATCGGTTTTCGCCACGGCACCCCGAATTGGATTTCCGCAGCACTGATGTCGACAAC
The DNA here is from genome assembly GCA_050302315.1 of Desulfobacteraceae bacterium. Taxonomy (GTDB): domain Bacteria; phylum Desulfobacterota; class Desulfobacteria; order Desulfobacterales; family Desulfosarcinaceae; genus JARRKU01. The sequence continues at coordinate 84,284 of JBNLAV010000021.1, forward strand.
ATGCTCAAAAACGTGCAGAGGGAACTCTACGCACTGCGATTGAAAGACAAATCGATATCGTTGACCATTGAGGAGGAGAGCACATTGGCGATTCATCAGATCGCTGAAGCAGCCGATAATCCAATCATACATTCCCTTTGTGGAACTTACCTGGCTGAAGAGCACCGTATTCGCGCATCGGGACATGGGCATGGGATACCAGTGTTAACTTTCGCAAATCTTCTTAAGTACGACGATTTCCCTTTATCACAGATTCTGATCGATGTCCTTGAAATCGGGCAAGAGGCCATGGGGTGTCCGGTAGAAATTGAATTTTCGGTCAACCTTTGCCCGGGTGCAAATTGCCAGCCTGATTTTGCCATCTTGCAAATGCGCCCAATGAGTTCCCGTGACGAACACACCCAGATAGAAATAGCAGAAGATGATGTGAAGCGAGCCTTTTGTATTTCCTCAAAGGCCCTGGGAAACGGTGAAACCTGTGAAATCAAGGACATCGTATATGTTGATCCGGAATCTTTTGACGCGTCCTTCACGATGGAGATGGCAAGGCAAGTGGGCCGCTTCAACAAGGATCTGGTTTCACAAGATCGCAAGTATCTTCTGATAGGACCGGGCCGTTGGGGATCTGCGGACCGCTGGCTGGGTATTCCCGTCAGTTGGTCGGATATCAGCGGTGTGGGAGCCATAATTGAAACGGTGTGCCCTCAGCTGAATGTCGAACCGTCCCAGGGTTCTCACTTTTTTCACAACCTGACATCTTTGGGGATACCGTATTTGAATGTAACGGGCGACCATCGCGATTCCTTCCGCTGGGACTGGCTGCGAATGCAGCCCACTCTTAGCAAGACACGGTTCATAAAGCATACAAGACTCGATTCTTCTTTTATACTAAAAATCGACGGACGTAGTTCCAGGGGGGTGGTGGTGATCCCACAAGATCAGATCGAAAATGATAGGTTTGCCGCTGCTGCAGGCGAGTAGCAGGGCAGGATTTACAAACCAAAGCCGACAAGGAGCAAAAGTACATGTGGAAGAACATTGATGAGGCGATTCCCGACTCAATTTTTGGCCTGACAGAACAGTTCAAGAACGATCCAAATCCGGATAAAGTCAATCTTGGAGCTGGCGTCTATAAGGACGACAAAGGAAGCACGCCAATTCTGAAAGCGGTCAAGCAGGCTGAAAAGCGGCTGCTCGAGACCGAGAACTCCAAGAGCTATTTGCCGATATCGGGTCATCCCAGCTATGCCAAGTGTGTACAATCGCTGCTATTTGGAGACGAGCATGAGGTCATTTTATCGAGTCGGGCGTCAACCATACATGCTCCGGGGGGAACCGGTGCCCTTCGGATGGGGGCCGAACTCTTACGCAAATTCCTTCCGAGCGCTTCTGCTTGGATCAGCGCACCCACATGGGCTAACCACAAGGGAATTTTCAGCGCCGCCGGCTTTCCTGTTATGGATTACCCCTATTATGACCACGGGACAAAGGCGATAAACCTTGACCGGTTCATGGATTGTTTGGAGCGAATTCCCAAGGGCGACATTGTTATCCTCCATGCCTGTTGCCATAACCCAAGCGGAGTCGATCTGTCCAGGGACCAGTGGCAAATTGTCGTTGATATCGCAAAAGAGAAGAAATGGATTCCGTTCATCGATTTCGCCTACCAGGGATTTGGTGGCGGTGTCGAACAAGACCGTTATCCGGTAGGACTTTTCAGCGCAGCCGGCATTGACCTGTTTGTTGCCAGTTCATTTTCCAAAAACCTTGGACTTTACAATGAAAGGTCAGGCGCACTGACCATCGTCAGCCCCACAGAAATGGAAGCCCAAGTGGCTTTGAGCCATTTAAAAACGGTCATCCGTACCTGCTATTCGAATCCCCCGGCACATGGCGGCTTAGTAGCGGCCACCGTTCTCGGGGATAAACAACTATCAGAAATCTGGACGAAGGAACTGTCGGATATGCGCCAGCGGATAGTAAACATGAGAACCGCATTGGTAGACGGCCTGACACAACGCGGCGTGGATTTGAATTTTACGCACATCAAGAGCCAACGCGGTATGTTCTCCTTCTCCGGATTGTCGGATGATGTCGTGAAATGGCTGAAACACAACAAGTCAATTTATGTAGTAAATGGCGGCAGAATCAACATCGCGGGACTCACCACTGGCAATATTGACTATGTATGTGACGCAATCGCTGAAGCTATGGCCCTTTAGTTTCAGTTTGCGCCGGGCGGTGCCTTAAAGCGGGTTTGATCCCGATGCAAATGGATATGCGGTGAGAATTATTGTTTAAATTTCCTGATCGGACTGCGATTTTGCGGCTTTGTCACCCGTCGGGCCTTGGTTTACCCAAGGACGAACAACCTGCCTATTCCCTCATATTCTGCATGGGTGGCAAAGTCGCAATTACGTCTTGAACCATTCGAAACAAGCGCACCGGGTCCTCCACCCAGGTCTGCGCCAACGCGGACCCTATGGCAAAGGATAGGGTTTGCCGGGGCAAAAATCCCCAAAATCCCCTTGACTTGGAATGGCATCTTCACTATGGTTTCCGGTGTCCTAATTGCTGGGGGATCGTCTAGTGGTAGGACTACGGACTCTGACTCCGTCAGCCCAGGTTCGAATCCTGGTCCCTCAGCCAAAAGACATCCACAGGAGCCGCCTCGGCGGCTCCTTTTTTATTGACAACAGCAGAACCCGTTTGACACGCATCGGGTACTAAATTAAATTTGTTGATAAAAACCCCACCCTTGCGGAGGCGATAGACCATGGCTGAACAAGAAACCCAGGTGCCATCCAATTTCATCAGGGCAATCATCGACGAAGACCTGGCAAGCAACAAACACGGTGGAAAAGTGGCCACCCGTTTCCCACCGGAACCCAACGGCTATCTGCACATCGGCCATGCCAAATCGATCTGCCTCAACTTCGGACTGGCACAGACCTACAGCGGCACCTGCAACCTGCGATTCGACGATACCAACCCCACCAAGGAAGAGGTGGAGTATGTGGAGTCCATCAAGACCGATGTGCGCTGGCTGGGTTTCGACTGGGAGGACCGGCTGTTTTACGCTTCCGACTACTTCGAGCAGCTCTTTGATTTCGCCGTGACCCTGATCAAAGACGGCAAGGCATACGTGGACAGCCTGAGCGCCGATGAGATCCGGCAATACCGGGGCACCCTCACCCAACCGGGCAAGGAGAGCCCTTACCGCAACCGCCCGGCGGACGAGAACCTCGACCTGTTCATGCGCATGCGAAACGGCGAATTCGAAGACGGCGCCCATGTGTTGCGCGCCAAAATCGACATGGGGCACCCCAATCTGCTGATGCGCGATCCCACCCTCTACCGCATCCGCAAGGCGCACCATCACCGCACCGGCGATGCCTGGTGCATCTACCCCATGTACGATTTTACCCACTGCCTCTCCGATGCCCTGGAGTGCATCACCCACTCCATCTGCACCCTGGAGTTCGAAAACAACCGCGCCTTGTATGACTGGGTGCTGGATCAACTGCATACCGAATGCCGTCCCCATCAGTACGAGTTTGCCCGGCTCAACCTGAGCTACACCGTGTTGAGCAAGCGCAAACTCATCCAACTGGTGGACGAAGGCCTGGTGGAGGGGTGGAACGATCCGCGCATGCCCACCATCTCCGGTTTCCGCCGCAGGGGCTATACGCCCGAGGCCATCCGTAATTTCTGCGATCGCATCGGCGTGGCCAAAGCCAACAGCATGGTGGACATCGCACTGCTGGAGTACAGCATCCGGGAAGATCTCAACAAACGCGCCCCCCGGGTCATGGGGGTGCTGAGGCCGTTGAAGGTGGTGATCGAAAACTACCCCGAAGACCGGACCGAAGAGCTGGAGGCCGTCAACAACCCGGAAGATCCCGCCATGGGAAAACGCAAAGTGCCCTTTTCCAGGGTGCTTTACATCGAGCAGGACGACTTCATGGAAGATCCGCCCAAAAAATTCTTCCGCCTGGGGCCGGGGCGCGAGGTCCGGCTGCGCTACGCCTATTTCATTACCTGCAAGGAGGCCATCAAAGACCCCGCCACCGGCGAGATCATCGAACTGCGCTGCACCTACGATCCGGAAACCAAAGGGGGCAATGCCCCGGACGGCCGCAAGGTCAAGGCCACCCTGCACTGGGTCTCGGCAGAGCACGCCGTGGACGCCAAGGTGCGCCTCTACGACCGGCTCTTCACAAAGGAAAACCCCGACGAAAAGGTCGACGGCAAAACCTTCAAGGATTTCCTCAATCCCGACTCCCTGGAAACCCTGACCGGCTGCAAACTGGAACCGAGCCTGGCCGGTGCGGCGCCCGAACACTTCTACCAGTTCGAACGCCTCGGCTACTTTTGCGTGGATTCAAAGGACAGTTCGGCGGAGCAACCGATCTTCAACCGCACGGTCACCTTAAGGGACACCTGGGCAAAGATCGCCAGGGCAGGGAAAAAGAAGAAATAGTATGCTATCCCATATAACCGGTAGCATACATCAGCTTTAAACTTAAAACCTCAACTTTCGGTTTGCATGTAGGAGCGGCTTTTAGCCGCGACCCGAATGCCTGTCAGGACCCTTTTCGCGGCTAAAAGCCGCTCCTACACAGCGTTCCAGACTGAATTTGAGTGAAACCCGAATGTTGAGTTAAAACTTTAAACTCCGGCGGCGCGCTCCCCCCGGCGCTCGTCTCAACTCGACGCGAACGAGACACACAACACCTGACAGGCAAAAGAGGAGCCGGCCATGGACGTCTGGTACTTCTCGATGGAACTGGTCATGCTGCTGGGCGGCGCCTTTCTGCTCGGCGCCCTGGCCCAGCGTTTGAAACAGAGCCCGATCGTGGGCTATTTGCTGACCGGCACCATCATCGGCCCGCTGCTCTTCAATGCCGAGGCGGTGAACCAATCGGCCGAACTGGGTGTCTCTCTTCTGCTCTTCTCCATCGGTCTGGAATTCTCCTTCCAGCGGCTCAAACAGATGGGACGCCTCGCCTTCGGCGGCGGCCTCCTTCAGGTAGGAGGGACCCTCGGCGTGGTCAGCCTGCTGCTGCTGTACTGGACGCCGCTTCCCCGGGCCGTTACCATCGGCGCGATTGTCGCCTTGAGCTCCACGGCGGTGGTGATGCGCGTTCTGGTCGACCGCAGCGAGATCGATTCCGTCCGCGGTCGCTCTTGCCTGGCGATTCTGCTCTTTCAGGACATCGCCATCGTCCCGCTGGTGATCATGGTCTCTCTCTTCTCCGCCGATTCCACCGCCCAGAGCGGCATCGCTGCCCACATCCTGAAAGTGGTGGCGTCCGCCGGCGGATTGGGACTGATCCTCTACATTATCATTTACAAAGGGGTGCCCCTGCTCCTGGCCAGCCGCGGGGTCTTTGCCAACCGGGAGCTCACCGCCCTGCTGGCCGTGGCCGTCGGCCTGGGGGCCTCGTGGGGTGCCCATGCCATGGGGCTCTCCCCCGCCCTGGGCGCCTTCGTTGCGGGCCTGATGTTGGGGGAATCCCCCTTCGCCACCCAGATTCGTGCCGATATCGGCGTGGCCCGCACCATCATGGTGACCCTTTTTTTTGCTTCAGTGGGTATGCTGGCCAAACCGATCTGGTTCCTGCTCCACCTTCACTGGATTATCGGGGCGGCAGCGGCCGTCTTCATCCTCAAGGCCGGCATCGTCTTCTTCATCATACGGTGGTTCGGGTTGAGCTTTCGCCAGGCGCTGGCCACCGGTATCAGCCTGGCCCAGGTGGGCGAATTTTCGTTCGTTCTGGCCACCACCGCCCGGAATGGGGATATCCTGGCCGGCGATCATTTCGACCTGATGGTCTCGGTGATCATCCTGCTCATGTTTGCCGCTCCCTACATGGTCACCCAGGCCCTGCCCATGGCGGACCGGTTGATGAAACGGATGCGCAGAGGCGGATCGGATCGCGCCATCAAGGCAAACGCGAACCTGACTGCCGTGTCCCGGAAAGTCCTTGTGGTCGGTTTGGGCCCCGCCGGGCAGGAGGTGGTGCGGCACCTGCTCGCTCACCAAATGCCCCCTGTGGTCATTGACGCCAACCCCCAAAGCCGGAACACAGCCAGGATGCTGGGCATTGAACTCCACCTGGGCGACGCAGTCCGCGAGGAGGTGTTGTTGCATGCCGGTTTCGGCGAAGTCTGCATGGCCGTGGTGACCGTTCCCGATCCTCCGACGGTGGTCCAGATGGTCTCCCACATGCGGGAGCTGAGGCCCCGACTTCCCATCGCAGTGCGCTGCCGGTACCACCGTCACTTCGAAACCATCAAGAATGCAGGCGCTACGATCATCGTAGATGAAGAGACCCGGGTGGGACATGATTTGGCCCACCAGATCGTGGACTTTGTACAGGACAGCTCCGGAGAACACCTGGCATACCGTCTTGCGGGCAAACCCGCGGATCACGATACCGCTGCAGACGCGGAGCGGCCATGACAAACCGGTATTCTGATTTCGGCAAAGACTGCGTGATCGCCCATGGCTCTGGTTGGCTGGTTGCCGACAAACCCAGCGGCATGAGCGTTCACAACGATCCGGGGGGAGACCTGTGCGCCTTGCTGATACGAAATCTCCGTTCCAACACCGAACTGACCGCAGCCGTTGGCTTCGACAGTCGATACGGCCTGCACCCGGTCCATCGCCTGGACAGGGAGACCAGTGGTGTCATTCTGCTCGGTTGCCAAAGGGACGTTTTCGACCAATTGTCGCACGAGATGAGAACGGGCGCAGCCACCAAGGTATACCGGGCCCTGGTCCACGGATCGGTCCAGCCGGCGGACGATTGGCGATGGTGGGACTGGCCGCTTACCGCATCGTCGGCCGGCCGGAAGAACCCGGCGGGGCGGGGCCCGCGCAAGCCGTGTAAGACCCGGTACCGCCTGATGCGGCAGACCCGGCATTACAGCCTGCTGGAGTGCCGGCCGTTGACCGGAAGAACCCACCAGATCCGAAGGCACGCTGCGCTGGCCGGGCACCCACTTGTGGGGGATAAACGCTACGGATCATTGCGCGCCTGCCGCTACCTGGAAAAGCACCACCGCTTCACACGGCTGGGCCTTCACGCGGCGGCGTTGACCATCCGGATGCCCGGGGAACGAGAAACCCGGACCTTTGAAACCGGCGAACTCCCCATAGGGCTGGTACAGCTCTTGGAAGCGGATCGTGAATAAGACGCGTGAAATCGGAGTGACAATGCGGAAGGACAAAAAGAAAACGGGGCGGCTAATGCCGCCCCGCCGGCTAAAGGAAGATATAAATTAATATATCTTTTAGAGGCTCCCCCGCGAAGCCTCTGTTCTGTTTATCGGCATTTTGAACATGCGCTTTAGCATTTTTTAACAAATCGCGGAAAATCAAATTTATGATTCACGGCTTGCGCATTAACTGGAGCAGTTTTTCCGCCATTTTCAGCTCTTCGGGCATCAGCAGTCCCGACGAGATCCAGCGCTCGATGGACTCTCTGGACACATTGATATCCTTTGCATATTCCTCCAAATCAGCGTGGCGGCTCAGGTCGATCTCGCCCTCCATCTCCCGCAGGGTGTGTTTGATGATCGGCTGGGATTTTTCAAAAACCGGATCGGATTTGGCAGGTTCGTCCTGAATATAGGTCAGGGCCGGCTTTGGCCGGCTCTTACCCAAAAGCTTTTTTAAATAATTGATGATCGCCATTTTTGTGACACCTTTCACTGTGAAATTGACCCGGACCGATCGCGATGATTTTGCATACCAACTTGATTACAGAGCAAATACGGCATTTGTGCCTTCGACGCATCACCCGAGTTTGTCCTTTGCTTTTGGACTATGCATAATATCGGCCAATCCCACACCTAAGTTAAATCTTTCATGGAAAACCGCAACAAACAAAAAATGGCAGGAAGTTCAGCTATTGGTTTCTGGTATCTGGTGGTTAGCTAGCTCGGTCGATGGAGGGTAAAAAGACGCTGATGCCATATCACGAACTGCGTTTGTAAGCACTAGCGGAACACGACGCCGACATAGCCCACGAAACTGTCCCCCGGACTTTTATCGTAGCTGGTGGCATATGCCAGTTTTCTGGCCTCCTGGGCACCCATCTCCCGAACTGCGGAAACGGCTGTCGCCGCTGCGCCGGCACAGCAGGCATTTTGGCGGGAGCGCCCTTCATCAATGACGCGCTCCGGCGCCATGGCGAGCAAGGCATCCACGAGTTGCCGGTCGTTCTCGCTGCGAACCCAATCCACGGCCGCTTCACCCGCACCTTGGGGGGAAAAGCCGTAATTGCGCCCGTAATGGGTGAGGTCGGTGGATCCGATAATTTTGAGGCGCAGCCCCTTTTCCCCGGCCCACAAGGCCACCGACCGCCCGATCTCAAGGGAGGCGCTGGTGGGAGGAACGCCGATGGCCAGGATGTGCTTTGGATTCAGCAGATGCTTCACAAAGGGCAACTGCAGCTCGATGGTGTTGTCCTGGGCAAATCGATGGGGCGTCTCGATCTGAAACACGAACCGCTGTTTCAAATGGTCGGCCAGTTCTTCGGCGACCGGCAACTCTCCAAAGGGGGTTTCCCAGGCGCCGGTCCCCATCATGTGGTTGGCGGATCCCGGATGCAAATGCATCCCGAAAAGCACCACCAGATCCGGCGGGGCGTCGTCCTTGAGCCAATGGATGACGTTGCAGGCGATCTGACCGCTGTAATACCATCCGGCATGGGGTACGATGCCGCCCATCCAGCTCTGGCCGTCTCCTTCCGGTTCCGGCCCCTGGGCGAGAAAACGCATGATTTCATTTTCGCACGCTTCGGCGGTGCTGGGATACCAACTGCCGGCAAAAGCGGCTTTGCGCGTCATCATGTTCCATACCTCCGGAAACTCAACGGCCTGGGATGCCCAAACGATTCGGGAATGGAAATCGAATCCAAGATCGAAACCTGTGTGGATAAACCATCATACCTCAAACAATGGAAGATGCGCAATTGTTTACGGGAGGTCCCGAACACCTTTCCATATGAAAATTGATGATTATAGTTTTAGCGGTTGCAAGATGGGGTAAAAACAGAGATAAATGCCCTTCGAAAAGATTAACCCGAAAGGAAGTTGCCATGTGGGAATACACGGAAAAGGTCAAGGAACACTTTATCAATCCGCGCAATGTCGGAGAGGTGGAGAACCCGGACGGCGTGGGAGAGGTCGGATCGCTGGCCTGCGGCGACGCACTGAAACTGACCATCAAAGTCGATGAGAATCAGCGCATCACGGACGCCAAATTTCAAACCTTCGGCTGCGCCAGCGCCATCGCCTCATCATCCGCCTTGACCGAAATGGTGATCGGTAAAACCGTGCAGGAGGCCCAGGAAATCACCAACGAAGAGATCGCCCATTTTCTGGGCGGGCTTCCCAAAGAAAAGATGCATTGTTCGGTCATGGGGCAGGAAGCACTGGAAAAAGCCATCGCCTGCTACCTGGGAGAACCCGAAAAGAAACCCGAGGGCAACCTGGTCTGCGAATGTTTCGGTGTCACCGACGTACAAATCGAAAAGGCGCTCACCGAACACTCCCTGAAAACCGTGGAAGAGATCACCAATTATATCAAGGCCGGAGGGGGATGCGGCAAGTGCCACGAAAAAATCGAGGAGATCATCGCCCAGGCCACGGGCGCCAAGGTCGATGCCCCCCCCAAGCCCAAAGCGCTGACCAATATCCAGAAAATCAAACTCATCGAAGAGACCCTGGAACGGGAGATCAAACCGGCTTTAAAGCAGGACGGCGGCGACATCCAACTGGTGGACGTGGACGGCGACCGTGTTCTGGTCAAACTGATCGGCACCTGCGCCACCTGCGCAATGTCCCAGGTAACCCTTAAAGATTATGTAGAATCCAAACTCAAGGAATTGGTATCCACCTCTGTGGTGGTCGAGGAGGTCTCCGCATGAAGCCGGTCTATATGGACAACAACGCCACCACCCAGGTGGCGCCTGAAGTTGTCGACGAAATGATGCCCTATTTCTCCAATTTCTATGGCAATCCCTCCAGCATGCACACCTTTGGCGGCAACGTGGGCATGAAAATCAAGGAAGCCCGGGCCAAACTGGCCGACCTGCTGGGCGCCTATCCTGAAGAGATCGTTTTCACCTCCTGTGGCACTGAGAGCGACAGCACTGCCATTTATGCGGCGCTGCGCGCCAATCCGAACAAACGGCATATTGTCACCTCCAAAGTGGAGCATCCGGCCGTCAAGAACCTGGGTGAGTATCTCTCCCAGAACGGATATCGCACAACATTCGTGCCAGTTGACGGCAAGGGCAATCTCGATCTGGATTTTCTGTATGACCACCTCACCGACGATACCGCCATTGTCAGTATAATGTGGGCCAACAATGAAACCGGGGTGATTTTCCCCATTGACGAAATTGCCGAAAAAGTCCACAGCCGCGGTATCGTATTTCATACCGACGCCGTCCAGGCTGTGGGAAAGCTCCCCATCAACATGGTGGAGAGCCGTGTGGACATGCTGTCGCTTTCCGGTCATAAGCTGCACGCGCCCAAGGGTGTCGGTGCGCTCTATGTCCGCAAAGGCACGAAATACGCTCCTTTTATGATGGGTGGCCACCAGGAACACGGCCGCCGAGGAGGAACGGAAAACGTCGCCTCCATTATCGGCCTGGGGAAAGCCGCCGAACTCGCCGCCGAAAAAATGGATGAAGAGAACCGGCAGGTGCGGCTGCTCAGGGACAAACTGGAAAATGCCCTGTTGGAGCGCATCCCCAACTCCATGGTCAACGGCGACATAGAAAACAGGCTGCCCAACACCTCCAGCATCGCCTTTGAATATGTCGAAGGCGAGGCCATTCTCTTGATGATGGACGAGTTCAGCATCTGCGCCTCTTCCGGTTCGGCCTGCACCTCCGGCTCTCTGGAGCCATCCCATGTACTGCGGGCCATGGGGGTTCCGTTCACCGCCGCCCACGGATCGATTCGCTTCAGCCTGAGCGTCTACAATACGGAGGAAGAAGTCGACCTGGTCATCGACAAACTGCCGCCCATCATCGAGCGCCTGCGCAAGATGTCCCCTTTCTGGAGCCAGGCAGCCGGTGCGTGCAAGATCTCCGGTTGATACCGGTAACCCTGTCGCCGCAAAAGTCGAAAAGCTCCGGAGCCAAAGCACCTCAATGCGCCGGTGGGTTTCATCGAATGAACCCACCGGCGATTTTGAATTCCACCGCAAACAAAAAATTAACAGTTTTGTGGCTTAATTTTCCTTGACATTCGAAATCGCTTTTTTGATAATGCTTCCTACGTAGCCAACTCACCGGTTTACAAGTTCCAGAGTAGCCGATTCACCATCGCGCCCGTTCGCAGTTGTATTTCGCGGTATCTTCCACCTGAAGTGAAAATCTGAGACTTGGAGCAGCAGAGTCCTCTTTGTTCCCATCTCTGTATTAATTTCGTAGTTTCTGTGGGCCCGATCCTTGGGTCCGGGGGATAGATTTTACTAAAAGCCGATGCGTCCGGTCGTGCGTGGGACCTTTATCCCGGGCCACGGCATCGCCCCCCCATTGTGTTTAACCTCCAGAAAGGCTCAAGGAGATTTCAGCCATGACAAACATCATCCCACGCTCACACATCCGGACAGCCTACCAGGCCCCTATCCAATATGCTATTTTAAACAGCGCCCAATTTGAGCCGGGACGCACTTATGACTACAGTGCCGAAGGGCTGTGTTATGAAGTGCACCACAAACTGGAGCCGGAAACGGAGGTGTGCATTCTCATGGACAACTATGCACCGGATCGCACCGGACCGGAGGCATACCGCTCCTATGTGGCACGTATCCGATGGATCCATTTGCTGTCCCAAAACGGTAGCGACCGTTACGCAGCCGGTGCGCAAATCGTCGCCCGCAGCCACGATGTTCTGACATCGGAAGAACAATTACCCAACTATCGGTGTGACCTGTGCAGTAAAGCAGTGCCTCGGCACAGGGTCCAGTCCACCGCAACGGGCGTGGATCTGTGCTGCAAGTGCATGAAACATTTCAGCAATATACCGTCCCGGAAAATACGCCAGTGCGTGGAACGTTTCCTTCTTGGCAACGTCATCTAACCCATCTGCTACAGGAGCTGCGAAATGGCCAATGCCGCCGTTATCGGCACCGGCTGCTATCTGCCGGAAGGGGTGATCCATAACGAAGCGCTGGACCAGTTCCCCAAAACCGCCAAGCTGATCATCAGCCAGAAGACCGGCGTATTCTGCCGACACCACGCCGACACGGACCAGTGCACATCCGACCTGGCGTTTCATGCGGCGAAAAAGTGCCTGGAGCGCAGCGACTTCTCTCCCGGTAGGGTCGAAGCCATCATATTGTCCACGTCGTCACCGGATCGCATCCAACCGGCGACAGCCACACGACTGCAACATCTGCTCAAGGCGACACGATCGTTTGCCTTTGACATCAACTCGGTCTGCTCGGGCAGCACCTATGGAATCGCCCTCGCCCAGGCGCTGATCCGTTCCGGGACCTGCACCAACGTTCTCTTTGTGGCGGCTGAGGTCTATTCGAAGATTTTAAATCCAAAGGATTTCGCCACCTTTCCCTATTTCGGAGATGGAGCAGGGGCTATCCTGTTCGCCGCCTCCGACCGCGGCGACGGCGTCCTGTCCTCCATGTTGCACACCGATGGCGGCGGCAGCGAAGTCATCTGCATACCCGGCGGCGGCACCATGATGCCGTATGAAAAGATTCCGGACAGCAGGGCGACCTATTTTCAGATGAAAGGGCGGGAGGTCTTCGAGTTCGCCGTAGAAAAAGGCAGCGAGGTGATCAAGCAACTCCTGGAAGCGGCAGCATTCACCCCCGAGGCCATCCGGTGCTTTATCTGTCATCAGGCAAACGTCAATATCATCCTGAAGATCGCCGAAAATCTCGGAATTACGGAAGAAAAATTTTACATGAACATGTTCCGCTACGGCAATACCGCCAGTGCTTCGGTTCCTATTGCACTCGACGAAGTCATCAAGCGCGGTATCGCATCAAAAGGCGACCTGGTGGTCACGGCTGCCTTTGGCGGCGGGTTGTCGTGGGGTGCCAATCTCATCCGGTTATAGGCGGATAAATCAGGCCTTGCCACGGTGCCGCGCCAACTCTTTCTTATCCGGACCTTAACTTTCAACGAGGAGGACCCCAATGGAAGTATCGGCCGCACAACTCATCAACGGGATTGAAGAACTGTTCCCCGAATGCCGGGGCAGCAATCTCTCGCTGGAAACCGAACTGGGTGAGATGCCGGAGTGGGATTCGATGGCCGCCGTAAACCTCCAGACCTTTCTGCTGCAACAATTCGAAATGGAGATCCCGCTGGAGCTGCTGGCAGACGAAACCACTCTCAAGGACGTGATGGCCTTCATTGAGAATCCGAGCCTGATTTCATCCGCCTGAGAAGAAGCACACCCGAAGGCACCCGGAGGGATACAATGGGGAATAGAAGAGAAACAAACGGTTCGGCCGACGTCCTGTCCGACGTGAACGCTGCCTGGATGCAGGACGTCGAAGGGTTGCGCCGATGCTTCCGGGAGTTGGGAGAACGCCTTCAAGCCACCCACGCAGAGGTGGTTGAGAATCTGTGCGATAGTCCCGAATCCGAGACACAGCGCAGCGAACCGGCGCTGCTCCAATGGGTCCGCCGGATGGCGTGGTCATCCCAACAATACCACCGGGTCTGGGCTGACTGGATCAACAATTATATCAACCAGGCCCCTGACCTGCCGGAAACATCGCGCCGGCGCGCCCGCTTCTGGGTCCAACAGATGCAATCCATGCTGGATCCGGCCAATTGTTTCTGGACCAACCCGAAGGCGGTCCAACGCCTGGTCCAGAGCAGAGGCGAGAGCCTCCAAAAAGGATTGCGCAACTGGTTCGAAGATGCAAGGGACCACAAAGGGCTTGTCTCCCTTGCCGATGAGAAGAGCTTCAGCGTCGGCGGCAATATTGCGGCCACTGCCGGCCGGGTGATCTTTCGCAATGAGCTCATGGAACTCATCCAATACGCGCCCCAAACCGAAAAGGTGCGCGAGGTCCCCATCGTTTTGGTGCAGCCCTGGATCAACAAATATTACATCTTCGACCTTTCGGCCAACAACAGCTTCGTTTCCTATCTGGTCCGGCAGGGATACACCGTCTTTATCACCAGCTGGAAAAACCCGGGGCCGAACCTGCGCCATCTGACCTTCGAAGATTATATGTTCAGGGGCGCGCTGCAATCCATTCAGGTGGCCCGCAAGGTCTGCACCGCCGCCCATGTCCACCTGGCCGGCTACTGCATCGGCGGTACGTTGATCGCCACCCTGATGGGGTGGCTGGCCCATGATCCGGCCGGTGCGCCTGTCGTTGATGTAACCCTTTTTTCCACGTTGATCGACTTTTCAAAGCCGGGCGACCTGGGCGCCCTGTTGCAGCCTGAGCTCATTGAATCCGTCCAAGAGCAGGTCGCAAAACACGGAATTCTTGAAAAAGAGCAGATCGCCGGCGCCTTTCGCATGCTCAACCCCAAAGAATTGTTGTGGCGCTACGTCGTGAACAATTACTTCCTGGGTGAGGCGCCGCCGCGTTCGGATATGCTTTTCTGGAACAATGACGGCACCAACCTGCCCCAGGCGATGTGCAATTTCTTTCTCTCCGCTTTTTACGGGGAAAACCGGATGGCGCGTTCCGGCGCCCTGCAGATCGGCGGGCGCGCCATCGATCTGAAAATGGTCCGGACGCCATTTTATGTGGTGGGAGCAGCCAAAGATCACATCTGCCCGTGGCAAAGCACCTTTCAGACCTGCCGCCTGGTAAGCGGAAAGGTTCGATATGTTCTCTCAGAAGAGGGGCACATCACCGGTATCGTCACCCCGCCGTCGCCATGGTCGAAGAAGAAGTTCTGGGCCGGAGCAGCCACAAGGAGGCGGGATGCCGACAAATGGCTGCGCAAGCAGACGGCTGAGGTGGGATCATGGTGGCCGGACTGGCTCCGATGGCTGGAACAGCGCAGCGGCTCCAACGTGCTCCCGCCAGCCATGGGCAGCCGCGCGCATCCCCCCCTGTGCCCGGCGCCGGGCACCTATGTCCACGAGTAAACGATCCGAGCCCGGGTCCGACCTGTTCAGGCAATCCTCGCGATGTCATGGTGCGGCGGGGACGAAGCAAGGCCGTGCGAGACCCATTTTGAGGTCCCCATAGGCTCCACGCCCGCTTACTCGTCAATGGTTTCCAGGGGAACCGGCAGATCCTTGTTTCCCGAATCCGGTGCCGACGGCTCGTCCACCACGGGACCATAGAGGGGCGGCGGTTGGACCGGTTCGCCCGTTTCGGGTGGCACCTGGGGAGCCGGCTCGCGATTTCGGGCAGGCCGGGGCTTTAAATAGTCCTGCGGCATCGGCCGCCGGGTGGTCAGCAGCCCATCGGGGATGCGGATTGTATCTCCGATACGTATCCGGCGGGGTTTTATCCCGGGATTGGCGGCGGCGATGCGTCGCCAGTTGTATCCTTTTCCGGTGTACCAAAGGGCGATGGTGTAAAGGGTTTCGTGTCCCCATCGAACCTTGTGAATCAATGGGGAAGGTTCCCCTTGTGGGATGGACGGCGGTGCAACCGTTGGTTTCGACCCGGACGGATCACCGGTATGGTCAGAGGGTTGATTCACACGGGCCGTGGCGGCATTGTCGGTGTCACCCTGCCCATCGGACTCAACCTCCGCAGTTGCCATGGCTTGCAGCGGCGTGTCATGTTCAACCGCCGCTTTGGACGCGCAGCCGGAAAGACTTCCCCAAAGTACGGCCACCGCCAAAACAGCCGTACGCCGCCCGGTTTTGAGTATCACCGGGTCTGCTCCATGCGGTCATTGATGCCGGATTGACGCAGTTGGTTCAAATAGGCCAGGGCTTTCTCGTTCTCCGGACGCATGGCGACCACCTCCTCCAGGTTGGCGATACTCTGCGCCTTTTTACCCAGTTTCTGCTGAACGACGGCCAAATTAAAGAGCGACTTGTCGACATAATCGGGTTTTAAGGAAACCACCCGTTTGAACGCCGATTCCGCTGCCGCATACCGCCCGGTATTGGCATAGATGAAACCAAGATTGAAGAAAGCATCAGGTGCTTTGCGGTCCAGTTCGACCGCCCGCTGATAGGCTTCGACAGCTTTGGGATAATCTTTGACACGGAGGTAGCGCTTTCCCAAAATGAGGTACGGTTCCACCATCATCGGCGCCACTTCCGTAGCCTTGACCAGCATCGCTTCCGCCTCAAGCGGCGAGTCGGCCATTAATTCCCCGGCACGCCCCACCAAGGCTTTGGCATACACCCCGCTGCCGTCCGCCTGCTCATCGGCCGCGCCCATCGGCCTGGCTTCCAGCAGTTCGACGGCCCGCTGATAATTGTTACCCGCCAACGCGGCGGCCGCCTGTTCCACCTCGGTGGGCGGTTGCACGGCCGGTGCGACCGGTGGCGAGGCCTCCTGCCCGGCATTCTCCTCAGTCTGAGCCGGCACGGGCTCCGCTTCGGGCGGCCTCGGGAGAGATGCCGCATCCGCATCCCGGGGAGATCGGTCGACGGCCGCCTGCTCATCGGGATTGGCCGCCTGGGGCAGGGTGGCGGACGGCAGGCCGCGGGAATCCCCTGTCCCTGAAAAAACACCCACCGCAGCAGCGACGGTAAAAATGGCAACCCCCAGTACCATTGCAACGGGCACCCACCTTAGGGAATACCCTCGCACAAGCGGACCAGCTGCACGTGCGACGGCTGCAAACCGCGCCCTGATGCGTGAAAACCACCGGTTCAAGATCTCTCGACAACCGGTACCGAGGCGGACAAGAGTTGTTTTCAGCGTGCTGCCGGCAGTCGAGGCTCCTGTTTTGAGCCGCCTGGCTGCAGTGCGGCCCTTGCCAAGGATGTCTGAGCCGGTTGTCGGCGCTTTGATACCGCCAGTCGCGGTGATCAATTCCAATTCTTGACCGCACTCGATGGCGATATCGGTATCGATGACCCGCTGCTCCTTGACATAACCGGTCAGCAGCGCCCGATCGCACAGCGTGTTGATGACCCGGGGGTTTCCCCCGGACAAGGCATGGATGATCTGCAGGGCTTCAGTGGTGAACAAAGGTTCCGTGGTCCCGGACACCTTGAGCCGGTAATCCACATACTGTCTCGTCTCCTCGGGGAGCAGGGCATCGATGTCATATAAAGAAGTGATCCGTTGGCGCAGCGCCCGGCATTCAGGCGTCTGCAGCATGGGTTTGATCTCGTCCTGGCCGACAAAAAAGATGCTCAGAAGCTTCTGGCCGGCATATTCGATGTTGGACAACAGGCGAATCTCTTCGAGCACCTCTACGGAGAGCCGATGGGCTTCATCGATGATCAGCAACACGACCTTCCCGTCTTCATAGGCGCGTTTCAGGTACCGGTTGAAAAAAATCAACAGGTCGCTTTTGTCGGTCGATCCAATCTCCGGTTCCAGGGTTTTGGCGATCAACGCCAGAAATTGACCCGTATCAAGGCTTGGATGGTTGATTTTGGCTACGAGGACCGACTCGTCCAATGCATCGATCAATGCGTTCACCAAGGTGGTCTTGCCCGTGCCGACGTCACCGGTGAGCACAACGAAACCATTGCGATCCAGCAAACCGTATTTGAGGTTGGCCAGCGCCTCACGGTGTTTCTCACCCAGCCACAGAAAGCGTGGATCGGTGCTGATCTGAAAAGGCTTCTCCTTCATACCATAGAACGCGGTATACATCTTCAACCTGCCTTTCCCCGGAATCCGATCTCCGGGCAGATTGTTCATTGAAGCATCCGTTCTGAATTCAGGAAAATAGCCGCCAAAACAAGGTGTAGTAGGAGTATAATTCACCTTAACCGAACTGGCAATGGGCGCACAAGGATATTAGACCGATTTTGCTCAACATTAATCGGTGTCCGTCCATGGATGGCATCTTGCGGCCCGGCTTCGCAAAGCGGCCGCCAAAACGCAGCGGTCCTGGTCTGAACCACAATCGACCATCTCCGGATGGACGCTAAATAGGCCCATCATATGATTTCGGACCCGCAACTCGAAACCAGGCCGCCTTAATCAGACCGAGTCATCTTCAACGGATCTCCATGGGACCGGCGTCCATGCACGGCACCTAATTATGGCGCGAGTCCTAATTATAGGTTATTAATAAGAAAAAAACGGACATGGAATCCATAAAAAGGTATCGTGCGTTAAAGCCGGTCTTTGGGGCGCTCAATCCGTCGCCCGGGCAAGGATGGCCGCCCTCAAAGACCTCCTGACGAAGTTGATGCCGCTCCAATTACCAGCAACACTATTCTATGGTAAAGGTTCGAAAAAAATGAACCTTGTCACTTGTCTGCGCCACCTATTCCTAATTGGTTGTTTTCAAACCAGGTGTTGTGCACCCGGCTGCAACCGCAACGGTAGTAGCACTGCGTGCTTTTGTTTTTCCGGCCTATGGCCGGGCGCGAAGCGATGCGCATGCATCAATCCACGCCCCCCGCTTTGCGGGTGGTCGTTGACACAAGCAATGGGAACAAGAAGGAGGATCACATGTTCGGCTCACGGTGTTTCGGCTATAAAGGCGTTATATTCTCGGGACTCATCCTGCTGGCGCTGGTGTGCACCGCCCAAGGTCAATCGGCCACATCCGGCGGCGCTGCCAAGCAGATCAAGAGCCCATCCCGGGGTGCGGTTCGGAAAAACGCGACCCTTGCGGCGGTGCCCGCGGTTGTCGGCAAAACCAGGGCAGCGGCCGAATTGCTGCTCAAAAAAAGCGGCTTCAGAGCCGGCACCGTCCACTATGGTGCCTCAATCAAGGCCAAACCCGACACGGTGACCCGTCAGGAACCGGCGGCCGGTAAAATGGCCGCCAAGGGCAGCAAGGTCGATCTTTGGCTGCAAAAACCGATGGCGCCCGCCATAATGCCATCCGCTCCCGGTAAATCCGCCTCCATCAAACCCAAATTGCATACCCAACAAAAAAAGCTGCTCATGGCGTTTCCTCAGCGGGTGAGCAATGTGGTGGTCTACGACAGCAAGGGCAAAGTCCTGCAGCGGTTTCATAAAGGGCAGCGTTTCGATCTCACCCAAAGTCTCATTAAAACCAACGCCGGCCGCATCACGGTGGGTTTTGACCCGGACCCGGATGCAGCCGTTCCCAGAATCAGCTACCACCGACCGGAGGATCATCCCGAGCGGATGGCCTTCAACCTGGACAACCATTACCGGTTGGCTTCACGCTATATCACCATCGACGATGACCGAACCATCGAGCGCAACGAACCCGGCAATGACACCATTACCGGCGCCGCACGCATAACGGCCGGATTCTACTCGGGCGTGGTTGGCGGCGACGACGCCACCGATTATCTCAAAGCGGTCTCCAATTCGCGTGGCTTCGGCACGCTCGTCGAGGTCCGGGTGGAGTCCGGCGATGTCGAACTCCACCTGTACGATCCTGTCCGGGCCTACCAGGTCAGCGACCGGCGCAAAGCATGGATCGCGTTGACGCCCGGCACCACTTTCTACGTACAGGTGAGCCCCACCGGCGCCGGATCCACCGACTACCGCCTGCGGATTTCGTATACCACCATCGACGATGCCTACGAAAACAACGATACCGATGCCATGGCCAAAAACCTTGGGACCCAACGCGCGTTCCTGGGCAATGTGATCAATTCCGCCGGCTCCCACGTCGGGGTCAGCGACTGGTACAAGTCACATCTTGCGGAACCGCAGCACCTGCGTCTCGAGGTGACCAACGCCGGTCTGGCTTCCGGGGATCAGGTTCACATTCTGCTCTATCAGCCCGCTTACCCCGCTCCCGATGCTTCCAACGAAGGGTCGTCTGACCCGGTGAACATCAGCACCGCCGAACGGGGCGTTCTGCAGGTGGATCTGCGATCCATTTACGAAGGACACCCGTTCCCAACGGGCGATTGGCGCATCCTGGTCACCACGGCCACGGCAGGGGCCGGTTCTCCAGAGGCATTCGGCACCGGTGATCCGCCCGCTTGCTACACCCGGACCACCGGTTATGCCCTGACCAAGACCGTTCTGCCCTGAAGTATCGTCTTTATCCATTGGCACGCCCCTCCCGGAAAGCGACCACCGGCGCCGGGAGGGGCTGGATGCCCATTGTTCGGAAAAACATTGAAATCGGTTGTGCCAGCGACATTCCGATCGATGCCTTGAACCTTTTTTGCATAGGACGACACTTGAAGGATAAATGATGATATCGGGGATGCATATCGAATACGAAACGACCCACATAACCTGTTCTGCTTGAACAAAGGAGGTGGCAGTGAAACCGATCCATATCGTGTTGACCGTAATTTTGGCGATGACAGCTGCGGCGATTTTCTCTCCGGCTTGCGCCGCTCAACTCGGCATCCAATCTCAGACGCAGAAAGCGGTCCAGTCGGAAAAAGAGAGCGGAAAGTCAACGACGCTTCCATCTTCTCCGAAAAACAGGATCAGCCAGCCTGCCTCGAAGCTTCCCGATTTGGCGGTAAAAGCCGTCACGCTTGACGATTGTTGCCGCATTCTAATCCAACTGACCAATGGTGGACCGGGCGACATCACGCCGATGCAATTTCAGCGTTCGCGCATCGAGTTGCGCTACGGCGGTCGCATAAAACGTCTCGCCCTTCCCAGGACAATCCAGCGGCACGGCGCCACTGCCACGGTGAACACCAAGATAAGGCTCTGCCCTCCTGAAGGGATAACGGCCACCATCATCTTCCCCTACGACGAACACGACAACCAGAAACGCAACAACGGGCGCACGGTGCGCATGGTGGCTCCCGCCAAGCCCTGCAAGACTTGCAACACCACCGAATACAGTGACGTTCGCCGCTGCAGCCCGAAACAGCCGGCCACCGCCCGGACGCTTGCCAAACCCAAGCCCGAAATGCGCGTGCGCGGCACCGCAGGCGTCAGCAAACCTTCGTCCTCAATGACCTCCGTCAAGCGAATTCTAGGGCAGCGCAGCGGCGGTTCCACCGACGGCATGACCCACTCCGTCTCAAGTGGAATGCGCATCAGCGGCCCCGCAGGCAGCGGTGAAGTGACCCAGCGCAGCTTCCGGGTTCGCTATGAAGTGAGCAACAGAGTGCCGGACGGCGACATTACCTTCGGGGTCACGAGCGGTGGGGAGACCATCGTCGAGACCACCCTTGCATGGCACTACGATGGAGCCGAGACATCCGCAACCGTTTGGGTCTCCCGCAGCCTGTTGATCAATCTGCCTTATGACGCGCCCAACGGCGAGTACACGGCCTGGGCCGTCAGCGGGGCGTCGTTTGCCGTCAGCGATCCATTTGAGGTCAATGTGGTGGACGGCATCGGCATGTCCGTAAATTCAGGCGTGGTCGTCGATATCAACTTTCCAGCCCGCCCCTACTGGTTTCACTACGGCGATCGGGTGGATCTGTGGATACATACTCCGGGATTATCCAGTACCATGGGGGATATCCACGCCCGGTTGATCAGCGAAGCGGATTCCAGCCGTTACTTTGAGGTGCCGGTGCATGAGCTGGGCGGGGGGGTCACCGGCTTTATGCTTTCCTATACTTTCCCCGCGTCCATTGCCGAGGGCTATTATCGCTTTTATGCCGAATCGGGGGAACCGGGTTGCGGCACCGCCGCATGCTATGGTCTATCCGAAAGGGTCTACATCGGTCCCGAACCCCCGGAAGCGGAACGATCGGTGAGGATTGACGCCCCCCTGGGCGGTGAGACCTACCGTACGGGCAGCGGCGGTTCGCTGACCGCGAGGTGGTATGCCACAGCCGAAACCAACCACTATGCCGAGTATATTCTTTACAAGGGCGGCGTGGAAATGCTGCGAGGAACAAAGCACCACTCCCACGGCAATACGGCCATGCTCAGCGTCTTCGGTTTTCTCAGCGGCGGCGACTACCAGCTTCAGGTCAACATCTATGAAAATGATGACGTCGACGGAGAAGACGTGGCGGTGCTGCGCGCCTCCGAAACCACCGACTACTTTTCCATCATCAATGACAACGACATGGACAATGCCGACAACCACATTATCGTGCGTTTGCCCAACGGCGGCAGCTATGCCGTCGGCAGTCCGCTCGAGCTTTACTGGACCCATTGGCCTACACATACAGCCGGCCGAAGCGTGCGCCTCTCCCTGGTGCGGGACAGCCACGAGGGCGGCGGTGAGTGGCTGATCAATGCCAGCGCCCCTCCGCCTTCGGACGCCATCACCTGGACCATCCCGGCCGATGTGCCTCCGGGAGACGGATACCGGCTGCGCATCGAGGAGCTCAGCCCCGGCAGCGAAGTAGACGTCAGCTACATTCCCTTTACGGTTGTGCCGTAGCCGGCCCTGCCGCAGCCTTTAGCCAGGCATGGTGACAGCGCGTCATGTCCGGGAACCGGCCATCACGGATTTCAAATCCTGGTCGTCTTTCCCGGATGCGGTGCGCAGGCATCGGCCGGCCCGGTATCCGGCATGGATAAAACCCAATATTGCCTGAAAAGAGGAATACACCAATGGTTGACTCAGGTTGTTTCAATCGCTATCGGAGTCGGGATCGGGATCGCTATCGAAAAGGAAATCTCATGCCAACATGCCCGATCCCGAAAAGACATTTGGGAAGCATCAAACGCTTAAGTTTATGACATCGGGCCATAACTCCGACTGCAACACAACACATACGGGAGCCATAGGATGGAAATGCATACGACGAAAATCCGCAAACGGCTGATGCCGGTGATCTTGATCGCCCTCCTCTTTTGCCGGGCGCAGGCTTTCGGGCAAGGCCCCGAGGTCTCCATCACCCCGAATGCCGATTACCAGCAGACGCGCTACACCCTCACCGCCGGCGATGGACGCGATATCAGCCTCATTACCTATCAGACGGAGATCAACCGAAGTGTGCTGCGCCTGCGATCGGAATCCGACGCCCCCCTGGACGATCAAATCAGGATGCTGTCGCATCTGTTCCAAGCGGTGCTTCGAAATGAGAAACACGGTAAGTTTGAAACCCTTTTTGTCGGTGGACTGATGGGAGCTTTCGGCGTTCACAACAACCAGATGTCGGTTAAACTGGCCCTGGCGGCCCATGCGTCGGCCCTGTGGGACAATCGAAAAGGCCGCCCGGTTTCCGGCCATGAGAATGATTTGCTGATCAAGCTGTCCAACCAATATCACATCTACCCGGAGCTGAGCAGCATGTTCGCTGAACACGGTTATGCCGTCCGGATTTCCGGGATAGAGAAGGTCTTCATCAAGCGTGTGGACGATCTGCCCATCGCGGATGCGCTGAAGGCCAGGGGCGTCAAGCCTTCCGACCGGCTGCCCTATGACGGCTTAACCTGGTTCGCTCTTTCTGCACCCGGGACCAGGGCAGCCCCGGGTGGCGGGAACATGCAAGATTAATCCGGCGGCTGCCGGTAAAGACCGTACAGCAAACCCCTCATCGGTTTACGAATTGCGGGTCTGCGCCTTGGCTTTTACTTTCGCTTTCAGCCAGTCCGACCACGCTTCAAAACCGTCCCCGGTTTTGGCGGAAATCGCAAAGGCCGGCATATCAGGATGGACCTGAAGAATACTCTTCCGGACGGTCTCCACATCCAGGTCCAGGTAGGGCACCAGGTCGATCTTGTTGATCAGGGCCGCGTCGCAGACGCGGAACATGAGCGGATATTTGATCGGCTTGTCTTCCCCTTCGGTGACACTGAGCATCACCACTTTGAGGTCTTCGCCGATATCGAATTCGGCGGGGCAGACCAGGTTGCCGATATTCTCCACGATGAGCAGGTCCAGACCGTGCAGGTCGATGGCGCCCACGGCCGTCTCGATGACGTGGGCGGCCAGGTGGCATTCGCCGCCGAACTGGTCGGTGTTGATCTGCACCACCGGCGCCCCGCTTTCGGCCAGCTTGTCCGCGTCGTGGGTGGAGCAGATGTCTCCCACGATCACCGCGCAGCGCATTTCGGGCATCAACTCGCCCAGGGTGCGCACCAGGGTGGTGGTTTTCCCCGAACCCGGCGAGCTCATGACATTGAGCACAAAAACCCCATGGTCGGTGAACTTCTTCCTCAGCTGGTCGGCCGCCATCTTGTTGGCATCCAGCACGTTGCGAACCACCTGGATCTTTCGGGTACCCGAACCGTGGGACTCGACAAGCGCCCCCGCCTCACCGTCGTGATGATGGTGGGGCCGTTTAGGATCGTGATGAAAATGCCGCTGCATTCTACAAAGATCAAACATATGGTCTACCCATTTAGAAGTATTATCGAAACAATCTCTGCCCGACCCAATATAGAATCGGTGGATTACATCAACTTTAAACTTTATACTTGAAACTCAACCTTCGGTTTTCATGTAGGAGCGGCTTTTAGCCGCGACCCGAATGCCTGTATAGGGCCCTTTTCGCGGCTAAAAGCCGCTCCTACACAGTGTTTCTGACTGAATTTGAGTGAAACCCGAAGGTTGAGTTAAAACTTTCAACCGAGTTGGCCCGATTTTATCAACGCAGCACGTGTTGCACAATTATCCTCATCCGAAGTTGTGCAGGACGCCGTCACTGCTCGGCCAACTCAATCGATTCGATATCCAGTTCCCTGCCG
The DNA here is from genome assembly GCA_050302315.1 of Desulfobacteraceae bacterium. GTDB lineage: Bacteria > Desulfobacterota > Desulfobacteria > Desulfobacterales > Desulfosarcinaceae > JARRKU01. The sequence goes on from JBNLAV010000021.1 coordinate 108,933, forward strand.
GTCAGCATTTCGATGGATCCGCTGTCGCACTTGGGACAGTGGAAAACCGGTTCTTCGATCTGCCACTGGTGCCGGCAGGTATTGCACAACGCCGATACCGCAATCTCTTCGATGTGCAGCTCGGCGCCCTCTGCCGGCGTCTCCTTTGCCGCGACTTCGAAGCAAAAGTGAAGGCTGTGGGGCACTACGGCCGCCATTTTGCCCACCTTGAGATTGATGCGCTCCACTTTGGGCTCGGTCATGTCATCCGGAATGGACTCGATGACGATGCGCACGATCTCTGTGGCAATTCCCATTTCATGCATAGCAACACCAACCACTGAATATTCAGGCAGCCTTCACCTGATCCTGAAACTGCTTGGAAGCGATAGCTAGGCAAATGCTTCCGAACAGACATCTCCCAAATAGGCCAGGTTCTCGCAAACGTTGATACCGTTGGCTTTCATGGCCGCCACCTTGCTTTGTCCCGTGCCGCTGTTGCCGCTGATGATGGCGCCTGCATGGCCCATGCGCCGGCCCGGAGGAGCGGTCAGCCCGGCGATGAAACCCACCACCGGCTTGGTCACGTTGGCCTTGATGAACTCGGCGGCTTCTTCTTCGGCGCTGCCCCCTATCTCGCCGATCATGACGATGCCCTGGGTTGCGTCGTCCGCCTGGAACGCCTCGAGGCAGTCGATGAAATTGGTGCCGTTGACCGGATCGCCGCCGATACCGATGCAGGTGGTTTGACCCAATCCGGCAAGGGTGAGGGCGTGTACGGCCTCGTAGGTCAGGGTGCCGGACCGGGAGACCACGCCGATCCTGCCCGGCTGATGAATAACGCCCGGCATGATGCCGATCTTGCATTCGCCGGGGGTGATGATACCCGGGCAGTTGGGGCCGATCAGGCGTACCGGCTTGTCTTTTATGTAGTTCTTCACCTGCATCATGTCCATCACCGGTATCCCCTCGGTGATACAGACGATGAGCGGCATCCGGGCATCGGCCGCCTCCATGATCGCATCGGCCGCAAAAGGCGGCGGAACGAAGATCATGCTGGCGTCGGCGCCGGTGGTTTTGACGGCATCGGCGACGGTATTGAAGACCGGCACATCGTCCATTGTCTGACCTCCCTTTCCGGGAGTGACGCCGGCCACCACTTGTGTGCCGTATTCGATGCACGCACGGGCATGGAACTGGCCCTCTTTTCCGGTAATGCCCTGCACCAACAATTTGGTCTCTTTATTGACGAGTATGCTCACGATGGTTCCTCGCTTTTCTTGGATGTGGGTTACTGGATGGCAGCCTTAAGTTTCTCGGCGGCATCTTTCAGATCTTTGGCGTTGATCAGCTCCAGACCGGATTCATTGAGGATCTTGCGCCCCTCCTCCAGGTTGGTGCCTTCCATGCGAATGATCACCGGAACCCGCATGCCGACCTTCTCGGCCGCCTGCACCACGCCGTTGGCCAGGCGGTCGCACCGCAGAATCCCGCCGAAGATATTGATCAGGATCGCCTTGACGTTTTCATCGCTTTGCAGAATGCGAAAACCGTTTTCGATCTGTTCGGCGCTGGCCCCGCCGCCCACATCCAGAAAGTTGACCGGCTTGCCGCCGGCGTACTTGATGCAGTCCATGGTGGCCATGGCCAAGCCGGCGCCGTTGACCATATTGCCCACATTACCGCCCTCGCCCAGGTGGATATAATTCAGACCGTGCTTGGAGGCCTCCACCTCGGTGGGGTCTTCTTCATCCAGATCCCGGTAGGCCTGCACATCGGGATGGCGGTAGAGAGCGTTGTCGTCAAAATCGATCTTTCCGTCCAGGGCGATCACCTCGTCCTGGTCGGTAAGCACCAGGGGATTGATCTCCAACAGGGAACAATCGTACTGGACGGCCACGTTGTAGAGGTTTTTCACGAGGGTCATGAACGGCTTCATGCACGCCTTGGAAAGGTTGAGGCCGAAGGCCGCGCTGACCAGATGGTAGTTGCGAATGCCCAGATTGGGATCCACGTAGACTTTGATGATTTTCTCCGGCGTCTTTTCCGCCACATCTTCGATGTCCATGCCACCCGCTTCGCTGGCCATGATCACCATCTTGGCCGTGGCACGGTCGGGCAGAATGCTCAAGTAGAGTTCTTTGGCGATATTCAACCCCTGCTCGATGAGCAGTTTCTTGACCTCTCTGCCTTCCGGCCCGGTCTGCTTGGTGACCAGGTTCATCCCCAGAATTGCGTTGGCGTATTCGTCGAATTCCTTCGCGTCTTTGGCGACCTTGACGCCGCCGCCCAGCCCCCTACCGCCGGCATGAATCTGGGCCTTGACCACCACCGGGTAAGCGCCCAGTTTCCCGGCAACCGCCTTGGCCTCGTCGACGCTGTAGGCCACGGCGCCGTCCGGAACGGCCACGCCGTTGTTTCTGAAAAGCTCCTTTGCCTGGTATTCATGGATTTTCATAGGTAGGCCTCTCTCTTAGAGTTTACTCACCATAATGCCGATTTGAAAAAACGCGAGAGGGGGGGACTGCATTACGCGCTTGTGTTCGAAGTTCGGGTTATCTGAAATGGGACGCCCGGAGGCTGGCACCACCGGGCGCCCCATGTTGAACGATCGATTATGACCGGATCAAACTAACCGATGACGCAGAGCACATCGCCCTTGGCCACGGTGTCACCGCTCTTGTAGTTGATCGCCTGGATGGTGCCGCTGCAAGGTGCCGGCAGAGCATTTTCCATCTTCATGGCTTCCAGGACCAGCACGGTCTCGCCTTCGGCCACTTCGTCCCCCACGTTCTTTTCGTAGCTGACGATCATGCCGGGCATGGGAGCGGTCATCGGCGTGCCGGAGACGGCCGCCGGTGCGGCTGCCGGTGCTGCAGCTTCGGCCGGTTTATCGGCTGCTGCCGCGGGTGCCGCAGCAGGCGCGGCCGCGGCCGCCGGTGCTGCTGCCGGTGCAACCGGTACGCCGCCGGCCGGCAGGGTGATCACGGGTGCGCCGCCCGTTGGCTCCACTTCGACATTGAAGTATTCGTTATCCACGAAAACGTTGAAGGTGCGCATGGTATCGCCCTTGGCCGGGGCGCCCGGATTTTTCTCCACCAGTTCGCCGGCCTTGGCTTTTTTCATATAGGCGTCTTTGGCCTTGACTTCCTCAAGGGTGATGGGCTGCACCGCTGCGGGCGGCTCCTCGATGCCGTACTTCCACTGCAGGAATTTCTTACCCGTTACCGGATAGATGGCGTAGAGCACCAGGTCGTCCATGTCCACGGCCAGGTCGCCGATCGCTTCCTTGGCTTTTTCCAGCTCGGGTTCGAGCACTTCGGCCGGACGGCAGGTGATGGGATCTTCACCGCGATCGTAGCCTTTGAGCGCTTTTTTCTGTACCTCGGGATCGATGGGCACGGCGGTCTTGCCGTAAAGGCCGTAGCACAGGTCCTTCACCTGACCGGTGATCATCTTGTAGCGCTCTTCCGGGGTATCATGCAGCACGTTGTTGACCGTCTGTACGCCCACGATCTGGCTGGTGGGAGTGACCAGGGGGATCTGTCCCAGCTCTTTGCGCACCCGCGGCAGCTCTTTGTAAACCTCGTCGATGCGATCCAGGGCGTCCATATCGCGCAGCTGGTTCACCAGGTTGGAGAGCATGCCGCCCGGGGTCTGGTGCAGCAGCACGTTGATGTCGATGATGGACACCTTGGAATCGTCTAGCAGGTGTTTGTACTTGGGCATCACCTTCTTCTCGAAGATCTCGTTGATCTCGGCCAGCAGGCGGATGTCGAAGCCGGTGTCGCGGCTGGTGCCCAGCAGCGCCATGACCAGCGGCTCGATGGCGGCATGGGAGGTGCGGTAGGCATAGGGCGACATGCAGGTGTCGATGATGTCCACGCCGGCCTCGATCGCCTTGAGATGGCTCATGGGCGACATGCCGGAGGTAAAATGGCTGTGCAGGTGGATGGGGGCCTTGACCGCCTCTTTGAGGGCTTTGACCAGCTGGTAGGCATCATAGGGGGCAATAAGGCCGGCCATGTCCTTGACGCAGATGGAGTCGGCGCCCATGGCTTCCAGGTCTTTGGCTTTGTTGACGTAGTAGTCCAGGTTGTAGACATCGCCGCCCAGGCGCGGTTCGGTCATGGTGTAGCAGATGCAGCCCTGGAAGTGTTTTCCGTACTCCTTGATCTTGGGCACGACGGTCTGAAAGTTGCGGTAGTCGTTCAAGGCGTCGAAGGTTCGGAATATGTCCATGCCGTTTTCGCAGGCGCGGTCCATGAAGGCATTGGCCACGTCGTCGGCATAGTTGCGATAGCCCACCAGGTTCTGGGCGCGCAGCAGCATGGAGAAGGGGGTCTTTTTAAAGTAGCGTTTCAGGGTGCGGATGCGCTCCCAGGGATCTTCGTTGAGAAAGCGGTGCATGGTGTCGAAGGTGGCGCCGCCCCAGGTCTCCACCGCCCAATAGCCCACCTGATCCATCAGTTCGGCCACGGGGATCATGTCTTCGGTGCGCCCGCGGGTCGCGAACAGGGATTGGTGGCCGTCGCGAAGGCTCAGGTCCATTATCTTGATGGGATTTTCCGCGGTCGGGCGGTCCTTGTCGTAATTCATGGTGGTCATTTTAACTTGGTCGCTCATCGTTGAGGTCTCCTATATCTTAATCGTTTAATTTTGAAATCTAGCGCAAGCGGTCAAAGGCCTTCATTTGCATCAGGTTGCGCATGGTCATCATTCCCTGACGCCCACTTTGCCCCCAGTGATTCAGTTCGATTGCCGGTGCCTTGGGGCCTTCCATGGCCTCCTGGAGTGCTTCGGCATAGGCTTCCTGTTCTTGCTGCATGTAGGCGCTGACTGCGGCCAGCGCAGCGGCCATCTTTTTTTCCATTTTATCCATCGGTTCACCCATTTTGGTTTTGCGTTAGCGTTCGGTCACTTTACATCGGGATGTTGCCGTGTTTCTTGGGTGGCCGCAATTCCCGCTTGGTGCACATGATCTCCAACGCTTCGATGAGCCGCGCCCGGGTCTCGCTGGGCTGAATCACCGCATCGACATAGCCGCGGCTGGCGGCGACATAAGGATTGGAGAAGAGATCCTCGTACTCCTTGATCTTCTCCACGCGCTTGGCCTTGGGATTACCTGCCGCGCCGATCTCCTTCCGATGGATGATGTTGGCGGCGCCTTCGGCACCCATGACCGCGATTTCAGCCGAGGGCCAGGCAAAGGCCATGTCGGCGCCCAGGTGGCGGGACGACATGGCGATGTAGGCACCGCCGTAGTCCTTGCGGGTGATCAGCAGCAGTTTGGGCACTGTGGCTTCGCTGTAGCACCAGAGCAGTTTGGCGCCGTGGCGGATGATGCCGCCGTGTTCCTGCTGGCTGCCGGGCAGGTAGCCGGGCACGTCGGCGATGGTCAGCAGCGGGATGTTAAAGGCATCGCAGAAGCGGATGAAGCGGGTGGCTTTGTCCGACGCATCGATGTCGAGGCAACCGGCCATGGCTTCCGGCTGGTTGGCAATGATGCCGATGGTGCGGCCGTTGAGGCGCGCAAAGCAGACCACGATATTGGTGGCGAAGTATTGATGCGGTTCGAAGATCTCGCCGTTGTCTACGATGGAACGGATGACGGCCTTCATGTCGTAGGACTTGTTGGGATTGTCCGGAATGATGCTGTCCAGGGCCTCATCGGCACGCTTGGGATCGTCGCCCAAGTCGACCCGGGGAGGATCTTCCATGTTGTTGGCCGGCAGGTAGGAGAGCAACTTGCGGATCTGCTCGATGGCGTCCTTGTCGTTCTCACAGGCGAACTGGGCCACGCCGCTCTTTTCGTTGTGGGCCATGGCACCGCCCAGGGCTTCGAAGGTGATCTCTTCACCGGTAACGGCTTTGATCACTTCCGGGCCCGTAATGAACATGTAGCTGCTGTTCTTGACCATGAAGACATAATCGGTCATGGCCGGAGAGTAAACTGCGCCGCCTGCGGTGGGGCCCATGATGGCCGAAATCTGCGGGATCACGCCAGAAGCCAGCGAGTTGCGGTAGAAGATGTCGCCGTAGCCGCGCAGGGCGTCCACACCCTCCTGGATACGGGCGCCGCCCGAGTCGTTCATGCCCACAAACGGCACGCCGGCTTTCAGGGCCATATCCATGACCTTGCAGATCTTGGCGGAATGCATCTCGCCCAGGCTGCCGGCCCGGGAGGTAAAATCCTGGGCAAACGCAAATACCGGACGCCCCTCCACCAGACCGTGGCCGGTGACCACTCCGTCGGACGGGATATCCACATCGGCCATATTGAAATTGGAGCAGCGGTGATTGACGAACATGTCGATCTCGCGAAAGGTGCCTTTGTCGAAAAGGCGCGCCATTCGCTCTCGGGCCGTCAATTTACCCTTTTCCTTCTGCTTGGAGACCAGTTTTTCTCCGCCCATCTCAAGGATCTTGGCCTCTTTCTCCTTGAGGGCTTTAATTTTCTCTTCCACTTTTCCCATTATGAAATTCCTTTCCCCTCACCAGATTAATGAACTATCCCCTCATATGAACAATGTTAGTTCCAAAATCATAACCAGGCTTGAATGCCTTACCCGATCCAGTTTGCAAACCAGGAATCAGATTCCCGCAACAGTTCCACTCGACGCTAATATCCGATCATAAAAAAGTGTTATGTTTTATAATCTGGTCCTTCATTGTCAAGCAAAAAAAGAAGCCGCTGCGCCGCCGTTGTGGGCATGATCACGCCGTTGCGCACATCGCCGGCCACTCTTCTTAAATTTCGTTTTATTTCAGGATGTTGATAGAACCTATCGTTAAGTCCCTCCTGTATCAGCGCCTCCATCCATTGCAGTGCCTGCTCCCGGCGTTTTTCGTCCAACTCGCCGCTGTCCGACATGCGCAGATGGTGCGACTGGACAGTGTCCCAAACCTGCGGAAGACCCGCAAGGGTCACCGCGCTGCATGTCAGTACGGGCGGCGTCCAAGTGGCGGAAGCCGGCTGCATCAGGTGCATGGCCGACGCCAGCTCTTTACGGGTCTTTCGGGCCGCCTCGACATTGTCACCGTCCGCCTTGTTGATGGCCACGGCATCGGCAAGCTCGAGAATTCCCTTTTTGATACCCTGGAGCGCATCGCCGGCGCCGGTGATCATCAGCACCAGGAAAAAATCCACCATCCCGGCCACCGTGACCTCGTTCTGCCCCACACCGACGGTCTCCACGATAATCACGTCAAAGCCGGCGGCTTCGCAGAGCAGCATGGTCTCCCGGGTCATGCGGGCCACACCGCCCAGCGTCCCCCCGGAGGGAGATGGACGGATGAAGGCGCCCTGGGCCGCGGCGAGACGCTCCATGCGGGTCTTGTCCGCAAGGATGCTGCCCCCGGAGCGGGAGCTGCTGGGATCGATGGCCAGCACCGCCACGCGCATGCCGCGTTCGATCAGCATCATGCCGAAGTTTTCGATAAAGGTGCTCTTGCCCACCCCCGGAACGCCGGTGATTCCCAGCCGAACCGCCTTACCGGTACGGGTCAGCACACCGTCCACCAGCGCCTGGGCCGCACGGCGATGATCGCCCAGGGTGCTCTCCACCAGGGTGATCGCCCTGGCCAGGACCCGCCGGTCGCCGGAGAATATGCCGTCGAGGTAATATTTTAAGGGCTCGATTTTCACAGTGGACTTCGATCTCGCCGGAAAGCCGGCGGGTAGTTCAAAGTTCAAAGTTCAGAGTTCAGAGTTCAGAGT
>JBNLAV010000022.1:0-61354 GCA_050302315.1 Desulfobacteraceae bacterium
TATTGGCGGATGGGTGCGCATCGGTCAGCCATTCGATGGCATAGGGCAGCATCCCCCCGGCCAACAGCCTGCCGTCACGCGGAAGTCCAAAGTGCCAACACAAGTCCCCCCGGCTGATGCGTTCGATTTCTCCAAATGAAAATGGAGTACTTTTGATTAAGTCATCAAGGTCGTCGGTGTTCACGACCCATGTCAGCAGGGTCGGTTCGCGCTCGATCCGACGCCGAACCGATGGATCGTCCAATCCAAACCAGCGGGGTCTGTTCGGAGGTTCGATGTCGGGATGGATGGCGATAATTTCAAGAAACACGTCTCCCCCGAGCCGCATCAGGTGATTGTGGGTGCCCATTGCCGTATGGACACCCCCGAAAGGCATGTCCACGCCCAGAATGTCACGGACATATTCCACACCTTTTTCAAGGCTGGCTGCGCCTATAACGAGATGGTCAATTCCTGTTTGCATATTGCCTCTGCATCGGACTGGAGATGCTGTTTCCCTGCATTCGGCCCCAACGATGGGATTATGGTGGGCTTCAGACGGGATCTTTTTAATCGTGCCCCTTTTCCTTTACCACGAACCTGTGTTTTTGTCATTTCCGGATATCTGCGAGACCCATGAGAAACGGTACGGGTGTGACATATGGCGGGGCCAAGCGAAAGGGCCTCCGTGAGGAGGCCCTTTCAGCTGGGCTAACTGCGATCGGACTGCAGTGGTTTAGGCAGCGTCGATCTCGCGGCGGTCGGCCATGTCCATGAGGACGCGGTCGCGGGCTTTGTCGATGCCCAGGGCTTTGCGCTTTTTGTCGATGTGGGCGATCATCATGTGGGCCAGTTCGTAGGGATCCGGCGAGAAGCCCCACTTGCCCAGGCCCATCTCCTCCAGGCCTTCGAAAAGCAGTTTTTCGAAGTTGGTGCCTTTGGTGATGGGGAAGGTGACGCCGAAGGCGGTGAAGACACCCGAAGCGACGAAGTACTGGCCGATGGCGATGGCCTTCTCGCTCATGTATTCGGGGGCGCATCCGGCCACGGGCAGGTCGGAGATGCTCTCGCCCAACCCGCCGGTCTTGACCATTTCGGAGCAGGCGATGAGGATGCGGGTGTTGTCCACGCAGGCGCCCAGGCCGAGTACCGGCGGCATGCCCACGGTTTCGCAGACTTCCCGCAGGCCTGGTCCGGCCAGCACGGCGGCTTCGGGGGTGGTCAGCCCGGCCTTGGCGAGGGCGATCTGGGAGCAGCCGCTCTGGACCACCAGCACGTCGTTTTTGATCAGCTCTTTGACCAGGGTCACATGGACGGAGTCCTGGGGCACCCTCGGGTTGGTGCAGCCCACGACGCCCGCAACGCCCCGGATGCGGCCGTTGATGATGTTGTCGTTCAACGGCGTGTAGGAGGAGCGGAAACTGCCGCCGAGCATGTAGTTGATGTACTCGTGTGAAAACCCGTGGACGCCGATGTTGACATTCCTGGGGATCTGCACCGGAAACTTGCGGTGTTTGTATCGTGAGATCGCTTTGATGACGATTTCATCGGTGCACGCCTTTGCGTCGTGTTCGTGCAGTTCGATGTGGGTGGCGCCTTCGATTTTGCACCGGGGGTTGGTGGTGAAGAGCGGAGTGCCGTAGCATTCGGCGACCTTGACAAGCCCCTGCTGGATGCATTGGATGTCTACGGCCATGGCATCCACGGCGCCGGTAACCAGAATGGGTTCGGTGGAGGAGAAGTTGCCTGCATGGGGCACGCCGTGCCGGGAAAGTACTTCCAGACCGGAGCAACACATGCCCACCAGGTTGATGCCGACGGCGCCGGCGGCTTTGGCCGCTTCGATGAGGGTGGGTTCGTTGACCGACTCGATCATCGATTCGAAGAGATTGGGCTCGTGGCCGTGGACGATGATGTTGACCTGGTTCTCCTTGAGCACGCCCATGTTGACCTCGATGCTCACGGGGGAGGGGGTTCCGAACATGATGTCACCGATTTCGGTGGCCACCATGGAGCCGCCCCATCCGTCCACCAGGGCGGTCCTGGAAATCTGTTGGATGATGTTGCGGTAGTCCTGGTCAACGCCCATGTGGGTGCGGCTCATCATCTCCATGATCTCACGCATGGCGCCGCGGGGCACCATGTTGTATTTGCGCCACAGTTCGAGGGTCTTTTCCGGCACCCGTTTGGCAAAGGGGATCTCCCCTTCAACACCGGTGTAGGTTTTTTCCAATTCGTTGTACAAGTCGATGGCGATCTCTTTGACGGAGCGTCCTTCGGTCTCTATACCGATGGATTGGGCGACGCTTTCCAGCTTGGCCACATCCTTGATTTGATAGTCATCGATTTCACCGTTGACCACATCACGAAAGACGTTGAGCATGGCCATGCCGTGGTCATTGTGGCAGGCGGTGCCGGCGGCCACCATGCGGGCGAAGTTCCTGGATTGGATGGTGTCGATGTTGGCGCCGCAGACCCCCACCTTGCCGTATGGGTCCTTGGCGTTGAGTCGGCATGGACCCATTGCACAATGTTTGCAGCAGGCAGAGTCTGCGCCGATGGGGCAGGCCTTCATGTTTCTGGCCCGGTCGAACTGGGTTTCGACCCCATCAATCCGCGCTTTTTCAAGCATCATCTGGGTGGCCTCGCATGTGGTAAGCTCCCTTACCGGAACCTCCTCTTTGTTCTTGCTGACATCTTTTTTAATCGGCATGGTTTCTTCCTTTCCTGGAAAATGTATTAAGCCGTATCGCCCTATGGTCCCTCTGCTGGTGTGACTTGGCATAAATTAGTAATGGTTACTATTAAGGTTTACAATTGCTTCAGGAACGTGTCAAGAAATGAATTGTAAAAAAACGAAAAATACCTGTTTTTTTCTCTGGTTTGCATTATCGGCCGAGCTGTATTATTGAAATGTCTCAAGAGCCATTGGGGATGCCACCGTGCGGACCATTCCCGATAATCAAAGAAACTCCATGGTGAAAGGACGCTGACCATGTCAAAAAAGCCCGCGAAGATCTACTCCCTGAGCACGTGCAGCCATTGTAAGTCCACCAAAAAGCTGCTTTCCGAGTGCGCCGTTCAATATGAATTCGTGGATGTGGATCTGCTCGAGGGGGATGAACGCAAGGCCATTCTGGAAGATATCAAAAAGCTCAATCCCAAATGTTCGTTTCCCACCATCATCATCGGCGATAAGGTCATCGTAGGGTATAAAGAGGAGGAGATCAAGGAGGCGCTGGGAATATAAATGGATGCCAATCAACTTTTCGAGACCCTGAAAGACATTCAAGAAAAAAAAGGGTACTATTTCAGCAAGGACAAGACCCGCGTAATGGAGTTGCTGGAAGGGCTGATTCAAAACAAGGAGCGGTACGGCTATATGGTGTGCCCGTGCCGCCTGGCCGCCGGTGACCGCGAGGCGGACAAGGACATCATTTGCCCGTGCGTCTATCGGGAGCCGGATGTCCAGGAGTACGGCAGCTGCTACTGCAACCTCTATGTCTCAAAAGAATGGAACGATGAGACAATTCCCCACGAATATGTGCCGGAACGGCGGCCGCCGGAGAAGATGGGGTTTTGATATGGGTAAACCCAAGTTCAGAGTTCAAAGTTCAAAGTTCAGAGTCCAAGGTTCCAGGATCTTAAACTTTGAACTTTGAACTCTGAACTTTGAACTTGGTCCTAATCAAATACAAAGGCAGGAGGGCGCAAGCGCCCTCCTGCCTTTTTTCCTCCTGCATGCGGTGCCCGCTAAGCTACCGATGCCCGGAAACGAATATCAACTCCGGCTTAATCGCCCATTTTTGAAGCGACGGCTTTTCCATAGTCCTGGCATGCCTTGACGCCTTCCTGGGTGTCGATGACATGTTCCTTCAAGTTCAGCGCGCCCAGGTCGACCATATCCATCCTAAAGACATGCTGCATGGTGTCGAAGATCATGGAACCGGATTCGCCGCTGTGGGTGTAGGAACAAAAGGCGCCGCCCATTTTGCCCACCAGGTTGGCCTTCTGGGCCAAAAACAGAAAATTTTTCATGCCGGCGGTCATATCCCGGTGATAGGTCGGACAGCCCAGGATGTATCCGTCATAGCCCTGCATGTCCGTCTCTTTCCCGATCTCCGTGGTCTTTTTGACGACGGCTTCCCGGCCGGTCATGCGAATGCCTTCCGCTATGAAATTGGCCATCTTTTCGGTCATGCCGGTGCGGCTGATGTACGCCACCAAGACTTTGTGCATGTCACATTCCTCCTTGAATTCTGATCATGTTGCGCTTTGGTTTAGACGGGCTCCCTGTTCGGAGCCCTGCCAAATCATTGGCCTTCGATGGTAAACTTTGCGGTATTGGATTTCTGGGGGACGTACTCTCCGATGGGAACGAGCTTCTTGTTGAATTTGACACAGTCCACGATGGTGTTCCACAAGGTTTCCAGCTGGCCGGTTTCCTGGTCGCTTTCAGGAACGAATTCGACGATGTTTTTGTCTACGCTGATTTTCATAATCTCCCCTTTCGCCTGGTAAGTGCAGTATTTATAGGAAGTGTTGCCTTTACGACGCTGCATGGGCTGATCGTGCCAAACTACCAATCAATAAGCGTGCCATCCGAACGATTTGGCCGGCATGAAAAATTTGCGCATAATATCGTGTGTTTGCCGACAGGTGCGCCATGCGGCCGTTCGTGTTTAAAACTGTTCTCGAGACAAGGGTGTCTCAAGTATGACCGACACAGAACAAGACAGATCGAAGCAGAGTTGGGGGTCCGGTAGAAATGCAGGATGATAGCGCTATCCGAAATTGTCGTAGGCGATCATTTCAGGTTCGACGCCCAAATCGTACAACATCTTTTCCACAGCTGCAACCATTGGTGGCGGTCCGCAGAGATAATACTCAATCTCCGTGGGGTCCTCGTGGGTGGAAAGGTAGGTGTCGTGGGCGACTTGATGGACAAAACCCAGGGCGCCATCCCAGTTGTCCTCGGGAAGCGGGTCGGATAGGGCGACGCAATATTTGAAGTTGGGGCGCTTCGATTCCAGCTCCAGAAATTCTTCGTGATAGAACATTTCGCTTTTGGAACGCGCTCCGTACCAGAAGCTGATCCGGCGCTCGGTGTTGAGCCCCAGCAGTTGGTGGCGGACATGGCTGCGTAGCGGAGCCATGCCGGCTCCGCCGCCGATGAAGCACATTTCCCGCCGGGTGGGCTTAGCGAAAAAATCGCCGTATGGACCGCTTACCGTTACGCGGTCGCCGGGTTTGAGATTGAAGACATAGGAGGAGCCGATGCCGGGGGGCGCATCTTTCATACCCGGCGGCGGCGTGGCGATACGGATGGTGAATTTAAGGATGCCGGGCTCTTCCGGCGGATTGGCCAGGGAGTAGGCGCGGTTTACTTTTTCGTCCGATCGCGACTTGAGGGTGAGCAGGCTGTACTGCTTCCATGCCGCTTTGTACTTTTCGCCGACGCTGAAATTTTTGAAATCCGCCTCATACTCCGGTATGTCGATCTGGATGAACGCCCCGGCCCTGAAGTCGAGCTTGTCCCCTTCGTCCAGCTTCAGAACAAGCTCTTTGATAAAGGTGGACACGTTGTCGTTGGAGACCACCGTGGTTTCGAATTTCTTGATGCTGAAGATCTCGTCGGGGATGCGGATCTCCATGTCCTGCTTGATTTTGACCTGGCAGGCCAGCCGCACCTCATCCTTGCGCTCCTTGCGGTTGACCAGGGAGAGCTCGGTGGGCAGGATATCGCCCCCTCCGGCGGTGATCTGGCACTTGCAGGTGCCGCAGGTGCCTTTGCCGCCGCAGGCGCTGGGCAGATAGATACGGTTTTCAACCAAGGCGCTGAGCAAGGTCTTGCCGCCGCCGGTGGTGATGCTTTTCTCTTCGTTGTCGTTTATCCGAATCCGGCAATCCCCTTTTACGGTCAAACGGCTCTCCACCAGCAAAAGGATGCCGACAAGGAGTAGTATGACGCCGCTGAAAACAGCCAGACTGATAAAGTAGATGGTTGGGATCATAATGATACGTCAGATTAAAGTTCTATTACAGCGTTATCCCCGAAAAGAGCATAAAGGCCATGGCCATAAGGCCCGTGACGATCATGCGGATGCCGAAACCCTGCAGCCCCTTGGGCACGTCCGCATAGCGCAGTTTCTGCATGATGGTGGCCATGGAGACGATGGCCAGCATCCAGCCGATGCCCGAGCCGATGCCGTACACCACACTCTGGCCGAAAGTGTACTGCCGTTCCACCATAAAGAGCGACGCGCCCAAAATGGCGCAGTTGACGGTAATCAACGGTAAAAACACCCCCAGCGCATTGTAGAGCCCCTGAGAGTAGCGGTCGATGACCATCTCCACCACCTGGACCATGCCGGCGATCACGGCGATGAACAGCACCAGTTTCAGATAGCTCAGATCGATGCTGGGCAGTCCGGCCCACTCCAGCGCCCCTGGCGCCAGAAGGAAATGGTAGACCAGCCAGTTGGCCGGAGTGGTAATGGCCAGCACGAAGGTAACGGCCAAGCCCAATCCGAAGGAGGTCTGCAGGTTCTTGGAAACCGACAGATAGGAGCACATGCCCAGGAAGTAGGCCAGCAGGATGTTGCCGACGAAAACCGAGTTGACGAAGATACTGATGAGGTGTTCCATTACTTGTCCTTCAGCAGGGCGTGCTCCAGCCAGACAAAAAGGCCGATCATGATGAAGGCCCCCGGCGCCAGCAGCATAAGGCCCATGTTCTGGTAGCCGGCATCGTAGAAGCTCTGGGGCACCACCTGGACGCCCAGCAGTTTGCCGGCACCCAACAGCTCCCTGAAAAATGCCACCCCGCATAGAATGGAGCCGTATCCGACCCCGTTGGCCAGGCCGTCCACAAAGCTCTTTCCGGGCGGGTTGCCCATGGCAAAGGTTTCCGCACGTCCCATGACGATGCAGTTGGTGATGATCAACCCGACGAAAACGGAAAGTTGCTTGCTGATGTCATACATGAACGCCTTGAGGCACTCGTCGGCGATGATGACCAATGTCGCGATGACGGCCACTTCGACGATGATGCGGATGTTACGGGGTATCCGGGCGCGCAGCAGAGAGATGACCAGGTTGGAGAAGGCTACCACGAAGGTGAGGGCCAGGCTCATCACGATGGCGGTCTTCAATTGAACGGTCACCGCCAGCGCTGAGCAGATCCCCAGAATTTGCTTGGAGATGGGATTGGACTGCCACAGCGCCTCGGAGATCGCTTTGCAGGTATGCGACCTGAGGATGCCGCGTATGCCGAACCTGATTTTGGGGATGCTTTTTTCCATTGACTTCCGTGCTCAAAGTTCAGACTTCAAAGTTCAGAGTTCAAGGTTCAAGGTTCGGAGTTCAGAGGTCGAGGTTCGAGGATCAAGGTTCAACACCATGGACTCAGGGTCTTAAACTTTGAACATTGAACTCTGAACTTTGAACTGTCATCATGGCGCCCTCAAATACCGTGGATTCTTGTGTCGAAACTCGATGGCCATGGGCTCGTATTCCCTCAAGATCTCCCTGAGCCCGGTGCTGAGAAACTTGCCCGTCAAGGTGGCTCCGCTGATGCCGTCGACATAATTCGGGCGTTTGGGCTGAGGGACGACATCGTCCACAGCCCCCTTGGCCACGCCGATGGAGACGAACCGGCCGCTGCCGTCGACGATTTTCTTGCTTTCGAAATTCTTCCGGAACCAGCGGCTCTCGATTTCACCGCCCAGTCCCGGGGTCTCCGAATGCTGGTACACGGTGAATCCGCGAATGGTGGCGCCGTCGTTCTCCAGGGCCAGGTACCCGTGGATCCGGCCCCATAATCCTTTGGTGTTCACCGGCACCACGTAGGCCTGTATCCTGTCCTCTTGGACGTAGACGTAAAAGGGCAGGTGGTTCTCCAGCACTTCGCCCGACGGCTTGACCTTTCCCTCGGCGTCCACCCACAGGCGCTTGACGTTGTTCCGGTAGAGGTTCTGAATCTCCTCCGAACTTGCGGACTGCCCTTCTTTGATCAATCCCATGGCCAGCAGGATGTTTTTCTGCCGGTCCACCTCCATATTGCGTTGCTGAAACGACTTCAGGCCGGTGCTGGCTGCGGTCAGCAGCACAGAGCAGGTCACACAGAGCATCGCCGCAAAAACAATGGTTCTCAGGTGGCTAGACATTGGGAATCCTCTTTCCGACACGAAGCCGGACCACCAGGTGGTCGATCAGGGGGGCGAAAACGTTCATGAAGAGAATGGCCAGCATGATTCCCTCCGGAAATGCCGGGTTGAAGACGCGAATGATCACTGTCAACACGCCGATCAGGAATCCGTAGATCCATCGGGCGGTGTGGGTGTGGGGCGCCGATACCGGGTCGGTGGTCATGAAGGCAATGCCGAATGCCGTACCGCCCATCACCAGGTGGTACCATGGGTTCATGCTAAGATAGGGCATCGCGCCTTCTCCTGCAAATAAATTGAGTAGATACCCCATGGCCACTACGCCGATGATATCGCCGAGAATAATGCGGTAGCTGGCCACCCCTAAAAGGATCAGCGCTGCCGCACCCAGCAGGCAGAGCAGGGTGGAAGAAGCGCCGATGCTGGCCGGGTAGAATCCCATGAACAGGGTGTAAAGATCATAGCCCGCTACATTCAGCGTCTGCTCAACGGTCCCGGCCGTTTCGGCCGCACCGGCGATTACCAGCGGTGTGGCCGCCGTGATGGCATCCACTGTTTCGGTCCCCCTGGATGCGACGGCGGTCCAGACAGCATCACCCGACATCTGGACCGGATAGGCGAAATAAAGAAAGGCGCGTCCGGTCAGGGCCGGGTTGAGAAAATTGCGGCCGGTTCCGCCGAAGACTTCTTTGCCGATCACCACTCCGAAAGAGATGCCGATGGCCGCCTGCCACCATGGTGTGGTGGGGGGCAGCGTCAGGGGAAACAGAATGCAGGAGACAAAGACCCCTTCGCTGATGGGGTGCTTGCGAATGGCGGCAAAGACGATTTCCCAACCGAATCCGAACAAGTAGGAGATCAACACCAGGGGCATGACGGTTTGAACGCCGAACCAGAACATGGGCCAGGCGTCCGGCGGTTTTCCGTCGGCGGCAAAGGCCTGCAGTCCCACGTTGTACATGCCGAAGAAGAGGCACGGGACTACGGCGAGGATGACCATCATCATATAGCGCTGGACGCTGAGGCTGTCCCGTGGATGCGGTGCCGTGCGGGTAACCGCGGAGGTGCCGTAGAAGACATTCTCCATCGCCTCGAAAAAGGCGTACCACCGCCCCAAAGGGCCGCCCGGCTCAAATCGCCGGCGCTGGGAATCAAAAAAGTTGCGTATTATTTTCATAATTCTACGGATCTATAACCCATAACAAGGCAATCAACGTTAGAGCCGGTCAGGGAGCCGGCCAACCCGCCGCACGGGAGAGGATGACAAGCCACCCTTGCCCAATGTGCGCCGGGCCGACCGGCCCCCTGGCCTCCTGATGAAGATAATTTCGGTCCAATTGCAGCAGTCTGATTTTGGGTTATAGGTCCTTAATTCTAAAGGTAATCCGCATGACATCCGGAGTGATCATCGCCAAAAAGGAACTTGGAACCTTGAGCCCTGAACTTTGAACTGTTCCTACCCCCCCTGTTCTTTGGCATAAACGGTTTTGGCGTCTATAAACGTCTGTGTCAGCTCAATCTTAGAGGGGCAGACGTAGGAGCACAGGCCGCAGTTGACACAATCGAGCAACCCATGCGCCAGATACTCCTCGACTTCGCCGGCCAGTATGGCCTTGTAGGTCATGTGGGGCATGATATCCACCGGGCAGACGTCTGCGCAGTGCATGCAGGCGATGCAGGCCCTTTCGCCGCCCTGCAGGTTGCAGTCATAGGTCAGGGCACCTGGATTGAGGCGTGAAAGAAAGGTCCGCGAGTAGGTCGGTTTGCGCGGTCCCGGATTGAAGAGGGCGAGAAATTCGGCTTCTCCGCCGTTCGGCACCAGATTGAGCGCCGTTTCCAGGTGTCCCATGTATCCAGACCGCTCGCCGGTATACCCCCGAAACAGGCCGCCCACCACAAACCGCACGTCGTCGGCGATGGCGGCGATGTCCACCAGGTGGGAGAGGGGCGCGCCGAGACGGGTTCGGAAATGCTGCGGGTTGGGCGCACGGCTCCCAGCCACCGAAACGATGCGGTCCACCGGGTACCGCCCCTGGGCCAGGAGCTGGGCCAGGAGCAGCAGGTCCTGGCCGGAAACAAACCAGGCGCGATTTTGCTCCGGGGAGGTTTTGACGTGGTAGAGGAAAGTGCCGGGATCGTCCGACGGGTAATTGCCCCATACCGTGTGGGTCAACATGGCCTGAATCTCATCCGGTGGCGGTGTTTCGCCGTTGGAGAAAATCATAACGCGGTTTCCCGACAGCTTCTGCAGCACCTTGATCCCGAACGCCATCAGGTCGATGCGGTCCTGCAAATAGACGTTGGGCAGGGGTTGAAACGGTTCCTTGGCCGACAGGCCGACGATGATCGCCGGCGGCACGGCATCTGGCGCGGGAATGTCGCGAAAAGGCAGTTGCCGAAACACCCACCAGAGACCGCCGCGAAGTATATATTCGACCAGTTCCCGGCGATCTATCGCCTCGATACCGTCAACGGAGAGCGACTCAAATTGTTCGCCGGCTTCATTTTCGGAGGTGCGTTCGATCTCGATCGCCCGTATCACACGTCTCGGGCCGAATTGGATTCGACGGACGGTGCCGCCGGCAGGCGACAGGAAGCGGAATTGCGGATTGCGCTTGTCCTCAAATAAAAGCGTGCCTATTTTAACCGTGTCGCCTTCGGCGATTCTGAGTCTGGGTTTGATGTACGGAATCTTCTCAGGCGTGGACGCCAAACGGTCAGGGTCGGCCAGGGTTGTCAAGGCCGAAGACGGTGCGCCGGCCATACGAAACCGATAGCCTTTTTTGATTCTAACATCATGCATTGTCGATCGCTTTGGTTGCCCGGATAGTGTAAGCTTCAGCAGCTTCAAGGCTCAGTGGTTTATCACTTTTAGGTTTCAATTTCAACGGTTACATGATAACAATTCCTAATAAGATACATGTTTGTAAATGATGGATATCTTATGCTATTAACGTATCGAAAGCGCATGATTTTGCAAACATTCCGTATCTTGGGGCAAAACCGACAGGAGGAGAATACATGGAAGAGTGCAAGCCGACGATTAATACCGGTTTAAGGGGCGTCACCATTGCCAGCACCAGGGTAAGCGATGTGATCGGAGATGAAGGCAAGCTGATTTATCGTGGCTATTTGGTCCAGGATCTGGCCGCCAACGCCGGCTTTGAAGAAGTCATTCATTTGTTGCTCCATGAAAAACTGCCCAACAGCCAGGAACTCCAGGCGCTGGACGCGTTGCTGAAAGCCGAGCGCAGCATTCCCGACGAGGTGATCGCCGCGCTGAAAACGCGCCCGGCCGACGCTCTGCCCATGGATATCCTCCAGGCCGGCGTTGCCATGCTGGCCCATCACGATAAAGATGCGCGGGTCCAGACCAGGGAGGCGACCTATCGCATGGGGATCCGCCTGATCTCCAAACTTGCCACCATTCTTGCGGCCTGGGAGCGAATTCGCAATGGCAAGGAGCCGGTTGCGCCGGATACCGGCCTGAGCCATGCGGCCAATTTTCTCTACATGCTCTCCGGTGAGACACCCGATCCCGAGATGGTGCGCTTCATGGACGCGGCCCTGGTGCTGCATGCAGAGCATTCGTTCAACGCTTCCACCTTCGCCGCCCGGGAAGTTGCATCCACCCGCGCCCACATCTATGCCGCCATCGCAGCGGGCATCGGATCACTGTCCGGGGATCTGCACGGCGGCGCCAATGTGCGGGTGATGGAGATGCTGCTCGATATCGGCTCGCCCGACAAGGCAGATGATTATGTCAACCGCATCCTCGACGAAGGCAAGAAAATCATGGGGTTGGGTCACGCGGTCTACAAGACCGACGATCCCCGCGCCGGGATCATCGATCCAATGTCCAAGCGCGCTGGAGAAATCGCGGGCGACACCAAATGGCATGAGATTTCGAAGATTCTGGAAGTCAAGGGCAAGGCGGCCTTCAAAGAGCGCAAGGGCACCGATATCTATGTCAACGTGGATTTTTACAGCGCCTCACTCTACTACTCCATGGGATTTGCCGTGGATCTCTTCTCGCCGCTGTTCGCCATTTCGCGAGTGGCCGGGTGGGTGGCCCACGTGCTGGAAGAGCAATATGCAGAGGCAGCGCCCAAGCCGATGCTCTATCGGCCCGAATCCGATTACATCGGCGATTATTGCGGGCCGGATACTTGCGCGTTTGAGCCGATAGACCAGCGTTAGCGGTAAGAAAGGGGGATCATAGGGATCCCCCTAAGCGATATCCGGAAGGACGGTTGCAATTGGTTAGCACCGATAAAATGCGCATGACCAAGCAGAGACGCTTGATCCTCGAAGAGTTGCGCAGAGAAAATTCCCATCCCACGGCAGATTTGATCTACGAACGGGTCCGCAAGAGGATGCCCAAAATCAGTCTGGGCACTGTTTACCGCAATCTGGAAATACTCACCGCCCTGGGTGAGATCCAAACGCTTGAATTGAGCGGCAGTCAGAAGCGCTACGACGGTATTCCCAACAAGCACTACCATATCCGCTGCCTCCACTGCGGCCGGGTGGACGATGCGCCTATCGCACCTTTGCAGCGTTTGGAAGACGAGCTTTACGAGGCCACGGTTTACACCATCATGGGCCACCGCCTCGAGTTTATCGGGCTGTGCCCCGAATGCAGCAAGGACAGGGAAATCTGCGAAGCGGCCGAAGCGGCCATTGCCTCCGCCCATGCGGCCGTCTCGTGACCGTCAGGCCTGGGCCAATTCGCGCTTCAACCACTCCTTGACCACGCCCTCGATGGCATACACACCTTTCAGGTTTCCGTTTTCTTTTATAAATTGCTGTTCAATCGGTTTGGGCATTTTGATGGCCGCAATCTCTCTCGCCTCTTCGGAGTTGCGACGGATCAGGTAGACCATCGGCGGCTCCTTCCATGTGCTGACCACGAAATAGACGGTTTCATCATCCTTGGAGCGGATCACATAGTTGCCGCTGGCCCAGTTATTGCCCCACTCCAGATAAAGCCGTACGGCTTCTTCGGGGGTCATTTCCCAATCAATTTCATCAACGAGTCTGGCGTCTTGCCTTATTTTATCCAGTGCTGTCATGGAACGTCTCCTAAGGTTGTGCTTTGGTTTCATCGAAATCGAAATCGGGCGCGAAATCGAATTGCGTGGGCCCATCTTTTCGTATCCCCATGGCGTGGAATGATCGACTGGCGGTAACCATGGAGCTTGTCGTGTCCGGATCCCTTCTCCTTTCGATTCTTCCTAAATAATAAGCAACAAACATGCCTTTGCACCTTTTCGGCGTCCATGACCGCCCGGCGAAGATAGCGCGACCAATATCTTGATTCCCGGTGGCCTTTGTGATAGACAATATATCTAATTGGACTGGACAGTTACCCCCATACTCATCCTCAGTCGATACCGGACCATCGATAGTTGCGCAGCGTGATTCAGTGACCCACTTGTGTGGTATCGGTCATTGTCTTGTCTTATGAGACAGGTGTGTATCAAGAAAGCGGCGCGATATTCTGAAACGCAACAATATTCCACAATAACAGTTAGATATCGCATTGAAAGGCTGAAAGTCGAAATTGCATCGCCATTCGATGTATCATGTGCACCCGTTTAATTGGTCTGGGCCGCCACATCCGGCACATGCCCGATTCCGCGTCGACGTTAGGGCGCCGCTGTTTTGACCGAACTCGAAGGGGCCGTCTCAATGTTGGCATAACTTTTGATAAAGTAAGTACCTGTTCCGTGAAAGCGTATTCAACGCCCAACGTTCAGGAGTCGATACCCGGTGAAACCCTGTGATCGAAACATCAAAAGAACCATCGAACTCAGCCAAAAAATGATTCAGTTGGCCAACCAGGGAGATAAGGACCGGGAGGACACCGGTTGTGGTGTGCTCTACGGCGTGCTGCGCGATGCGGCCTACAAGATATTGCAGCTGGCTGAAAAGGAAAAAGAACGGCATCAATCCAAAGGGTGGTGGCGCGAAGACCGTAAAGGATCGCAACGACCGCCCCCCTCATGATCCGGCAAGATTATCAATGGAGAATAAGGACATTCTCCTCAATATGAATCATCACAAGAGATGGAGGACACCATGACGGCAAGACTGGAAACTTACAAGTGCGAACTTTGCGGCAACATCGTGGGCGTGATGCACGCCGGACCGGGTGAGTTGGTATGTTGCGGGCAGCCCATGGGATGCTTGAAGGAGAATACCGTGGATGCAGCCGTGGAGAAGCATGTGCCGGTCATTGAAAAGATCGAAGGGGGCGTAAAGGTCAAGGTGGGAAGCGTAGCCCACCCCATGCAGGACGATCATTATATCGAATGGATCGAAGTGGTCGCCGACGGTAAATCCTATCGTCAGTTCCTGAACCCCGGCGAGGCGCCGGAAGCCGTTTTCATGATTGACGCCGCGAATATCACGGCAAAAGAATATTGCAATCTTCACGGGTATTGGATGAGCGAGTAAATGATCCGGCCGCTTCGGCCCACTGCAACCGTGACAGGTCGAAAGGGAGGAGGTTTTATGCCCAGCTGGAAATGCTCCAATTGCGGATACGAGATGGAGGCGGATTCGCCACCGGAAAAATGTCCGTCATGCAAACAATCATGCGAATTTCTAGACAACAGTTGTTATACCCCGGATTGTGAGGGCGAAGGAAAAGATCCTCGTATCGGGTAGCTGCTGATCGGATGAACGGAAAAGGCATGGATACCGGCCACCGGGTCTGTGACAGACATCAACGATGACAAATTCAGGTGCGAGCGACGGACATCACAACTCGCATCCCATAAGGAGGGTCGCCATGACGACACCACAACACTGCCCTGGTTTCGAAAGCAACAAACATTTGAAGTCATTTATCTGCACCTGTCCCGAGTGCGGCAAAGAAAAAGAGATTTTCTCCGATGAATTCGACAAAAATCATACCTGCGGCGCTTGCGGCAAGCCTATCGATTTCTCTCAGTGCCGTTTGGATGGAGAAGCATAAGCCGGCCTCGCCTTGCGTTCACAGCCCGGCGCCGGCTCAATAACTGACACCGAACTTCAATCTGCCATGGGGCGGCAGATGCCGAACCGAGCAAGTATGTACCTGCTAGGAGGGTGCTGATGGATCCTGTTTTTCTGTCGCGATTGCAGTTTACTGCAACGACTATGTTTCACTTTTTATTCGTCCCGCTGACCTTGGGACTCTCTGTTCTTGTCGCTTACATGGAGATCAAGTATGCGCGTACCGGAGATGAGACCTACCTGCGGATGACCAAGTTCTGGGGAAAGCTTTTCCTCATCAACTTCGCGGTTGGCGTGGTGACCGGTATCACGCTGGAGTTTCAATTCGGCACCAACTGGTCCCAGTACTCCGCTTTTGTGGGCGACATCTTCGGATCCCTGCTTGCAATAGAGGCGTCGGTGGCATTCTTCCTGGAGTCGACCCTGATCGGGATCTGGATTTTTGGCTGGAAGAAGCTCTCCAAAATGGCCCATGCCGTGGTGATGTGCCTGGTGGCGGCCGGCAGCAATATCTCCGCCTTGTGGATTATCATCGCCAACAGCTGGATGCAGCATCCCGTCGGATATGTTTTCAACAACGGCCGTGCGGAGCTGAACGATTTTGCTGCGGTGGTATTCAATAAATTTGCCATTCTGCAATTTCTGCATGTCGTGCCGTCGGCTTTCGCCCTGGCGGCATTTTTCGTCATGGGCATCAGTGCCTATCACCTTTACAAAAAACAGCACATTGAACTCTTCACGCGTTCTTTCAAGATTGCGCTGGTCTTCGGATTGATCTCTTCCATTTGGGTGGTCGTCGAGGGAGACCAGCATGCGGTTCACGTCACCGAAGTCCAACCGGCCAAGTTGGCGGCTATGGAAGCCCATTGGGAGACCCAGACCAAGGCCCCCATGGTGCTGCTGACCATCCCGGATGAAAAGAATGAACGCAACCTCATCGAATTGGGTAAAATCCCCGGCGTACTGAGTTTTCTCGGCTATCACGACGTCAACGCGGAGGTCAAGGGCCTCAAGGATTTCCCCGAGCAGGATCGCCCGCCCGTCGCTATTACCTTTTTCGCGTTTCGCATCATGGTCGCCATAGGAACCCTGCTGCCCCTTTTGGCGATTGTCGGCCTCTTTTTAAAGAACCGGCTGGTTGAAAACCGCTGGTACCTGATCGTTATGATGGCCGCCATACCGTTGCCCTACATTGCCAGCCAGGCCGGCTGGGTGCTGGCCGAGGTCGGCCGTCAGCCGTGGATTGTCTACGGATTGATGCGCACTTCCGATGCGGCATCGCCTGTGTCGGCCGTGCAGGTGATCTCTTCAATGGTGGCGTTCATACTGGTCTATGGCTTGCTGGGGGCCGTGGGGTACTACCTGATCGGCAAAAATGCGATCAAGGGGCCGGAAACTGTCGAAGCGGCATAGCGCTGAAGGTTAAGCAATCGATCAAGATGTGCGTTCGAACATACTTACGGGGGACGAAATGATATTACAATCCATCTGGTTTTACTTATGGGGGCTTCTCTGGGCGGTGTTCTTCATCACCGACGGTTTTGATTTCGGCGTGGGAACCCTCTATCCTTTCCTTGGGAAAACGGATAACGACAAGCGAGTGATGATCAACTCGCTGGGACCGCTGTGGGACGGCAACGAGGTCTGGCTGATCACCGCCGGCGGCGTCACTTTTGCCGCCTTTCCGCTGGTCTATGCCACCATGTTCTCATCGCTGTATACGGCGCTGATGCTGATTCTTTTCGCCTTGATCCTGCGTGGCGTCTCTTTTGAATTCCGCGGCAAGGTGGACAGCCCTGCCTGGCGCATGCTCTGGGACACCTGCATCTTCATCGGCAGCGCCGCACCGGCTGTCCTGTTCGGAGTCGCCTTTGCCAACATCTTCGCCGGACTGCCGCTGGACGAGAACCATCTTTTTCAAGGAAACCTGTTGACGCTGCTCAATCCCTACGGTTTGCTGGGCGGCGTTCTCTTCCTGTGCTTCTTTCTGGTTCACGGCGCCCTGTGGCTGGCCATCCGGACGGACGGCGACCTGCAACAACGGGCCGTCAAAAGCGCCAACCGGATATGGCCGATCCTGTTGGTCGTGGCCGTGGCATTTCTATTGTTCAGCGCCAAAGCCACCAATCTCTACCAGAACTACCTGGCCAATCCGCTGTTCTTCGTGGTCATCCTGGCCACAGTGGCCGGGCTGCTGGGGATAAAGCTCTTTCTGTCTAAACAGGCCTATCTCAAGGCATGGCTCGCGTCTGCCGTGACCATTGCCGGGGCCACCTTTTATGGCGTCATCGGACTTTTTCCCAATCTGTTGCCATCAAGCATCAACCCGGAGTACAGCCTTACGGCCTTCAATGCCTCATCCAGTCCCTTGACCCTGAAGATCATGCTGATGGTGGTACTGCTCTTCATCCCGGTGGTGCTGGCCTATCAGATCTGGACTTATGGGCTGTTCACCGGTAAGGTAACCCAGGAAGATTTGGATCTGGACGAAGCCTATTAGACTCAAACGCCCCATGGCCGGCCCTGCGCGTGATGGGCCGGCCGTTTACCAGGAGTTCTGGATGTTGAAGAAGATACTACTCGCTGCGCTGACGGTTACCCTGTGCGGTGTGTTCAGTGCGATCGCCATCGAAAACCAGGGGGCCGCCAAGATTTCGCTCGACGGTGGCAGCCGGGGGCTGGTGCCCTTTCCCCACCACAAGCATCAAAATGTTTTGAAAGACTGCCAGGCATGCCACACCCTGTTTCCCCAGGAGCAGGGCGGCATCAAGCGGCTCAAGGAAGAGGGCAAGCTGGTCAAGAAGCAAGTGATGAACAAACATTGCATCAAATGCCACAAGGCCACCAAACAAACCGGCGCCAAAAGCGGTCCCACCACCTGTTCCAAATGCCACGTGAAAAAGAAATAAGGGACGGTTTTGGGGTTCAAGACGTTTGAATTGTTTGGTATACAACAGCTGGTCATTGACGTTGACGATATGCCCGCTGCCAGGTGAACCAAACCTGCAAGGAATGAAATGTTAGCATTAGGCCTGCAAGGCAGCCCCCGCAAAAAAGGCAACAGCGACCTGTTGCTCGCGGCTTTCATGAAAGCCCTGGAGGAGCGGGGTGCCCGCACCCGCACCATTCAGGTGACACGTCAGCATATCGAGCCGTGCAAGGAACTGACGGTGTGCGAAAAAAAGGGCATCTGCCCCTTACAGGACGACATGGAACGCGAGATCTATGCGCTGCTGCGCCAGGCCGACATCGTCGTCGCGGCGTCTCCGGTCTTTTTTTATAATGTGAGCGCCCAGTTGAAAGCGCTGATCGATCGCTGCCAGGCATTGTGGGCCCGCAAATACATGCTCAAGCTCAGGGACCCCGGTCACAAAGTGCGCAAAGGGTTCCTGCTGGCCGTCGGCGCCAGCAAAGGCAAACAGCTCTTTGACGGCTTCCATCTGACGGCAAAATATTTTTACGATGGCATCGATGCCCAATACAGCGGCAGCTTGACCTTCCGCGGTATCGAAGGGCGGGGGGATATTCTAAACCACCCGGCCATGGCGTCCGAGGTGGAGCGTGGCGCCGACGGACTGATGGGCGGACTCGCCGGCAGGCGCAAGGTCTTGTTCGCATGCCGTGAGAATGCCTGCCGCAGCCAGATGGCCGCAGCTTTTGCACGATGGCACGGCGGTGATAAACTCGATGTCCAGTCCGCCGGCAGCCGGCCTGCCGAAGGGATCAACCCGCTGATGGTGGAGGTGATGCGGGAAAAGGGGATCGACATGGGGTTTGCAGCGCCCCGATCCCTCCAATCCGCCGTTGATCTCGAAACGCCGGATGAAATCGTCACCATGGGCTGTGGGGAGCAATGCCCGGTGATACCGGGCGCCAAGGTACGTGATTGGGACCTGCCAGACCCGGCCGGCCGGTCCATCGAATTCATGCGGGATGTCCGCGACCGAATTGAACGTCAGGTTAAGACTTATATCGACAATGTATAACCGATAAACTTATTAAAAGGAGGAGAATTGATTATGGACAGCTATGTATGCACCATCTGCGGTTACGTGTACAATCCTGAAGAAGGCGACCCGGACAACGGCGTGGATCCCGGGACCAAATGGGAGGACGTGCCCGATGATTGGGAGTGTCCGGTGTGCGGTGCCGGCAAAGACGATTTTGAAAAGGAAGATTAATCCTTCGTCGCATTGATTTTGGATGCCCTTTTTGCGGCTGCACACCGCAAAAAGGGCATCGATGCAACGGGTGTCGAAGATCTTATGACCGATTCGAGAAAAGCCCCACCAGTGATTTTTCTGGAATGGATGATAAGGTTAATAATTGCTAAATCGAACAAGAGGACAAGTACATGAAACCCATTGAAGTTGCTAAAGGCATATATGACGTTGGCGTCAATGACTGGAACATAGAAGACTTTCACGGGTACTCCACACCCATGGGAACCAGTTACAACGCCTTTCTGATCGTCGACGAAAAAGTGGTGCTGATCGATACGGTGAAAAAGCAGTTCACCGATCAGCTGATCGCCAATATTTCAGCGATCATCGATCCCAGGAAGATCGACATCGTGATCAGCAACCACACCGAGATGGACCATTCCGGAGCCCTGGCGCGGGTGATGCATCGCATAGGAGAAGACAAACCGGTCTACTGCTCAAAGATGGGCGCCAAAAATCTGGCCAAGCACTTCACTCAGAAGCTGAACTACCATGCGGTCAAAGAAGGCGAAGAGCTGAGTCTGGGCAGTCGCACCCTGACCTTCCTGGAGACCCGCATGCTGCACTGGCCGGACAACATGTTCACCTATCTAAAGGAGGACAAGATCCTTTTTTCCAGCGATGCATTCGGCCAGCACTATGCCGGATTCGAAAAATACGACGATGTGGTCGGCGATGCCATCATGCCCCACGCCCAGAAGTATTATGCCAACATCCTCATGCTCTATGCGCCCCACACCTTGAAACTGATGGACAAGGTCACCGAGTTGGGGCTGGAATTCAACATGATCTGTCCTGACCACGGTGTCATCTGGCGCAAAGACCCGGGCAAGATCATCAATGCCTATGTGGAGTGGAGCAAGCAGACCCCTAAGCGCAAGGCGGTGGTGGTGTACGACACCATGTGGCACAGCACGGAAAAAATGGCCGATGCCGTGGCCGCAGGCCTCAACGCCGAGGGCATCAGCGTACGCCCCATGTACCTGCGTAAATGGCACCGCAGCGATATCATGACCGACGTGCTGGATGCCAAGGCTGTTGTTATCGGATCTCCCACTTTGAACAATAATCTATTTCCCACGATCAGCGATTTTTTGACCTACATGCAGGGACTCAAACCCCTGAACAAGATCGGCGCCGCGTTCGGCTCCTATGGCTGGAGCGGCGAGGCGCCCAAGATGATCGCCCAGGCGCTGGAGAAGATGAAGTTCGACATCGTCGAACCGGTGCGCCACCAGTACATTCCGGACAGTGATGCGCTGGAGGCCTCATTTGAGCTGGGCCGGGCAGTCGGCCGTGCCATCAACGAACAGGTGCCTGAATGAAAATGCCGGTCGTCGATGTGGTCGCGTGTACGTTGTGCATGGGATGCGTAGAGGTCTGCCCCGAGGTCTTCCGATTGAACGAGGATCTCGGGGTCATCGAGGTGATCGACCTTGAGGCTTATCCACAGGAGACCGTGGATGAGGCGATTAAGTACTGCCCGGAAGACGCCATCGAATGGACCGGGGCGTAGAAGCCGGAGGCCTCCATATCCTGTGTTGCCAAGGGCTTGCAGTAGATGGACTACGGCTGCGCCCTTGGACGCCTTGGCGATGGAGCCCTCCGAGCCCTACGCTGGTTGTTTGTTGGGAAAGATGTGATGTTGGGAGTCGCCTCAGCGTGTGGTCATAACTGTCATCCCGGCGAAAACCGGGATCCAGGGTTTTTTCGATGCTTGGCACAATGGATGAGATATTGGAGACATCAATATGAAAAAAATCGCATTGTTTGTCTTTAATGGCGACCCCATGTGCTTCATCCATGTGCTTTTCAATGCACTGGACATGAAAGCCAAAGGGTATGACTGCCGGGTGATCATTGAAGGTGCGGCCACCAATTTGATCCCCGAGCTGGAAGACAAGCAGCACCCGCTGCACACGCTTTGGAAGAAAACACTGGATGCCGGCTTGATATACGGTGTTTGCAAGGCCTGCGCACAGAAAATGGGGACTCTGGCGGCTGCAAAGGAATTGGGATTGCCCCCCTTGGATGACATGCACGGTCATCCCTCCATCACCGGTTTCCGGGAACAGGGATACGAGATCATCACCTTTTAAAGCGGCAAACGGTCCTACAGCAGCTACCTTCGG
Organism: Desulfobacteraceae bacterium; assembly: GCA_050302315.1. Lineage (GTDB taxonomy): Bacteria > Desulfobacterota > Desulfobacteria > Desulfobacterales > Desulfosarcinaceae > JARRKU01. Next base: position 21,508 of record JBNLAV010000022.1, read on the forward strand.
TGGCCCACTTCGCGCGACGGCTCCAGTTCCTCAGCATTTATCCTTGGATGAATTCACCCGCCGGTCGACATTTGATTGGCGTATTATTGCGCCTAAACCCTTATAGAAACGGCCAGCTTTGACCCACCGCAAACTTAAAAGAGAAGCGCTTGCCCTGCTGCGGTCCAAAGATCTGGAGGCAGCCCTTGAGGCATTGTGCGCATTTCCGGCGAGGCAGATCGTCAATCCGCTGTTCGGCCTGCTCTACCACGCAGAGCCGCTGATCCGATGGCGGGCGGTTTCGGCAATGGGCGCCGTGGTTTCACAATTGGCAGTGCAGCAGATCGAGTCCGCGCGCATTATCATGCGCCGCTTCATGTGGAACCTTAACGATGAATCCGGCGGTATCGGCTGGGGATCACCAGAATCTTTGGGGGAGATCATGGCAAGGCACAATCGGCTGGCCGATGAATTCGGCTGCCTGCTCGTCTCCTATGCCGACCCGGAGGGCAACTATCTTGAGCACCCTGTTCTGCAGCAGGGCGTCCTGTGGGCATGGGGCCGGCTGGCGCGCAAACGACCCGACATCTTTCAGGCGGCGGCCGCATTGCTGATTCCCTATCTGGCCTTGCCGGAGCCGGATCCACACCTCCAGGGGCTGGCGGCGTGGGCGGCAACCCCGCTGGCCAGCGGCGTGCTGGTTGACCATCTGGCCCCCCTTGTCGACTGTACTGCCGCTATTGCCCTGTATGAGGGCCATCGATTAAAATCCCGGACCGTTGGTCAACTGGCCCGGGCAGCGTTGGTATTAACTCCGTAAGATTAAAACGATCATTCCCAGAAGGAGATAATCTATGAAGGTATTGGGCATCGCAGGAAGTACCCGCAAAGAAGGTCGCTCCGGCGTCTACAAACTGGTGGAGACCGTATTGGAAAGCACCGGGTGTGACTATGAACTCGTTCACCTGAAGGGCAAACAGATCTCCGGCTGTATCGCTTGCCTGGGGTGTGTTAAAGACAATGTGTGCAAGGTCGAGGACGATCTGGCGCCGCTGCGGGATAAGATCGTGGAGGCAGATGCTTATGTCTTCGGTGCCGCCAACTACTACACTACCCTCAATGCCGTTGCGCACGCTTTTCTGGAGCGCTGGTTCCAGTTCCGTCACCAGGAGGGCAATACCCTCTGGGGAAAGTTGGGCGTGGCCGTGGGCGTGGGCGGAACCAACGGTCAGCCGCCGGCGGATGAGATCGAGAAGTTTTTTCTCTACAATTTTGTGGAGACCGTGGCCAAAGTGGTCGGCCAGGGTGCGGCTTCGTGCTTCAGTTGCGGCTATGGCGAGACCTGTAAAGTGGGTGTGCCCACCATGCTGTACGGTGAAGGGGTGAAGATCAGCGAGGATATGATCCCCGACGTGTCCAAACAGGCCGACGTGATGACCGCCGCTAAAGCGGCCGGTGAAGCACTGGGAAACCGACTCCGCGACGGTTATGACCGCATGCAGGTGACGCAGCAGATGCAGGCCAAGCTAATGGCCATGTTCGGCGAAAGCGCTTAACCCGATTATAGCGGACGGGCGGGGCGTTTTGTGACTGCCCGTCCGCATCATGGGGCAGAAGATTCTTCTCGGATCGGATCAAGGGCCTTGTCACTGCCGTGTATCAGTCGACTTCCAATCGTTTTCCAAGACTGATGACCTCATCCTCGGCAAAACCCATTTTGTGATAAAAGGCGATTGCCTCTAAGTTGGAGGTCCGAACCTGCAGGTTGATTTTGGGGCACCCCAGTGAACGCAGACCCTCTTCAGCCGCCGAGACCATCTGGCGGGCGTATCCTCTTTTACGCATGTCGGCGGATACGGCAAGGTAGTTCAACCATCCCCTGTGGCCTTCATATCCGGCCATGATGGTAGCGATGATGCGTCCATGCAGCACGCCGACGAGAAACAACTCCGCCTGCACTGCCATTTTTCGTCGGATATCCTTCACCGGATCGTTGTGCGCCACGGTGAGCCCGCACGCCTGCCACAACCGCAACACTTCCGGTTCATCTCGATTTCCGTAGGGCCTGATTTGCATATTCAATCCTCGCCACCCGCTTTGCGGGTGGTCGTTGTCTCAGAACGGACGTTTGGTTTGAATGCCTTTTCCGCCAAAAATGAAATGCGCTAAACCTTTTATGGAAATGCAAAGCGCCAATGCCCACAAAGAGAGCTTTGTCCAATGCACAAACCGTCCTGTTTGATGGGCGCTCCAACGGTTTACACCGGACAGCAGTTCGATCATGGTATCCTGGAATACAAGGGAGGTCAGGAGAAGAATCCCAGCGACGGCGATTAAAAGGAGGCCCGTCCGGCGGTAGCGTCTTTGGCGCGCATTGAATATCTCAAGGACGATCGGCTCCGTATAACAACGAAGAACATCACCTGTCCGGCAGAGATCATCTACGACGTAATCCGCAGATTCTCCATTTTCTATTCTGGCCGCCGCTACGGTTTTTAACTCTTCGATTGTTTCGGGGATGCGTCCTTCCTGCCATTCCTCAGCATTGTCATCATCCGTGTCACGCTCTTTCAGCACAGAAATGACGGGTTTCGTGAAGAGAAATATCCAATATAATAAGATGACGCCACCACCGGTCAATACACCCATCGTGATCTTGTCAAACATCTCCAATCCGCCCATGACGTAGACGACCGGACCGGTGAGGATCAGGACGACGAAAAGGATTTTGGCAAGTAGATGCAAGTTGTTTTCACCTCGTATGAGAGTCGCTCGGGCGGTGTTGTCCGACTATGTTGGGATATCTATCGTGCCTTCCATGTAAGGGATCGCCGCCCCTGAAATCAGCACCCGTTCACCTTTGAGTTCACAATGCACCTTCCCGCCCCTTGAAGAGACTTGTTTGGCCATGAGTTTGCTTTTGCCGAGGTTGTCCGACCAGTAAGGCGTCAACTGGGTATAGGCAGAGCCGGTGACCGGATCTTCGGGGATGCCGTACTTGGGCGCGAAAAACCGGGTCACGAAATCAAACCTCGAGGATGGTGCGGTTACGATGATACCGCGAAGGTCGAGCTGCCCGAGGACCGATTGGTTGGGGTTGATCCTGACGATATCTTCTTCCGCTTCGTAGACGGCCAGGTAGTCTTCGCGTCGATAACAGGCCAGGGGCGCTTGCCCCAATCCCTGGACAAGAGCACGGGGGGCGTCACACGGTTCCGGCATCTGGGACGGAAAGTCCAGTGTCAGCAGGCTGTCGGTCCTGGTAACGGACAGGGGCCCGGACAAAGAGTCAAAGGTGATCGTGCCCGACCCATGCTCCAATAAGTCGAAGAGCACAAATCCCGAAGCGAGGGTCGCATGGCCGCAGAGGTTGACTTCTCTCGCCGGGGTAAACCACCGGATGTGATAGCCGTCGTCGGTCGGGACAAAAAAGGCGGTCTCCGAAAGATTGTTCTCCCCGGCGATCGCCTGCATGACCTCGTCCGGCAGCCACGCCTCCAGCGGAATCACGGCCGCCGGGTTTCCCTCGAAGGGCTTTTCGGCAAACGCATCGATCTGGTAGATCTTTAACTGCATATGTCATCCTTACGCCAGAGTCGTCAGATAGGCATCCTTTGTCAGCCACAGCTCTTCCATCCGATACATATGCCAGTGGTCGTGCATCAGCAGGTGCCGGGCGAGAATGTAAAGCGTATAGCGATCATATTCCGGGTGCTTTCCCTCCCTTTGCCAGACACCCTGGTCCGCACCTTCGAGAACCAGGAGCTGCTCGCTGCGGATCGCTGCAAGCTGGTCGATGGCGGCCGACATCTCCATCAGTTCCGGTGTGTCCGGCTCGTCTTCTTCCTCGCCGGGTATATAGGGTATGAACTCCGGATGCGCTTCCGTAGTAAAGCGTTTAATGCGGTCCAGCAGCATGGGTTGGACCTGGGCCAGGTGGCTGACATGTTCGGCGATGGTCCAGAAACCGTCGGCTCTTCGTAGATTCAGCCTGTCATCAGGGATGGTTTCGACAAATTCCGACAATATGTTCGGAGAGCGCCGCAACCCCTCTAAGAGATCTGTTCTGTCCTTCATGTATGCCTCCATATGTTTGGGTCAACGAGACCATGTTTCAGGACGGTGACCGCCCTATCCCCCTTTTTAGCCGGTGCGAAGATGTCATCATAGAAATAAACGGCAATTTTATTTGCGTTGATGTCGCCGTCCGCCACACGGTCCTCGATGGCGGCGGTAAAATCGACCACCTCGAGTCCGGAGCGGGCGCGTAGTGTGGTCCCTCTGGACACGGCATCATACGTCAAACCGGCCTTGTCGGCAACCTCCCTGGACACCATCATGGTCACCCCCTCCGCTTTCATGAGGGAGGCCAACGGCCGTAGACCGGCGAAATCGCCATAAGCGGTATCCGGCCCGGAGCAGAATACGAAATCATCCTCCATCATCCGGGGCGGCAAGGAAGCCGGCAGCTTTTTCAAATCGGTGCCATGCGCCATCGATGATTTCCATTGCGATGATGGAGCAGGATCCGACGCATTACCCAAGGTCCCTATGAATCCGTTTGATCATTCGGCCGATTTGAAGGCCCTGCGGGCAGTTTCGCTCCGCCTTTGCATAATCGGCGCGCAAGGCATTGGTCTTGGCGACCGGCGATAGCCGGCCGTATAGCGTTTTGGCCAAAGCCCTGTCTCCATAGCTGCAATCGTACATGCCATAGCGCAGTATGTCGGAAATGGGGACTGGGATGTCCATGACCGGCTCACAATTGGTGGCGCAGCCGGCACAGTAACCGCCTGCCGTGCGTTGGGCATACAAGTCCAGCCGGTTTTTGTCTTGCTGCGACAACTGGGTACGGTCCAGCGCGGCGGAGACATTGGCTTTGAGTATGGTCATGTTGGACATGGCCGAACAGATGCTGGCGATGTTGGGATTTTCCCACACCACCTTGAGCCTGGCCTGTTCTGCCGTAAATCCACGCTTCATGAAATCTTCGGTCATTTTCAGGGCATCATCGGTTTCCGATCCGATGGAGGCGTAAAAATTGGCCGTAAAAGCGGCCTGAGTTTTCATGGCCGTCAGGCCGATGCCGGCTTCCGTGCAGGCATCCACAGCCCTTTTCATGAGATCCTTTCCCATCAACCGGTAATTATAGCTCATCATGATGCCGTCGATCCAGCCAAGCTCAGCGCCGGCCAGCATACAGTTTTCCATATTCTTATGCGTGCTGAACCCGAAGAGTCGAATTTTCCCCTTTGCCTTGGCTTTTTCAGCCCACGCCTTTACATCGGGGGTTAGCTCCCCGGCCACATCTTTAACATAATGGACAAAATACATGTCCACATACTCGGTGTTCATTTTCTCAAGGGAATTGTCGAGTTTTTCAGTCAGCTCTTTAGGATCCGAGGTCGCGGCTTTGGTGACCAGGAACACTTTATTGCGATCCTGGGGGAATTTTGAGAAGTATTTTCCAATGGCCTTTTCATTTTTGCCCCACCCGTAGCTGTCGGCCGTGTCCCAATAGGTGACGCCCATCTTGAACGCCTGCCGAAAGACAAGCAGATCGGACATACCCAGCACACCGCCGAGGGCCAGGATAGGGACGTTAACACCGGTTTTGCCGAAAGGCCGCGAAGGAACGGTCCGTTGCGTGTCGGGTTCATCCTTGGGCCGCGACTGAGCGACCGCGCCTCCAGTCCCAAACATTGAACTGGCGCTCAGTACACCGACGGTTTTCAAAAATTGACGTCGTGAATGCCTGTTTTTTTTCACTGTCATCACGCCTCCTCTAAATTGGGGTGAGAGCACACCAAGATAAGGTAATCTGCGTAAAGCCGGTCAGGGGGCCGGCCTCCTGACCGGCTGTAGAAGATGATTTTGCCCAATTACCGCGCTCTTGTTTTGGGTTATCGGTACGAATTGTTCGATCGTCTCCATCGGGCCTCCGACGCGCAAAGCCGTTCCGGGGCAGGGATGGATGTTGGCGGCGCATTACGCATACAGAGCTTTTAGCTTCCGGAGGCCGTCTTCAATTATTGGAATAATTTTTTCTCTCTTGCTCCATGGCTTCAGTTTGGCTGGCAGTCGGCTTAGCCAGTGTCCATTGGGGCCATAGCTTACATTTCGTTGCTGGGATAGTTGCATTGACGTGGGCATGTTTTTTTTGCGTATAACCTCAAGAAAATGTTCAGCCTCTTCGATGGAAGAAAACCGAAGTTCGATCCCAAAGGCATCGGCGATTAAAACAGGAAATCCTTTTGAGGGTATGGCGGTTGGCAGACTTGGATCAAATTTCGATGCCAGCGACCACAATTCGTTATCCAAGTGCCGGTGCACCCAAAAGCTTAAAGGGCTTGGTCTGTATTCATTTGTAAATACGATTTGCCACTTTTTCATATGCCGTACCGCCGAAATGAAGTTGCGGGCCTGAGAGGCGACAAACCCAAACCTGCAGTCTGGGCTGAACGGGTGAAGCCTGGCGCATATTCTGGAGGATCGATGAAAACCGCAATCAATCGTATTGTTGGGTGTATTGCCGGGTTTCGCTTTGCCCAGCCCACGGACTCCGTCTTTTTTAAAATTAGGGGGTATGGTCTGTCAATCTTTAAACATCTTCAAATCCGGATACAATTTTTTCGCACAATCTGGACACATACCATGGCTGAATTGAGCTTCTGAGTGATCACGAAGGTATGCTTCGATCTGATTCCAATACCCTTTGTCATCGCGTATCTTTTTGCATGAGGAACAAATCGGAAGAAAGCCGCTCAGTGTCTTAACATCGGATAAGGCCTGTTGAAGCTTGCCGATCAATCGCTCTCTTTCAATCTCTGCCTGTTTAATACGAGTGACATCCCGATGGAGGACGATGCTGGCCGAATGCTTCCCATTCTGGTCTTTCAGTATGGCCGTCCTCAGCTGAATATTCAGCACCTGGCCATCCTTCTTCTTCCTTCTGGTTTCGAAAAAGATCTTCTCCCCGTTAAGGGTGCGCCGCCATGCCTCCTTGGTTCTTTCAGCCTCCTCAGGAGGCACAAAATCGATCTCTCCACCGATCAATTCTTTCTTCGTCCACCCGTAGGTTGCTTCGAATGCCTCGTTTATATAGCTGATTTCACGGTTGGGAGCGTATACAACCACCGGGTCCGGGATAGCTTCAAGTAAAAGCCGATCTTTTGCGACCGGTTCTTTCGACCTTGTGTCCAGGCTGTTGATCTTGCGCATGGAGATAAATGCAAACGAGCAGACCCCGAGCAGGACTGCTGAAAATCCAACTGCCGAAGAGTGTTCCAGAACCGCCCACGCCGTGGGGATGATGATCAGCAGGGCCAACGAATTGAAGAACCATGCTCTTTTTTCGGGCAGTACAAAATAATAGGAAAGACACAGCAGATAAGGCCAGTAACTTCCAAGAGCGCCAGGTTCGATCAATGTATAAACGACTGTAATCGCACCCGTAACGGTCGCAAGGTAGGTGTTGACGATCAGGCTGTATCTGCCTCTCAGGCCAAACCAGACATTGCACAGGCCTGCGATGGCAGCCGAAGCTGTGGCTAATCCCATAATGATGCGATCATTTAAGAAATTAATGACGGTGAACGGAAACAGGACAAGGATCACTATTGTCGAGCAACCCATCGTCGTTTTGACAAGGAAATCAAGCGGGTCGCCTTTATCGTGGTGAGAATTCGTGGTGTTCCCCATCCCCAGTCCTTCGAATCGGTTGTGAAAGCTTCGTTCGTAGTTTCTCGGTTTACCTATTGGATACTGTACCTAACGAAGAGCATTGTACAATATGGACAACAATGCAGTAAAGCCTGTCCAGGCTTGCATTACGAATTGGAAACGTCGGTGCTAAGGGACGGCGCAAAAGGGGGCGTTATGAAAAAACCAGTGGACGGATGTTACTTCAGGATCAGGTAGCCGTGTTCGTCTTTATCAACCTGGGTGATACCGGGATGCTCTTTTTCAAGGGATTGCAGCAGGGTATCCCGGGATTTGACCCGGTCGCGCAGGACATCGCGCTCACGGACCAGGTCCAGAGATTCCAGGGCGCGGCGGATGGTGACTTTGAGGTCGTTGTCGTCCCACGGTTTCATGATAAATTTGTAGACGCCGGCCTCGTTGATGGCCTGCATGGCGACGTGGATCTCCTTGGCGCCTGTGAGCATGATGGTCAGGGTCTGGGGCTGCTCGGTCTTGACTTTCTGGAGGAAGGTAACGCCGTCCATGCCGGGCATGTTCTGGTCGCTTATGACCAGATCGAAATCACGCATCTCCAGTAATTTGAGGCCCTCCTGCCCTCCTGGGGCGGTAAAGATTTTGTAGCTCTCCTTGCGCAGCGTGCGCTGAATTGCTTTGAGAATATTTTCTTCGTCATCGACGATTAGAATGGTGCGTTGTTTCATTGCCTGCCTGCCATCCTTGATGGGTTATTTTGTGGATCTGGCGCTTTATGCAATCCATGATCGACAATTTTTGTGGAATCTTTAGTAATTTTGATTCGGTCATTCCGCTTCGAAAGTGCCGGAGCAATATTAGACGGTTGCGGTGTCGGACGATTTGCCGGCGAGCTCCCCCGTTTGTGGCGCTTATGGCGTCCCAAACAATCTGCAGGTGTTGTTCCATACGGTGTCGGCGAGGGTTTCCGCGGTCTGACCCCGGACTTCCGCCAGTTTGAACAGGACGGTGCGCACGAAGGCCGGTTCGTTGCGGCGGTGCTTGTTGCGCTCAGGGGTGGGGGTAAGATAGGGGGCGTCTGTCTCCACCAGCAGGCGGTCGTCAGGTATGGAGGGGATCATCCGGCGCAGTTCTTTTCCCCTGCTCTTGATGGTGACGATGCCTGTGATGCCGATATAGAGGCCCAGATCGAGATAGGCTTTTAAATCAGACGCGCTGCCCGAAAAGCAGTGCACCACGCCGCTGCGTCCGGGGCTCCAATAGGCCCTTAAAATCTCCAGAAAGCGACCTCGGCTGTCCCGTTCATGGAATATCATGGGCAGGTTCAATTGGGCGCCCAGTTCGAGTTGGCGGATGAAGCATCGCTCCTGGTCTTCACGGGGAGAATACATGCGGTTGTAATCCAGACCCGTCTCACCCCATGCCCGCACCTTCGGGTTTGCGGCCATGGTTTCGAGGGCTTTGAGGAGCGTTTCGCTGCACTTGGCGGCATCGTGGGGGTGAACGCCCACAGAGGAGATGATCCCTTCGGATTGAGCTGCGATGGCGGCGGCTTTTCGGGAACTTGGTCCGTCGATGCCCACCACCATCATGGCGCTGACATCGGCTTGATGTGCACGTTGAATGGTCGCGTTTAAATCCTCGTCGAAGCTGCGGTCGTCCAGGTGGCAGTGGCTGTCAAATATGCGCATGATAAACCCAGTCTAAGATCCTGTAATGATGTAATTAAATGTTTGAACCCCGTGAAAATAGCATTGTTGCCCAATTAAGTAAACCAAAGGCAAGGTCAGGAAGACATTATTTAAGATTAAAAAATTAAAAAGTAATGGCACTATATTGACATGGGTTGTGCAGTAGTTATTGTTTGATCAAACGAAGTACATGAGGTGCCCGCAAGAATTTATTCCAACTTATTTTAGGAGATGACACCATGCAATTGACCAAATGGAATCCGACGAGGGACTTTTTCAGCCTGAGGAACCACATGACCGGCCTGTTCGATGATTTTTTCTATCCCACCCGGAAAGCAGCCGGTGACCAAAGCCTGTGGAACTGGAATCCGGCAGTGGATGTTTATGAAGACGGCGATAATATCGTGGTCAAGGCGGAAATCCCGGGAATGGACAAGGATAGCATCACCGTCGACGTGAAGAACCGGGTTCTGACCCTTAAGGGAGAGCGTTCGGAGGAAAAAGAGGTGAACGAGGAGCGGTATTTCCGGAGAGAGCGCACCTTCGGACGTTTCGAGCGCGCCTTCACCCTGCCGGCCGACGTCAAGACCGATGCGATCAAGGCGGCGTACAAGGACGGGGTCCTCAAGGTTACGGTCCCCAAACCTGAAGCGCAGAAACCCAAACAGATTGCTGTTCACTAATCCCCATATCCCACCCCCGATTGATCGGGTGCCCCTGAAACCGCCTGCGGTGTGATCACCCGGGCGGTTTTTCCTGATTTCAAAATAAAATCCGGCCTCGAGGGTCAAGTAGACCATCCTGGAACCTCGAACATCGTAAAAGGCGAAAACCTCGCTCCGTCATGATACAAAACGGGGGTATTGCCTTGGACAATATCGAGCTTTGGGCGTTCTATTTTCAGTCCAGCCCGGCTTTTGCGTACAGATCAAAAAAATGGTGGGTGGGGCCGTGGCCTTGTCCGATATCCAGGGCATTGGCGATGGCGCCGCTGATGTAGTGTTTGGCGCTTTCTACGGCATCGAAAAACCGCAGCCCCTTGGCCAGATAGGCGGCGATGGCCGAGGAGAAGGTGCAGCCGGTCCCATGGGTGTTGGCCGTGTCGGTGCGCAAGCTGCTCAACCGCCGGAACGATGCACCGTCGTACAGCAGATCGGTGGCCTGCGTTCCTTCCATGTGGCCCCCTTTGACCACCACCTTGGCGGCGCCCAGTTTGACGATCTGTTTGGCCGCCGCCTGCATGCCGTCTTCGTCGGTGATGGCGGCGCCTACCAGGGCCTGGGCTTCATGAATATTGGGGGTGACCACGTCGGCCAGGGGGAAGAGCTTTTCCACCAACGCCTGCCGGGCGTTTTCTTTCAGCAGGGCATAGCCGCTTTTGGAGATCATCACCGGATCCAAAACCACCGGCGGGCGGTCGACCCCGGCAAGCGCTTCGGCGATGGCTGCCACCAGCTGGACGCTGGAGACCATGCCGATTTTGACGGCGTCGATGCGGATGTCGTCGAAGAGGCAGGTGATCTGATCGTGGACGATCTGTGGGTCGATCTCCTGGATGGCATGGACCTTTCGGGTGTTCTGCACGGTGACGGCGGTGACGGCGCTCATGCCGTAAACTCCGATGGCCTGAAATGTTTTCAGGTCGGCCTGGATGCCTGCCCCCCCGCAGCTGTCGGACCCGGCGATGGTGAGCGCCACTTTGATAGCGGTCTGCATGTCGATTCCTTCGTATCCGCCAAACCCTTCAGATACTGGGTTCGGTATAGGAAAGCTTGAGGTCTTTGATCAGGTCCTTGACCCGATCCACCTGCTGCCGGTCAACCATCAATCGGGCTGCGTCGCCCATGGGCCGCAGGGCCAGATGGTCCCCCTTGAAATAGTAGGTGATCCCTTCGCCATCCAGGAGGCTTTTGATGATGGCGATATCCGCCGGGTTGTAGGTTTGCAGAACGCAGTCGTACTCGACGAACTCAGGATCGGGCTCAGGGTCCAGCACTTCGACGAGCTTGATGTCGCAATCCGCGCAAACGTCAAAACCTTCCCGGTACTCCGTACGGCACTGAGGGCAAAACATGGTCACCTCCATCACTGTTCGACAGCTTAAGGCGCGTCGAGCAGCTCCTGCCATGATTGGAATCGCTGCACTTTGTCCTGTCCGTGACGCGACAATGCATCGATGACCTTCTGGGGGGAATGCTCTCTGCCGCCGTTGGTTTTTGAAAAAAATTCATCGGCATAGCAAATAATAATCTCCTCGATGCTGGTTGGCAACATATCCCGCTCCGGAAGGGGCAACCCCTGTGCACGGATATCCGCCGCTGCGATTCCCACCCCCACATGCCGCTCGCAGACCAGGGCGTGGGCCTTCCATCCATACTGCTCCACTATTTCTCGGCCGATCAGCCCGTGGCGGATGTAAGGATCCTGGCCCAGGCATCCAATTTTTGCGGCGGCGGTGCGATAGATGCCGATATCGTGGAGCATGGCCGCCTCGGCGATGAAGTCGATGTCGGGGGCGAGATGGGGCACCTTTCGAGCGATGGTCAGCGCCTTGTCCCGGACCTGCTCGCTGTGCCGGATCAGCAGGTCGGTCAGGGCCGCCCCGGGGGCGTAGTGGTCGTAGATGATGTCGATGGGCGTCATGACGCGGCGCCGGCCATGAGAACGCCTTCGATGAAGGGCGTCAATTCGCCGTCCAGTACGCTTTGGATGTTGCCCACCTCCATATTGGTGCGGTGGTCTTTGACCATCTGGTAGGGATGCATCACATAGGAGCGGATCTGGCTGCCCCAGGCGATCTCGTCCTTGCTGTCGTGCAACTGCTGCATCTCCTTGTCCTGTTTCTGCTTTTCGTGCTGGTAGAGCCTGGACTGGAGCACCTTCATGGCCATATCTTTGTTTCTGTGCTGGGACTTTTCCTGCTGGCACTGCACCACGATGCCGGTGGGCAGGTGGGTGATGCGAACGGCGCTGGAGGTTTTATTGACGTGCTGGCCGCCGGCGCCGCTGGCCCGGTAAGTGTCGATGCGCAGGTCCTTTTCTTCGATTTGAATCATGATTTCGTTGTCGATTTCAGGGTAGACGAAAACCGAGGCAAATGAGGTCTGGCGCTTTCCGCTGGCGTTAAAAGGGGAGATGCGCACCAGGCGGTGCACGCCGATTTCGGACTTCAGATAGCCGTACGCGTATTGGCCTTTAACGGTAAAGGTCGCGCTTTTGGTACCGGCCTCATCGCCGGGTTGAAGGTCGATGATGTCGCTTTTAAAGCCGCGCTGTTCGGACCAGCGCAGGTACATGCGCAGCATGATGTCGGCCCAGTCCTGGGCATCTGTTCCGCCGGCCCCGGCATTGATGGAGACGATGGCATTGTTGGCGTCCTGCTCCCCGTCCAGCATCATGTCGATGGAGAAGGCATGGGCGCGCTTTTCAAGAATTGCGATCTGTTCCTTGACTTCGGTCAGGGTCTGCCCGTCATCCTCTTCCAATGCCATGGCCAGCAGCAATTCATTGTCATCCAGCGCCGTTACCAACTCCTGATAGCTGTCGAGGCGGTTGGAGAGCACGGTGCGCTCTTTGAGTATACCGGTGGTTTTTTCGGGAACATCCCAGAAGTCTTTCTGGGCGATCATGGATTCCAGTTCATTGAGGCGGTTTTGCAGGGTCGTCAGGTCAAAGACAGTCTCCGAGGTGAGTGAGTTTGGCTCTGATGGATTTGATCGATTGTTTGAGTTCTACAGACATGGAGCACCTCCTGTTTAGTGGACGTCATATTCTTTTTTGCAAACTTGCAGGGATTGATCAAGTGTTATTGATGGTTTTACAAAAGGCTTCTGAACTATTGTAACTCACAATGCAACGGTTCGGTCTTTTACCCGGACTTTTCGTCCGACACAAAAGAGAAGGATAATGGATGCCGCAACCCCCAACGGCCAGTTGCCCCAACGGGTGTAGAGGGTAGCGATTTCCAGCATGGGCAGCGCGGTCATGACGGCCGCCTCCTGGAACAAGTCGGTTGGATTCCGGATCCGTCCGCTGGGATCGACAAAACCGCTGATGCCGGTGTTGGCAGCCCGGGCAAGGCTGCGCCGGTTTTCCACCGCCCGGAAGACCGCCATTGAAAAATGCTGATACGCGGCGCTGGTGCGTCCGAACCAGGCGTCGTTGGTGATGTTGACCAGCAATTGAGCGTCGTTTTGAACCATGGCGCGTGCAAGGCCGGGGAAGATTGCTTCGTAGCAGATCAGCATCCCAACTTTTTGGTTTTTCCACTTGAGCGTATTTCCCCGTTGGCCAGGTTTGAAGTCCCCGACCTGGGCCACCAGTTTGTCAATGAAAGGAAGCCATTTTTTAAGTGGAACGTATTCGCCGAAGGGCACCAGGTGAACTTTGTCGTACTTTTCCGATGCCGTCCCCTCGGGAGCGACGAGATAGGCGCTGTTATGGTAGATCAACGCTTCCTTGCCGGCCGCATAGGAGGGGCTGCCGATGATGAAATGGGTGTGTGCGGTTTTAACGCCCTCGATGACCATCTGCGACAGGACTCTGTCATCGGTGAAGTAGAACGGCGCCGCCGTCTCAGGCCAGACCACCAGATCCGCTCCTTTGACGGAAGGCTGCAACGAGAGGTTGCGGTACTTGACCGTGGTGAGCACCTGGAAGCGCGGATCCCATTTCTGGGCCTGGTCGATGTTGCCCTGGATGACGGCCACCTTGGCCAAGTCCGCGGCGCTTGCCGTTTGGTCGATGGCGTTCAGCCGCCAGATGCCGTATCCGAAGACAGCCGTCAGTACACCGGCCGCCAGGGCCGCTGCAAGGATGACGGTTCTGCCTGCGGGAACTGCGGTTTGCCATGGCGACTCCAGCCAGCCTAAAATCGCCACCGTCAACGCTGCATTGACCAGGACAATCACAAAGGACAAGCCGTAGACGCCGAACAAATCAGCACCCTGAATCAACCACAAGTGGTCGTACTGACTGTAGCCGAGCAGCTCCCAGGGAAATCCGGTAAACAGATGGGTGCGCAGCAACTCAAGTGCGCACCAGACGGCCGGTGCCGCAAGCGGCATCCATCCCGGGCCGGGGCGCAGCCATGCCAGCAGCGCCGCAAACATGCCGGGAAACAGGGCGAGATAGGCGGCCAGCAGGATCAGAATGATCACAGACTGAAAAACGGGGATATTGCCGTACTGGTGCATGGTATGCACGGTCCAGTAAACCAGGCTCAGGTTGTGGACCAGTCCGAAAACGCCTCCGAGATAGAAAGCGTTTTTAGTGTTAGCGTGACGGATGGCCAGCAACAGGGGCGCCAGGGCAAACCAGGCCAGCCATCCCTGATCCGCTTTGGGAAACGACAAGGTCAGCAGTCCTGCGCCGGTGATGGACAGAATAAGCTGGCTGCGAAAGGTTTTAATCCAATTCCACATCGTCTTCATGTTCCAATTTAGGTTGTCGGTCCGTGTGTCGCAGCTTCGCGTCGATGCACTGGGGGCGCCGGGCCGCCGATCGGCCCGGGCGGCAACCTCAAGGGCTGCCTATATCATCATGCTTTTTGAATTGAAATAAAATAGCTTGGCGCCCGTTGCATCCCCACGGCCGGGTATTAGGTTTGGGTGTAAGTTCCGTCAAAATATAAAACGCCGCGGTCTGTGTGATTACCATGGGACCGCCGCGAAAAAATAAGGAGGTAAGCATCATGGCAGACGATAGGCAGCGGGTTCCCGCTGAATTTTGCTCTTATGTGGATGATGCGTCCAATGCCCTCAACCTGGAAGTGACCATTCCGGGAGTGAAAAAAGAAGATATCCAGCTGCGGGTCAAAGATGATAGTTTTCAACTGGTGGCATCACGCGATGACTACGACTATGTAACGGCATCTGCGTTCTGCTGTCCGGTGGACGCAAAGTCCGCCAAAGCCAGGTACGAGAACGGGTTGCTCAAAGTGACCATCGATTTCAAAGATCCCATGGAGGGAGCGTACAACGTCACCGTAGTTTAATCATCCGCAATTGGTCCAATTCCCAAGGTAGAAGGGGTGGCATCTTCACTGATGCGGCCCCTTTCTCGTCTGATCATCAAGCCTCCACTGTCGAACGCCGAACAAGGTATTCGAGTAATTTTTGTTGTCGGCGCGTAACGCATTTCGGACCCAAAGTATGGTGCGTTAAAACCGGCCCCAAAAACCTCCTGACAAGGACGATGCCGGTCCAATTGCCTCAACCTTTTTTGGGTCATAGGTCCGAAGAATAAATCATACGATGTTCGATGTTCGACTATAAATGTTCGGCATGGAACCAGCCGACCCTCAGGCCGTTTGGTTCACTCCCCCACGATGAAACGCTTGACGATGTCGAAAAGGTCCTGAAGGGCAAAGGGTTTGGCCAGAAAGGCATCGACACCGGCTTCTGCGGCGGCCGATTCATCCGCCGGATTGGCGGACATAATGATGAAGCGGGTATTGGGGCTCTCTTTTCGAACCTCCCGAAATAGATCGAACCCGCTCTTGCCGGGGAGTTGGGCTTCGGACAGCACGATGTGAACCGTGCCGCCGGCTTTGATATAGGCTTCGAAAGCTTCGCCGTCCTCGAAGGACGAGACTTCACGGTTGACGCTGTACATCATGACGTTGACAATGAACTCCCGTGTCAACCGATCCTGATCTACGACTGCTATTTTAGCGTTGTAAACGATAGTGACCTCACGCGACTTTAAGAAATTTGACAATTCCGGTTTGAAATCGATCCGCAAGATAGGTACAGATGTGATCGATGTTCATTGCCATGGCCCTCTTGCGAAATCTTCCCTGCGATCTATCGCTCGCAAATGCACCCATCATTACCGCCAGCAACTGGGTACGCTGTAAAAACAGATGATCCGGCAGGGTGACGCCTTCTGGAAACATCTTTTGATTGGATCCGGATGGTGGTGAAGAAAAAATGACGTTGTAGCGGGTGAAGGTTTCGTTGAAGACCGTACGTGCGTTTTCGATGATGGCGGCTTTGCGGTGATTTCCCATGGGATAGCCTTTCATCCTGGCCTTTGCCATGATAAGAAGTAACTTCAGTCGGGAAATCAGCAACTCATCTGAATTCATGGATCGCATTTTATTAGCCACGGCACCGTACCGAATCATAAACTACCCCTGTCCAGGTATGTAACAGCTTGAAATTTAAACATGCGGCTTTTTATTGTAGAACATTCATAAGCGATGCTATGGGAATAAGTCAAGGGAAACCCAGATGATGTCTCTTACAGGATGTGTATCGTGATACATGTGCGAGACACATTGGTGCGCACGCTGACATGCCGTAAATCTGAAGTGATGCTTATCCTATTGTAACTTAAACAAAAAAAATTATCCCCCATCCGGGAGAAACGGTGGGGCAGGGTGCTGCGTGCAGCGATTCAGTTCGATCCGGTCCAGGACGTATTTTTTATACAACTGAAATTATTGGGTATAATTTGAGCGCTAAAATCTTATCCTGGCACGCATCTTGTTATTAACTGATATGTTGAAATACGGCTTCGATTCATAAACACAAACGAAAACCATATCCACACAACAAAGGAGGCAAACGTTGTCGAAAACAGAAACCAATCTGAAAGAGGCTTTCGCAGGTGAGTCCCAGGCTAACCGTAAATACTTGGCTTTCGCCGAAAAGGCGGACCAGGAAGGCTATCCCCAAGCCGCCAGGCTGTTCCGTGCCGCTGCAGCGGCCGAAACCGTTCACGCCCACTCTCACCTGCGCGCCCTCGAGGGTGTCGGTTCCACTGCAGACAATTTGAAAGCGGCAATTGGCGGAGAAACCTTCGAGTTTGAATCCATGTACCCTCCGATGATTGAAGCGGCTGAGGCGGAAGGTCACAACGCGGCGGTCCGCAGCTTCAAATTCGCCAACGAGGTCGAAAAAGTTCACGCCGAATTGTATCAAAAAGCGCTCGACACTCTCGATAGCCCGGAGACGGTAGACTACTATGTATGTTCCGTATGCGGGCATACCGTGGAAAATGAGGCGCCGGATACCTGTCCGGTCTGCGGTTCCAAAGTCAAGGCTTTCAACAAGGTGGCCTGAAGCCGCAACCGAGCTGCTGGAAACCGATCCCCGGTCATCCTGAAGGAAGCCGCGAGGCGGGCTTTCAGGGTGACCCGGGGGGTGGGTCATAAGCCCGGTCGAGGAGGTGATTCCATGGCTTGCCCCGTCTGTAAATCCAAAGATTTCTATACCAAAAATCCGGATGATGATTATGATATATTTGAGTTCGAATATATCGGCGGTCAGGTCCGATATGCGGATGACGACAGCGAGTCCGAAGCGCCAAAAATGAGTGAGAATCCGGAAATATATTGCCAACGCTGTGCCTGGCATGGCAAAATATCGGGTGTAAAATAACGTTCTGCACCCTGAAAAACAAAGAAGCTAGGGGAAACCAATTTCGATTAAAGTCGTTTCGGACTTTTGCCGATACTCGGTATAGATAAAAAAGACTTCTTGATTTCGCGTGCATCTTTTCTGCTGGTGACCTGCAACGATAAAAAAACGCACTGTTAATTTATGCAGGGCTCACCGGAAGGGAATAACGGTTATCCAGAGGTCTTTTTCTTTATTTTCTGGATTTATCGCTGGAAATATGCAAATTTAGCTGAATTTTCCGTAATATAATGACGGTATTAAAACAACATGCCGCCGATATGACCGTACGAACTTTGCAAATGTGATAATCTGGAGAGCGTCGAGATGATGGGGTGGAACAAGAGGCGACTGGGTGGATTGGTTTGCAGTTTACTGATATGGTTTTTATATTTCGATGACGGCACCGCATTCGGCAAAGAAGCCGAAGGTGCTGACCCTTCCAATACGGCGGTTGCTGCCGCGACCGACGACACCGTATCCCGGGTGAAAAGATTTTTCAGCGATATGGAGGCGGAACTGAGCCTGACCGCCGGCCTGAGAACCGACGATCTGGACTGGTCCATTGCCGGCAATGGGATCAATCTTCTTTCCGAACTCCAATGGTCTGATGTCGAAAGCTATCAGGTGTCCATGAACGGCGCCGTTGAATTCAAAAACAGGATCTATCTGCGCGGTGGTTTCAACTATGCCTGGATCGACGATGGAACGGTAAGGGACTCTGACTATGGACAGGACAACGCCGGCGCCGAGTGGTCGCGTTCCGTCAGCGAAACCACCGGGGACGAGCTTTGGGATGTGTCGGGCGGCGGCGGCTATTCCTTCTATTTTATGATGGATCGGCTGGCGGTCACACCGCTGATCGGATTCTCCTATCACAAACAAAATATGCGGATTCAGAACGGAACCCAAGTCGTATCGGAGCCGAACCCATTCGGCGGAAGCGACCCGCCACCGGTCGGTCCGCTTTCCAACCAGTTGAACAGCACCTATTTTGCCCGATGGTACGGCCCCTGGATCGGGGTCGATTTGCGCTATCGGCCAAAAATGGCGGCGCCGGTCAGACACGCCATGGAACTGCGCCTCTCACTGGAACTGCACTGGGCTGACTACTATGGTGAGGGCAACTGGAACCTGCGCAGCACATTTCGTCACCCCAAGAGCTTCGAGCATGAAGCCGACGGTTTCGGCATCACCGTAACCGGGCAATGGCTTATCGCCCTCACAGACCATTGGGACCTGACGATGACCGCAAGTCATCAGGATTGGTCGACCGATTCAGGCGTGGACCGCAAATTCCTGGCGGCTGGTGGAACCACCACCACCCGTTTGAATGAAGTGAACTGGCAAAGCACCAGCTTCATGTTCGGCGTGGTTTACAGCTTTTAAGCAGCCTCTTTCAGCACAATCCAGCATCATCTGAGAAGAAATAGAAGGAGAGACCGGCCGCCGTCCGGACGAACCGCCTCCTGCCCGCAAGGGCAACACTCCCGCGCCACCTCCGCCGCTGGCAGCACATGATTTGCATTGGCAGACGATCGGGCTTATCATAAATCTGTTAACTAAAAGGATGTGGTGACAGATCATGCGCTGCACACCGTCAATCTGGTTGATATGCCTTTTTGCCCAAGCTCTGTGGGGGTGTACGGTGGTCTCCCAGGAAGTCAAATACGAGGCCCTTCCGCCCATACCCCTGCAGGTGCTCATCAGCGATGTCCAAAAATACATGGGCAGTACCGTCATCGTCGGCGGTCATGTGGTCACTGTCGAAAACAAGGCGGACCACACCGAAATCGTTGCTGTCCAGTCTCCATTGGGGGTGGGGCAGAAGCCCGGAAACAAGGACCTTTCACAGGGCAGGCTGATCATGATCCACAAGGGGTTTCTCGACCCCGAGGTTTATACCAAGGATCGTGAAATTACCATCGGCGGCAAAATCATCGGCAGTTCGGCCCAGGTCGAAAAGCCACCCTATCCCTACCTCAAAATCGAAGTACGCGACATTTACTTGTGGGCCAGACAAGAGCGCCGGGATCCGTATTGGGACGATTATTACCCATACCATTATCCCTGGTGGTGGCATCGCCCTTACTATCATCGCCACCGGTATTACTGATACGCCCTGTACCGGGTGAAGGAGGATGAAATGAAAAAGGGGTACCGCCCATCTGCCTGGAGTGTTCTGATTTGCACATTCCTGGTTCTGGCCGCATGCGCCGGAGGGATATCCAAACAAACCCGGTCCCGGATTACCTATTTCGGACCATTCGACGCCGTCCAGCAGCAACCGGAAAAGTACCGGGGGCAAACCGTCATGTGGGGTGGCCGGATCATCGATACGCTGCCCGGCGATAGCGCGACAGAACTGGTGGTCCTGCAGTTGGGTTTGAGCAACCGGGACCGCCCCCAGGACAATGATCAATCCAAGGGGCGCTTCATCGTTCGCAGCAGCCGTTTCCTGGACCCGGCCGTATATCCCCAGGGAACCCTGGTTACCGTAGTGGGGCCGGTTAAAGGTGCGGAAACGCGCCCCATCGGAAAAATGGCCTATCGTTATCCGGTGATGGATGTGATCGAGATCAGGACATGGCAACCCGAGTCGGGATCTTACCCAAGGTTTCATTTCGGGATCGGGGTGGGGACCCATTTTTGACAAATAAGGGTTGCCAACTTCAAGTGGCGGTCCTAATATGGGCTATATCGCTAAAGGAGCAAAATTGATGGAAATTTCGAATAAAGTACCACCGGTTCAAAACACCGCCTATGTGAACCGGACCGCAAAGACCGCCGAGGCCAAACCGGAGGGGCCGGTTGCCGAAGGGGACCGGGTGGAATTGTCGGCCAGGGCCAAAGAGTTGCAGGCGGCACGCGACGCCATTCAGAAAATGGATGATGTGGACCATGCGAAAGTCGCCCGGATCAAAGCCCAGATCGAGGCCGGCACGTACGAGGTGGATGCAGACAAAATCGCCGGCAAAATGATCGAGGAATCCCTGCTCAAGGAGATGGAGTAGACGACCGCAGAACAGCGTGACGGAAAAATTCCGTACATACTGAAAAAAAGCAAAATCCAATCATCGGGAAACGGCTACGGGCCGGTCTGATATTTGGATTTTGCTTTTTATGCGCCTTACCGGGTGTTGCGTCCCAGCTTTCATTTGCAATTTGCAGAAACGGCTTTCAGCCGCGATCAATCCGGTAGCCAACGTCAGCACGACTCGCGGCTAAAAGCCGCTCCCACATCATTTTTGCTTTTGTTGATGGATGGGCACTCGTTAATCTTCCAAGTGCAGACGGCATGCCAGGGCGAAATCTTCCGGATAATGGCCGTTGATCCACCTCAGTTGAGCTTCGCTGAAGGCGCCGGGGGACTCTGGCAGGCGCGGAAGAAATACATACAGGATCCGCTGGTCGGAGTCCCGGGCGTCAAACCGTCGACTGGATTCGAAGACCGTGATCATGGCGGCGCCCAGGCGCGTCAGGATTCGCATGGCCGTCAGGATCGCCCGGTCCAAAGATTGCCGCATCCCGCTTTCCGCCTCCAGAATATTGCCCACCGGATGTTTCGGCATAAGCTGCAGCTCCCATTGGGAGGTCTGGGCCTTGGGAACAAAGAGCATCACGTGCTCATCCTGGTGGATCACCAGGCTCGAAGGCGCACCGATGCGGCCGTCCATGCGCTTGTTGGCTTCTATGGCATTCTGGTAGCAATCGAAGAAGGACCGTCCGGTTCGTTCGCGATACGCTGTTGAAAAATCATGGACAAGATCGCCGCAGGCATATGCGGGCAATGCGGGTACGCTGGTGCTCCCGTCTACCGTGACCTGGCCCGGAACCAGAGCGAATTGTTGATGGATTTGCTGGTGGGAGGCGTGGAGCCGGTAGCCGGTGGGGGTATAGTCAAACCCATAGTTCCACCCCCACAAGGTGGCGTTAAATTCCAACCTTTCGCTTTCAGGCAGGGCATTTACGACTTTACGGCGCAACGTCTCCAGTGCATCGGCGGAGAGGGGGCGCCGCCCGGCCGGCGTACCGAGGCCAAGGGCCTGCGCCATACGGACATAGGTGCGCTGATAATACAGGTGGCGCATGCCCCGTACGTCATCCGCTGTCAAGTCGCCCACGCTGTAACGCACGCTGTCGTGAGCCATATTGGCGGCGAAATGGCCCCACGGGATGTAGCTGTTGCGACGCAGGTATTCGAAAACACGGGAACCTTCACGATGCCATTCCCCCACGATCTCACTGTCGCCCTGGATGCCGGGTTTGAGCACCATCGCCTGCCTGTAGGCCACGTCCAGATGGGGATTGTTTGCCACGGCATCATAGAGGCGGTGATTGAATATCTTGGGCCGCAGGCGGCCTTTTTCATCCTCGCCATAGACCACCCCCGCAGGCAATCCGGTTTGCGCGTCTGTGATGAATTGGCAAGTGGTCTCGGCCAGCCGCTTCAGATCGTCGGGATCGGTGGACGTCGTGGCCAGCGCCATGCGAATCGGTTCCGGCAGGGCGGCAAACAGGCGATCGGTCATCCGGGAAGAAGCGCCGGTGATTTTGCGCACCGATTGGGTCAGCGAGACCTTCGTGGGGGAGGCGATGGCGATGCGGGTGGGATCGGCCGCAATGGCATCGGCCCAGTCCTTGCCGATGAAGGTGGTGCCCCGAAACGGCAGCGGGTTGGCGACTTCAAAAACCTGGCCTGCCGATGGCGCGTCCACGTCTCCGGAAGGGAAATTGGCATGGTTTTCCACGGCCTCTCCCCTGGCGGTGTTGCCCAGGGATAGGATGAAGTCGTCTTTTCTCAGATTGAGGGTGGTGAACTGCGGCTGGTGCAGGCCGTAAACGAAGGTTCCGTTCGGGGCAACGCACGTCCGCAGGTCGGTCCAGTTTTTTGGGTCGGCCATCTTGTTTTTAGTCTTTTTTAGGTTGAAAAATGTATGCATCACCGCAGCGGCACATCGTTACGCGGCAAAGTGTCGGCGGTCAAGAGAGTATACCCAAACAGGGCGTCAGGGTCCAGTGAAAGGCCCTGGATTCCATTAAAGGGGAAAACTCACTCCAAAGCGGGAACCACAGTTTCGTGGGCGGAAGGCTCCAGGGTCAAGGCGCGGGTGGCCGAAGGCCTGGAGGTATTGAGAAGACAGGGTGGGCAATTGCCTGTTGTTCGAGGTCGGATTGGAAGAAAGCCCGCGGTCAACTGCTCAAGGCCTCTTGTTGCCGGTGCCAACCGTGGAATCCTTTGCCTGGAGCAGCTTTTATATATCTTGGCCTTCAGTTTGGTTATAGGTCCGAAAGAAAATAATCACACCGCAAAACGGAAAATAAGGTTTCAATGACGGAGGGCTCCAGGATCAAGGCGTCGGAGGCGCAGCCGTAGTTAAACCTGCTGCAAGCCTCCGGCAACACAGGTCCTGGAGCCCTCCGCCATCGAAACTAACTGCTGTAGATGACCGCCAGGACCTTCGCTTTTCCCTCTTTGGCAGCCAGCAGATGGGGCGTGGTCGATAGATAGTAGGCACTGTCGCCGGGATTCAGCTCGAAGTGTTCGTCGCCAATGTCCAGGATGACGGTTCCCTGCAGCACATAGATGAATTCATCCCCCTGGTGGATGGAGTGCTCCTCATCCGGCAGGGCCTCCAACTCGACGATCAGTGGCTCCATATGACGCCCTTTGACTTCCGGAGCCAGGCCCATATACGTATATGCCGCCCTCTGGCCTTTATTGGTGGTCGATCGCGTGATCTCCTTGCGCTCGTCCCGGCGGGTGACCACATAGAGGTGTTTCCCCTCGTCGCTGATCAATTTCTGAAGGGCGCTGTCCAGCGCCTTGCTGAGCTTGATCACCGTACCGAGCTGGGGGCAGACCGACCCGCTTTCGATATCTTTGAGCATCGCTTGATCGAACCCGGTGAGTTGTGAGAGCTGTTCGATGGTAAGCCCCTTTTCCTCCCTGATCTTTTTAAGTCGTCCGCCGATCTCTTCGCTATGCGGTTCCGAACCCTTGTCGATTTTGCCGGTCAGGTCTTCGAAGTAATCGACATTGATGGGTGGTGTGGCATTGTCGTCAGCCATGGCCCTCTCCTTGGTTAATCGGGTTTGCTGCCGCAACGGTGCGGCAATGGGCTTGTGCCCGTCGGTTCCCATGCGCCAGTATATTAATGTCGGCTCGCATCACGCAAGCAGGTGGTCCGGGAGCTTGGCCTTCGGGCCCCAGTCGTCGGGCAGGTTCTGGTCGGCCCCCTCTCCCATTTTCTCTTTCAATTTCATCAACCCCGGCCGCGCAAACTTGGGGTGCCCCTCTTTGAGTGTGCGCCCGTTGATGGCGGCTTCTGAGCGCAGGCGGTGGCCCACAGTGCGCTCGAGCTGGCGCCCCAGCCACAGGATGCGGTCCACATCGTAGCCGTGGTCGATCCCCATTTCATCCACTTGCACCAGAAGATCTTCCAGGCAAATCAGGCCGACGTAGCGTGGATCGTCATAGTAGTATTCGCCGGTTCCCGGCACCGGGCAGTCGTCCAGGAAATTGGCCGGCTGGCCGCCCAACCCGCCAAGGGTCGCTTCGAACTGGGTGATACCGGCTTGCAGGGTAGCCAGCACCGAGGCCGACGCCACCCGCTTGGTCTCATGAAAGTGAGCGATATGCAAGCTTGTGTTCGGGATGGCGTCCAGGATCATGGAAAAATAGCGATAGACCTCCGGTGCCGATGCGCTGCCGTCATGGTCGGCATGTTCCACGTCGTCTGCCCCTATTTCCAGCCACCGCTTGGTGAACTCCACCGCATCTTCCAATTGGGTGGCGCCGCCGATGGGGCTGCCCCATATGGTGCTCACCGTACCGCACATCTTGATACCGGCGTCGTGGGCTTTTTGGATGGAGCGCTCGCACTCTTTCCAATAGTTGGGCAGCGTGGTGCCCGAGTTGGCGAAATGATGTTCCTCTTCTGTGGAGACCATCATGAGAATCCGGTCCGGTCCGACGCCCTGCTCCTTGAGGCGGATGGCGCGGTCCACCGACGGCTCCCGGATGGTGATGGCGGTCATGACGATATCGTCGTAATTGACCCCTTTACGGGCGCAGCGCTCCTTGAAACGGTCGCTGCGCAGGTGCTTGAACAGCTCTTCGGCGTCGCTGAACTGGGGCATCAGATAGGGGTTTCCGAGGTTGGTGACTTCGATGTTGCGGCAGCCGGCAAAGATCAACTGCTCCAGGTAGAAGATCTTGGCCCGGGTGGAGATGAATTTCTCCAGATGCTGGAATCCGTCCCGAACCGTAATATCGCCGATCGTAACCTTTTTCGGCATACGGGGAAAAATTTTCCAATAATCGTACTCTGTCATGATTTGCTCCTATAGGGGTTTACTTGCCTTTATAGATCGGTTTACGCTTCTCGCGGAACGCCTTCAATCCCTCCAGGCGGTCCTCGGTGGGAATACACTTGGAATACGCCTCTGACTCGATGGCCAGCCCGCTCTGCAGATCGGTTTGCATGCCCCGGTTGATGGCTGCCTTGGCTTGTTGAACCGCGATAGGGCCGCCTTCGCTGATTTCCCTGGCAAGTTTTCGGCTCTCGACGAGCAACGCTTCCAATGGGTGGACGCCGTTCACCAGTCCGATCTCCAGCGCCGTTCGGGCATCGATCCGGCGGCCGGTTAATATAAGCTCCTTGGCTTTGGGCAATCCCACCAATCGCGGCAATCGCTGGGTTCCTCCGGCTCCGGGGATGATGGCCAAACGGGTCTCGGTCAATCCCATCACCGCCGATTCGGCCGCCAGGCGGATATCGGCCGCCATGGCCATTTCCAACCCGCCGCCGAAAGCGGCCCCGTTGACCGCTGCGATCACCGGCAGTCTGAAGTTTTCAATGGCGGTGTAAACCCGGTTGATGGTGGTCAGAAATTCGTTGACCTCATCAGGCGACATGCCGGCGCGCTCCTTGAGATCCGCTCCGGCGCAGAAGGCTTTGTCTCCGGCGCCGATGATGACCACGGTCCTGGCCCCGGCCGTGGCGGCCACCTCGTCAAGTGCCGATTGCAGATCTTTGAGCAACTTGCGACTGATGGCGTTTCGCGCTTCGGGGCGGTTGAGGGTCAGGACGGCTACCCCTTCCTCCAATTGGTATGCGACAGTTTCCCTGCTCACGTTGTTTCTCCTTTGGTGGGCGCTAGCATCCGATATAGCGCGATATGACCAGTCGTTGAACTTCGGAGGTGCCTTCTCCGATCTCCAGCAATTTATGGTCGCGGTAGAAACGCTCAACGGTATATTCTTTCATCAGCCCATACCCGCCGTGGATCTGAACGGCATGATCGGCCACGCGACCCATCAGTTCGGAGTTGTAGAGCTTGGCCATGGCGGCCTCCTTGGCGAACGGGCGCTTCTTGTCACGCAGCCAGCACGCCTTGTAGAGCAGGTTGCGGCCGCATTCGATTTCGGTGGCGGCATCGGCAAGTTTGAAGGCGATCGCCTGGAACTTGGATATGGGCTGGCCGAACTGCTCCCGGTTGCGGGCGTATTTCAAGGCCAGTTCGTAGGCCCCTGCGGCGCCGCCCAGCCCCATGGCGGCGATGGAGAGCCGCCCGCCGTCCAGGGTCTGGAGCATCTGGTGGAACCCATCGCCTTTTTGGCCCAGCATGTTCGCCTCCGGTATCACCACATCGTCGAAATAAAGCTCGGCGGTATTGGACGATCGCCACATCATCTTGTCTTTCATCTCCACGGCTTTGAACCCCGGCGTGCCGTGTTCTACCAAAAAACAGGTATACTCAGGCTTTCCATTGGGACGCTCGCCGGTGACCGCCTGCACAGTGACGCCCAAAGACATCTCGCAGGCCGCATTGGTGATGAAAATCTTCGACCCGTTGAGTATCCAGTCGGCGCCCTCCTTTATAGCCGTGGTCTTGCTGCCGCCGGCGTCGGAGCCGGCGGTGGGTTCGGTCAGTCCGAAGCCCCACAGTTTTTCCCCCCGGCACAACGGTGGTAAATACTTTTGTTTCTGCGCTTCGCTGCCGAAGTAGTAAATCGGCCCAATGCCAAGTGAGTTGCCGGCGGCGATGGTGGCCGCCTGGGATCCGTCGATGCGGGCAATCTCCTCCACGGCCACGATGTACGAAAGGTAGTCCATCTCCTGGCCGTCGTAGGCTTCACCGACAAACATGCCGAAGAGGCCGATCTCCCCCATTTTTCGGGTCAGCTCCGCCGAAAAGGTTTCGTGTTTGTCCAATTCGACGGCCAATGGGGCGATCTCTTTTTCGGCAAAACGCCGCACCTCCCGTCGTATCATTTCCTGTTCTTTGGTGAGGTCGAAATCCAATGGAACCTCCTTGTGCCGTTTAACGAAATAATGGCATCCTCATACGGGCCACGGGTCACAAACCAGTTCGGCCGGCCGGTTGGTGGCCAGATGCCCCTTCCTCAAACCGTTGAGGATAAAATTTTCATAAATTTTCACGATGGCCGCGGCAGAAAGACGGCCGTTGGGTTTGTACCAGGCGGCGCCGGCGGTGCAGAGCGTCAAGATGGCATATGAGAGAATCTTGATGTCGCCCGGTGCAAACAGCCCGACCTCCATACCCGATCCAATCAATTCCTGGAAGACGGCTTCGTATTGATCGCGCAAAGAGACAAGCCGGGCCAGATTGGCTTCCGAGAGCCCTCTCAGCTCGCTGCTGGCGATGAAGGTTTCCTTCTGGCGCTTCAGATGAAATGAGACATGGCTGCACACCGCCGCGCGCATGCGTTCCTCCACATCGGACGCCTGCTCCAGGTTTTTGTTCAGCTCTGCCATCAGATCGACCATGGTGGTCTCCATGATGCAGAAGAGCAGGTCCTCTTTGCCGGGGAAATGGTGGTAGATGCTCGCCTTTTGAATGCCGCACCCTTTGGCGATGTCGCTGATGCTGGTGGCGAAGTACCCTTTTTTGAAAAAAAGATCGATGGCGACGGAGATGAGGGTGTCTTTCATATTGGCCATAAGCGTTCCTTTTGGCGAACCGGTGGTTGCAGGTAATGTGGGAGAGGGCAGCGACAGGTGGCATCGGGCATCGGGTCAGGAACAAAACAACCGACCGGTCGTTAGGCTGGTTCAGATATTATGATGGTGCGCGGACGATGTCAAGCCCATAATCCAAACTAATGCTTGACATACGGTGGCGGGTGTATTGTACTTGATTGAGCGCTCGCTCAATTTGCGCGATGTTTGAATTCTATCCGTTGCACCCATATTGTGCCGTCCGCCCCCATGACACCTGATTGTTGATGCGAGCGGTTGTTATCGATTAGCGAACAACCACCCGGCAACGCAGAAACGGTGAACATGGTTTTCAAAGCGACCCAAATCAAGGAAATCCCCACCCAGATCAAGGACGAGAAGCTGGTTGCCCGACGCCGCCGGCAGATCGTGGATGCCTCGGTGGAGCTTTTCATGGCATGGGGCTTCCACAAGACCACCACCCGCCAGATTGCCTCGGCGGCCGGTATCTCCATCGGGCTGCTCTACGAATACATCTCCACCAAGGACGATATCCTTTTTCTGGTTTGCGAAGCGATTCACGCCGAGATGCATGCGGCCGTCACCGAAGCCCTGGACCGTACCGAGGAGGGGGTGCACCCGCTGGCCGTGGCCATACGGGAATATTTTCTGGTGTGCCACAGGCTGAGCGATCATATCGTACTGATATACCAGGAGATGCATTCGCTGCCGGTCAACTGGCGCAACAAGGTGATGGAAAACGAGGAGAAGATCACCGATCTTTTCGTGAACGTGCTGGAGGAGTTGATGCGACGGCGGGCGTTGCCCCAACTGGAGATGCGGGTGATCAATCTGGCGGCGCACAACATCTCCGTGCTGGGCCATATGTGGGCCTTTCGGAGGTGGATGCTTTCGAATCGCTACACCATCGAAGAGTATATTGAGATCCAGACGGGCATTATTTTAACGTTGATGGAACATCGTCAAAAACGAATAACGAAATATGATGAAGCAGAAAGCGAGGGGGATCAGCATGGATTTTCAACTCACCAAAACCCAGAAAGAGATTCAAAAAGCCGTCCGTGATTTCTGCAAGGGCGAATTCGACAAGGATCTGGCCCTTGAACTGGACCGCAAGCACGAATTCCCGACCAAGATATGGAAAAAGGCGGGCGAAATCGGTCTGATCGGCGTCCATTTTCCCGAAAAATACTCCGGTCAGGACATGGGATGCCTGGAGTGCATCCTGGTGGTTGAAGAGCTGTGCCGCAACGACTCCTCCATCGGCGCTGCCGTCGCCCTGTCCGGGTTTGCCTCGGAATTGCTGCTCCACTACGGCAGTGACGAGCTGAAAGAACGCTTCCTTCCCGAAGTGGCCGAAGGGCGCATGCTTTCGGCGGGTGCGTTCACCGAACCGGACCACGGCTCGGACATCACCTTTCTCAACACCACGGCGGTCAAAGAGGGCGACGAGTGGGTGATCAACGGCGCCAAGACCTTTATCACCAATGGCGGCCTGGCCGGGTTCTACAATGTGCTCTGCCAGACAGACCCGGACGCCAAACCCGGCTACCGCGGCATGAGCGTCATCCTGGTGGAGAAAGATCGCGCCGGGCTTTCGACCCAGGATGTGGGTGAGAAAATGGGCATTCGCATGATGGCCACCACCGAAGTGATTCTGAAGGACGTGCGCGTTCCCCTGTCCAACCTGGTGGGTGAGGAGAACCGCGGATTTTACCAGGTGCTCAATTTCTTCGACGAGAGCCGCATCCAGGTGGCGGCCCAGGCGCTGGGAACGGCCCAGGGGGCCTTCGACCGCGCCCTGGCCTATGTCAAGCAGCGGGAGCAGTTCGGTCGTAAAATCGCCCAGTTTCAGGCCAACCAGCACAAGATCGCCGATATGGCAACCAAGATCGAACTGGCCCGGTTGATCACCTACAAGGCGGCGTGGAATTACGACCAGGGACACATCGATCCCAAGCTGACCTCCATGGCCAAGATGTTTGCCGCCCGGACCGCCGTGGAGGTGTGCGACGAGGCCATCCAGCTCATGGGCGGATACGGATACATGGCCGAATACGAAGTGGAGCGTTTCTACCGCGATGCCAAGATCACCGAGATCTACGAGGGGACAAAGGAGATCCAGAAGAACACCATCGCCGGCGGTGTGCTGGGCAAAATGAAATAGGCAGTTTTATGGCCAACTCCCGCGCACCGTTTCGTCATCGTGTTTCTGGTGTAAGTTAAACAACCACATGCCTACCAATAGATGATACAAAGGAGGCCGGCATGTCTCAAGAGATCGAAATCTACAAACCGCGAAATCATGTGCGGGTGGTGACCGCCACCTCCCTGTTCGATGGCCACGATGCGGCCATCAATATCTTTCGGCGCATGCTCCAGGCCAGCGGGGCGGAGGTGATCCACCTGGGTCACAACCGTTCGGTCCAGGAGATCGTGGATGCGGCCATTCAGGAAGATGCCCAGGGCATCGCCGTCTCCTCTTACCAGGGCGGCCATATTGAATTCTTCAAATATATGGTGGATCTGTTGGGCCAGGCCGATGCCAGCCATATCCGTGTCTTTGGGGGCGGCGGCGGCGTCATCGTCCCAGAGGAGATCGAAGCGCTGGAGAATTACGGGGTGGCCCGCATCTATTCCCCTGAAGACGGCACCAAGATGGGGTTGCAGGGCATCATCAACGACATGCTCAAGGCCATGGATTTCTCACGGGTGCCGTCTGAGCCGGTACCGGACCTGGAGCGCCTGAACTGCGCCGACAAGCTGCAGGTGGCCAATCTGATCACGGCCATCGAGTTGGCCAAGGCAATGGAAGACGGACATCTAGAACGTCTGCGCAGCGCCATGGCGGAAAAACTGCGGGAGCGAACGGCGCCGGTCATCGGCATCACCGGCACCGGGGGATCGGGAAAGTCTTCGCTCACGGATGAGCTGGTGTTGCGGCTGCTCAACGATTTCGATGACCTGAACATTGCCATCCTCAGCGCCGATCCTTCCCGGCGAAAGACCGGCGGCGCCCTGCTGGGCGATCGCATCCGCATGAACGCCATCGACAACCCGCGAATCTACATGCGATCGCTGGCCACCCGCAAAGCTCAGTCGGAGATACCCGCGGCACTCAAAGATGCCGTCAATGTCACCCGGGCGGCCGGCTTCGACGTGATCATCGTCGAGACCGCCGGCATCGGCCAGGGTGATTCGCGCATCGTGGACCTGGTGGATCTGTCCATATACGTAATGACCAGCGAGTTCGGCGCCGCCTCCCAATTGGAAAAGATTGATATGCTGGATTTCGCCGACCTGGTGGTGGTGAACAAGTTCGAAAAGCGCGGCAGCGAGGACGCGGTGCGCGACGTGCGCAAGCAGGTGCAGCGCAACCGCAACCTGTTTGACAAGCCGCCCGAAGCCATGCCGGTCTTCGGCACCATCGCCGCCAAATTCAACGACGACGGTGTCACCGCCCTTTACCACAGCCTGCTGGAACGGCTTCGCGAGCTTACGGATCAGCCGTGGCAGAGCAAACGGCAGCGCCCCGAAGGAACCAATTCCACCTCCAAGACCATCGTGATCCCGCCCCAGCGGACACGGTATCTGGCCGAAATCGCCGACTGCGTGCGGCGATACCACCGGCACACCGAACAGCAGAAGCAGGCCCTGCGGCGGCACTGGCATCTCGAAGAGAGTGGGCGCGCCCTGACCGAGGACGAGCCCATCGACGGGGTGGAAGGGCTCCTGGACAAATTGAAACAGGCGGCCGGGCAGGCGGCGGATGCCGTGGATCCCGCCGCCCAGCGCCTGCTCTCCGACTGGCAACAGATCAAGGCCAAGTATGACCAGGATGAGCTGGTCTATCAGGTGCGCGGCAAGGAGATCCGCGTCCCCCTGTTCAAGCGTTCCCTGTCCCACCAGAAGATCCCCAAGATCGCCCTGCCCCGTCTGGACGATCCCGCCGCTCTCTACGACTGGCTGCGGCGTGAGCATCTGCCCGGCTATTTTCCTTACACATCAGGGGTCTTCCCTCTCAAGCGCACGGGAGAGGATCCCACGCGCATGTTCGCGGGAGAGGGCGATCCGGCCCGCACCAACAGACGGTTCAAGCTGCTCTCGGCCAACAGCGACGCCAAGCGGCTTTCAACGGCTTTCGATTCGGTTACCCTCTATGGCTTCGATCCCGAAGAGCGGCCGGATATCTATGGTAAGGTGGGTAACGCCGGCGTCAGTGTCTGCTCCCTGGACGACGTCAAGACGCTCTACGACGGCTTCGACCTGTGCGCGCCGACCACCTCGGTCTCCATGACCATCAACGGACCGGCCCCCCTCATCCTGGCCATGTTTCTCAACGCCGCCATCGATCAGCAGGTGGAAAAATTCAAGCAGGCGCAGGGGCGGGACCCTGGCGAGGCCGAATATGCAGAATTGCGCGCCCGAACCCTTTCCACGGTGCGCGGTACGGTCCAGGCCGACATCCTGAAAGAGGACCAGGGGCAGAACACCTGCATCTTCGCCATCGATTTCGCCCTCAAAATGATGGGAGACATTCAGCAATACTTCATCGACAACAATGTGCGCAATTTCTACTCGGTCTCCATATCCGGCTACCACATTGCCGAAGCCGGGGCCAACCCCATCTCCCAGCTGGCCTTCACCCTGGCCAACGGGTTCACCTATCTGGAATACTACCTGGCCCGCGGCATGGACATCGACCAGTTCGGGCCCAACCTCTCCTTCTTCTTCTCCAACGGAATGGATCCCGAATACACCGTTATCGGACGGGTGGCCCGCAGGATCTGGGCCGTGGCCCTCAAGGAGAAGTACGGCGCCTCGCCGCGTGCCCAGATGCTCAAGTACCACATCCAGACTTCGGGTCGCTCGCTGCACAGCCAGGACATCCAGTTTAACGATATCCGCACCACCCTGCAGGCCCTGTGCGCCGTCTACGACAACGCCCAGAGTCTGCATACCAACGCCTTCGACGAGGCGGTCACCACCCCCACCGAAGAGTCGGTGCGCCGCGCGCTGGCCATCCAGTTGATCATCAACCGCGAATGGGGGCTGGCCAAGAACGAAAATCCCATGCAGGGCAGCTTTATCGTGGACGAGCTCACCGATCTGGTGGAAGAGGCCGTACTGGCCGAGTTCGACCGCATCTCAGAGCGCGGCGGCGTGCTCGGTGCCATGGAGACCGGCTACCAGCGCGGCAAGATCCAGGACGAATCGATCCACTACGAAGTGCTCAAGCACACCGGCGAGCTGCCCATTGTCGGCGTGAATACCTTCCGCGACCCCCACACCGCCGACGAGATGTTCAAGGACGACTTCACCATCGAACTGGCCCGCTCGACGGAAGAGGAAAAGGCGTCTCAGCTTCGGCAATTGAAGGATTTTCACAATCGCCATGCCGACCAGGCGCCGCGAGCCATCGAGCGTCTCAAGCAGGTGGTCCTGGAGGACGGCAACATCTTCGGCGAATTGATGGCGGCGGTGCGGCACTGCAGCCTGGGGCAGATCACGCGGGCGTTGTATGAAGTCGGCGGCAAATACCGTCGCAACATGTAATTGATACCGTGATGGGGAAGCTTGGCGTCCCATGGCGTCGTCCTCTCCATTTTTGCGGTCCTCGGCGCAGCGCCGCCATGACGGCATTTACATGCGTAAATGAGGGGACATTGTTGACGATTGGCTTCCGGTAGCGAAAGCCAACTGCGTCCCCTTTCCCATTCCAGCAAGTCAACAACACAAGCAGTTGCCCGCGATCACAAAGATCTCCCGGAATGAAATATCCAACATCATCGAGCCGGCCGTTTGATAAATCAGAATGCTGGTTCACAGCTTGACTCGAATGAATTGATATTTACCCTCTCCTTATGACGCAATGAGCGTTGATGAAATCCCATGTAACAACTCAAAGCGAGAGGAAACAACAATGAAAATGCTGGCATTTATAAGCTTCCCGCACGAACCGTTTAACACTTTGGTGAGAAACGGTCGCGCCGGGGAAATGATAGGGAGCATCTTGGAAGAATTGAGACCGGAATCGATTTATTTCACTGAGCACCACGGCTCCCGCGGCGCCATTGCCTTGTTTGAAGTCGAAAACGCATCACGCATTCCTTATTTTGCCGAACCCTTCTTCCTGAATTTCAATGCCGATTGTGAGTTCAGAATCGCCATGTCGCCTGAAGATCTGAGAAACGCCGGGCTTAATGAGCTTGGAAAGAAGTGGGGCTGATACGATTTTGGTTTGGGGCGGGCAAGTGGACACATGGCCCCAGACGCCCGCCCGCCGCCTTGTCACAGGATGAATGAATTTCAGCGCATTAAAACCTCACCTTGATTCACGATTGACCTTCCTGCCCCTCCAAACTCTCGAAACAGCGTTCGCTCCGTCTGCATGCTAACTTTGAATCTTTCGATGATACCGCTCACAGTGCTGAAATTTCGGATATCAAACGCCGCTCATAATCGGATTGGGCCCGATCCTTATCTTAGAAAATATTCCGGAGGAGGGAACGTCAATGGATCATCAAGTCCAAAACGGCTATATCGTTCTCGCGGATATCTCCGGTTTCACCTCCTTCATGGAGGAAACCGAGATCACGCACAGCTCAAATATCCTGCGCAATATTATCGAGCTGATCATCGGTCACTTCACACCTGCCATGGATCTGGCGGAGGTTGAAGGAGATGCGGTGTTTGCATATGCGCCGGCGCTTAAAATCTCGCGAGGCGAATTACTGCTTGAAATCATAGAATCCACGTATGCGGCATTTCGGGATAACCAACGGAGCATGGAGCACAATTCGACCTGTCCTTGCAAAGCCTGTAATTCGATCGGCAAACTCGACCTGAAATTTATAACGCATTATGGCGATTACATTTTGCAGGATGTGGCCGGCAGAACCAAACCTGTTGGCTCCTCGGTCAATGCGGTCCACCGGCTTCTTAAAAACAGTGTCGCCAAACAAACCGGTTGGAGCGGATATGCCTTATTCTCGCAATCGAGTCTTGACGAAATGGGCATCCGGCCTGCGGGAATGCATATGTCGCTGGAATCTTATGAGCATCTGGGCGAAATCAACACAAGCAGCGTCAACCTTGATGAGCGCTACAGACAACTGGTAGAAGGGCGCAGGGTATTTTTGTCTTCTGAAGCGGCAGACGTCAGTTTGGCATACGAATTTTCCTTTTCACCGGTCGCCGTGTGGGATTGGTTGAGCGACCCGCACAAACGAGTTCGCTGGATGAAAGGTTCCGCCTGGGAGTCGATGGAACGGCCCGATGGTCGTACCGGTCCTGCCGCTCAAAATCACTGTTCTACCAGCGACATGATCGAACAGATTCTCGACTGGCATCCCTTTGAATACTACACCGTGAATCTCCACAAAGGCCTTCTCAACTTAATGGTTACCGGCAAGCTCGAACCCACAGCCAAAGGCACGCAACTTATCTACAATATGAAATTGGAAGGTGCGCTGCCGCGCTGGGTCCGCCGCAGGATTTGCCGTTTTCTGGTTGCGAAAAAATTCCATCTGCTGGAAAATTTCGACCTGATGGCCCAGATGATGGAAGAAGCGAGCACCGCCGCCTGACCTGAATTGGTTCAACCGACCTGCCGGCATTTTAAGCATTTCGAGATTCAATAACAAAACGATCCTTAAAGCGCTATAGTGTTACAATCCCGTGGGAAATTGGTGACGTATGTCAGAAATTCCGATTCTTCGTATCGATGTGGGAAAAACTGACGTACGGCCCCTGACACGCAGCTCCGGCGGCTGAAGGATTTTTACAACCGCCATGCCGACCAGGCCCCGCAAGCCCTCGAGCGCCTCAAGCAGGTGGTCCTGGAAGACGGTAACAACTTCGGAGAGCTGACGGCGGCCGTGAAGAGGCCGAGAAAAATTGTAGCAACGGCTACATACAAAAATATTTTTGTGCGGTATGTATTGAATCAAGGACTTTAATCAAAATTGATAGAGCTCCAGGTGTCGAATGGCTTGCCTCTGTGAAAAAATCGCCGGCAACGATATCGAACTTTCGCCAACTTGTATCGGCCATCTGTGGATATTCAAAAACCTTGAACCCGAGGAGGTCGAAGCGCTAAGCCGTGAGGCCTTGCGCAAGAAATCGACCAAGGGGCAGGCGTTATTCTTGCAGGGAGATCCGACCGACCAGGTGTTTCTGATCAAAGGCGGGCGGGTTAAACTTTCCAAAGTGCTCGAAGATGGGGCTGAGCTGACACTTGATATCCGCAAGGCCGGTGATTTTGTTGGTGAGAACATGTTTTCGGATGAGGGTCACTACCCTGTCAGCGCTTATTGCCTTGAAGATACTTTGACCTGCGGTTTCAGCCGCAGTCAATTTGAACAACTGGTCCTCAAGCATCCCAAGGTCAGTTTACGAATCATTAAAAACCTCAGTGAACGAATTACCTGGTTGACGCAGCGGGTGGGCAGCCTGGCCGTTACCAACATTGAAGATCGGCTCTATCGAGTGCTTACCAGTGTTGCCAAAGAACATGGAACCATCAGCCCGCAAGGAACCATTATCCAGTTCCCATTGACCCATGAGGACCTGGGCTTCCTGACCGGAGCCCATCGAGTCAGCATTACCCGTGCCATGAAAGCGCTCAAAGCAGCCGGTAAAATTGTCCTTGAAGACAGACGGCTCATCCTGCCAGCCTTGAAAACAGCTTAGATCGGTTTCTTTGCCGCCGATCAGCTGCATTTTCTGATTCTTTCCCTTCATGTAACAACTGCTACAGACATATTTGTGCCTGGCTCCTATAGTGGACGTAAGTTCAAAACCCGAAAAAGGAGTGGCGAACATGAAATCCCGAATCATAGGAATTTCCGATAGTCCTGTGGGACAGGAGATCGTCATTAAACTGGGCAACCAAGTGAGAATGTAGAACCCTATCGGTTCTCATCCGTCAAGTTGCCCTAAGAAAGGAGGTGATTTTAATGCCCGCGTGTGGAATCTGTGGCGGTGACGCTCCCAAACAACCTTGTATCACGGAGGATGGTAAATGCGATCTTTGCGGACGCAAAGTTGTTCTTGAAGAGGAAAAGAAGAAAGAAAAAGAAGATTGAATTTATCGTCATCAGGTAAGAAAGGGGGTGAATCTTAAAATGGTGGTGTTTATTCAATGAAGGTAAGGAAGAAAATATTTTCAGATTGATCTGTTTAACCTGACATTTTAAGGAGGTTCAACATGCGGGTAAGAGCTTTACTTTTGGCTGTTGCACTTTTGTCTTTTACATCCTCTGGTTTGGTGATGGCGGAGACGCAGGATTCCTCAGGTGCCGTATATACGATGACAAACGCGGAGCAAGGTAATGAAGTGCTCGTATTCGACCGATCCGCAGACGGGTCACTATCATATGCTGGGGCATTTGAAACATCCGGGGATGGAACAGGAGGCGGACTTGGCAACCAAAGAGGTGTTCTTCTTACTCCTGATAATCAGTGGCTTTACGTTGTGAATGCCGGTAGCAATACGATATCAGCTTTTAAGGTCAGACCGAACGGTCTACAGTACTTCGGATTTTTTGACTCAGGAGGGACACGGCCGGTTAGCCTCGCCGTCGACGGGGATCTGCTCTATGTGTTGAATGCGGGAGGTAGCGCGGGGGGTGAGGATAATATCACCGGTTTTTTAATCGAGCCGGATGGGATGCTGCTGCATATAGAAGGTTCGACGCAATTGCTGAGCGGGCCGAACACTTCACCTGCTCAGATCGAGTTCAGCACCGACGGCAATGTGCTGGTGGTGACGGAAAAAGGTACTGGCAAAATTGACACCTACGTCGTCGATAACGACGGGATTGCAGGTCCTCCCAATATCTACGATTCAGCGGGAACCGTGCCATTTGGCTTTTCCTTCAGCAAGAGAAATCGGCTGTATGTCTCCGAGGCCGGCACCAGTTCAGCCTCATCGTATCAGGTTTATCCGGATGGCACTCTTGAGGTGATAAGCCCGGCGGTCCCGATCAACCAGGCGGGAGTCTGCTGGCTGGTGGTCACAAACAATGGACGTTACGCCTATACCACCAATGCCGGCAGCGGCACTATTTCAGGCTTTGATATCGATAGGGATGGTACCATTTTTCTATTGGGAAACACCGGTGCGATTGGCGGTGTAATTGACATGGCGTTCTCAATTAACAGCAGCTATCTATACGCCTTAAGTTCAAGCAATCATAAAATTCTCGGATTTCAATTGGACTCCCGAGGCAATCTCACTCAAATCGAGGATGTCGATCTCCCCTCTGGCGCAAATGGATTAGCTGCACATTGAGCATATTATCTTCATTCGATCCAATGAAAGCCGACTCACTCAGATCCTTGAACAGTTCATACGGCAGAAGGCTTTCAATTGTTCGTTTCAAACCTGCAACGCATTGAGAATGAGAATTAGCTTCTGTTGAATGAAGGGGGCGGGCAGTTAAGAGAAAAAACTCCTCATCAATAAAAAAAGAGCCACTTTTTTCTTAACTGCTTATTCTGTTTTATCTCCGACCCGCCGTAATGCGATGATACGCATATCCCCGCCATTGAAACGCAGTTCTCCTTGGATGACACAGAACTCCGTCCCCATAACTCCCGGAGATGCGGTTCAAGTGAATTTAAGGCTGTGGCGGGGGAAGGCGTTATGCGCTGGTGCCGAAGACATGTTTGACATGCACATATTCATGCTAAGGATGAAGAATAAACGGGTGCGTCGCCCCTTCGGGCAGCACCCCGGTGTTTTCCGCATTATCGTAGCGACGCGGCCGTCTGAAGCAGGATCTCGCGCGGACCGGCATCTCCTTCGCCACCGGACAGGCCGCCCGCACCTGCCCGGACGCCTCAGCCAACTATGCCGGGCAATTGGGAACCGGGGACAAGGAGACGGCCATGAACGATATCACCGCTGAACCCTTCAGAGGATCGATCGGAGACCTGCGCGTGTTTCAAAAGCCGGGTCTTCAAACTTTCAGGCGTTACATCCGGGACGAGCTCCCCGGACCTCCGATTACAAGGCTGATCGGTATGCGTCCCATTGAAGCCGGTCTTGGCAAGGCCACCTTCAGCATGCCGATATCGCCTTGGCTGGAGGACGGCTTGGGTTTGTACTGGGGCGGGGTGTATGCCTTGTTCGCCGATGCGCCACTGGCCTGGGCGGTTTGGACCACCCTGCCGCCCGGCAAGGCAGCCACGACTCTGGAACTCAGCCTGTCCTTCGTAAGGCCGATGAGCCGCAAGACGACAAATATGGTTGGCCGGGCTGAGACCATCCATTCGGGGAACCAGGTGGGCCTGTCCACGATCCAGATTACCGATCACAACGGTCGCATGTTGGCCTTCGGCAGCACGCGCTGCCTGATCTCCGATGCGCCTGTGGACCTGCTGGCGGAATACCCCCCGCCCGACCTGGGCCCCAATGACACGCCCGATCCCTATCTACGGCAGGCCCCGCAGGATGGTTATTGGAATCTCAGACGGGTGATGCAGGAGCCGCCCATTGTTTTGCAGCAGCAGTCGATCACGGAGCAATTGGTCTTTCCGGTGTGGCGGCTCACCGGCTATCGCCCCTTATCGGTAGAAGACGGCCGCATCAAAGCCATCCTGCCGACCAGTGCCTGGTTCTCCAACGGCAGCCCGGCGATCTATGGGGGATTGTTGGCCTGGGCCGCAGAGTTTACCATGGGCGCCGCAGCCTATTCGACCCTGTCCACGGGCGATGTCTTCGCCACTCTGGATATGCACATTCGGTTCATCCGGCCGGCTATGATCAATGCCGGCGATCTGACCCTCACCGGAACGGTGCGCCACCGCGGAAAGCTGCTGCGCGTCACCTCCTGCGAGGTGGACAACGCCCAGGGAAAACGCGTCGCCATGGCCACGGCCTCGGCCCTGGTGGTCAGGGGCGGCGTCTGCGAACTGGAAAAGGGCCGCCTGCCGGAGGAGATTATCGCCGCCGCCGAAGGCGACGACGCCCGTTCGTGCATTCAAAGCATGCACTGATGACGCAATGATCGGCGGGGGTGCGGATCGGCGGGTCTCATCGGTTCGATGGGGGTATCTTTATTGGTTTACCAACAGACTCCGAAGACACGTTGCCATT
>JBNLAV010000023.1:0-9261 GCA_050302315.1 Desulfobacteraceae bacterium
GTCAATGGCTTTGTCTTTGTTCCGAATGCCGTCGAATACCAGTTCGATCCCCAGGTTGTCGCACCGGTGCTTCAACGCTTTGCCCTTGCGACCGGTGATGATACCTACCTGGATGCCGGCCTCTTTGAGCAGGCGAATACCGAGGCCGTCTCTGACGTGAAAGACCTTGGTCTGTTCGCCGCTGTCGCTGTAAATGATTTCACCGGCGGTCAGCACACCATCCACATCCAACAGGACCAGGCGGATTTGTTCCAATCGTTTTGTTGTCATGTCGTCCTTTCGGATCTTCAGGATCTGACGGCCCGGGCGATGGCGTTGAGCTGCGTGAACAAGGGCTCGAGTGTGTCCAGGGGAAGTGAGTTGGGGCCGTCGCAAAGCGCCTGGTCGGGATCGGGGTGAACTTCGAAAAACACGGCATCGGCGCCGGCGGCCACCGCCGCTTTGGCCAATGTGGGGGCATGTTCCCGCTGGCCGCCCGAGCTTTCGCCGGCGCCGCCCGGCAGTTGCACCGAGTGGGTGGCATCAAAAATCAGAGGGCAACCGAAGGACTGGATGATCGGCACCCCCCGAAAATCCACGACCAGGTTGTTATAGCCGAACATGGTGCCCCTTTCGGTCAGGGCGATGTTGTCATGTCCCGTGGACCTGATCTTTTCGAGGATATTGGCCACATCCCAGGGTGCCAGAAACTGTCCTTTCTTGATATTGATCGGTTTGCCGGATTTGGCGACCGCCAGCAGAAAATCGGTCTGGCGGCAGAGAAAGGCCGGAATCTGCAGGACATCCAATACCTGGGCCGCCGCTTCCACCTGCCCTGGCTCATGGACATCCGAGATCACCAGCACGTCGAGTTCCGATTTGATACGGGCCAGCATACCCAGCCCCTTTTCAAGTCCCGGCCCCCGGTAAGATTGAATCGAAGTGCGGTTGGCTTTGTCAAAGGAAGCTTTGAAGATCAGCGGTATGCCGATACGGTCCGTCAACGTCTTCAGAAACGCGGCAGTCTGAAAGGTGGTTTCCCAATCTTCAATTACGCACGGGCCGGCGATAATCGCCAACGGTGCGCCTTTTCCAATGGTAAGCCGATCGACTTTAAATAACTGATCCATCGCGGAAATTTAGCTTGCCGCATGGTAAAAGTCAAGATCGGGCCTGCGGCCCGGTTTAAAGTTCAGAGTTCAGAGTTTCGACCCATCGAATAAAAGTTAGCCTTGATTCGCCTAGGGGGAGCTGGTATGGTTCCAGGTCAATTCGAGCCTTTAAGGGAGCCTGTAACCCATTGAATGCAAAAAAGAATAGATCAAAAGCGTGGCTTTTGTGCGTGCTGTTGCTTCTGTTGGTCGTGCCCATCATCGTCCTGTTGATAAAGCGGATGGAAGGCACGCCGCCGGAAATGGCGTTGAGCTTGAAGTCCCCTTCGCTGGGCGCCAGCCAGACCCTTTCCATCGATTTGTCCGATGCCGACAACGGACTGCGGCAGGTTTGGGCCGCCATCCTCAAGGACGGCAAGGAGACCGTGTTGCTCGACGAGAGTTTCCCAGGCGCCAACATCCTGATGGGGGGCGCCATTCGCGACAAGACCGTCGAAATGCCGGTGGAACCCAAAGCGCTGGGGTTGAGCGACGGAAAGGCCATTCTGCGGATCGTGGTCCGGGATTACAGCTGGCGGCGTTGGGGCAAGGGCAATCAGGTCTACCGGGAGCATGAGGTGATCATCGACACCAAGGCCCCGACCATCGACGTGATCAGCCCGGCCTTGTATATCACCCAGGGCGGTTCCGGAGTGGTGATCTACCAACTCTCCGAAGCATGTCCCACCAGCGGTGTCACCGTGGGAGAAGATTTTTATCCCGGATATGCGGGGGCGTTTAAAGACACAAATACCCGCATGGCCTTTATCGCCTTGAATTACAAGCAGGGCAGCGGAACGCAGATGGCGGTCACCGCTACGGACTTTGCCGGTAACCAGGGCCGTATGGGCCTCTCACGGCACATCAGGGCCAAGCAGTTCAAACGGGACACCATACCGCTGAACGACAGCTTTCTGAGCTGGAAGATGCCTGAATTCGCCGGCCAGGTGGCATCCGCACCCAATACCCCGATGATCGATACTTTTCTGAAGGTGAACGGCGATCTGCGCCGGCAGAACTATGAAAAGATTATCACCTTCACCGCCAGCTCCGACGACAGCCGGTACTGGCAGGGGGCCTTCGGGCGGTTGCCCAATGCCGCCAACCGGGCCGGATTCGCCGATCACCGCAAATATGTTTACAAGGGAAAAACCGTCGATAAACAGGTCCATCTGGGCATGGACCTCGCGTCGGTGCAAAACTCGCCGGTGCCGGCCGCCAA
Source organism: Desulfobacteraceae bacterium (assembly GCA_050302315.1). Lineage (GTDB taxonomy): Bacteria > Desulfobacterota > Desulfobacteria > Desulfobacterales > Desulfosarcinaceae > JARRKU01. The sequence continues at coordinate 2,353 of JBNLAV010000023.1, forward strand.
CAGCGGAAAAGTCGTGTTTGCCGGCAGCATCGGTATCTACGGCCGCACGGTCATCATCGATCATGGTTTCGGGCTGTTCAGCCTCTACTCCCATTTGAGCAAAATTGACGCCACAGCCGGACAGATGGTGGCCAAAGGCGATCCCATCGGCCTGACCGGAAAAACCGGCCTGGCCGGCGGAGACCATCTGCATTTCAGCATGCTGGTGCACCACACCTTTGTGAATCCCGTCGAATGGTGGGACGGCAAATGGATTCAGGACAACATTCTCATGAAAATCGATGCAGTAAAGTGACCGGAGGGAACAGCGCACCATGGCGAAGCATAAAATCCAGAAAAGCATTCAAGAGATCAATGAAAAGATAAAGAAGGGTGACGTGGTGGTGGTCACGGCCGAAGAGATGATCTCCATCGTAAGGGACAACGGTCCGGAAGAGGCCGCCCGGCAAGTCGATGTGGTCACAACCGGAACCTTCGCCCCCATGTGCTCATCCGGTGCATTGATCAACTTCGGCCACAGCGTTCCGGGAATCAAGACCTCCAGGGTGTGGCTCAACAACGTTCCGGCCTACGGCGGCCTGGCGGCCGTGGACACCTATATCGGCGCAACAGAGCCATGCGAAGACGATCCTTTGAACAAGGTCTATCCGGGTGAATTCCGATACGGCGGGGGCCACGTGATTCAGGACCTGCTGGCAGGCAAAACCGTGCATCTCAAAGCCGAGGCGTACGGTACGGACTGCTACCCCCGACGCACCTATGAGAAAAAACTCACATTGGAGGAGATGCCCAACGCCATCCTGTGCAATCCGCGCAACGGGTACCAGAACTACAATGTGGCCGTAAACTCGCTGAAAAAGACCATTTACACCTATATGGGCACCCTCAAGCCCAAAATGGGCAACGCCAATTACTGCAGCGCCGGTCAGCTCAGCCCCCTGTTCAACGATCCGTATTACAAGACCATCGGATTGGGAACACGCATATTCCTGGGCGGCGGCGTCGGTTACGTCACCTGGCACGGTACCCAGCACAAACCCGGGGCTGATCGCTCGGCCAACGGCACCCCGCTGCGCCCGGCCGGAACGCTCTGGGTGATGGGGGATTTGAAACAGATGAGCCCCAGGTGGCTGGTGGGAGTTTCCATTCAGGGCTACGGCTGCTCGCTGTCCGTGGGACTGGGCATTCCCATTCCGATTTTAAATGCCGAGATGGCCCGGTATACAGGGGTATCGGATGAAGAGATTTTTACCCAGGTGATCGATTACGGAAAGGATTACCCGGAGGGCGTTTCAACCAGCATGATGCAGGTCAGCTATGCCGAACTCAAGAGCGGCAGCATCACCGTCAAAGGCGAATCCGTTCCAACGGTGCCGCTGTCGAGCATGGTGCGCGCCCGGGAGATCGCCGACACATTAAAAGCGTGGATTACAGCGGGAGATTTTCAACTGGGTGAAGCCCAGATGACGTTGCCGGCATAACAGCGACCGACAATTGCGCAGGTGAAGGGGTGCAGCAGATGGGGGGAACCCTGCGGACCTTTGTGGCCATTAAACTGCCGGCAGACATCATCGATCGAGTGCGGGCGCTGCAGGATGCGCTCAAAGATCACGGCCTGAAGCTCAAATGGGTAAAGCCTTCCAACCTCCACCTGACCCTCAAGTTCCTGGGCGACATCCCCGAATCGGACGTCGTCGCAGTGGGAGAGGCCGTCCGAACGGCCGCCGGGGGCCGGGCGCCGTTGGATCTCACCGTGCAGGGCATGGGGGCTTTTCCGGGAATTAAACGACCGCGTGTGCTGTGGGTCGGATTCGGGGGCGATGTGGACCGCCTCAAACGACTGCAAACCCGGATCGACGAGCAGCTGGCGAAGATGGGGTATGGACGGGACAAGCGAGGCTTCAAAGCCCACCTGACCATGGCCAGAATCAAAGGCGCCGTGTCGTCCCAACGGTTGCTGGGGGCCATAGAAACGGTTGGACGGTTTTCTCCGCAACCGTTTACCGCAGACCGGGTGATCCTTTATCAAAGCGATCTACATCCCACCGGTGCGGTTTATACGGCTTTGAGCGAGGTCAAGCTGCAGTAGCAAGGGCTCCTTTGTGCCGAATTAAAGGGGCGCAAATATTTCCCTGGTGCAATCGTGGTGTGACCGGATCTGTCACAACGTGATGATATAACCCGCTCATGCCGCACCAAAAAAGGGGTGGAAAACATCGAAAACCATTTGTTGCGGCCGGCAATCGACGATATTAAATGGACAGCAAAAAGGAATACGGAGGCCATATGAGCGTTTCACCGGATAAGAGCAAAGCACTGGACTCTGCCATGAGCCAGATCGAACGTCAGTTCGGCAAAGGTTCTATCATGAAATTGGGAAGCCGTCCCATAGTGGACATACCGGTCATTTCCACCGGCGCCATCTCGCTGGACCGCGCCTTGGGCGTCGGCGGACTGCCGCGGGGGAGGGTGATCGAGATCTACGGTCCGGAATCTTCCGGCAAAACCACTCTGGCGCTGCACGCCGTGGCCAATGCCCAGAAACAGGGCGGGATCGCCGCCTTTATCGATGCGGAGCATGCCCTGGACGAAGGTTATGCCAGGAAACTGGGGGTCAATTGTGACGAACTGCTGGTCTCCCAGCCCGATACCGGGGAGCAGGCTCTTGAAATCGCCGACATGCTGCTGCGCAGCGGCGCCATCGACGTGATCGTGATCGACTCGGTGGCCGCTCTGGTTCCGCGGGCGGAGATCGAAGGCGAGATGGGCGACGCCCACATGGGGCTTCAGGCGCGGCTCATGTCACAGGCCCTTCGAAAACTCACCGGCACCATTGGAAAGACCAACACCTGCCTGATATTCATTAACCAGATCCGCATGAAGATCGGTGTCGTCTTCGGCAACCCCGAGACCACCACGGGAGGCAACGCTTTGAAATTCTACGCCTCGGTGCGTTTGGATATCCGCCGCACCGGCGCCATTAAAAACGGTCAGGACGTGGTGGGCAATCGGACCCGCGTCAAAGTGGTCAAGAACAAGATGGCCCCCCCGTTCAAGGAGGCCGAGTTCGACATCATGTACGGTGAAGGCGTATCGGTGGCCGGCGACCTGCTCGACATCGGCGTCGAGGCCGGCATTGTTGACAAAAGCGGTGCCTGGTATTCTTTTAATGGAGAGCGCATTGGCCAGGGTCGGGAGAACGTCAAGACTTTTCTGAAAGACAACCCCGATATTTTTGCGACCCTCAATGAAAATGTCCGGGAAGCCGTCGGGCTGGCCGGAAAAAGCAAAACCGCGGAAGCCGACGAAGCTGAAGCGTAACCCGGTCCCCAATGGCCGCTTGGTAGACCGTTGATCTACACCATGGAGCAGATGCAATGACAGGCAACGAAATTCGTAAGGTTTATCTCGATTTCTTCGAAAAGCACAACCATCGGGTCGTGCGCAGCTCGTCCCTGGTTCCCCAGGACGATCCCACCCTCCTGTTTACCAACGCCGGAATGGTTCAGTTCAAGCGCACCTTTCTGGGAGAAGAAAAACGGGAGTATGTGCGCGCCACCACGTCTCAGAAGTGTGTTCGCGCGGGCGGCAAGCACAATGACCTGGAAAACGTGGGGTATACGGCCCGGCATCACACATTCTTCGAGATGCTCGGCAACTTCTCCTTTGGTGATTATTTCAAGGAGAAGGCCATCGAATTCGCCTGGGACCTGATGACCAACGGTTACGGCCTGCCTGCCGAGAAACTCTACGCCTCGGTCTATACCGATGACGACGAAGCTTATGACCTGTGGCACAAAAAGATCGGCATCCCCGTCGAACGCATGGTGCGGTTGGGCGAAGAAGAGAATTTCTGGGCCATGGGCGATACCGGACCGTGCGGCCCCTGCAGCGAGATCCACCTTGACCGCGGCGAGGCGCACGGGTGCGGCCGTCCGGACTGCAACGTGGATTGCGACTGCGACCGTTTCCTGGAGATCTGGAACTTGGTCTTCATGCAGTTCAACCGTGATGCTGAAGGCAACATGACGCCCCTGCCCAGACCGAGTATCGACACCGGTCTGGGACTGGAACGCCTGGCCTCGATCCTCCAGAACAAAGAGACCAACTTTGAATGCGATCTGATCCGGCCCATCATCGCCCGTGCCGAAGAACTGGCCGAAAAAGCCTATGGCCACTCTCACGAGGTGGATGTGGCCATGAAGGTGATCGCCGATCACAGCCGTGCCGCCGCGTTCCTGGTGGGTGACGGCGTGCTGCCTTCAAATGAGGGGCGCGGGTACGTGCTGCGCCGCATCATGCGCCGCGCCATACGCTACGGCCGCAACATCGGCCTGATGAAACCCTTTCTGGCCACAACCGCACAGACCGTCTTTGACATCATGAAACCGGCCTACCCCGAACTTTCCGAGTCGGCCGCATTCATCGGAAATGTCATCGAGAACGAAGAACTGCGTTTTTCCGAAACCCTGGATACAGGGCTCAAACTGCTCAACGACTCTCTGGCGGATCTCAACGCCGCCGGGAAAAAACAGGTGCCGGGAGAGCTGATTTTCAAACTTTACGATACCTTCGGATTCCCGGTGGACATCGTCCAGGACGTGGTGCGCGAAACCGATATGACCCTGGACATGGGCGGATTCGAGCAGCATATGGAAGCACAGCGCAGCCGCAGCCGATCCAAGGTGACCTTCGCCGGAATCGGCGAAGCTTACAAGGAATTCTCCGCCCAGGGCACCCAGCCTGAATTCTTGGGCTACCAAACCCTGGACAGCGACGCCCAGGTGCTGCTGCTGGTCAAAGAGGGAAGCAAAGTGGAGGCTGCATCAGCCGGTGAAATGGTGGAGGTGGTCACCTCGTCTACACCGTTTTACGGCGAGTCGGGCGGCCAGGTCGGCGACCAGGGCACCATCTTTTCCGATGCGCTGACCCTGGAAGTGAGCGAAACCATCAAGGATCCCACTGGGCTGATCATCCACAAAGGCAAAGTAGTGGACGGAGCGATTCAGACCGGCCAGCGCGTACAGCTCAAAGTGAACGGTGACAAACGCCAGGCCACGGCCCTCAACCACACGGCCACCCACATCCTGCACGGCGCCCTGCGCGAGGTGTTGGGCGATCACATCAAGCAGGCCGGTTCCCTGGTGGCTCCCGATCGGTTGAGATTCGACTTCACCCATTTCTCCCATGTGGAACCCGACCAGATCAGCCGGATCGAAGCGCTGGTCAACCAGCGCATTCGGGCCAACGTGCCGGTGCATACCGACGAGATGGAAGCCGAGCAGGCGCTGGAATCGGGCGCCACCGCGCTCTTCGAAGAAAAATACGGAGACCGGGTGCGGGTGGTAAGTCTTTCCGACTTCTCCAAAGAGTTGTGCGGCGGCACCCATACCCGGCGTACCGGAGACATCGGCCTGTTCAAGATTGTCTCAGAGACCAGCGTGGCCGCCGGCGTGCGACGCATCGACGCCGTTACCGGAGATGCCGCCGTTCAAGCCGTCCAGCAACTGGCCCAGACCGCTCAGCAGTGCGGACATCTGCTGCGTACCAAACCCGAAGCCGTGGCCGGAAGACTGGAACAACTGCTCGCCGCACACAAAGCTTCGGAAAAAGAAATCGAAAAGCTCAAAGCCGCGCTGGCCGAAGCCAAGGCCGGGTCCGGCGACCAGGAGATCAAGGAGGTCAACGGCGTCCCGGTCCTCTCCAAACGGGTCGCCGTGGACAAACCGGGCGCTTTGCGGGAACTTGCCGACCGGTTCAAGGACCGCATCAAATCCGGTATCGTCATCCTGGGCAGCGAGCACGGCCAAAAGGCGCTGCTCATCGTGGTGGTCACCAAAGACCTGATCGACCGCTTCCATGCCGGCAACATCGTCAAGGAACTGGCCGCCATCGTCGGCGGCGGCGGCGGCGGACGCCCGGACATGGCCCAGGCCGGCGGCACCCAGCCGGAAAAGCTCGACCTGGCCCTGGACAAGGCCATCGAGATCGTGGCGAACGCCTCAAAGTAGGAGAAGCAGCAAAATCATTTCTTCCATTGGCAGGCCGCAAAGATCCATTCTGCGGTCTTGCCAATGGAACAAGCCTGTGCTAAGGCATATCTAACATCCAGCCCATCCCGACCGGACAGAATGTGTCCGGTAGCACCACCCATCAGCGGCCAAAGAGACATAAGCATCATCCGACTCCCATCGGGATCCGATGCGGGGTGAAGTTTTGTCACCGGGCAGACTGGTATATCCGCATTCCCGCGGTGCTCCATTTTATTCAGCCGTGCGCCAGAGCCGACGACCTCATCTGACGTGATGGCAGAACTTCTCAGGATGCGTTCTCCGAACCCAACCAAGTGCCAGTTAAATCGAAAGGAACCGAAATATGGCCGAGGTCGTGAATGTCATGGCCGGCGACACCATCACCAGTATTGTCGCCGCGCGGAAAAGCCCCCAATGCCACGAAATGGGCCGCTGGATCGAAAAGATCGTCAAGCTCAACCCCCACGTCGGAGATCCGGACCGGATCAATCCCAATGAAAAACTCCTGATTCCGGACCACCTGCAGGAGCATGTACCGGCCATCGAAATCTGGAAAAATGCCCTGAGGTACGTCCACCGCAGCATATAACTCGTAGGTCCGGCCGCGCCAAGCGAAGCCCGAAACAAACTGCGAATCGGCGCTATTTCCCGATCCATCGCCATATGGAATAAGGATGGCTGGTATCCGGTTGGGCGGCTGGTCCTCAGGACAAGGCCGGCAAGTTCGGAGAGTAGTCGTGAAGTTTGGGCTTCACAAGTTCAGCCCGACCTATGAGAAACTCAACGGGGGCCACGGTAAAGTATCGAGAGATAAAGTCGATTTTGGTGGGAAGTCCCTGCGTGAGCGCACCAATGGCGCCCATGGTGGTGGCTCAGC
>JBNLAV010000024.1:0-1629 GCA_050302315.1 Desulfobacteraceae bacterium
GATCCCGGGTATGTCCAGGCGGAAAACCATCCCGCCACTTGCGTTTCCTGGGATGATGCCCAGGCCTACGTGGAGTGGCTCAGCCGCGAGACCGGCCATAAGTACCGATTGTTGAGTGCTTCCGAATGGGAGTATACCGCCCGGGATGGCGGACGTTTCAACGGCCTGTTCAATGCAGACCGCGATTCGATATGTGAAAAGGGTAATGTCGCCGACCGCTCCGCCGCAGAGCAATACAGCGGCTGGCAGGTGTTTGATTGCAAGGATAATTATGTTCACACGGCTCCGGCAGGGGCATTCGAGCCCAATGCCCTGGGCGTGTTCGACATGGCCGGCAATGTCTTCGAATGGGTTGCCGATTGCTGGAACGAAAACTATCAAAATGCTCCCACCAGCGGCGCTGCCTGGGCCCAAGGGGATTGTACCCGCCATGAATTAAGGGGCGGTTCATGGTTCAGCCGGCCGGAGTATTTGCGGGCCGCCTTTCGCAATAGCTTTGCGGCGGGTTATCGAAGCAGCAGTTTCGGTTTCCGAGTGGCCCGTGAATTGACAGCCCAGAAGCATGACGGGTGAGGCAGGATTCAGATGCAGGATAGCGGTGTCACGTCCGTCAAGGCAGGCCAAAAGATCCCAACTGGAAACCAATCCTGTCGCCGGGCCGTTGAAGCCCGCGATTAAAGCACTCTGAAAGCGAGGGGCTTATGAAATTAAGATACATGTTTATTGCAACCATCATCTTCATGCTTCTGGGTACCGGCTGTGCCATAAAGCGCCCCACCATGGCGCACACCCATATCGGTCATGCGTTGACCGGCTGGATTGATACGCCCCAAAAGGAAGGGCTCTTCATTGTGGCCGAAAACAGTGCGCGCCAGGCCATGGATTCGGCCAAGCTGGCCGCAGCGGAATCCAACAGTCTGGCCGGCATCAAACAGCATCTGAAGCAAGTGATTGCGGCCACCAACCCGGTCCAGCCGGCCGACAACAGCACGGGAAGTTACGGCGTCAAGCAGGCCCTTACGGGCGCAGTGGGTCACTTGACATTTGCCGCCGAGTCCGACGATGCCAGCCCCAATGTTCAGCAGTTCGGGCCCCGGTTCGAGAAAGACGCCGGAACGGTCCTGGATCGATGCGACCTGATTACCGCCTTGAGCAACGATGTGTTGACGTCGCGTTCCATGGAAGAATCAAAGCTGTTGGCCGGTGTCGTCTATAAACTGACCCGGGCCAATTTATTTGGTGAAGATGCCGACGGCGATGGCAAGGTCGGCGGCGGTCCCGGTGAATTCGGACTCAAACAGCTCCGACAGGAGATCGAGCAAATGCTGGATCGGGAAAATCCGCCTTATTCCGCGGTCAACAGATTGTATTTATTCAATCTGATTCGTCTGCCGGATGGGAAATGGATTTTCCGAAACGATTTCGAGGACAAAGACGATGCGTATTCAGGAAACGGGGGCGGGGGCGGATATTAAGGCTTTTATCTCTGCGCTGGACCACCCTTCCCAAGGATGCTCTGCTCGGCAGAACCCCTTGACCTTTTCAGGTTTATGGCGGGTTCTCCTGGTTTGCGCATGGCTGGGGCCCTTTGGATTAAACAGTCTGGCCGTTGCCGCCGCATTATCTCCG
>JBNLAV010000025.1:0-21596 GCA_050302315.1 Desulfobacteraceae bacterium
GCCCGCGTCCGGGGTGAACACCGGCTTGCCTTCGTAAAGAATGGTGGTGCAGCCGGCCAGCAGGGGACCGTAGACGATGTAAGAGTGGCCCACCACCCAGCCCACGTCCGATGCGGCCCAGTACACGTCGCCGGCCTCCACTTTGTAGATGTTTTTCATGGTCCACTTGAGGGCCACCGCATGGCCGCCGTTGTCGCGCACCACGCCTTTGGGCTGGCCTGTCGTGCCGGAGGTGTAGAGGATGTACAACGGGTCGGTGGCCGCCACCGTGACACACGCGGCCGGCGAAGCGTCCGCGACGGCCTGGGTCCAGTCCACGTCACGGCCTTCGACCATATCGGCCTTTTCCATCGAACGCTGCAAAATGATACATTTTTTCGGCTTGTGCGACGCCATGTCGATGGCGCCGTCCAGCAGGGGCTTATACGGAATGACCTTCTTGATCTCGATGCCGCAGCTGGCCGAGACAATCACTTTGGGCTTGGCATCGTCGATGCGCGTGGCCAGTTCGTTGGAGGCAAAACCGCCGAAGACCACCGAATGGACCGCACCGATGCGCGCGCATGCCAGCATGGCGATGGCCGCCTCGGGGATCATGGGCATGTAGATCACCACCCGATCGCCCCAGCCCACGCCCTGGGCCTGAAGCACCCCGGCAAAGCGTGCGGTTTCATCGCGCAGTTCATTGTAGGTGTAAGTTTTAAGCGTATCGGTCACCGGGCTGTCATAGATCAACGCCGCCTGGTCGCCGCGCCCCTGTTCGATGTGCACGTCCAGCGCGTTGTAGCAGGTGTTCATCTGCCCGCCCGTGAACCAGCGGTAAAAGGGCACATTGCTGTCATCGAGAACCTTATCATAAGGCTTGGTCCAGACGATCTCTTTTGCCGCCTCACCCCAGAAGCCGTCGGGATCTTCTATGGAACGCTTATACGCTGCTTCATATGCATTGGTCATGGTCGCCTCCTTTATGAATTGCCAAATCCAGATCGATTACGGTTCTCGCCCTATATGGTGTCCTGCAGTGGCAGGGCGGCTCCCGGGCAACCCGATAAGCCCGTCAGGTTGCCCAGGACCAATTTCGACCGGCCGCCCTTGAAAGACAGCCTGCTTGCGAAGTCCTGACCGCCCAGAAGCTATGGATAAAAGGCCTCCTCTTAGCCATCCCCGCGGCTCACTACACACGCCTGCAAGCCATATGCCGTCATCATAAAATAAACGGCACCACTTATTTAATCACAGGACACTCACTCTAGCCTGCTTTCTTATATGAATTTCATTTATTCCGCCTGAGACGCCCGCACCCCGTTTTTTCATACCAAATCAGTATAGTATTCTGTTATTTAACTGTATTCTTACCATTTGGGTTACAATTGTCCCATATGGAGACATTGATTTCTTATATCGCCATCCGACATAATCCGCGGCGGGACCGATCACCTAAACATGATCGGCGCAAAGATAATGGCCAACAGGGCGAACCGGTGCAATTCACCCGGTTGACACACAAAAATTGCCAAATTATAGTGACGCTTTACTACGGTTCCTCAACTCAAGAAATCCAGGCAAAACCGATACCGCAATATGCTGAGCAATGGTTCAAAATACGGCCGCTTCATCGGCATCTTCATTCTTGGCTGCATACTTTTTTGCTACCCCATCTTATCCATATTCAACAAAAAGTCTGTTTTGTTCGGCATCCCCGTGCTGATTGTCTACATATTCGCTGCCTGGGCGGGACTTCTATTGATGATTCATCTTGCTTCGAGAACCAGCGCGGGACCACCGGCGCGCGAAGATAAGGCCAAACCGCCCGAACAGCCGCCAGTTCTGTTCGATTCCGTGGGTTGAGGTGTCGGCATGCTGAAGAAGGAAGCCATACTCATTTGTTCGTTCGGCTACATGCTCCTTCTTTTCGCGATCGCGTATTACGGCGACAAACGTGCGGAGAGCCGCCGCAGCATTATCAGCAACGCATACATCTATGCACTCTCATTGGCAGTATACTGCACGGCATGGACCTTCTACGGCAGCGTTGGAGGCGCTTCGAGCAGCGGCATCCAATTCCTGGCCGTTTACATCGGCCCCACTTTGACGGCGGCTTTGGGGTGGGTGATTCTGAGAAAGATCATCCGCATCAGCAAGCTGAACCGGATCACTTCCATAGCCGACTTCATTGCTTCCCGATATGGTAAAAGCGCCACCTTGGCAGGTGTGGTCACCATCATCGCGGTGCTGGGCATTATTCCGTATATTTCGGTCCAGATTAAAGCCATATCGACCACCTATCTGTTGATCAATCAGTACCCGGACATAACCCTTCCGAGCCAGTACGCCGACATTCCCGTTTTCAAGGACACGGCATTTTATGTGGCATTGATATTGACGGTCTTCGCCATACTCTTCGGGACCCGCCACCTTGAGGCCACCGAGCGGCATGAAGGATTGGTGGCCGCCATCGCCTTTGAATCGATTGTAAAACTGGTGGCTTTTACCGCCGTGGGCGTGTTCGTCACCTATAGCATCTTCGACGGTTTTGGCGACCTCTACGCCAGGGCCCAGACAGACCCTGATGTCAGCCGGTTGCTGGTAGTGGATTTATCGGGAGGCAAATCATCGGGCTGGTATACCAATATATTTCTTTCCATGCTGGCCATCATGTTTCTGCCGCGTCAATATCAAGTGGCGGTGGTGGAGAACGTCAATGAAAGACATCTGAAGAAGGCGATGTGGCTATTCCCGATGTATTTATTGATCATCAATCTGTTTGTACTCCCGGTGGCCATCGGCGGCATGCTTTACTTCAACCCGGGGAGCGTCGATCCCGAGAGTTTTGTCTTAACGCTGCCGATGAGCGAACAACGGGAAGTATTGGTACTGATTGTCTTCCTGGGAGGTTTGTCCGCCGCTACCAGTATGGTGATCATCGAGAGCCTTGCCCTATCAACCATGATATGCAACGACCTGGTCATGCCGGTGCTGCTGCGACTGCCCTTTATAAGATTCTCTCAGTACAGCAATTTAAGCGCTTTGCTGCTTTTTATCCGCAGGGCAAGTATCGTTCTGGTCCTCATGCTGGGCTATGCTTATTTTCACCTGGTGTCGCGACATTTTACCCTGATTTCCATCGGCCTGATCTCTTTCACGGCGGTGGCTCAGTTCGGCCCGGCGATTTTAGGGGGGATCTTCTGGAAGGGCGGCAACCGCAAAGGGGCGCTCTGCGGCCTATTGGCCGGATTCTTCATTTGGGCATACGCTTTGGCCCTGCCGTCCCTGTCCCAGGCCGGATTCTGGCACGCGTCGTTTCTGACCGAAGGGCCCTTCGGCATAGCATGGCTCAAACCCTACCAATTGTTCAACCTCGATGTCGCCGCCCTGGGCTTCAACCAGTATGCCCATGCGGTCTTCTGGAGCATGCTGGTCAACGTGGGATTGTACATCGGCATATCCGTTTTCACGCGTCAAACGGCCATCGAACACACCCAGGCCAATTTGTTTGTGGATGTCTTCAGGTACTCGGAAGAGATTCAAAGATCACGCTTCTGGCGAGGGACTGCCTCCATACCGTCCCTGAAGCTACTCATCAGCCGGTTTCTGGGCCAACAGCGGGTCGAGGAGGAGTTCAGCAACTATGCCCTGCGCCACGACATCGACTGGAATAAGATGCCAACGGCGGATGCCCAACTTGTCAGTTATGCCGAAAGATTGCTGGCCGGCGCCATCGGATCGGCGTCGGCCCGTGTCATGGTGGCTTCGGTGGTCAAAGAAGAACCGCTGAGCCTTGAAGATGTGATGGATATTCTGAAAGAGACGCGCAGGGCCATCACCCACAGCCGGGAATTGGAAAAGGCCGGAGCGGAGCTAAAAGCCGCCAATGAGAGGTTGAAGGAGTTGGACAAACTGAAAAATGAGTTCATCTCCACCGTCACACATGAACTGCGCACCCCCTTGACATCCATTCGCGCTCTGGCTGAGGTCCTGCATTACCACCCCGACATCGAAACGTCCCAGCTTACGGAATTTTCAGGTATCATCGTTAAAGAAAGCGAACGCCTGAGCCGCCTGATCAACGATGTCCTGGATTTCCAGAAGATTCAATCCGGCAGAATCGAATGGGCCATCACTGCTTTTAATATGGCCGAGGCGATCAAGGAATCCGTGTCGGCCACCCGCCAATTGATCGAAGACAAGCAGATTCAGCTCGAGACACGGCTGGCCGAGGTTCCGCCGACGACAGGAGACCGCGACCGGATCATTCAAGTGCTGGTAAACCTGATTTCCAATGCGGTTAAATTCTGTCCCGACGATCAAGGAAAGATCCAGGTCGGTCTGAAAAGGAAAGGTGCGTATCTGACGGTCAATGTTCTCGATAACGGCATCGGCATCCCTTTGGACGAGCAGAGAAACATCTTCAGGGAATTCAAACAGGTGACGGAGGATTCCCTGGGGCGGCCAAAAGGAACCGGGCTGGGGTTGTCGATTTCAAAACGAATCATAGATTACCACGGCGGGGAAATCCGGGTCGTCAGCGAACCGGGCAAGGGGGCGAACTTCATTTTCACCCTGCCCTTGAATAAGGCGTGATTCGGACTATGGTGATGGAAGAAGCATTCGCCACTCGCTGGATAAACGGCAAGGGGTATCTGCACCTCGACACAACTGCGCAGCTGGTGCTCCCTATCTTATGCCTGCCCTTTTTCTCCAAGCAGTTCCGCCACCTTGCCGATTACCTCCAGAATTGAAAACGGCTTTGTGATATACGCATCGGCCGCAAGGGACATCCCTTTGGCGATGTCGATATCACGCCCCATGGCAGATAGAAAAACAATTTTGGTGGACCGCAGGTCCCGGTTCCGGCGTATCGCCTCACACACTTCGTAGCCATCAACCCCGGGAAGCATGATATCAAGAAGGATCAGATCAGGTTTTTCCATCGGCATCAGATTTAGCGCATCCTCGCCGTTGTCGGCCACCAGGATCTGGTAGCCCTTCTGCTCCAGCGAGAATCGTAATGGGACCACGATGTTGGGTTCGTCTTCCACAATCAGGATTTTTTGAGACATAACCAATGCCCTTCATGAGATTTAATGAGACGCTGTTGGGACGGGAAGATCCGGATGGCTCCAATTGGCCTTCACCGCCATAACACCAATCATACAAATATCATACCTGATATGGTCGAGCCACTTCTAAAATTCTCTCTCAAATGACAAAAACAGCGTTGCACCTCATTCTTATGCGCAACCAAGTGACAGGGAGGGCCTTTATGTCAACCAAACCGGCATGCCGCATGCTGTGCGAGCAACCTGACCAATTATATGGCCTATATGTTGCAGGGAATATTGCAAAGACGATATCTTTTGTTCAACTTTCGCTGAGGCAACGACCACCCGCGAAGCGGGCGGCTTGGATTGATGCATCAGCATCGCTTCGCACCAGGACAAAGGCCGGAAAAACAAAAGATCGCAATGCTTTTATGGTTGCGGTTGCAGCCGGGTGCATGGCACCCGGTTTGGAAACGACCCATCATTCAGGCAGAGACAGACGGGCATATGGCCGGGATATTCCCGCACTGCAGTGCGTCCGGCAGCGAATTGCGAGGTGACATGACATGTTGCATGCCGGAACATCAGGAGGTTAGCGGAACGTGAAGATCCAGACAAAATTTTGGCTGATCAATGCGGTTGCCCTAAACGTCACTGTTGGAGCGATATTCGCCGTCGGCCTGATGTTTTGGCAGCATCTGCCAATGGAAACCAGGCTGTTCCTGAACACTACGGTCAGCGAGAATTTCGGCTATTTTTTCATTGCCGCGAGCGTACTGATGATGGCGTTCGGCTTTGCCGCAAGTTGGATCTTCAAGGCCTACGTCAACCCGATCAACCGCTTGTCGGAGCAGATCGATCTGATCAACACCGTCAACCCCGACCTGCGGGTCACGGTAGAAGGCGGCGGGGATGTACAGCACCTGGCCAGACGCATCAATCAAAGTGTGGAAATGGTCGGCAACCTGCAGAAAAGTCAGGCACAAAAACTCAAGCTTGCCCAGTCAGAGACACAAGCCGAAAAAGCGGTTTTAGCCGCCCTGCTGGCTGATCTACCCCAGGGTATTCTGGTGTGCAACATCGACGGCGGCATCGTATTCTACAACCACAAAGTCAAAGATCTGCTGACCCATGCCGACGCCGGGACCGGTGCATCCTCGCAAGCCAACAGCAATTGGATCGGGTTGGGACGCTCCATCTTCAGCTTTATCGATGAAGGGCTCGTACGCGATGCCCTGGACCGCATCGGCAAAAAGATCGATAAAAAATGCGCACCGGCCAACGAGCGTTTCCTGATTGGCACCAAGGACCAGGCCATTTTACCCGCCGAGCTTCGCCCGGTGATGGATAGCGAACATCGCATCACGGGGTTCATCATCTACATCGAAGATCTGATGGCCAGTTTGCAGCACGCCGAAAAGCAAAATAAACAGATGCAATTGTGGCAACACCAACTCACGCAATCCCTCTCCGTGGTCAAAGCCGCCTCTGAAATCCTGTTGAAAATGCGAATAAAATCGTATCAGGATTTACATCAGATGGTGCAGCTCATGTCGGAACACTCTGATCTGGCTGCCCGTTTGTGGACGGAAAAGAGCCATTCCGGCAAAGGATCCGACGTCGATACATGGCCTCTGACAACCATTACCGTAGAGGAGTGGCTGCAACTCGTCAGCCAACAGCTGGAAATGGACCTGGAACGGCATTTCAAAGCTGAAGATCTGAAAATCCGTATCAGTATCGACGTGTTTCATCTCACGCGATGCGTGGTCGCAATCCTGGAAAAGATTCAGGGATATTGCGACATCAAAACGGTCCAGGTGCATTTCTATCAGCGAGACGCCTGGCTCTATATCGATATCATCTGGAAAGGCAGAATGATTGAAGAAGAAATGCTCAAAGAATGGAAGGCCCACGCCCTGAAGGCTTCCGGCAAGGGGCAGGCCATTCCGGTCAGCGCAATTCTGAAGTTCCACAAGGCCAATCTCTGGCCTTACAGGCAGCCGGATCAGCTCGACAGCGCCGGCCTGCGCCTGCTGATCCCGACCCTGGGAGACGACAGCCCTCCCGTGACCGATAACCGCCTGACGGTGCTGACGGAATCCAGGCCCGAGTTTTATGATTTCGACCTTTTTCAGCAGGCCGGTCAATCTTCGGAGTTGGACAACCGCCTACTGTCGGACCTGGCATATACCGTTTTCGACACTGAAACCACCGGCCTGGACCCCGACGGCGGTGACGAAATCATCTCCATCGGGGCCGTGCGTATCGTCAACGGCCGGCTATTGAAACAAGAGCAGTTCGATCAACTCATCGATCCCAAACGTCATTTGCCTTTGAAGTCCATCAAATTCCATGGCATTCGCCCGGAGATGCTGGCAGACAAACCCACCATCGAGGAGGCCCTGCCAATGTTTCAGCGCTTTGTCCAGGATACCATCCTTGTGGGCCACAACGTGGCTTTCGACATGCGCATGCTTCAAGTGAAAGAAGCCATCACCGGCATACGTTTCAAAAATCCCGTTCTCGACACCATGCTGCTCTCCTCCGCCCTGCATCCAAACCAGAAGCGCCACAGCCTGGACGATATCGCCCAACGCCTGGGCGTCAGTATCGTCGGTCGGCACACCGCCATGGGAGACGCCGCCGCCACTGCACAAATCTTCCTGAAGCTCATCTTTTTGTTGGCCAAAAACAACATCCACACCCTTAAGGATGCCCGCATGGCCTCCCAAAAAAGCTATTACGCGCGGTTGAAATATTAATGACCGCTTCCCTGCGGATTGACACCCGGACAGAATATCGCTTACCATGAAACGATGCTGCACTGAGCGCATGACGACATTCGACACCCCTTTCCTGGTGAAACACCAGATCTCATCCGGCCTGCCGATCGCGATTGTATCCTGAATCCGGCATTACAGAACGATTGCAGCGATGCATCAACAATTCGATGCAATAACGGCGTGGCAGCTTGAGCGAGAATCATAGCCCGCAGTTGCCATACCCAACCGCCATCAGGAAGGAGGGCCCATGTCACTGAAGGATCTCTTTGCACCACGATGGAAGCACCCCAACCCGGACATCCGCATAAAGGCAATTAAGAAAATCCAATTCCCGAGCCAGCTTGAGCAAATTATCGAAGACGATGATGACCACTTGGTAAGGGAGGCCGCCATGGAGCGGCTTAAGCGCCTGAAAAAAGAAAAAGTGCTTGTCAGAGAGGATTAGGCGGCTGGGCTATCCCAGCCCATAGCTTTTAATCTTTCTGAAAAGCGTACGCCGATTGATGCCCAACATTGCGGCGACACGGGTTCGGTTCCAATGATGCTGTTTAAGAAGCTGCTCGATATAGTGCCGTTCGAATTCCTGCACGGCATCGCTGAGGGGTTGCCTGGAATCCATCTCTTCGATCATCGCTTTGGGGCTGGGAACATCGACGGGGAAAGCGCCCGCCAGTTTTGAAATCACATCCACTTCCTGCAATGCGATGTACTGATGCACGGCGTTCTGCAGCTCCCGCACATTGCCCGGCCAGGTGTACTGCTGCATGGCTTTCATGGTCTCTTCAGGGATGGACTGCAATTTACCTTCATCCCCGTATACCTGCATAAAATGGTGGATCAGCAGCGGTATATCCTCCCGCCTTTTGGACAATGGCGGCAGCATGATGGGAATGATATGAATGCGATAGTAGAAATCTTTTCGAAAGAGGCCTTTGCGCATGCTCTCTTTCAGATCACGGTTGGTTGCGGCAATGATGCGGATATCGGGGTACACGACGCCGGTGCCGCCCAGGGGACTGTAGCCGCCGCCATCGATGGCGCGCAGTAATTTAACCTGCATGTGGGGATTGATCTCGCCCACTTCATCCAAAAAGAGGGTCCCGCCGTTAGCGGCATTTAAGAACCCCTCCTTATCTTTCACCGCGCCTGTAAAGGCGCCTTTTTTGTATCCGAAAAATTCGCTTTCAATCAAATTGTCAGGTATGGCGCCGCAATTGACGGTCACAAACGGTTTGCCGCCGCGATCGCTCAACGCGTGGATGGTATTGGCCACCAACTCTTTACCTGTTCCGGATTCGCCGTAGACAATGACGTTGGCGCTCGATTCAGCCGCCTTGAGAACGGTCCGATAGACTTCATGCATGGCCTGGCTTTTGCCGATAATATCGCCGAAACGCATGGTGCCTTTGAAGGATGAACGAAGGCGCAGATTCTGCTCTCTCAAAGAGCTCTCACTTTGTTGAAGCGCCTGTTCGGCCAATTTTCGATCGTGAATATCGATGACAATGGCCTGGCAACCGACGTTCTTGCCCTGCTCATCCTCCTGGGGCGAATAGATCCCACTGTACCAGCGACCGTCTCGGGTGCTCAACAGCTCCGATCGGACGGTCTCTCCGGCCATCACCTTTTCCAACGGACACCATTGGCATGGTGCGGACGTATCATAAATGACCTGGTGGCAAATACCCCCGGGCTCTGAGAGGCCGGTGTAGTCCGTCAGCTTCGCATTCATGAACTGGAGCCGATAGCGGCGATCCACGCTGTAGATGAAGCCCTCAAATACCGCGATGATATCCGCAAGCCGAAGCTCGCTGTGTTCCTGTGCCGATTGGGCGCGACGCCGCTGCTCGACTTCGGCTTCCAGGTGATGGTTGGCCTGTTCCAGTTCCCTGGTGCGCAGTTCCAGATCGCTGGTGCGCTTTTGTATCTCGTTTTCCAGGTGATCGCGATAGCGCTGATTTTCTTCCTGAAGCCTGAATCGTTCAATGGCCTTGCACACGGAGTGCTCCAGAACGGCCATGTCAATGATGGGTTTGCTGACAAAGTCAAACGCGCCCAACCGCAATGCTTCTATGGCATCTTTCAGCACGCCTGCGCCGGTTACGACCACGACGGGAATCCGTGGAAATCGACCGGCCAGTTCAGCCAGCACTTCAAGACCGTCCATCTGCGGCATGCGCAGGTCCAACAAAACGACATCGGGCTGCTGCTCTTCGACGATGGCCAGTCCCGAAGGACCGTCGTCAGCCTGAAGAACGGTGAAGCCGCTGTCCGTCAAATAGGTGGCGATACTCTCGCGGATCAGCGACTCATCATCGATAACCAGCACGACGGAATCGTCATAATAACACTCTACCATTGCCCCTCACTACCCCATTGCGACCAAGGACTGCATCCGTGCTTGCTGCGCATCTCCCTCTTCCATGGGCAAGCGTATAACAAAAGTCGTTCCCTTTCCCGGCTCCGATTCGACTTCCATGGTTCCGTTGTGATTGTTGGTAACGATGAAATACGATACCGATAACCCCAGGCCTGTGCCGATGCCGATATCTTTTGTGGTATAGAAGGGTTCGAAAACCCGCTTGAGGTCATCCGGAGACATGCCGGGTCCGTTGTCCTCCACTTCGATCACGGCCATACCGTTTTTTTTCTGCAGCCGCAGAATAATCGTCGGCGGCTCATCTTCACTGCTTTTTTCGTACATGGAGTGGGCCGAATTTCGCAGCAGGTTCAGGATGACCTGTTCGATTTCGGTGGCCACGCAGGGCACTGACTCGACATCGACATCAAACTGCCGTTCCACCTTGATGTGCCTGAAATCGTACTTTTTCTTCAGGTTATAATCATGGGCGGCCAATGAGACGGTACGGTCCAGCAGATCGGCCAATGAAACCAGCGTCTTTCGGGACTCGCTTTTGCGGCTGAAGTTGAGCATATTGTCGACGATCTCCGACGCTCTCTCCCCGGACTCCCTGATTCCCTCCAGAAATTCGATGATGCGCCGCCGTTGAAGATAGTCCTGCAGCCGGTCCAGGCTCATGCCGCATTCGGCCGCCACATCATGGTTCAATTTCAATTCCGGCGAAATTCGGCGGACGATATTCTGTACGCTTTGAACCATGGCGCCGAGCGGGTTGTTGATCTCGTGGGCCATCCCCGCCGCCAGCCCGCCCACGGACATCATTTTTTCGGTTTGAACCATGACGTTCTCCATGCGAACCCGCGTGGTAACGTCATCGATGCGCAGCACCACACTCTCCACCTGATCCACCACAATGGGGTACACCATGATGTCCGCAAATTTGCGTTCAGGCTGGCAAGGATGGGGCACTTTTTCGACCTTCTTGATGGTTTCACCATCGATGGCCTGGCGAACAAGATCCAGGTAGGGCCTCAAGCCCAGGATAATCTCACCCACCGGCCGGCCTATGGCATCCTGCTGGTCGATGCCCGACAATTTTTGGGTTTCCATGTTCCATTGGGTTACCCTGCCGTGCAAATCAACCCCCACCAGCATGGAAGGCATGGAATCGACGACCTTCTGCAAATATTGACGCAGGCGCGCCATTTTCTGTTTTGCGGCCCTGGCCTCGGTGATGTCATGGCCCACGCACAGATACTCGACGATGCGTCCATTGCTGTCCCGGATGGCCTTATTGGTCCAGGCCACCCATACCCGCTCGCCATTCTGGCGCATGTTTTCAACTTCGTAATAGCGATGGTCTTCGGGATGTTTTGCGATTTGCTCCATGCGTTGCCGCATGCTCTGCCCGCTGGAGTCATACACGGCCATGATCGTGCCCACGCTGTGTCGCCCGATGATCTCCTGCGCGTCGAATCCGAACAGGCTCTGCGCAAATTCATTGAAGAAGGTAATCCTGCCTTCGGGATCGATGCGCATGATGATGCTGTTGGCATTTTGAACCAACTCGCGATATTTGGCTTCGCTTTTGCGGATGGCGGCCTCCGCTTTTTTGCGTTCGTCGATTTCAGCCTTCAGGCTTGCGCTGTAGCGCTCCAATCGATCCATGAAGGTATTGAAATATTGGGCCAGCGAACCGATCTCATCCTGGTTCTGCCGCTGCATCCGCACGCCGATGTCGCCCTTGGCCGCCTGGGAAAACCGATTCATCAAGGCCTGCAGCGGATTGGTAATGGTGGAGCTGATCCAGAAGGTCAGCGGCAGCACCAGCAGGAGCGACAGCATCGCATGGAAGAAGAAGAACTTTTTCACGACTTTCAACGGCGCGTAGAACTCTTCCAGATAACTCGATGAGGCCACAATCCAGTCAAATTCGGGAATATGGTTGAATATCACCAGCTTTTCACGATGATAGGCTTCGTCGGGATTTTTCCAGGCATAAATAATTTTACCGCTTCGCTTCTCTATCATCTCCCGGATAAAAGAGCGCTCGCGCGCATCACGCTCGTTGATGATATTGATGCCTTCCAGCTTATGATGGATAATCAATTTACCGGATGTATCGATCACATAAGAATAACCGGTCTCACCGAACTGCAATGAAAGGATGCTCTCCCGAAAATCGCCCACATTGACCAACTCCTTGAATTCATCACGGTAGGATGAGGCCGATATGATCCAATCCCAGGGTGCAAAATACGTCATGTATAAGGCTTTTGGCCGGGCGTGGGATTCGGAGGGATTCTTCCAATCGTACTCGACGTAGCCGATCTTGCGCCTTTTCTGGTCCTTGATAAATTCATGGACGGATAGATCAGCCCCCATCAACGCATCATGGGGATGGTTGACGATGATCCCCTTGCTGTTCAGGCAGTAAATATAGCCGGTCGTGCCGATGGATTGGCTGAGCAGCACCGCTCTTGCGGTCTTCTGGGCCTCATCTTCGGAAAGGCGCCCCTGCTGATACAGGCCGTAATAATAAGACGTGATATCCCTGTTTTTTTCAGCCACGGCGCGCAGATAGTTTTTGATGGAGAGCTGCGCACCGTCCCTGACCATGTTCAATATGGTCGTGGTCGTATTTTTAAGCTCGCTTTGAATGTTCGATTCGATATTGCGGCGGACAAAATGATAAATGGCAATATTGCCGAGGGCGAGGGACAGGATGAAGATGGCGAAATAGGCGATCAGCAGTTTATATCGAATCTTGAAATCGGCAAATCGCGGGATCAAACGCATGGTATTTACCTTTTTTAAATGCATTGACGCCTTTGGGCGGCCGCCACTATTTATTTGCAAAATCTATGCCTTATCCCGCAACGCCTTGCTCTCACGCCAACCGCATGATAGGGTATGGATGCTGGCAGCCGGATCTGATGCATCATCAGAGTCTTTATCCCTATCAAACCTTAGATATAATTTGAAGCGTTATGATCCAGACCGAAAACAGGGCACAGCTGACACACGCTGAAATGCTGGCGTTTTTGAAAAAGACTGCGCCGTTCAGTGAGCTCGACACCGATGAATTGAACCGCCTGATCAAAAAAGCCAAAGTGGCATTCTATCCAGCCGGTCACATCATACTCGAAAGAGGAAAAAGCATCATCAATCACCTCGCCCTCATTTTCTCAGGCAAGGTCAGGTTGTTTACCGTCAACGAACTGGGTGATGTCGCCATTTTCTCCTATCGCCGGACCGGCCAATCCATCGGTGCGCTGGGCATTTTACGTGAAAGCCATGCCAACCTGGATGTTGCGGCTGAAACGGACACCATCTGCATCCTGCTGACCCGGGACGATTTTGCCAGCTTGATTCAGTCCCATGCCAAATTCTCCCAGTACTATCTCAAGGTCCTGACCGAAGGGTATGTCAGCGTCGCCTTCAGCCAGCTCCAGCGGCGCAAGACCGCCGCTTCGGAATCAGGCTCCATGCTGTTATTTTCCGCCCAGGTGGGGGATATCGTGCGCCGCCAACCCGGACGGATCAACCAGAACGCCTCTATTCGCGAATCTGCAATCGTGATGGATCGCGAAAAACGGGACAACCTTCTCATCTGCAATGCCGAAGACCAACCGGTGGGCATTGTCACGGATCGCGATCTCCGACGCGTCGTGGCCAATGGGTTGGACTATGATTCGACGGTTCAGAGCATCATGTCATCACCGCTGCAAAGCATCCCTTCGCACATGCTTTGTTTCGATGCACTGCTGGAGATGATCCGTCGGAAACAGCACCATCTGACAATGCATAAGAACGGCCGGATCACCGGGGTCCTGTCCAGTCACGACCTGATGCTGATGCAAGGCGCATCCCCGTTGGAATTGGTCAAGAAGATCGGTGAAGCCGACCGCTTCGAACAGATTTACGACCTGGCCCTGGGCAGCCCGCAGGTCATGCATACATTGATTCTGGAAGGGGCCAATCCGATCAACATCACGCGGCTGATCACCTTGGTCAACGATCATATCCTCCACCGTATCCTGTCCCTTCTGGAAGCCGAACTGGGCCCGGCACCGCTACCCTACTGCTGGCTGCTGATGGGCTCGGAAGGACGCAAGGAACAAACCTTCAAAACCGACCAGGACAATGGCATCGTCTATGCCGATGCTGAAGATGACGATCAGGCCGAGGCGTGCCGTGCGTACTTCACAAAGTTGAGCCATGAAGCCACGCGCCACTTGGTCAACTGTGGATTCCCGCGATGTCCGGGAGATATCATGGCTTCCAATCCCGCCTGGTGCCAACCCCTGTCCGTATGGAAGCGCTATTTTCATAACTGGGTCACGACACCCGTTCCCCAGGACATATTAAACGCCACCATTTTCTTCGATTTCAGGCCAAGCTACGGCGACCATCAGGTGGGCGGTGATCTTCGGGCGTATCTCCTGGAAATCGTGCAGGGGCAGGATCTTTTCATCCGCTTTCTCGCCAAGGCTTGTGTATCGACCCCATCCGCATTCGGTATTTTCAAACGATTCGCCCTTGAAAAACATGGACCGCACAAAAACATGCTTGATCTGAAGACCAGAGGAATCACTCCGTTTGTGGACTTTGCCCGGTTGATGACGCTTAAACACCAGGTGGACGAAACCAACACGCTAAAACGCCTGGAATCGCTGGCATCAGGGGACATCATCAGAGATGATCTGAGCCGGAAAATTCGCCAGGCCTATGAAATCCTGATGCAGGTGCGCCTGGCGCACCAGGACCAGCAGTGGGAAAACGGAACGGACCCGGATAATTTCATCAGCCCGAACCAGCTCAATGAAATCGAACGCAACAGCCTGAAGGACGCCCTGGGGACGGCCGAAGACATCCGAACCTATCTCACCGAAGAATTCCAGCTCAGATCGGGATAGGCCCCTGCCAAATGGCGATGGCCACCCAAAGTCCAAGTGCGCCCCATACCAGCTTGCTCACCGGTTGCGGCCCTATGCTGTGGCTCAGCCGCAGTGTTTTTACGATAAACCAGCCCAATGTACCGGCAATCAGGATCAGGCACAGATGCAAGGAGATAACGGAGAACGGCGCCATCACATCCAGCAGGTTCCGGACTGGATTGAACTGGTAGTAGAGCAGGAGCAGACGAGCCGCCTTTAGACAGAAAAAGCACATGGCGCCCGACACCACCAACAATCCCGGCAGACCGGCCCACCAGCGGCTGCGCGCAAACAGAAATGCCAGAAAGAAAAAGACAACCCCCAGGGCTGCAACGCCGAAGCTGCCCATGCCCAGGTGGGTCGACAATGTGGATTCCGCTACGGTGGTTGACGCCACCATGGCCGCCAATCCCGGAGCGGCAGCAGCAAATCCTCCTCTTAACATCGCTTTTTGAACCGTCACAGCAGCAGTTTTGGTCATTTTCTACAGAAGCCTCCATTGAATCGGCATACAACCATCTTTGTTTGGTCGGTACCGCGCGGGCAGTTGAAGCACCTGCCCGCGCGGTTTATATTCGGGGCGATAGATCCCGGCCAAGGGATCCTTGCCTATCTAATGCTCCACAGCCTCACCGGCTCCCCTTGGAATCCGTACGCTTTGAATAAGATCCTGGATTTCCTTGGGCGGTGCCTCGGTGAACCGGCTAACGACGATGGCGACCACAAAGTTGAGAACCAGACCGATGGCCCCGATCCCCCATGTGGTCACGCCGAAGAACCAGGCTGATCCACCCAGATAGGTGACATTGATGATATAGGATGCGGTAAACAGCATGCCGACAACCATGCCGGCGATAGCGCCCTGTTTGGTGGTCCTGGTGCTGAAAATGCCGAGGATGATGGCCGGGAAGAAACTTGCCGCGGCCATACCGAAGGCCCAGGCCACCACCTGGGTCACAAACCCCGGCGGATGGACCCCGAACCATCCTGCGCAGGCAACCGAAATTCCGATGACGATGCGTGCGACCGTCAGGCGCTGCTTCTCGGTGGCCTTCTTGTTGATCACACGGTAATACAGATCATGGCTGAAAGCCGAACCGATGGCCAGAAGAAGACCGGCCGCCGTGGAGAGCGCCGCGGCAAGGCCGCCGGCCGCAACCAGACCGATCACCCAGGCCGGCAATCCACCGATTTCCGGGTTGGCCAGCACCATGATATCCCGGTCCACATAAAGCTCATTGGGAGCGTCGGTGATCTTGTTGGTCACCTGTCGTTCTCCGTGCGGGCCCAGTTGGTCGCTGGGTTTCAGATCGGGTTTGCCGGCGAACACTTTGCCTTTGGCATATTGAATGATGCCGTCTCCGTTCTTGTCGACCCAGACGATGAGCCCCGGTTTTTCCCAGTTTCTGAACCACGACGGTGCTTCCTCGAATGATTTGCCGTTTACCGTATTGACCATGTTGAACCGCGCAAAGGCGGCCACGGCCGGACAGGTGGTGTACAAAATGGCGATAAACAGCAGGGCCCATCCGGCGCTCTTGCGGGCGTCCCGTACCGTGGGCGTGGTGAAAAAACGGATGATGACGTGGGGAAGGCCTGCCGTACCGGCCATCATGGTAAAGCAGAGCAGGAAGATATTGAGCATGGAGGCGCTGCCGCCGGTGAAGGTGGCCGTATAGGCCTTTATGCCCAGGTCATTGGCGATATTATCCAGGGCCTCCAAGACGTACTGGCCCAGGTAGGCCCCCTCCTGAACAATCTTGCTGCCGAATCCCAGATGGGGGATCGGATTACCCGTGATGACCATGGAAAGGGCCACAGTGGGAATCGTATAGGCGATGATCAATACACAATATTGGGCAACCTGGGTGTAGGTAATGCCCTTCATGCCGCCGAGTCCGGCGTAAAAGAAGACGATGAGCATGCCGATGAAGACGCCCATGGCCAGCTCGACTTCCAGAAAGCGGCTGAAAACGATGCCGACGCCGCGCATCTGGCCGCAGATATAGGTAAAGGAGATAAAAACCGTACAGGCGGCCGCCACCATGCGGGCCGTGTTGGAATAGTAGCGATCACCGATAAAATCCGGAACGGTAAACTTGCCGAATTTGCGCAGGTAAGGCGCCAGCAGCAGCGCCAGAAGCACATAACCGCCGGTCCACCCCATCAGCAACGCGCTGGACCAGTATCCTGTAAACGAGACGACACCGGCCAAACCGATATAAGATACCGCGCTCATCCAGTCCGCTGCGGTGGCCATACCATTGGCGACGGGCGGTACGCCTTTTCCGGCCACATAAAACCCGGCCGCATCCTTCACCCGCGAACGCCAGGCGATAAAGACATACAGGCTGAATGAAAGTATGACCCATACCATGGTCCATCCAAATATATTATCCATTATTCTGCTCCCTCTCGGATCATTGCGTTTGCGTTAAAGCCGAAGAATCCACAAAACCAATTTTACTCATCCACATCATATTCCTTGTCCAGTTTCTCCATCAGCCTGCAATACACGAAGATCAGCGCCACGAAGACAAACATTGAGCCCTGCTGCGCAAACCAAAAGCCCAGAGGAAAACCGGCAATCTGGAATTGGTTCAACACATCGACAATGAGGATCCCGCAGAAATAGGATACGAAGAACCATATCCCCAATAGCACTCCCATGATTTTCAAGTTCCGTTTCCAGTACGCTTTTAAATCCTTCACGTTCCCATCCTCCTTCCATTGCGTGCCATAACAGCCGAATCAATTAGCTGCCCTGCCGCAATAAGATTGGTGACATTCTCATTTCAACAGGGCAGCGCTGCAGACCTATTCTGCAGTCGGCCGACTCAGAATGCTCTTCAGGCCATAACTGATGCAAAGCATCGCAGCAATAAATGTGCCGCATTCAAATCACTGCATGCAAACATAAGGAATTAAAGACCATGGAAATACTGCGCATTAATTTTTAAGTGAATGATACTCTAAAGAAGGGACATAAATGGCCCATCTGCATAATCCAACCGATTTTGCGGGACAATAATATCCCACCAAAAACAAATGATACCATAACGCTATGAATTAAAACGACATATGCGAATTGAACCAGTACCTGAATACCGCTCCTGCATTCAAAGCCGAGACAGGAATACCCCGGACGGCCGCCAAACGGATCGGTTGAAAAGCGCTATGAAATTGTTGATATGTCTGCAAATGGATGGAAGTAGTAGAGGATGCCGGAGGCTGACCACAGGTTACGCCCTCATCATATTCCGGTTCAAGGTTCCATGATCATCAATCGTACAATAGGGCATCTTCAGGCTCTGCCAAAAAGCGATGGTTGATTCCCGGCCTGTCACAAGGAATTTGGGTGGGATTGGGAATGGATGGCCCGGCCGGCTTCGAAGCGCCAAAGGATTTGGCCGCCGGTAGGGGCTTTGGGGACATCTTCCGGTTGATAGAAGCGCGCCGGGGGGCTGAGTCGTTTTGACTCGGAAGCAATGCCCCCATGGCATCATCTTATTGATAAAGCCATGGGGGCATTGTTATGTGCCGACGCTCTGCCGGCAAACCATGTTCCGGTCTCGGCGTCTCGCCATGGAATATTATTTTTATACCGATTCCACAGCTTTGACGCCGGGGACCTCTTGCTTGATGACACGCTCAATACCGTTTTTCAGGGTCATCTGGCTCATTGGGCATCCTGAACAGGCGCCCTGCAAACGAACCTGAACGATGCCGTCTTCAGAAACGCCGACCAATTCGACATCACCACCATCGGCTTTGAGCATGGGTCGGATTTTTTCTATTGCTGCTTCAACTTTTTCTTTCATGACAGTTCCCCTTTATGTTGAATCGATCCTGTAATTTATGGGTTGTTTCCAAACCGGATGATCGGCACCCGGCTTCAACCGCAACGATGGCTACACTGATGTGTTTTTAACTCACAGGCAACTTCCGGCTATTCGTTCAGGGGAAGGTATCAACTCGATCCCGCCTTCTGTAATGCATGAAAGTCCTGTCGAAACACCTCGAATTCATCCCTTAATATAGCCATACGCATTTTTTTGACAAGATTCAAATAAAAGTACAGGTTGTGAATGGTATTGAGACGATGGGCCAGGATCTCCCTGGCCTGGTACAAATGCCTCAGATAGGCCCGGCTGTAGTGGCGGCATGTATAGCACCGGCAGCCCTCTTCAATGGGGCCTGTGGCCTCCCGGTGCCGGGCGTTGTTGATATTGACGGTTCCCATACGCGTAAAAAGCTGACCGTTTCGCGCGTTGCGCGTGGGCATCACACAGTCGAACATATCGGCCCCCATGGCCACCATCTCCACCAGATCGGCCGGCGTTCCCACCCCCATCACATAGCGTGGAGCGTCTTGCGGCAGCAGGGGCAGGGTGTGCGCCGCCATTTCATACATCAAATCCTTGGGTTCCCCCACGCTTAGTCCGCCTACGGCGTATCCGGGAAACTTGATCTGAACGATCTGGGCAACTGAGCGGGTGCGCAGGTCCGGGTACATGCCACCCTGGACGATACCGAACAAGTTGCTTTTTTCGCCATTGGCCTGCCACTCGGTTTTGCACCTTGCCGCCCAGCGCGTGGTCAAAGACAGGGCATCCTCCGCAGCTTCCCGCGACGCCGGGTGGGCAATGCACTGGTCCAGGCACATGATGATATCGCTGTTGAGCGCCAATTGCACCCGGATGGACTTTTCCGGCGTCAACAGGTGGCGCGCGCCGCCGTCGATGTGGGATTGGAAGGCATACCCCTCCTCTGAGATCTTTGAAAGCTTGGCCAGGGAGAACACCTGGAATCCGCCGCTGTCGGTAAGAATCGGTCCCTGCCAGTGCATGAAATCGTGCAGCCCGCCAAAGCGGCCCACCACTTCGGTCCCCGGTCGCAGGTAGAGATGGTAGGTATTGCCCAGGATGATCCGGGCGCCCAGCGCCTCCAGTTCCTCAGGCGATACGGCCTTAACCGTCGCCTGGGTGCCCACAGGCATGAAGATGGGCGTCTCGATGGTTCCGTGGTCCGTCGATAGCACCCCTGCCCTGGCCGATGTCGCTTTACATGTTTTTTGAAGCTCGAAGACGCCCATAGTTCTATATCAATTCCTTGCGGCCCTGAAGGGGCCGATGAATATAGCCCCGGGTGTGAACCCGGGGGCACGGTTAGAATGTGCATCGAACACCGAAGGTGTGACACAATTGAGGAAGCCTGTCGCTCCTTCGGAGCTTGGGTTATCGGTTCCCAAGATTCCCCGGGTTTACACCCGGGGCTATATTCTGGGCCTCCTTCGGAGGCTTGGTCTATGAAACAAAATTTCATGAAATGAACATTGCATCACCATAACTAAAAAAGCGATAGTTCTCTCTTACTGCCTCCGAATAAGCATTTAATACATGCTCCCTTCCCGCAAACGCCGAAACCAGCATCAGCAAGGTGGATTGGGGCAGGTGGAAATTGGTGATCATGGCATCCACCATCTTGAATTCATATCCCGGATAGATGAAAAGATCGCACATCCCCGACTGCGGTGTGATCCGGCCGCTTTCATCGGTGCAGAACTCCAAGGTTCTGACGCTGGTGGTCCCCACCGCCACCACGCGACGGCCCCGCGCTTTGGTGCCGTTGATGGCTTCGGCCGTGGACGCATCCAGGGAAAACCACTCGGCGTGCATCCGGTGCTGCCGGATATCGTCGACCCGCACCGGCACGAAAGTCCCGTACCCCACATGCAGGGTGATGAAGGCCGTCCCGATGCCTTGACGGCGCAGTCGGTCGAGCAGGTCAGCGGTCATGTGCAGCCCGGCCGTCGGGGCGGCAATGGCGCCTTTTTCCCGGGCGTAGACAGTCTGGTATTGGATGCGGTCCGCGGAATTGTCCTGCCGTTCGATATAGGGGGGCAACGGCACGTGGCCGATCTCATCCAGCGCCTGCTCGAGGGCGATGGACCCGCCGAACGTGATCTGGCACGTGGCGGCGTGGACCGCTGTTACATCGGCCTCCAAACCGCGGTCGAAAAACAGGCGGCTGCCCGCTTTGGGGCGCTTGGAAGCCCGCACCATGCACTCAAAGGAGTTGTTGCGCATGCCTTTGACGTAGTCGAGGATCAGCACCTCCACCTTGCCGCCGCTCTCCTTCTTCCCCAGCAGCCGGCCGTTGATCACCTTCGTGTTGTTGAGCACCAGCAGATCGCCCGGGTTCAACAAGTCCGCCAGATCGCCGAACCGGCGATGGGTCCATCGGCCGGATTCCCGTTCCAGACAGAACAGCCTCGACCGGTCCCGCTCGTCGAGCGGCTGCTGTGCGATCAAGTCTTCGGGCAGACGGTAATCGTAATCGGTTAGTGAATACATTTTTCCTTTTCGTCTACCTGTAGGAGCGGCTTTTAGCCGCGACACTCCATCCGGCAGGCAATCATTGCGGCTAAAAGCCGCTCCTACAGTTCAATTCCGCCCCAAATAGA
>JBNLAV010000026.1:0-16559 GCA_050302315.1 Desulfobacteraceae bacterium
TTTTGGCTCACCGTTGACGCAAAGTGGCGCAATTATTTCAGAGCCAGATGTATCGACTTTTAGGGAAGCACATCCCACGAGAAGAGTTAAGCTAAAAATAATGATTACTGGTATTCGCATAATTTTCCTTTATGGCTAACATTGATATTCAGTAGACGTCTCGTTTTTGTACCATATGGGGATGTAAAATAGACGTCTTGTTAACAACCCAAATAAGGACAAAAAATTGCATGTTTCAGACTACAAATATTTTTTGAGCTACTTTAAGTACGGAATGGATCTAATTACAGATACTGTAAAAATACCCCATGAATATTGTATCTGTCAAAACCTGTGTTTACATACCAAAATTACAACTATCTGGAATCAGCACTAAATTGCATATGAAATTCGAATATCATAAAATTACATTGCGCTCAGCCCATATGTCAAATCCATTAAACAAAGGAGCCATGCCATTTACGGGTCAAGAACTAGGAGCTCGTTTACGGGTCAGATCTGCCCTTGACGCATTTGCAATTAGAAGAATGGGCGTCCACTAGGGACATCCTTATTTTGGCACTGAATGCGGTATCGCTTGAATCCGGCGTTCGCTTGCCCGTATGATAGTCCCGGGGATTGAAGGTGGCATAATTTCCCTCCAAGGTGTATATGGTGGTGGCGCCGCCAGGCGCTTGCCCCGGCGACCGCCCTGGTGCGGGAACACCTCAACAGCACGACAGCAGGAACAACATGAAGATCGGTATTCTTTCAAGAAACCCGCAGCTCTATTCCACCCGAAGGTTGATGGAGGCCGCACAGGAGCGAGACCACGAAGTGCATGTCATCAATCCCCTGCGCTGCTACATGAACATCACCTCCCACCATCCGGCCATCCATTACAAGGGCGAAGAGTTGAAAGGTTTCGATGCCGTCATCCCCCGGATCGGGGCATCCGTCACCTTTTACGGCACGGCGGTGGTGCGGCAGTTCGAAATGATGGGCGTCTATTGCGTCAATGAATCGGTGGCCATCAGCCGCTCCCGGGACAAACTGCGCAGCCTACAACTGTTGGCGCGCAAGGGCATCGGCCTTCCTGTCACCGGATTCGCCCACTCCACCAAGTTCACCGACGACCTGATCGACATGGTGGGCGGCGCGCCCCTGGTGATCAAGATGATCGAAGGCACCCAGGGGGTCGGCGTGGTATTGGGGGAGACCCAGAAAGCGGCCCAGAGCGTGATCCAGGCTTTCAGGAGCCTGAGCGCCAACATCCTGGTGCAAGAGTACATCAAGGAGTCCAGGGGCAGCGATATCCGCTGCTGGGTGATCGGCAACAAGGTGGTGGCCGCCATGCTCCGCCAGGGGCCGGAGGGTGAATTCCGCTCCAACCTGCACCGCGGCGGCAAGGCCAAGCGGGTCAAGATCACCCCCGAGGAGCGCTCCACCGCCGTGCGCGCAGCCAGGATCATGGGGCTGCACGTGGCCGGAGTGGACATGCTGCGGTCCAACCACGGTCCGGTGGTCATGGAGGTCAACTCCTCGCCCGGACTGGAAGGCATCGAAACCACCACCGGTCATGATGTCGCCGGCATGGTGATCGACTATATCGAAAAAAACGCCAAACCGGGCAAAACCCGAACCAAGGGGCGGGGATAGGATGCAGGTATCTTTGAAAATCGGCGGCAAGACCGTCCGACCGGGCACCCAGGCGACGATCCACATTCCGGTTGCGCCGCTCTACACCCATACGGCCATGACCATGCCGGTTCATGTGATCCACGGCCGCAAGAAGGGCCCCAGGCTGTTTGTCTGCGCTGCCATCCACGGCGACGAAATCATCGGCGTCGAAATCATCCGCCGTATGCTGGAGCTGAAAAAACTCTCCCGGCTGCGCGGTACATTGATCGCCGTGCCGGTGGTCAATGTCTACGCCTTTATCCAGCAGTCCCGCTACTCACCTGACCGCCGGGACCTGAACCGCTTCTTTCCGGGCTCTGAAAAAGGCTCTCTGACCTCCCGGTTGGCCGATGTCTTCTTCGAAGAGATCGTAAAGGGCAGCGATTACGGCATCGACCTGCATGCCGGGTCCAACCACAGGGCCAACCTGCCCCAGATCCGGGCGAACCTCGACGACGCCGATACCCTCCGGTTGGCCCGGTCGTTCCAGGTGCCGCTGGTGATCAACGCCGCCCTGCGCGACGGTTCTCTGCGCCAGACGGCGGCCAAAGAGGGCATACGGGTGCTGCTGTATGAATCCGGCGAAGCGCTGCGGTTCGACGAAGAGGGCATCCGGGCTGGACTTCGCGGCATCCTGTCGGTGATGGCCGCCGTGGACATGCTTTCGCCCCCTCGCCGGCGAAAGCCGCCCATTGAACCTTTAATCGCCGACACCACCTCGTGGGTCAGGGCGCCGGCCAGCGGCATCCTGCACATGGAGACGCCATTGGGCGGCAAGGTGGCCAGAAACAGCCGCATCGGCTTTATCGCCGATCCGTTCGGGGAGCGTGAGATGGAGATCCGCTCTCCGGTCTCCGGCATGGTGATCGGCCGACTGAACCTGCCCCTGGTGCACCAGGGCGATGCCGTGATTCACATCGCCCACCTGGAGCGTTTGAAGGGCATCGAACCGATTATCGAAGAGTTCCGGGAAGAGATCATCGAAGACGCTTAGGGTTCGCGCTAGAACAATTTTACATTTTCAGGTGGTGAGGTGCCTGGCTGGCAAGGCACAAAAGCGCGGGAATCTTGACATGTTTCCGCGCTTTGGCAACACCGCCAGGCAGGATGTATCGGGCATGAAAATATGAAATTATTTTAGCGCGAACCCTTAAGCATCGACAGGGGTATCGCGGCACGCCGCGCAGTTGGATGGCCGGCGCATTCCTGCCGTCCACTGCAGACCGGCGGTGTCGATCGGTGTGCTTGCCATGCCCCCGGACAACCCATCACATGGACCACGACTGAGCCCGAACACCATGCACGGATCGACCCCTACACTGCGCGTCATCTTGACCATCGTGACCTGCTGGACCGTCATCATGGGTACCGGTCAAGGCGCCATGGCCGCTCAAACCTTGCGCGTCGACATCTCCGGAATCGAAGGGGAACTGCTGAAAAATGTCGAGCTTTTTCTCAGCATCTCCCGCGCCGCCCGACAGGCCGACAAAGGCATCCTCTCCAACCTGACACAGCCCGACGAATCCTCCAATCCCCAGCTGGACAATCGGACCATCCGACGCATGCACCAACAGGCCGGGGAGGAGATCCGCCGGGCTTTGCAGCCGTTCGGCTACTACAGTCCGGCGATCGAGGCGGATCTGGAAAAGACCGACGGCAGGTGGCTGGCCTCCTATGCCATCGAACCGGGGCCGCCCACCCGACTGCGGACGGTCGCCATCGAGGTCTCCGGAGCGGGACGGGATCTTCCCTCCGTACAATCCGCCCTGGCGTCCGCCATGCCGGAACCCGGCCGCCAGCTCGACCACCGGGAATATGAAAAGGCCAAGCAAGCCCTTTCGGACGCCCTCTACAAGGCCGGGTTTGTCGATGCCCGATTCACGCGAAGCGAGATCAAGGTCTACCCTGAAAAACAGCAGGCCGATATCTTCCTGCTGATGGAATCCGGACTGCAATTCTACTTCGGCCCTATCACCATCGAGCAGGAAATCCTGCAGCCGGAGTTCGTGGCGCGGTTGGCCAGGATCAAAGAGGGCGACCGCTTCGATGCCCGCAAGCTGATCGACCTGCAGCTCGCGTTGCAGGACAGCGGCTATTTCAGCCAGGCGGAAATCCTCGCGGAGCGGGAACAAGCGGTCGATAACCGGATACCGGTGATGGTCAAGACCATCCCCACCAAACCGCGGCGCTACACCTTCGGCATCGGATACGGAACGGACACCGGCCCGCGCTTTACTGCCGGAACCGAGTGGCGGCGACTCAACACAAAAGGGCACAAGATGCGGGTCGACCTGCGCCTCACCGCCATCGAACAATCCCTCAACACCCAGTATGTGATCCCCCTGAAAAACATCCTCTCCGACAGCCTGGCCTTCACGGCCTCGGCGTCCCGGGAGTATATCGGCGATATCGACACCAACCAGTTCAAGGTCGGCACCAGTCTCAACCAGAACTGGCTGGGCTTTCGGCGCCGGATCTATCTCTCCATGGAAAGGGAGAACTTCGATGTCGGTGCCGGATCGCAGACATCGGAGCTGTTGATTCCGGGCATCGAACTTTCGCGCCGCGCCTACGACGATCTGATTTATCCGCGAAAAGGCTACAGCGCCGCATTGGACGTCCACGGCGGCATCGAAAGCCCGCTGACCGAGACCACTTTCCTGCACACCCGCCTGTCGGCGAGGGCGGTGTGGCCGTTGACCCGCCGGGGCCGCTTGTTGTTCAGGGGCGAAGCCGGCGCTATCCAGGCAGCCGTTTTCTCCGACCTGCCGCCCTCGCAGCGCTTTTTTGCCGGCGGCGACCAGAGCGTACGCGGCTACGGCTACCAGGAGCTGGGACCTGAAAACAGCGAAGGCGAAGTGATCGGCGGCCGCTACCTGGCCACGGCCAATATCGAAGCGGATTATCTTGTCTACAAAGACATCGGATTGGCTGTCTTCTACGATGCCGGCAATGCTACGGATGAGCTTCCCATCGAGTGGAAGCGCGCTGTGGGCGTCGGCCTGCGCTACCGCTCACCGGTGGCCATGATTCGTCTTGACGTTGCCCGCCCCCTGGACGATCCGGATACCGCCATCCGGTTTCACATCAGCCTCGGAACCGACCTATGATGCGCCTGAATACCAGAAGCCGGATTATTCTGGCTGCTGTCTTCGGCCTGGCGCTTCTGGCGGTTGTCTGCTTCGCCCTGCTGATCGGTACCGAAGCCGGGACCCGTTTCGTTCTGCGGCAGGCCCACGGATTTCTTCCCGAGAGCGTGACCATCGGTGCTGTCCACGGCCGCCTCATCGGACCACTGACCTGGGAAGGGATCGATATCCGCACCGAGACCGCCCGCCTCCACATCCAGCGCGTCGAACTGGAATGGTCACCGGCCGCCCTGCTGGGACGCCGCCTCGATATCCACCGCCTGACCCTGGACGGAATCCGCTATGTGCAATTGGCAAACGGCGCATCGAAACCGGAAACTGACGCCAAACCGCAGCAACTTCCCGATGCGATCGCCCTGCCGGTCGATGTCGGCATCGAAGTACTGGAGCTGCGCCGCATCGAAGTGCGACCGGAGGGCCCGTCGGCCGACCCGGTTCGAATCGAAAAGGTGGCCATGGCCGTCGCCATCGACGAAGATAAAACCAGGCTATCGAAAATCGCCGTTCAAGCGGCCGACTTCGAAGTGACAGGCCGCCTCGGGATGGGGATGAAGCATAACTTTCCTGTAGACGGTGATCTCACCTGGGGCATCCATCCCCCGGATTATGCAAAGCTCGAAGGACGCACCGTGATCCAGGGCCGCATCGGTGAATTGAAACTCAGGCAGACGATTGCGCCGCCCTACGGCATCGATCTCACCCTCCTTGTCGAAGGGCTGCCCGCGCCGCCCCGTTTCACGGCCGATGTCAAAGCACATCCGGACCGGCTCGACAGGCTCGGCTCCGCGCTGCCGCAGATGGAGGTCGCCTTGCAGGCCGCCGTCCAGGGCAGTGCCGATGCCC
The DNA here is from genome assembly GCA_050302315.1 of Desulfobacteraceae bacterium. Lineage (GTDB taxonomy): Bacteria > Desulfobacterota > Desulfobacteria > Desulfobacterales > Desulfosarcinaceae > JARRKU01. Next base: position 5,652 of record JBNLAV010000026.1, read on the forward strand.
TTTCACTCCGGTTGTCCGGCGTGGTCAAAGAAGCGGATCTGGGGACCGCCGATCTGAGGTTGGAAGCCGGTTTGAGATCCGACACGCTTTTCATCGACCGCCTCCTGGTTTCCATTTCCGGACAGCCGGCACAGGTGACGGCGGCGGGCGAAATCCCCCTGAAAGGCGAGCAGCGCTTCCGGTTCCGAGCGGAGTGGAGCCGGCTTCAATGGCCCTTGCAGCAACCGCGGTTCGCGAGCCCCGAGGGACAGGTGGAAGTCAACGGCCGATTGGATGACTACGCGGTGGCGCTGTCGGCCGAAGTATACGGCCCGGAAAAGACGGCCGCCACCGTACAGCTGAACGGGCGAGGCTCCCGGCAGGCCCTGGACCTGACCCGCATCGAAATGAAGACCCTGGAGGGCGGCATTGCGGGAACCGCCGGCATTGGCTGGTCTCCGGAACTCAGGGGCAGCGCCGACCTCACGGGTAAGGGATTGAATCCGGGTGTGCTGTTCGATGGGTGGCCCGGTGATCTGCGGATGCAGCTCAGCGCACAGGGCCATATGGCCAACGGGACACCCGACATCCGACTGAAGGCCTTGAAGGCCGACGGCCGGCTTCGCGGACACCCCTTCTCCCTCGACGTCATGGGGGCATATGAAAAAGGCCGGGCGGCCATCGAGCGCTTCACCGTGGTGTCCGGGACAACACGGCTCGAGGCGCAGGGCGAGGTCGGCCAAACCGCAAATCTTTCCTGGACCATGGCCAGCGAGGATCTATCGACCCTGCACGCCGGCGCAAAGGGCCGCATTCGCGGCAAAGGCCGGGTGACCGGCCCCCTCCGGCGGCCGCGGTGTGATGTCGAGCTGGACGCCCGGGATCTGGCCTACGCCGCCTACCGGCTCAAATCCCTGATGCTCGATGCCGATGTCGATCTTTCCGCTAAAGACCGATCCAGCGTCTCCCTGCATCTTTCCGACGGAGCCGCGCCCGGCCTGGACCTGCGGGAAGTGCGGCTGGAAGGCCACGGCGATGCAGCCGCTCACGCCGTCATACTGGCGGCCGATACCAGCCAGGGGACGGTCGACCTCGAAATCAACGGCGCTTTGCGCCGCCCCTGGCAGGCGGACATGGCATGGCACTTTACGGCGGTCAAAGCGATCCTGGCCTACCCCGAACTGGCCGCATGGACGCTGGCGCCGCCCCTTTCCGGAAAGGTCAGCGGCACCGATGTATTGCTATCCCCCAGCTGCTGGCGCAGCGGAGCGGCCCGGCTCTGTTTTTCAGTGCAGCGCGCACAGGAAAAGGTCCTGGCCGAAGTCGATATCAACCGCCTGCCCTTGACCTATTTCAGCCCCTATCTGCCGGAGGGGGTCGATCTGCGCGGTGACCTCGACGGAAAAGGCACCTACGAGCAGATCGGCCGATCGGAGCCCACTGCCGTCGCCGACCTCCGGACGTCGCCCGTCAGTATTTGGGTCGACGCCGATACCCTGACGCCTCCGAAAAAAGCCGCCAAGGTGATCGAATTTCTCCCCGGCAGCGTTCGGCTCGACTGGCAGGCGGACGGTGTCGAAGCCGCCATTGTGCTGCCCGTCTCGGAAACGGACGGCGTCCGGCTGGAGGCCGTCATCTCACCGGGCAGCCGGGCGCTGATGGACCGCCCGCTGAAGGGGCATCTGCGCACGGCGTTTCAAAACCTGGCGTTCATCGAGGCATGGCTGCCGGAAGTGGAGGACCTTTCGGGCCGGTTGACCGGCGATGTAACCATTTCCGGAAGCCTGCGCAATCCGGCATTAAACGGCCGGCTGGAGCTGGCCGGTGGTGCCGCCACCTTCGAGCGCCCCGGACTGGAACTCAGACAGGTCGGCATCTCCCTCGCCGGAGAAGAAAACGGCGCTATCCGCCTGACCGGCCGCGCCGTCTCAGGACAGGGGCATATCAATATCGACGGCACGGCAGACCTGCGGCACGACACGCCTTTCGCCGACCTCCGGATCAAAGGCGAAAACTTCACGGTGTCCAATACGGAACAGGCCCGTGTGGAAACCTCGCCCGACCTCAACGTCAGGATGGCCCGGGATCGCATCGATGTACAGGGGGAAGTCATCATCCCCAAAGCGACCATCGAACTCAAGAAGCTGCCGCCATCGGCTGTGGAGGCGTCGGACGATCAGGTCATTGCCGACACGGCGGCCGAACCGGCCGAAGAGAGCCGCGACCGCAACATCCATGCGCGGGTGCGCATATCGCTGGGAGAAGCGGTTTTCTTCAACGGGTTCGGCTTGAGCGCCGGCATCCGCGGCGGCCTGCTGGCAGTCGAGAAGCCCGGCGAGCCGACCACGGGAAGCGGGGAGTTGAGGATTGTCGACGGTACCTATGAAGCCTTCGGGCAAAAACTCGAAGTGGAAAAGGGCCGCGTTCTCTTCGCCGGCGGCCCCATCGACCGGCCCGGCATCGATGCCCGCGCTGTTCGTCGACCGGCCGAGGACATTCTGGTGGGCGTCAATGTCCGCGGCGATCTCCGGCAGCCGGAGGTCACGCTTTTCTCGGACCCGGCGATGACCCAGGGCAACCAGCTCTCCTATCTGGTCCTCGGCCGGCCGCTCAGCGGCGCATCCACTGGAGAAGGATCCGCGTTGAGCCGTGCCGTGCTTGCCCTGGGCCTCAAAGGCGGCAATGCCGTCGCGGAAAAGATCGGCGGTCAACTGGGGTTGGACGAGTTCACCGTGGCGTCAAACGGCAACGGCAATGGTTCCGATGCTGAGCAGGCCTCCCTGGTGATCGGCAAGTACCTGACCCCCAAACTGTACATCAACTATGGTATCGGGCTCTTCGATCCGGTCTCCACCCTGCGGCTCCAGTATGCCATCAGCAGCAAATGGAAACTCGTCACAGAGTCCTCCGGAACGGCCAGCGGGGGGGATATCATCTATACCATCGAAACCGGCAGGTAGTTGTGTACAGGGAAAAACAGGATACCGGCAGACCGGGCAAACCGAGACGTTGCCGCAAGTTTTGATTTGAATGAAATAACATAGGTCGACAGATTTTACATTTGGCATATAAAATAACCCCACAACAACTACCCTGACAATCGGATACTTTGCAACATATTGTATTTATATACATATTGACACATGACCGCCTGGGTGTCATAATCGATGCGAAAAAAGCGGTTTCCATCTTGAATAAGGATTTTGGTTCAAGTCGCGGCGTCCCGAGCCGAGTTTCCCCCCGCAGGCTTTCATGCGCAAGCATGCCGTATCCCGAAGAGTTGATACGAGGCGCCAAAGCAGAGATCGGACCAAAAGTTTTTTTGAGACAGGTTCTATTCTAATAAGCCGGAACAATGCCCCGCACGGGCTGCCGATATCAGCTGTCCATCAATTTGAATAAGAGCTTGGAGCCGAAATGATGAACAAAAGAGCCTGTTTTTCCTGCCTGGCAGTTTGGTTGTTTTTCTGGTGCACTGCAATCGGAGATCCCCGGGTTTCGGCCGCCGGCCGGACGACCGGGGAAACGGACAATAAGGCAGCGCACCTGACACAACCGAAAACCCGGGACAAGGGGATACTTCGGTTCGGGGTGCATGTCAGCGATATGGGCAGATTGGATCCCCATTTTGCCGCCGGCTCCCAGGACCGGGCCATGGCCGATATGGTTTTCAACGGCCTGCTGAGATATCAACCGGGCAATGCCCCCCGAATCGAACCGGACCTGGCGCAAGACATGCCGGAATTTAAAATGGTCGCCGGGCAGCAGGTGTGGACGGTCAAACTCCGTAAAGGGGTCATGTTTCATCCGGGTCCGGTCACGGCGGCCTACGAGATGACCGCCGATGATGTGGTCTATTCGCTGAACAAATCTGCGGACAAGCGCTTTTGCGCCTACGCCGGCGAGTATGCCGGCATGACCTTTAAAAAAGTGGACCGCTACACGGTTCAGATCCTCCCGCCCAAACCGCTGTCCAGCATCCTGTTTCTGCCCAAGTTCACCGATTATGCGGGCGGCTTCATCGTCAGCAAAAAAGCCATCGAGGCAATGGGCTATGACCGGTTTAAAAACCACCCGGTGGGAACGGGCCCCTTTGTATTCAAAGCAAACCATCCGGGGAAAAAGCTGATTCTGACGGCCAATGAACGGTATTTTCGTGGAAGGCCGGCGCTGGATGGCGTGGAATTGCACTTCCTGCCGGACATTAAGGATCGGGAAACCGCCCTGAAGTCCGGTGAAATAGATGTTATTACGGGATCCGCTGAAAAAGGATGGCCCGAAAAATTCGAAGCCCAACCGGGTGTCGTGATCGATGCCCACGGCGTAGGCGAAGTGGTCACCATCTATTGCAATTCCGAAGCGTCACCGCTCGACGACATCCGGGTGCGGCGGGCCATTGCCTATGCGCTGGACAGGCGCGAATTCCTGGAAACCGGCAGCGAGCGCATTGCAGGAGCGGTCTTCTCGCCGGTCCCCGCACAATTTTTACCCGGAGGCCTGACCGCCGGGGAGATAGAAAGCATCGGACTGGCCTACGATACCGATCCGGTAAAGGCCCGCAAGCTGCTGGTCGAGGCCGGCTATCCCAACGGGTTTACCCTGGACCTGGTGAGTTCCGAAAAACGGATCTACCGGACCTGTTATGAGATGATGCGCAAGCAACTGGCCCGTATCGGCATCGATTGCAATATCCAGGTGGTCAGCCACTCCGAAATGCACAAGCGGATAAGGAAAGAGCCTCTGCCCATCGTCATCTATGTGGCCTGGCGGCCCAATGCGCAAATCTTTTTAAGTCGTTTTTTCCATTCAGACTCTATCGTGGTGACCGGCGCCAAACCGGATACCAATTTTTCGCGCTACCCCAAAATCGACCCTTTGATCGAAGCCGCTCGTCTGGAAATCGACCCGGAAAAGCAGATCAACCTCTGGAAACAGGCCCAGATCAGGATATTGAACGACATGGTCGCCTATCCCATCTTGTATCAGATCCAATGCTATGCCCGCCGTACGGAGGTCGATTACGGGCATCCGCTGGTGTCGACGATGGCGCTGTATCCGCAGTTTACCGAAAAGACCAGGCTACGGCTCATTCGATGACCAACAGGCGGAGATGCACAAGCACCGATGAATACCTACGCTAAAATCCTGACCACAACATTGCCGATCGTCCTGTTCTTTCTTTTTGCAGCTGTCGGCACGACCTACTATTTCTCCTATTCGGCGCTAACGGACCTGGCCGAAACGTGGCTGGATACCCGCCTGAGCGAAGCCATGGAAGTGGCCGCCGAAGAGGATGCCATACTTCACCGTTACGGCCTGGAAAAGATCCCGGCCAGCCTTTTGAAAGCCAAAATGGACGCCGGCACCCTGATGGACGCCATTAAAATAAAATCCGAAGGGTACATTTTCGCCGTGGACCGACAAGGCATCATCGTCGTACACCCCGACAAAACGCTCATCGGCACGGATGCCAGCGGCCAGGCCTGGTTCCGGCAGCTGCAGCCCGGCAAAGGACGGCTGGTGTACGCGGCTTCGGAAGGCCGGACCCTATCCCTTTATGACTACTTTGAACCCTGGCAGTGGTATATCCTGGCCGCCGATCCGGAACGGGAAGTCTACGGTGTGGCCAACCGGATGAAACCCTATATTGTCAGCCTGGTGGTGATGTGCGCGGCGGTGATGGCAACGGCCCTCATGCTCCTGACCCGCCGGTTGACCGATCCCCTGAGATCCCTGACAACCGGCGCCGATCGAATCGGAGAGGGAGATCTGGAAACGCGCATCGCAGTTCGCTCCCGGGACGAATTTGGCCGTCTGGCCGCGGTTTTCAACCAGATGGCCGATAATCTGCAAAAAACACTGACCAAGCTGCGCCACCGAGAGGAGCATTTCAGGGCCCTGATTGAAAATGCCACGGACATCATCACGATTGTGTCCGCCGATGGAACCGTTGTCTACGTCAGCCCTTCGGTCGAAAGAATATTGGGGTACCGCCCCCAGGATATGGAGGGAAAGAAGCCTTTCGATTTCATGCATCCCGACGACAAGGATCGCATCATCGATCTCTTCAGGAATCACGTCAGCTCCCCGGGCACCACCGTATACTCGGAATTCCGCCTCAAGCATGAGGACGGCACCTATCGCTTTTTTGAAACGGCCGGCAAGAATCTGCTTGGCCATCCGGCCGTTCGCGGTGTTGTGGCCAACAGCCGCGATGTCTCCAAACGCCGGCAGGCCGAAACCGCCCTCCAGAAATCACACCAGGAACTGGAACGGCGAGTGGCCCAGCGCACGGCTGAACTGCTGGAAACCAACCAGCGGATGGAAGCCATCCTGCGGGCATCTCCCGTGGGAATCGGCCTGGTAGTTGATCGAAGACTTGGGTGGGCCAATGAAACCATGTACAAACTGGTGGGTTACGAGCACGATTCGCTCACCGGCCAAAGCGCAGCGATTTTATACCCAAACCGCGAAGAATACGAACGGGTCGGCCGGAATCTTTACAGCAGTATTCAAAAATCAGAGATCGGCCAGGTGGAAACCCAATGGGTTCGGAAGGACGGCACGGTTTTCGATTGTCTTCTCAGGGCCTATTGCCTTGATCCCTCCGATTTTTCGAAGGGCCAGATTGTGGCGGTTGCCGACATTTCCAAAATCCATCGACTGGAGGCGGAGCTGCAGCGGGCCAAAAAAATGGAAGCCATCGGCACTTTGGCCGGCGGTGTAGCCCACGATCTCAACAATATACTGACGGGTATTGTCAGTTACCCCGACCTGCTGCTGGATCAGCTTCCCGCGGCCCACCCCATGCGAGAACCGCTGACCACGATTCTGCAATCCGGAGAACGCGCCGCTACCATCGTCCAGGATCTGTTGACCATGGCCCGCCGCGGTGTGGCGGTCTCGGAAGTGGTGAACCTGAACACCATCATCGAAGATTTATTGAAGAGTCCCGAGATCCAGAAACTGAAGGGCCTGCACCCGGCTTCCGAGGTGATCGTCCAGACCGATCCGAATCTTATGAATGTGAAAGGCTCGGCCACCCATCTTTCAAAGACCATTCTGAACCTGGCCATCAATGCGGCCGAAGCCATGCCCGATGGCGGTAAAATCGAGATCAATACCCGGAACACATACGTCGACAGGCCCATTCACGGATACGAGCAGGTGAAGGAAGGCGATTTTGTGACCGTCTCGGTGTCCGACAATGGGGTCGGCATTTCCGAACGCGACATGGAGCATATTTTCGAACCGTTTTACACCAAAAAGAAAATGGGCCGCAGCGGATCAGGGTTGGGAATGGCGGTGGTCTGGGGAACCGTGAGAGATCACAGCGGCTATATCGATATTCAAAGCACCGAGGGCAAAGGTTCCGCCATCACGCTCTATTTCCCTGTCAGCCGGGAACGGCTGGACCTTGAGATGCCGGATGCATGCCGCGTTGATTATCAGGGCCGTGGTGAGAAGATCCTGGTGGTAGATGATTCCGAAGTACAACGCAAAGTGGCCGTCGGCATGCTGGAAAAGCTGGGCTATTCAGCCGCTGCCGTAGACAGCGGCGAAAATGCCGCCGAGTACGTCCGGCAGCACCCGGTCGATTTATTGGTTTTGGACATGATCATGGACCCGGGTATGGACGGGCTGGAAACCTTTAAAAGCATTATCGAATTCAAACCCGGCCAGAAAGTTATCATTGCCAGTGGATTTTCCGAAACCGAACGGGTCAAGGAAGCCCAGCGGCTGGGAGCCGGAAAATACGTTCAAAAGCCGTACACCCTCGAAACCATCGCCAAGGTCGTACAAGAAGCGCTTGCCTGCAGTCCGGTACACAAACGCACCCCGCTGGACAATTGAACGCATCGCTTAGCAGACAGCCCGATGGAAGACCTTGAGCGCTCAGGAGGGCCCTGAAATGCATGAGACAGCCGATTACCCCATCAAGTGGATCACCCCGGCATTGGCCACATGTTACGCCCCCGCCTCGGAGCTGGACCTGAACGAGATCCGCCGGCAGGGCATTTCCGTGATCGTCAACTTGTGTGCGGAATGTTACGACCTGGCGGAAATTGAAGAGCAGGCCGGTTTCAACGTCTACCGTCTCTTCGTGACCGACATGGAAGCCCCCTCCATGGATGATCTGGAGCCGGCCATGGCATGGTTGGACGCCCACCTGGCCGCGGGCCGGAAAGGCCTGGTCCACTGCCGCTACGGCATTGGCCGCACCGGCACGTTCGCATTGGCCTATCTGATTCGAAGCGGCGAGACGCTGGAGTCGGCCATGGCCAGATTGAAACCCACCCCGGCCAGCCCGCAATCAAGAACCCAGTGGGAGTTCATCGAACATTACGCCAAAACCAAACATCGTCTCAACGCCCAGACGATCCCACACGCAGAGGACAATGGTGTCGGAATCTTCTTCAAAAGGCAGCTGGATCGACTCAAATGGTTCGGATAACGCCTAGTACCGATACCGAAACGCGACGGAGCCAAAGGATTTAAAGCCGCTGTCCTCTTCGAATTCCCGGGTGCGGAATGTGTGGGCATAGCTGAATTCCATGCGGCGATACCGCACGCCGAAGCCGATGAACGCTTCGGCGACGAAGATCTCTCTTTGCACGAGGATATCGCTGTCGCGAAAAACAGGGCCGTCCAGGGTGATGTCATACCCGACGATGGTCCCGCGCATTCCGAACAGGGAATAAACGGACCATCGGTAATTGTTCCGGTCGTCGGATCGGAAGGGGCGCAGCGAATAAGCGGTTGTGGAGAGCCTCGGATCGGAAAAATCCGGCGGCAGGTGATATCCCGCGCGGCCGACGAACCCAAGGAAGAGATCCGTGCGGAAGTTGCCGAGCGAACAGCCCACCTCGCCTGCGGCATCCACTCCGAGCGGCCCCAACTTCCAGTCGATCCCCGATCTTCGTTTTTGCGAGAGGTTCAGATTGAGGGTGAGTTCGGCGGGGATCTGGGAATCCCAACCTTCAAACTTATCAAACCCCCTTACATCATGGACAAAATCCTGCGCCTCCTCGGCGTAGGCGTTCTCTCCCGTCGTACCGACGGTCAGTTGGACGGAATTCAGCACATCGTCATCTTTGGCATGCAGGGAAAACCCGATTCCCAGCCAGCCGGCATAAGGCCGCTGGCCGGGCGGTGCGGTTTTGGCCGTCAGGCTTTCCGGCGTGAACATCAGTTGGGTAATCGAAAAGCCGTAGTTGTAAGTGACATCGCTCGGATCTTCGAATCCGGCCAGTTTTCGGAACAGATGCTCGCTCTGATCCGTTCCGATAAAGCGACGCAGGGATTTCTGGATCGGACTGATCTCATCGAGTTTGCGACTGTCCGATATCCAGGATATCCGCGCACCGTTGGTATAGCCTTCGTCCGTGCCGCTGAACAGATCGTTGTCGAGATAGAAAGTCAGATAGCCGTCATCGAAGTCCGGCAGCGGGTTGCGCCGGCTTGCTGCGGCGATACCCGCGGTCAGGCAGAAGACAACGACAATGACGAGGATACGCTTCGCCATGACGGGAGCACCTTTCGGGTTTTCGATGGTATCATCGGCGGACCGGCATTCCACAGTCGGCCTGCCTGATCATGAAAATCTCAAATTAGGAACTATCTCAAAAAACAGGGTTCGGTTCAAGGCGCAGGCGGGACTCAAACATCTTTGTTTCGGGCTGCGGCCGGGCACCAGGCGATGCGGATGCATTCATTTCAAGCCATCCGTTATGCGGGTGGCTGCTGATCCGGCGAAGTTTCGCCAGTCTTTTTCCTTGCGGAACGCCCCCGTTTTTTGGGCTTCTTCAGCTTCTTCTTCAATCGCTGCCTGCGAAGCGCAATCTTGGCCTTGAGGTCACGCTGGTACTTTTCCGCTGCCTTGTACGCCAGAAAATAGCCGGCAACCGCCGCCGGCAGTCCCAGCACAATCCCACCCACCATCAGCGCAGCGAAAATGCCCGGGGCCTGCAGCACCAGCTCGATCAATGCCGACAGATCGGCAAACGCGCTCAAGGCGAAACCTGTTTTGATCCCGGTCAGCTTGGCGCCGATCAGATACGTCAGGCCGTAAATGAAGGGCGCTGTCAGAGGGTTGGTGATCATCACCCCCGTACCGGCGGTGAACTTGTTCCACCGGAAGAGCGAGGCGATAAAAACAGCCAGGGGCAGCTGAAAAACGATCGGCCAGAAACCGATAAAAACGCCCAAAGCAAGACCGGACGCGATCTGACGGGGTGTTCCCCGGATCTTGACAAAGCGCTCGTAGAACCTGCGCAGTTTAAGCGAAAAGGGCTTTGATCTCTCTGGTTTCAATCTTTTCCGTCTCCAGCGGAATCCGGGTGCTCTTATTCAGGCCGCCCTGCATTTCTTGAGAACGGGATCATCACCCCGGTTACAGGCCAATGACCGCATCGGTTCGAAGGGCCTATTTAAATATTAGCCGGTCAAATTGCAAATCAATATGCAACATAGTGCACGAAAACCCCCATAACGATATCAGTTGATAAACAGGCGGCAAGCATCTAAAATGCTTCGTGGATCCAACCGCTTATGGTCACCGGGCGGCGTAACGGCTGGAAGGTTGGGATGCGGCCGACCGCTTGCGCGATCTGCTTGATTGTGATGGTAATGCAAACCACGCAATGACGGACCATCCAAAGGAAGAGAAACCGGACAATGGAATCCATGGGCACCGTCTTTCTGTTGAGAGAGCTCTTCACCCTGCGGGCGGCCACGGACATCGTCCTGGTCACGGCGGGTCTCTATTTTCTCTACCACACCCTGCTGCGGCTGGGCACCTGGAAGATCGTCACCGGCATCCTGCTGGCGTTCGTCTTCTTTTCCGCGGCAAGCCTGCTCAACCTGCGCGCCATCGAGTGGCTCTACAGCAACCTGAGCCCGGTGGCGGTGATCGCCCTGATCATCATC
>JBNLAV010000027.1:0-7267 GCA_050302315.1 Desulfobacteraceae bacterium
ACCTTTCGCGCATTCTGGCTGATGTTGATGAAACCGCCGGCGCCGGCGAGTTTGGGTCCGAATTTACTGACGTTCAGATTGCCGGACCGGTCGGCCTGGGCCAGTCCGAGAAATGCCATGTCCAGCCCGCCGCCGTCGTAGAAATCAAACTGGGAGGGCTGGTCGATCAACGCTTCGGTGTTGGTGGCGGCACCGAAGTTCAGGCCGCCGGCCGGAAGCCCGCCGATCACGCCGGGCTCGGCGGTCAGCGTAATCAGGTCTTCGATCTGCTCCTCGTTGGTCACGTTGGAGATGCCCTCGGGCATACCGATACCCAGGTTAACCACGCTGTTGGGTTTGAGTTCAAAGGCCGCACGGCGGGCGATGATTTTCCGCTCCCCCATCTCCAAAGGCGCCACCGATTGCAGCGGCACCTTGATCTCGCTGCTGAAAGCGGGGTTGTATCTTGTACCGAAGGTCTGCCAGTGGTTCTCCGGTTGGGAGACCACCACGCAATCCACCATGATCCCCGGAATTTTGACGTTCCGGGCGCTGAGCACCCCGCGTTCGGCGATGCGCTCCACCTGCACGATGATGAAACCGCCGGCGTTGCGGGCCGCCGTGGCGATGGCCAGCGACTCCAGGGTCAGCGCCTCCTTCTCCATGGTAATATTGCCGTCGGTGTCGGCTGTGGTGCCCCTGAGTATCGCCACATTGACGGGAATGGGTTTGTAAGCCAGGTACTCCTGCCCGTCGAATTCGATCAGTTCGACAATGTCTTCCGTTGTGGCGGCGTTGATCTTTCCGCCGCCTTTGCGCGGGTCTACGAAAGTGTCCAGTCCCACCGAAGTGATGGTCCGCGGCTTGCCCGCGGCACTGTCACGGTACATGTGGGAGATCACCCCCTGGGGAAGGTTATACGCCTCGATCTTGTTTTCGATGGCCAGCTTCTGCAGTTTTGGAACCAGGCCCCAATGACCGCCGACCACGCGTCGGACCAACCCTTCATGTCCCAGGTGATTCAAGCCCCGCTCGCCGCCGTCGCCCTGCCCCGCCGCATAGACAAGGGTCAGGTCTTTGGGATGTCCGGTTTCCTTGAAATAGGCTTCCAGGGCGATGGCGATATCTTCGGGGAAACCGATGCCCACAAACCCTCCGGTGGCCACCGTATCGCCGTCTGCAATGATGCGCACCGCCTCTTCGGCCGTAACGATTTTTCCTTTCCTGGTCTTGTGCGGCGGAAGGGACGAAAGGACCGGATGCGCAGCCTGGTTATCGGTTTTGCTGGTCATGGGCGACCTCCTTTGGCAAAATTGGGAGACGATAACCTAATATTGATACAAGGAGGGGAGCAGCAGGTCAATCGGCGACTGGAGAAAGACCATATTTTTTCATTTTTTTGTACAGCAGCGTCCGATGGATGCCCAAGTTGCGGGCGGCCTGGCTCTTGTTGTAATTGCAGGCCTTGAGCGCGTAAAGAATCGCTTCCTTCTCCGCGTGATGCTGCACTTCTCGAATGGATGCCGGTTGTTTTCCAGTTGCGCCCGGCCTCTTCTGGTAGATATGAAAGGGCAAGTCCTCCATGCGCAGCATGGCCCCGTCCAATGCCGCCAGGGAACGCTCCAGGGCGTTGGAAAGCTCTCTCACGTTACCCGGCCAATCGTATTCGATCAGCGCCTGGCGCGCATCCGCATCGATGGACGGCATCGGCAGATTGGCTTCCCTGGTCAACAGGCCGAGCAGGTGTTGGCTCAATTCGACGATGTCCTCTCTTCGCTGCCTGAGCGGAGGGATGTGAAGCCGGATGACATTTAAACGATAAAAAAGATCCTTGCGGAACGTACCCTGACCGAGCATTTCCTCCAAGGACTGGTTGGATGCGGCGATCAATCTGAAGTCGGAGCGGATGACGCGGTTGCCCCCCACTCTCTCAAAGGCCTTGTCCTCCAGGACGCGCAACAGCTTGGGCTGCATCTCCATGGGCAGATCGCCGATCTCGTCCAGGAAGATAGTGCCTTGATGGGCCAGCTCGAATTTACCCGGCTTGCCTTCCGGATGGGCGCCGGTAAAAGCCCCCTTTTCATAACCGAAAAGCTCGGACTCCAGCAGATCCTTCGGGATTGCAGCGCAGTTGATGCGGACAAAAGGATATAGTTTCCGGTCTCCGGCCTGGTGAATGGCCTGGGCGAACAACTCCTTCCCGGTGCCGCTCTCCCCCGTGATCAGCACGGGCGACCTGCTTCCGGCCGCGTGCCGGGCTTCGCGCTTCAGACCGTTGACCGCCCGGCTTTTCCCCTTGATGCTGTCCAGGGTGTAACGGGTGGCGCGAAGATTGAGCAGTTCCCTCTCATAATGCTGCACCTTGGACTCCAGCAGGGAAAATTCCCGCGCCAGCTTGTGCACATCGCGCACATCCTTGAACATCACCTGCCCGAAGACCGCCACCACCTCGCCGTCCTTTCGAATGGGGATGCGCTGCACCACCATGTTCTGGCCTTTGACCTTGTGGGTGCGGTTGATCTCCGCCTGTCCCGTTCTGGCCACGATGTGCATGCGGGTATTGCTCAACACCTCCGAACAGTGGCGTCCGACCTGCTCGGCCGGGTCGAGACCGAGAAAGCGCCCGTATGGTTTGTTGAAATGGGTCACATAGCCGGAGGCATCGGTTACTATGGCACCGTTGTGAATGCTGTCGAAGATCAGCTCGTAAATTTCCAGCTGCTGGCGAAGGTTCCGGATGAGGCCTGCATGATCGCTGTTGTCAACCGCCTGACTTTGAGAGAATTCCCTTTGGCTGCCATGCGATTTTGATTTCATTTGGGTTCACCGTATCAAATTTGATGCATGTATTTATTTTGCTACAAACTGTATCCCATCTTCAGTCATCCGTCGATAGGTTTTTTTTAATAATTGAAAGGCCGTCAGCCCCTAAATCCGCATCAGTCGCCGCCAAACGGTTCAGAGATAAAATCGGCCGCCAATAACGCTCTGCATGGCCCGAAGTTTGCGTTACCACAGGCATTGCTCCTCCGGCTCGTTGGGCGCTTGCAAATTTTAAAAAATGAGAAAGGCATATGGAGATCCGGGAACCCGAGATCGGGGCTGAAGGGATCCTTGTCCTAAAGGATTCGCAATTCCACACCGGCAATGTCTGCATCGTATCCGGATGCGCCACCGGCATCGGCCGTGCCTGCGCTGTCGCCGCGGCCAGCAACCAATTGATGGTGGTGGGGCTGGACATCAATGAGCAGGAGGCTCAAAAAACACAGCAACTGGCCCGCCAGATGGGGGGGCAGATGATCTTCCTGCCGACGGACCTGACCCGTGACGACGAGATAGAAACCGCCGTGAACGAAGCCGCCAAGCTGGGGACCATCAAATACCTGCTGAACATCGCAGGATTACAGCATATCGACGCCATAGAGGACTTTCCCATGAAAGTCTACGATCAGATGCATCGGGTCATGTTGCGGGCGCCGTTTCTGCTATCCAAGCTGACCATCCCCCACATGAAAAACAGTCCGGACGGATCCGGCGCCATCGGCAACATGGCCTCGGTACACAGCCACATCTGCACGCGCAACAAGGCGGTCTATAACATCACCAAATTCGGTTTGCGTGCGCTTTCCCAATCGATCTCCGCCGAAGGCGATGGCAAGGTTCGCTCTTTCACGGTGAGCACAGGCTATGTAAAAACCCCGCTGGCCCTGAATCAGATCCCGGCCCAGGCGCAGCAAAGGGGTATCGCGCCGGAGGCCGTGGTCCGAGACGTGATGATGGGCCCGTCCCGGATCAAGACGATGATGGCCCCCATCGAGGTGGCCAACCTGTTCATTTTCGGAATGTCGCGTCATGGAGGCTATCTGGTGGGAGGTGATCTGTTGTTCGACGGAGGAATGCTCAAAACTTATTAATAATGGAGATAACGACTCATCTGGCGGCCACGTCCGGTCCAAGTGGGGAGTTTTTGTTAAACCGATATTCAATCAGGAAAAGGGAGGAATCCAATGAAACGATTCACATGGGTCATGATTATGGCATTCGCAATAACCGTATGCTTTGGAGCCTTTGCCGGCGGTACGTTCGCTAAAGACAAGCCTGTATTGCTCAAAGTACCCATTTGTTTTGCAACCTCGCTGCCCGGACTCGGCTCCACCATCAAATGGATCGAAGATCGCATCGCCGTTGCCAGTTCCAACACCGTCAGAATGAAAGTGTTCGAGCCCGGCAAACTGGTGGCGCCTTTTGAAATCCTGGGAGCGGTCTCCAAAGGTAAAGTCAACGCCGGCTATAGTATCTCCGGGTACTGGGAGGGAAAGATACCGGGGGCATCGATCTTCTCCACTGTTCCCTTCGGCCCCGAAGCCGGCGAATTCCTGGCCTGGATGTGGTACGGCAACGGCCGGAAACTCTACCAGAAAATGTACGATGATGCCGGCTTCAATGTACACGTCATCCCCTGCGGCATCATTGCACCGGAGACTTCAGGATGGTTTGCCAATCCGATCCAATCGATCGACGATCTGAAAGGCATGAAGATGCGCTTTTACGGATTGGGCGGGAAAGCCATGCAAAAACTGGGCGTATCAGTGAGCCTGCTTCCGGGAGGGGAAATATTCCCGGCCCTTGAAAAGAAGGCCATCGATGCGACGGAATTCTCCATGCCGGCCATCGACGCACGCCTGGGATTCTATAAGGTGGTCAAAAACAATTACTTCCCCGGATGGCACCAGCAAGCCACTCTGTTCGAACTGTTGATCAATAAAGATGTCTGGAACCAATTGAGCGACAGCCAAAAAATGATCATCGAGGTCATCAGCCAGGCGGCTACGGCGGACTCTTTCGCCTATACCGAAGCCATCCAGGGACAGGTGATCAAGAAGAACGTGGAAGAGCGCGGGGTCAAACTGCACTACTGGTCCGACGAGATGCTCGATACGTTCCGCAAATCATGGGAAGAGGTCGCAGAGGAACTGAGCGCAAACTCTCCCATGTTCAGGGAAGCCTGGGCTGATCTGAGCGCGTTCCGCAAGGATTATCGCTACTGGCAAACCTACGGGTTCCTGCCGAGGCCGAAGGCGCCAACCAACTAGCCTTTGCGGGCTAACCCTCAAGTCAGCACGAATAATATCGAACAAGGAAGATCGAAGGCGAGCGCTTCGACTCCTTGTTCGATATCCGATTGCGAGCAGCAAAACCAAAGACCCTCAGGAAAAGTCATGACCACAGAAACAAATAATGAAGCCGCCCCGAACCGGTTCTGTGATTTTCTCGACAGTATCATACGGGCCATCGGCCATGTCGTCATGTGGGCCAATGTGGTGTTGATCTTCATCATCATCCTGCAGGTGGTGTTGCGCTACGGTTTTGGCCAGGGACTGGTCGTCCTGGAAGAACTGCAATGGCATTTATATGCCATCTGCATCATGTTCGGAGCGTCCTACGCCCAGATTCTCGACTCGCACATCCGCGTGGACATCATCCACGCCCGGCTGTCCGACAAATGGAAACTGCGCTGGGACCTGTTCGGGATTATTTTTCTCCTGTTGCCGTTCATTGTCGTTATCTTCCTGCAAAGCCTGGAGTTCGTCGGCGAATCATGGCGTTTGGGCGAACGCTCCGATGCGCCGCTGGGGCTTCCCTGGCGATGGGCCATAAAATCCGTTATTCCGATATCGTTCGCGCTCCTGGGAGTGGCCGCCGTCTCACGCGCGATTCGCATCATCACCCACCTGGGGGGAGCCCGCCATGGAGTTTAATGACTATCTCGTTATCGCCATGTTTCTGACCTTTATCGGACTGCTGTTCACCGGCTATCCCATCGCCTGGGTGTTAGGTGGTGTGGCCTGTATCTTCACCCTTGTGGGATACTACTCGGATCTCTGGTTCGGAACCATCACCGGCCTGGACTACCTTACGCTGGGGATGTCGGTCAACCGCATCTACAAGTTCATGGACAACTGGGTGCTGGTGGCCCTGCCCATGTTTATCTTTATGGGATTGATGCTCGACCGGTCGGGCATTGCCGAAGGTCTCATGAAGTCCATGCAGAATCTGTTCGGCAAAGTTCGCGGCGGATTGGCGGTAACGGTTACCACCATCGGCATCATCCTGGCCGCCTCCACAGGCATTATCGGCGCCTCCGTGGTTCTGCTGGGCCTGCTCTCTCTTCCGGCCATGATGAACCAAGGCTATTCCAAGCAGTTGGCTTTAGGCACAATAGCCAGCTCCGGCACCCTGGGCATATTGATCCCTCCCAGCATCATGCTGGTAATCATGGCCGATCAGTTGGGGCTTTCCGTCGGGGACCTGTTCATGGGCGCACTGCTCCCCGGAGTCATACTGGGTTTTCTGTATATCGCATTTATCCTGATCTTCTGTCTGATCAAACCCGATGCAGCCCCCCTGGACCCGGACCGCAGACCCCTCGAGTTGAAAATGATCTGGGACGTATTGAAGCATATCTTCCCGCCGGCCATGTTGATTGTCGCCGTTCTGGGATCGATCTTCGCCGGTATCACCACCCCCACCGAGGCCAGCGGTGTGGGCGCACTGGGCGCCACCATTCTGGCCGCCTTCAATAAAAAACTGAATCTGAAAGTTTTGGTGGAGGTCACCAAATCCTGTTTCAACACCACCGCCTATATCTTCGCCATATTTCTGGGAGCCACCTGTTTCGCGCTGGTGCTGCGCAGTTTGGGTGGTGACGAATTCATCGAGCGCATGCTCACCAACATACCGCTGGGGCCCTATGGCATCATGACCGTTATCCTGTCCTGTATCTTCCTTTTGGGGTTCTTTCTGGACTGGATCGAAATCACCCTGATCGTACTGCCGCTCATTGCTCCGGTGGTCTCTTCCCTGGGGTTCGAGGTGGATGGATACGGGGTCATCGACAACCCGGAATTGATCTGGTTCGTCGTTCTCATTGCGGTCAGTTTACAAACATCATTTCTCACGCCGCCCGTGGGGTTCGCTCTCTTTTACCTCAAAGGCATCTGTCCCGAAGACATTAAGCTGATGGACATCTACAAAGGCGTTATCCCTTTTATCATCCTGCAGCTGATCGGATTGCTGATCGTTGCGCTCTTTCCGCAGTTGGTCATATGGCTGCCCGCAGTAGCATACGGATAGTTTAGAACGCGTGAGGTTCCCGGATCCTGCGTTGTCGCGGGCTTGCAGTAGCCGGAGCTACGGCTGCGCCCACTCCGCCTTGGCTCCGGAAACCTCACGCGTTCTAAACCGCTCTGGCAGATCGGAAGAGCGTCGTGGAGGGAAAGAGTGTACC
>JBNLAV010000028.1:0-10921 GCA_050302315.1 Desulfobacteraceae bacterium
TCGCTGTGCAGGACGACGGAGCTTGGCTTTGTCAGGGCGCTCAGCCCGGCGATGCAGGCCATCAGCTCCATGCGGTTGTTGGTGGTGTTGCGATAGCCTTTGGAAAGCTCTTTTGTTTTACCGTTCAAAAGGATCACGGCACCGTAGCCCCCGGGGCCCGGGTTTCCAAGTGCGCCGCCATCAGTGTACATGACAATCTGCCCCGGTTTGGTCGGGGCGGATGCCGTCCGGCGTGCGGTAGTTCGGGAACGGGATGAGGACTTCTTTTGAGCGGTGCGCGGCGTTTTTCTCGTTCTCCCCTTGTTGGCTTCGATAAAGGCGCGCGCCTCCTCGATGGTGGGAAATCCTTTGTATACGGCGCCGGCATAGCCGCGCACCAGTTTTTCTGCGCCGCCCTCGCCGAACCATTGGGTGAAGATGCCGGTGGAACGTCCGACGGCTACGGCGTAAAATTTCTTCTTGGCCATTTGTCTATTGCTCCATTATTTTGATGACGTCCAGAAATTGTTTTCCGTATTTTTCCGCTTTGGCCTGTCCCACGCCGCTGATGTGCAGCAGGTCCTCGATGCTCGAGGGTTTCGATGAAGCCATGGCGGCCAGGGTGCTGTCGTGAAAGACCACATAGGGCGGGATGTCCAGATCCCTGGAGATCGCCAGGCGCAGGGCACGCAGCTTCTCCCACAGCGGCAGGTCGGCGGGCTGTAGGTTATCTGGCGCCATTTTCGGTTTTTTGGCCTTTTTCGCTCTCTCCTGTTTGACGGGTTCGGGATCGACCCGCATGCGAACGGCCTGTTCGCCCTTGAGCACCGGCCAGCTTTTTTCGGTCAGGCGGAAACCCGATATCCGGGCCATGTTGACCGAAAGCAGCCCGGAGGCGGTCAGCTGGCGGAAAACCGACCGCCACTGCCGGCTGGAGAACTCCCGGCCGACCCCGAAGGTCTTGATCTGGTCGTGTCCGAACCGCACAATGCGTTCGTTATCACGGCCCATCAGCACGTCGGTGAGATAGACGGCGCCGAAGCGTTGGCCGGTACGGTAAACGCAGGACAGCGCCTTCTGGGCGGCAATGGTGCCGTCCCACGTCTCGACCTGTTGCAGGCAGGTGTCGCAATTGCCGCATGCCGGGCTGCCGTGTTCTCCGAAATAGTCCAGCAGCACCTGCCGCCTGCAGGCGACCGTTTCGGCATAGCCCAGCAAAGCGTCGAGTTTTTTATTTTGAATGTGCTTGAAATTGTCGTCGCCTTCCGAGAGCTCCAGCATCTTGCGCATGGCCACCACATCGCTCAGGGAGTAGATCATCCAGGCGTTGGAAGGCAGGCCGTCGCGGCCGGCCCGGCCGGTCTCCTGGTAGTAGGCTTCGACGCTGGCCGGCAGGTCGAGGTGGGCGACAAAACGCACATCGGGTTTGTCGATTCCCATGCCAAACGCGATGGTGGCAACGATCACCACCCCCTCGTCCTTGAGAAAGCGTTGCTGATGGGCCAACCGAACCGGCTGCTCCAGTCCGGCGTGGTAGGGCAGGGCTTCAATGCCCCGTTCCTTGAGCCACAGGGCGATGGCGTCGGCCCGTTTGCGGGTGCGGACATAGACGATTCCGGCGTCACCCGGATGTTCGCTCTCCAGAAAGGCGAGCAGCTGACGTTTGTCATTGGTTTTCAGTTCTGCCCGATAGCGGATATTGGGCCGGTCGAAGCTGGAGACGAACTCGGTAGCATCATTCATTTCCAGGTTGGCCAGTATGGATTGGCGGGTTTGGGGATCGGCCGTCGCAGTCAGCGCGATTCGGGGCACACCGTCGAATTTTCGCGTCACCTCCGGAATGTTCAAGTATTCGGGTCTGAAGTCGTGGCCCCACTGGGAGACGCAGTGGGCTTCGTCGATGGCGAACAGGGCCGGTCTGAGCCGTTGGAGCAATTGGCGGCAGCGTTCGGTGGCCAACCGCTCGGGCGCCACATAGAGCAGGTCAATGGCTCCGGTCGAGGCCTGATGTTCCACCTGCCTGGCCTCTTGCGCAGAGAGGCTGGAGTTCAGAAAAGCGGCTTTTATGCCGCTTTGGGTCAGGGCCTGAACCTGGTCCTGCATCAGCGCAATCAGCGGTGAAATGACCACGCCGACTCCCGGTCGCATCATGGCCGGTATCTGGTAGCATATCGATTTGCCGCTGCCCGTCGGCATCAAGACAAATGCATCGCGACCGTCTGCCACGGTTTCGATGATGTCCAACTGCATGGGGCGGAAGGTATCGTAGCCGAAAAACCGGTTCAGTATTTCCATGGGACCGAGATTTTGCACATCATCAGCATTGCGGTCGCGGCTGCTGCGCTGCAATGACGTATCGGCTATGTGCGGCGACAGGGCTTCCGCATCTTCCGGGATGGGTGCGTCGGCCGCCACATAGATTGAAAAAGCCGCCCGGCAATCGTCGCACCGGGTCCTAAAGTTCCCATCGGTGTCCCACTCGCCCCGGGCGTCGAATTGCGCTTTGCATTTAGGACAAACTGTGAGCATGGCAGCAGTATTCCGGCTATCCTTCGATGGTTTCGATTTAAGATGTGGAACGTTTACAAGCGTTGGGCGGTAACAAACGGTGCAAACCTTTGGCTACTTTCTGTTGAGCAGTGGAACGTTTAAATGTGCGTTCGCACTATGCCAGCATGTCTCCTGGGCGTCAACCGCCAATTCAGGGTATCGGAAAGGCGCTGGATTCCAAAATGCCGGGGCAATGCCGATGCGGGCGGTTCTATCGATTAGAAGAGGTTGAATCCATTTGATTTTTGGTGGGAATTATGATTAGTGGCAGTGAAGCCCATCTTATGGATATGAGCTTTTTCAGCGATATCGGAAGATGTTACCGCATGTCTTCGGATCATTTTCTATACTTTCTATTTTAACCCCATGGCCGTCAGAGGACGGCCGGCGCAAACGTGACACCGGGCCACATCCGTCTGGTGCGCACGAGGCCTTGCAGCCCTGAATTGAGAAGTCATAGCAGGGGAGTGAACCATGGACGATTCGAAAAGAGTGAACCCGGCCGCTGCCATGACCGATATCGGTCCGTGGTCGGAGAGGGGCACAATTCCGGCTGAACCGCCTTTTAAGTGGTCACCCCCGGCGGCATCGAAAACCGCTGAGAAACCAGGCGGGGACGGGGCGACCGAAATGGCCCTTGCCTTCAACGGCTGCGCCGGGGACTATTTTCGTATCTGGATAGTGAATCTGTGCCTTTCCCTGGTGACGCTGGGCATCTTTTCTGCCTGGGCAAAGGTCCGCAAAAAGCGGTATTTATACTCCCACACCACGCTGGGCGGTACACCGTTTCAGTACCTGGCGAGGCCGGAGCCGATCCTCAAAGGGCGCATCATCGCAGTGGTTGGTTTCGGGCTTTACTATATCTCCAGCCATTTCTTCACGACCCTGTTCCCCTATGTGATGGCATTGGGTCTTGCCGCTGCTCCGTGGGTCCTTTCCAGATCTGCCGGATTCAACGCAAGGTACTCCGCCTTCCGCAACATGACCTTTCATTTCGACGGAACGTACGGGGGCGCCTTCAAGGCCCTCTATGCGTGGGCCATCGTTCCGGCTGTGGCCGTTGGAATGGTGTTGAGCAGCAGAGGCCATCTCGTCACCCTCGGAATCGCCTCGGCGGTCTTCAGCTTTCATTTCCCCTGGTTTCTGCGGCGCATCAGGGCTTTTATTGTTGAGCATACGGTTTTCGGTGGTCAGAGGGGCGAATATCCGGTGACCGGAGGGCAATTCTTCGGTATCTACTTTACATCCGGATTGATCGTCACGGCCATTGCGGTTCCCTCTGTGATGATTGCGGCGGCTGTTTTTTCCTTCGACAAGGATTTGGGGGCGCTGTCCTTTATTTTCTCGATTCCCGTATATGCGGGTTACGTGATTGCCTATGCGTTTGTCAAAGCCCGGAGCGGCAACCTTTCCTGGAACAACATCCGCATCGGCCCGCTTTACTTCAAGTCAACCCTGCGGACCTGGGATTTGATCAAGCTGTACATCACCAATGCTCTGGGGATCATCTGCTCCCTGGGTTTGTTGATTCCCTGGGCGGTGATCCGCACCGTTCGCTACCGGGCCGAACAAATGCGCGTGCTGCATACCGGTTCGCTGGCCCAATTCAAAGGCAGCGAAAGACGCAATGTGACGGCGGCCGGTGCCGAAGCCATCGACATTTTTGATATGGATGTGGCGATATGACCGTATTTCAAGGACACTTTTTCGACGGCCTGGCCCCCATCGACGTGCCGGCCCAATTGTTTTTTGACGATGCCTTCGCCACCCTGACCGCCGATGGTTCGGAGCGGCAGTTCGACGCTTCCCGACTGAAGATCTCACCCCGCATCAGCGCCACCGAACGCTTCATCCTCCTGCCGGACGGCGGCCAGTTCCTGTGTCCGGATGACGCCTTTTTCGATGGATTGCAGCAGGAGAGCTGGTCCGAAGGCCCCGTGGCTTGGCTGGAGATGCGATGGTGGGCCGCCCTGGTCTGCATAGCCGTGGTGGCGGCATTACTGCTGGCCGGTCATTTCTATGGGCTTCCGGCGGCTGCGGATCGAATTGTCGCACATATTCCCATGGAAACCGAGCAGGCGCTCGGCAGGCAGGTCATGGAGTGGCTGGAGAAGGAAGATTGGGTGAAGCCGACCAACGTCGATGCCGATACCCGAGGACAAATTTCATCGGGCTTCGACCGGCTTATCGAAAATCTGCCCCGCAGGCATGTCTATCAACTCAGGTTCTGCGATAGCCCCATTTTCGGCGCCAATGCTTTCGCCTTCCCCGGCGGGGTCGTTGTGGTTACCGACGATCTCGTGCACCTGGCCGAGTCGAATGATGAGGTCCTGGCGGTGCTGGCCCACGAGATCGGGCATGTGGAAGAGCGCCATATGTTGAAGGGGGTGCTCCAGCAGTCTGCCGTGGCGGTGGTGATCACCGCCATCACTTCCGATGCGTCGACGCTCAGCGCCGCCGTGACCGGCCTGCCCATGGTCCTGGCCCAAATGAAATACTCCCGGAGCTTCGAAGCATCGGCCGATGAATTCGCCTTTGATCTGCTCAAACGTAAAGGGCTTTCGCCGGCGGCCTTTGCCACCATGATGGAACGGTTGTCGGAGAACAAGGAGATGCCGGCGACCATGAAGTATTTATCTTCCCACCCGTTAACCGAAGAGCGCACCCGACGGGCGAGAGAAGCCGCCCAAGAGTGAGTGCGGCTGGACGAAGCGGGTTTTTATTCTGGCGAGAGGTGTTCGCCGGTGGCTGCCGGCACCGCAGCACTGGGTGCCGCCAAGCTGTGGCAACGCTTAAATCGGACGTCCTTCCTTATCCCAGAACATCTCTCCGCTGACCCCACCGCGCAGCCCGTCCTTGAAATGGATTCGTGACTTGGGATTTCCGTTGGGCCAATAGCAAATAAGGGCGCCGTGGATCTTGCCTTTGGAATAGGGCACGATGCTCTCGATCTTGCCATTGGGATAGTAGAAGTAGGATTCGCCGTGCAACAATCCGTTTTTATAGGATTTATTAAATGTCATCGCCTGGGTGTGCCTGGGCTCCCGGCCTTTTCCGATCACGATGCCGGTGAAAGGCGCATTCCCGCCGATTTTGTAGACCAGGCCTCGGCGGACAACAGTCCTGTGCGCAGCAATCTCTTTGGTGCAACCCACTGAAAATAATATGAACAGGGGCATAAGTCCCCATATGATCCTTTTGGCTTGAAGCATCCGGATTTCCCCCCATTGCCGGTTAAGCGAAAATACTGCAAGGTGAGAGGTCGCAATAAGCATACCAGTTCCGTTTGAAAAAATATCTGTTGATGTTTCCGGACGTTATCGGCGTTCGGTTAATTATGGCCGGCCATCCTTGACATTTCGCGTCACCCCGATGGACAAATATGGGCGTTCTTCGCGAGTCATCCATTTGATCGGACGCCTGTAAAAGGCGACACGATGACGGTCAGTGCGGCCATGGTCCGGCAGGGCACCTATCGGGCGGATCGCATATTGCATCATGGGCAATAAAGCCGATATGGTACGGATCAGCGCGCCGTCGCTGCCGACACCCGACACGGCCCGACGAGCGACCACTTGCAGCGTATAGGACAGCGAGCGTCGGAAATACCGGAACATACCGATACCCCAATGGATTTGCCCGTAACCGAAATTTTCAGTGCATTGGATCAGGCGCTGGCCGATCATACCGCCGCCGTCTTGCTGGCCCCGCCCGGCGCTGGAAAAAGCACCGCCGTACCGCTGTTTTTAAAAGATGCCCGGTGGCTGGAGGGGCGCAAGATCATAATGTCGGCTCCTCGCCGGCTGGCGGCCCGCTCCGCCGCCAGGCGCATGGCGCGGATGCTGGGCGAAAAGATCGGCGAAACCGTGGGGTACCGCGTTCGCATGGATACCCGGACAGGGCCGCGCACACGCATCGAGGTGGTTACCGAAGGCGTTCTCACACGCATGCTGCAAAGCGATCCCGCTTTGAACGGAGTGGGACTGGTCATCTTTGATGAATTTCACGAGCGCAATCTGGATGCCGACATCGGGCTGGCGCTCTGCCTCGACATGCAAGGCGTTCTCAACGAGCCGCTGAGGCTGCTGGCGATGTCGGCCACGATGACGGCTGAACCGGTGGCCGACCTGCTGGGCGGGGTGCCGATAATTGGAACCCGCGGCCGATCCTTTCCCATCGAAACACGCTATGTGGGCCGGCATTCACCTTCAAGGGACATGACGGCGGTGGCCGGGGCGGTGCGCGCTGCCGTCCGAACTGAAGCGGGCAGCATCCTGGTCTTTCTCCCGGGTGCGGCCGAGATCCGGACGGTGGCCCGTTTGCTGGAGGCGCCGAAGCCGGAACCCGCTGTTCAGGTCATGCCCCTGCTGGGAAGTCTCAGCAGCAGGGAACAGGATCGAGCCATAGCCCCGGCACCGAAGGATCGTCGAAAAATTGTGCTGGCGACCGCCATCGCCGAAACCAGCCTCACCATCGAGGGCATCGGTGTGGTGGTGGACTGCGGGCTGCAGCGCATCCCGCGCTTCGACGTGCGCAGCGGCATGTCCCGACTGGTGACCGTACCGGTCTCCAAGGCATCGGCGGATCAGCGCAGGGGCCGGGCGGGGCGGTTGGGGCCCGGGGTATGCCTGCGGCTGTGGTCCGAAGCGGTCAATCCGAGCCTTATACCGGACCGGCGGCCCGAAATCCTGGAGACCGATCTGTGCAACCTTGTTTTGACCCTGGCCGCGTGGGGCGTTCGTGATGCGGATGACCTCAAGTGGCTGGATCCACCGCCCCGGGGCGCCTTTTCCAGCGCCTGTGAATTGCTGAGGTCCCTGGATGCCCTGGATAGAACGAACGCCGTAACTGACCACGGCCGGAAGATGGCGGCCCTGCCGTTGCACCCCCGGCTCTCCCATATGGTGCTGATGGCCCGTCGCATTGGACAGCAACACGCAGCCTGCGACGTGGCGGCCCTGCTGACCGAAAAGGATCCGCTGAATTTTTATTCCGGTGCCCGGGATGTCGACTTGCGGCTCCGGTACGATTTGATCCAGGCACGGCGGACGGGCCGTTCTTTCAGTCTCGCTTCGGCACGCATCAATGAGAAGGTCTGTCACCGGATCATCAAAGTGGCCGATCGTTTGTCGGAGCGATTCGGCCAATCCGCGGCCTCGGGACCTGATGCGGACGTCTGCCTGGGGCAGTTGCTGGCATGGGCCTATCCGGACCGTATTGCCGCAAGGCGCAAGGCCGCCCGTGGGCGATACACGATGACCGGAGGCCAGGGGGTGCGACTCGACCCGCTAGATCCCATGGCCTCCGAGGCGTATATCGTAGCCGTGGAGGCCGACGGACGGCGCAATGACGGGCGTGTCTTTCGAGCGGTCGCGTATCGTCGGGACCTGTTGGAATCCCAGTTCGCCGAACGAATGGAGCGACAAACCGAGATCCATTGGGATGCCGGCACCCAATCCGTCTCCGCCCGAGAAACGCTGCGCATGGGCGCGATACCCATCGAAACCCGCCCCGTCCATCAACCGGATCAGGAGCAGGTGATGGCCGCCATGATGGATGGCATCGTCCAAAACGGCATGGCCGTCCTGCCATGGACCAAATTCCTGCGCAACTGGCAGGCGCGGGTCTGCTTTCTTCACGATAAGCTGGGCAGTCAGGGGGGGTGGCCGGATCTTTCCGACCAAAATCTGATGGCTGATCTGGAATGGCTCACACCCTGGCTGCCGGGTGTCGCCAACCTGCGCGAACTCGCCAGGATTGATCTCAGGGGGGCGCTGATGGGACGCCTGACCCATGAACAGCATCGGCAGCTCGACACCCTGGCGCCGACCCACTGGGTGGTCCCCAGCGGTTCCAGGGTTCCCATCGACTATACCGGAAAAGAGCCGGTGCTGGCGGTACGCCTTCAGGAGATGTTCGGCCTCGAAGAGACCCCCGCGGTTGCCGGAAACCGGCAGCCGCTGTTGATCCATCTGCTCTCGCCGGCCGGCCGGCCGGTGCAGGTAACCCGGGATCTGGCAGGATTCTGGCGGCGCAGCTATCTGGATGTTAAAAAAGAGCTCAAAGGCCGCTATCCCAAACACTATTGGCCGGACGATCCGCTCAGCGCCCGGCCCACCGCCCGTGCCAAACCCGGAAAGTGAGCCGGTTCGGCACGGGGTTGACCCTGTGACAAACGATCCTATTTTTAAAAAAATACAGGAGGTGCATGATGAGCATGCCCAAAGATGAAATCCAGAAAGAGATGGCGGAAGCATGGGGTATTTACGTGGCCGCTTTGGGAAAGTCCCTCGCCAAGTTGGAAAAAGATATCCGGGAGGCCGGTGACATGGCCCATGCGTGCACCAGCGAATGGTGCGAAGCCACCGAACATGTCATCGACGAACTGGCCAATGCGCTTTTCTCCATCAGCGAGCCGCGCTGGCTGGACAAGAAGATGTCTGATCGGATCAAAGAGTTGAAATACAGAGTATACGAGCTCTATTCCAATTACCGCGATGTCTACGAAAGCCTATCCTGAGACATCAGGGCCTCTGGATCGAATACCCCCGTGCGGCCAGTTGTTTCAGGATGCCGTCTTCGCCCACCAGATGAGCGGCGCCCACCAGCACGAATTCTATTTCCTTTGTTTTGAGCATGGCCTCAATCCTCGGCAACCATGCCTTGTTGCGATCGGCCAGCAGCTGGTTGTAGACGACGGGGAAATCCGTTTTGATCGGCGCGATGGCGATCTCCCGGATCTTGTCTCTGTCGCCCTTACGCCACGCGGCCTTGAGAGAGGCCATCAATTGGGGGAGCCGTTGGATGTCGCGCAGGGTATAGTCGATCAGTTCATCCTCGCGTCCATCGCCCAGGGTCGCCAGAAAGGCCAGCTGCTCATCCACGGATTCCAGTTGTCCGAGCTTTTTCCGGTCGTTGACGGCCCTGAGGCTGAAAAATTCATCGACGCCGGCCCCCATGAGGCCCAGGCGCTGCATGTCGATCAAGGTCAATGTCACCGCCAGCATACCCGGTTTGAACCGTTCGAAACCGGTCATCGGTATGCCTCTGCTGGATAGATGCTGCTCAAGCCGCCGGTAAGTTCCTTCGTTCAGGACGGATTGGATTGTGCGGCCGTCGGTGAATGTGACCATACTCATCAAACGCTGTTGAAATTCGGGCGATTGCAGTTTCTGCATGTCGGTTTCGAAGACCATCATCGCCGATTGGCGGTAGGCTTTTTCAAATTCCGCCGGCAGGGGATAATCCGACTTGGACAATACATGGATCGTTCCCCCGATAAAAAGATGGTGCTCACCCTTGACGATCTTCCAGACCGGTGCTTCGGCGACCGCTGCGACAGCAGCTCCGAGGACCAGCCATAAAACGAGAAGTGCTCCAATTGCTTTTTTCATCGAGGCCCCTTTATTTTTCGGACAATGCGAGTCTTACGCCCAGCGCCATAAATACGGATGCAAAGCACCACTTAACGGTTTTGAGCAGTTTGGGGCTGTTCAATACTTTTTCGCGCAATAAGGATGCAAAGAGGCCGTAGCAGATAAAAATAACAATGGTCATCGCAATGAAAATGGTTCCCAGTACCAGGGTCTGTGTAGCGGCCGAAGATAGCCCGGGGTCGATGAACTGGGGAAGAAATGCCAGGAAAAATATCGAAAGTTTGGGGTTCAGGATGTTGATGAAAATGCCCTGCAGGAATATGGAATGTCCGGTCTTACTGCTTTTGTCCAGCGGATCGATCAAAGCGTCTTTGCAGCACAATGTTTTGATGGCCAGGTAAAGCAGATAGGCTGCGCCGGTAAATTTGACGATGGCAAAGGCCGCCGCAGAAGTCTTCAAGATGACCGCCAAGCCGAAGGCGGCGCAAAACATGTGGAAGAACACGCCCGTCGTCGTGCCCAGCGCTGCCGATATGCCGGCCGCCGGTCCCCGCGTCAATCCATTGGAAATGACGAACAACATGGCCGGTCCTGGCATCAATATGACGGCAATGGAAGTGGTAACGAACAATGTGAAACTGGATGTGTCAATCATGCGCGTCTCCTTATCGAATGATCTTTCCGACGGTCATCGCGTTATGGTTGAAAGCTCCTTCAAGCCGCCCGGTGTATCGATATCGACCTTCAAAAAGGGGGTATCGTCTCTGGGCAGTTCAATGACTTTCACGAGGCTTGCCGCTCCGATGGATTCCAACATGGAGTGAAGCCACGCCGCATAAGGGTGGTGGATTTGAATATCGGCCAGTTTGCAGCCCAGATCCGCCATCTTGGCGGATGGGTGCCCATCGGTCAGCCATTCGATGGCATAGGGCAACATCCCCCCGGCCAACAGTCTCCCGTCGCGCGGAAGCCCAAAGTGCCAACTCAAGCTTCCCCGCCGGATGCACTCGATTTTT
>JBNLAV010000029.1:0-3476 GCA_050302315.1 Desulfobacteraceae bacterium
CCTGCTGGATGCATAGGTCCTCACGTTGCAAATTATGATCACCTGACGATTCAGGTTCTCATCACCGAATTTGGAAGAGACGATGCTTTACGTGCAGGAAGGAAGTCCATAAACCTATGACTGTGGAAGATTGCGCCGCAAATTTGAGATGCTTAATGGTCCCGCCACGTTCCATAAAACACATTTATATTTTCGATTTCCGGTTCGCCGCCATAAGTGCTGCAACTAACTTTAGGTCGGGACAAGCTTCTTAGCCGTATGAAACTTTTTAGCCCGGCCGCCTGCTTTCCAAATGCCTGATCACCGAATTGAAGGACCGGCTGACGGCCCCGGACCGGGGGCGGCATTGGGTAGTGGAAAAGAGGGAAAATTTCGATTGGCTAGAGCTTCACCGCTCCAATTCGCGGGAAATGACGCCCGCTCATTGGCGAATCGGATGGACCCGTGAGCGCACTCCCTGATGACATCCGGTTCGTCAGATCGTCGCTCGCAAGCACTTTGCCGGTGAGCCTCCCATCCCTTGATCCCGGTTAGCATGATCGCCTGAAGCGATCTCTCCCGCACTGCCGCACAGCGGCCCCTTTC
The DNA here is from genome assembly GCA_050302315.1 of Desulfobacteraceae bacterium. GTDB lineage: Bacteria > Desulfobacterota > Desulfobacteria > Desulfobacterales > Desulfosarcinaceae > JARRKU01. The sequence continues at coordinate 586 of JBNLAV010000029.1, forward strand.
AGGACAGGCAATTGCGATCATGAGACTGCTCATCGGATATCCGGAGGCACACTTACAAATTGCACAAAAGGCACCCGCCATCAAGTAATTGCAAGAACCTTCGCAGAACTTACGTAGCGTAATGCGCAGTACAGTCATAATTTATTACAAATTGCATTGAGAAAAACGCTTATGTAGTTACTTTTCTCTATCAAAATTTAGATCATCGTCAATATTTGCTTAAATAGACTTATAAAATTTGTTGGACCTCATGATGTATTCCGCTACATTTCACGCTGGGCAGAATTATGTCTCTGCCGCCACCCCCCACTTGCAGGCTAGTGGGGCTTGGGCAGGTGGCCGGCAAGACTTGGCGAGGGAATTGAGAAGCAAATTCTCGCCCTGGTTGGAGAGTTATCAATGGGATCCACTCACTGAGCTTTTATGGCTCAAGGCCAGCATAAAGCATCCGTTGACTGGGAACGAAGCGGGTGAGGTAAACGGAGACATCCGTTTGACGGCCATTTCACAACGGCAATGAACCGCGCTTAAACGGCAAGTTTGTCCGCTGTCGATACGACCGTCAGGCCAAAAGAAACAATAGAAACCTATTTTACTGCCGGCTTCCGCCTCAACGGGCGGGGGCGGGAAACTTCATTTTTCGGACAGGCGAGATCATCGCCTCGAAGTGCCTCATTCTCCCAATAGCGGCGCACGCAGGCGGCCCGGATGGAACCCGACTTTGTGGTTGAAAAATCCGTGCGTCTGGAACGGCAGGCGATGGGGAGGATAAAATGGCTATAATCTTTTCGCTGAATGGCACCACTACGCTTGATGAAAGCGCCGGATTGCAGAACGCAACCGACACCCCCAATCCGCCCTTCCCTGCAGGAGACGCGGATGACAATGACGTCTCGCTAACAACGCTACAGACCGAAGTTCCAGACTTTTACGACAGGCTCTTCGGTGCGATTATTGACGGGGGGCTTAATCTTTCAACGACCTATCCGGATGGTGGCCGCGTTGCGGAAAGCCCTGACGATTTCATCGAAATCAGCGCCTCCGGCGACGTCAGCAATATCGGTTTCACTGACGCGAATGGCGATCCGCTGACCGGCGATCCTGTCGATGACGATAGCGGTCTCAACGCGGCGTCCGATGGTGCGGATATCCTTCTCTTCACGGACACGGAGAATGACAATATCGTATTTGGCCGTGCTGAATCCGATAATCGGATCGTCTTCGCTGCCTACATAGAGGAAATATACGACAATGACGGCAACCTGATCGGCGCCAAGATCTGGATGATGACGTTCGAAAACATCGAACATCCGAACGGCGGTTCCACCTATGACGAGGCGGTGGCCATTCTTGCCGACAAATTGTTTATTTCGGTTTCCTCCGAGCTTGATTTCGATCTGAACACACTGGATTCGGGGCAGAACAACTGGAACGCCTTTGGCGACCAGAACAGCCAGATCATCGTGATTTCGGACGAGCAGGACCAGACCATCAATACCAGCAAGGGGGGCGGCAAAACCACCATCGGCAACAGCAACCAGATGCTGGACGGTTTCGGTCTCGGACCGAGTGACGATCCCGATGGCGAGGCTGTCGTTTTCACGTTCGTGAAAGACTCTCCGTCCCTTCTGAGCCTCGACAAGAGCGACACCAGCATCATCGATTATGATTCCCTACTGTCCGCCAAAGAGGTTGAATGGTCGATCTCACAAACGCAGGGTGGCTCGCCCTACGCGGAAGCCACCATCGTTGCCCTCTTCACCGAAAAGGAAACTCTGACCACACCTGCGCCGAATGATGACTTCGTAACGGGCCTTGGCGATGACACCATCATAAATATCGAGACAGTCACCGTTAAGGACGGCGACGGCAACGTCCTGCTGGTCGCAACTGACGACGGTCCCGGAGACATTGACTCCGTCATGAGAACCGTTGGCAAAGGTGGAAATCAGGAAACTTTCATGCTCAGTGTGACCTTCAATGCCGATGGCAGCGCCACGATCGTCGGTCTGAGGGCAAAGGATTCGATCAATTACACGACACTCACGGATCACAACCGGGTCAAGATCTGGAACACCGGCGAGGACTCAAGCACGCTTGACTGGGACATCGGTGGCTTCAAGCTTCTGGAAGTTTCGACCGCGCAGCTTGATGTGGGCCCGGCCCTGTTCATCGAGGATGACGGACCGACAATTACCGGGGAATCGGCCGAGCCCGAACCTTTCGTTCTGGACGAGAGCCCGGAGCCCAATCCGGCCGAAGACCCAGTTGTTGACGATGGCGTTGACGACGGCGTCGTTTCGGTAACCCAGAACCTTGCGGGCAATTTCGGTGTGCCTAACTTTGGCACAGATGCCGACGGAACGGCCACATATGCCTTCAAATCCGGTCTGGACGGAACTGCCTCAGGGCTCTACGCGCTGAACACGACGGATAGTGATTTTACTCAGGGAGCCGGAATCACGCTCTATTTGAGCGCGGACGGTAAAACGATCACCGGCTCGACAGCTGCCACGGAAGTGGAGGTTTTGCCAGGCAACACCTATTTCACCATCGCGGTGGACGGGTCCGGCAATGTGACCTTCACCCAGGACAAGAACATCTGGCACGGAACCAATCCGGACCGGGACGATGCGGAGTCGATTGCTCTTGCGGCAGATACTCTGGTTCTTCAACTGACCTTGACCGATGAAGATAACGACACGCTTGTCGTCGATCTCGACCTGTCCAGCGGCTTTTTCGTCATCGAGGATGACGGCCCGACGCTTGGCGTCGTGTCGGCGGTTGCCGCCGATGCGTTCCTGCTGGACGAGAGCCCGGAACCCAATCCGGTCGAGAACCCGGTTATCGATGACGGCGTTGATGACGGCATCGTGTCGGTAACGCACGAC
>JBNLAV010000030.1:0-3186 GCA_050302315.1 Desulfobacteraceae bacterium
CATAAGGCTTGGTCCAGACGATCTCTTTTGCCGCCTCACCCCAGAAGCCGTCGGGATCTTCTATGGAACGCTTATACGCTGCTTCATATGCATTGGTCATGGTCGCCTCCTTCGCATTCGTCGGCAGTATTCACAACCGAAGATAGTTTTGGGTTCCCGGGGCCATCCGCCCCCTTGTGTTTAAACTTGAAACTGTGAGTGGGATTGCCGCAACCCTCTGCCGGGGACCTTTGGCCGCGGTCCCCGGCAGAGGGCAGGGCGCCGGACAAGCATTCCGGCCCTGTCCGGCTGTTCCGAGCGCACCCTTTTTGCCTGTCCCGCGTCTTGCCGCCGTTCACTATTTGTCGCTGTGACCGCGGCCAACGCGGGGTTGCACACAGTGCCCGCCGGCATGTCCCCCCCAGGAATGCGGGGGCACCGGTGCATCCCATAGGGCACCCGGCACCGGTTGCCAGTCCCGGCGCCGATTGCGCCATGGATCTATCCGAAGACGCCCCATCCAAAGGCGGCTGTCCAAACGATGGCAAACAAGACCAGGGTAATCATCCACACATCTTCATTTTTCATGGTATCGACTCCTCGCTGTCCTTTCCAAGGACCGCTTCCGGTTATTGTTCCACGACCTGCAGGCCTTTTTCCGCCTCTTCAAGCATGTACTCGGTCTCGGTGGAGAATTCCGCCTTGAAGCAAAGCGCCCACATCATGACGATGCCGAATATCCACCAGGCGATCTGCCACGACCAGATGGGCGGAAAACCGGCAAAGCTGAAGGCCTTGCTCGACAGCAGCGCACCGGGCCCGATGGCGAAGATAAACCAGGTTGGCACGAGGACCTTGCACGCCTTGCGCCACTTCTTTCCGGCCGGACTGGGTGTGTCCACATCCGCCAGCCACTCGCGGACCTCCTGCTGGCGCTCGGTGGTCTCCTGGTCATCCTTGAGGCCGATGCCCCGGCAAAGATAGGCCACGATCAGTCCCAGACCAGTGCCCCATACCGCCGGGTGGATGGTCAGAATTTTGTAGTTGTAGGTGACCACCACGGCCAGCATCCCCACGATGAGCCCCAGGATGGCGCCGATGCGGGGGAACTTCCATCCCCAGAGCACGCCCAGGCTGAGGATGTACATGAGCACGCCGAAGGAGGTGGCAAAGGCCCCCAGGATCACCAGCATCGCCTTGGAGGTCAACCCCACCACCAGGGCAAGGACCGTGATGACAGTGGCAAAGATACGGTTCACCCAGATCTGCTCGGCATCGCTGGCCTTCTTTTTACGGATATAACGCCAGTAGACATCCCGCAGCAGGATCGAACCGCCCGTTCCCACATAGGGCGCGGCCGTGGAGTGAATGGCGGAAATGGCGCCCATGAAGACGATGCCCAACATCACCGGCGGCAGGAAGCTTTTCATCAGCAAAGGCACCACCGAAACGTCCTTGGCCAGATTTGCAAAGCCTTCGACCCCCTGCATCTGGAGGATGCGTGCGCCCAACCCCTGGAAGGCGGAAAAGAAAAAGAGGGAGAAACCGACCACGAAGACGGTCATAAACGTCTGCTGCCAGGCCAGAGGCTTGGGCGATTTGATCCCGAAGTTCCACATGGTGAACGCCGGCGAACTCTGGATGCCCATCAGGGCGAACATATAGGTCAAGATATAGATGGCCGTCCATTTGCGGCCCAACCCGAAGTAGACCAATCCTGGAATTTCCAGATACTTGCTCTCCAGCCGGTTGACTTCGGCGATGAAGCTGTTGAAACCGCCGAACTGGGCCAGCACATAGGCGCCCAGGATAATGATCCCACCGATCATGAGGACGAACTGGATCACCCCCACCCAGGTGCTGGCCTTCATGCCGCCGGCCACGATGTAAAACCAGACGATCAGCGCCATAAACAGCGCCCCCACGGTCATGGGCACCCCGCAGATCACATTGAACAGGGCGGCCGACGCCAGCAGCTGGACGGCGGAATAGAAGATGGAATAGAGCACCGCCGTAATCACTGTGAGCCAGCGCAGCGCTTCACTATTGTAATAGTAGGCATACATATCGCCCGGTGTGATGAAAGCGTAACGTTTGCCCAGCAGCCAGTTGCGCTTAGCGAAAAAAGTCCCCGTCATGGGAATCACCACCACAAACATGGAGCAAAACGCGTAGACCAGGCCGGCCGCCCATATGGCGCCGGGATGCCCGATAAAGGTCCATCCGCTGAAAGAGGCGGCCGAAGCGGCCATAAGAAAGGCGATAAACGGGATGGATCGCCCCGCCACTGCATAATCAGCCGAAGTTTTGGTCGTGAAATAGCCTTTGAGCCCCACATAAACACAATAAACGATGTAAAGCCCAAGCATGATGTAAACCCAACTCACACCACTCATTCTTGTTCTCCTGTTTGGCTTTGGTTAACCTTTGCCCGAGAGCTGATCGCAGGTGCGGCTGAAGCGAGAAATAGTAATGCGACTCCTTTCTGTTTACCCATTGAACCAGTGTGGTTGCCGATCCAATCTGTTTTTCGGGCGATCCTTTTGCTATTAATGCAAGCTCAACAGGAGCAATTCGTATGCCGCCCGATAATTAATCATAAAAGATCATTGATTCCATTGATATTTTATTCCATAAACCATGATTCTGCGAATGAACCGCATTTATTTTAGATGGGCTATTTTTGTCCCATAGATGGTATGCGATACCTTAATATTTTTTTGAATTACTTGTGATTTGCGATGCGTGAGACAATAATAGCCCGTTTCGGGTTATTAAAGTCAAATGAGGGCGCAGCGATTATACGGAAGATTTCTCTTTCCGCAAACCGCCCCGCCTCGCTGGATGCGAGCCCTTTGCAGGCTGACCGGCAAGGCTTTTGCCTGCAAAGGGCGGCGACAGAGCAAGCGATGGAGCGCCGCAACACACCAAAGGACGTTTCAAGCAGATGACAGCGAAATACCCGGAAGATAGAAACCACGGCAATACCAATTGCCCGGAACCGGGTATCCGCGGGTGTCATGCATCCTTTCCACCTCAGGACCTTGCCTTCGCCAGGCCGATTTCCTGCAGCGCATCGGTGATTTCGTCCAGGATGGCCGGGTCGTCGATGGTGGCCGGCATCTTCCACTCTTTGTTGTCGGCGATCTTCTGGATGGTGCCGCGCAGGATCTTGCCCGAACGGGTCTTGGGCAGCCGCTTGACCAC